>JADLAK010000057.1 GCA_020848275.1 Planctomycetota bacterium
GATGCAGGCTTCCAGCCTGCGGGTAGCGCGGCCATCTTGGCCGCAATCGTCGCAGGCCTTTGGCCCGCGACTGCGGGCGAGACGCCCGCGCTACGAAAGGCATTCGGCCAAACGGACCCACTACCCAATAAAGGGTCTGGGCACGTCGCTGCGGCTGGAAGGCGCGGCTACGCGTGCAATCCTTGTCGGCAAATTATTGCCAAACGGGTCGCTTCAAGAACAAAGCGGTGCTTCGCGCCATGGCGGACAAGCCTGCGGCGAGCCAGCCTGGCCGACGAAGCCTTGGCGAAGTTGGGACCACCGCGCGACTTATCCGTGACAGCGGGAGTATTGACGCGATATAGGCTTACACTACACTTGCAGGCCACCCCCGCAGTATCGAATTGACTACGTCCCAGGCCTTTGGCCGTGGAGCGTTTTGCGTTTGGTGCGGCGCATTTTCGCCGCGCACCCGGAGCGCCTATGCGTTATGCCCCAAGGATTTTGGTGTGTCTTCTGTCCATGTTGCTGGCCGTGACTGTCGCGCTTGCCCAGAAGTCCACGCGCGAAGTTGAGGCCGATGACGCCGCGGCGCTGGGCAAGCTTAAGGACGCGGGCGGCCGTGAAAAGCACCAGGGCGCCGATCACCCCAACCAGGGCAACTCGTCGCCTGATCCCTACGGCGCCGAGAACTTCAAACTCTTCTCCGAGAAAAACGAACGCCGCCTCAACGACCCCCAGTGGCAGCTCAAGCTCGACCTCTACGATCCCAAGCGCATTGTCATCGAGTATCCCGACGGCAGCAGCGAAGAGTACTGGTATGTGCTGTTCCGCGTGATCAACGACAACATCCGCCGCAACTACACGACCACAGAGCCGAACATCAACCCCGACGGCGCGCGTGATCCCAAGCCCGTCGATACCACCAAGAACGAAAACGAATATGAGGGCGTGCCCGTCGATACCACCATCGACATGGACGTGGTGACCTACACGCGCAACATCGACCGCTCGCCGTGGGACGAGTCCGCCAACGGCATCGCTCCCGAAAAGCTGCGCAATATCAAGAAGACATATCGACCGGTCAGCGACCCCTACGTGCTGCAGCAGATCGCGATCAAAGAGGAACTCTACGAGTGGGTCCAGAACTCCGCCGGCATGCACGAACGCGTGGTGCTGGTTCACCCGATGTCCGACTTCCAGCGCCAGGCGGGCCTGGTGCACAAGCTTGAGGCGCCGGATTTCAGCGGCCCGCGCTGCCTGCCCATCCGCGTTGTGCGCAACGAAGGCGCGGTGCGCGCCGAGTTCGAGCGTTTTGTCGGCGTCTACGACGACAACAGCTTCGCCGGCTATTTCGGCAACGACGAACAGGCGCCTGAAGGCGTGCGCGTGGTCAAAGAAGCCACCGACCCGATGTGGGGCAACCTGACCAAGCGCCGTTACGCCGCCAACGACTGCGTTGACCGCTTCGGCCGCATCCTGCAGACCAACGACCCCGGCTACCTCAACGCGCGCGTCTCCGGAGGCGAGGAGGGCTCGGCCAGATATGGCGTGCTCAAGGCCGACAACCCGCTGGTGGGCAAGCCCGCGCAGATTCCGCATGTGCGCCAGTACCGTGCGGCAAGCGGCGACAAGCCGGCTGACAAGGTGCTGTTTGGCTTTGACACCAAGGTCCCGGTGCCGGGCCACGTGGAAGATTTCTACATCATCAACGGCAAGGTCATCAACGCGGCGAGCACCTACCGCACGGCGACAGAAAACGTCAGCCTGTGGGGCGTTGCTGGCTCGGTTGACGTGACCGACGACCTGACGCAGTTTGGCGGCAAGGTTGCCGGCAAGCCCGTCAAGATGGTCGACCACCTCGGCCGCGCGATCAAACGCTACATGGTCACCTACCAGGTCGGCGACGTCGTCACCAAGGCTGAATGGGACATCTGGAGCAAACGCCTGGGCAAGGGCCTGCTGGCGCGCTTTGGCAACCCGACCAACATCGCCGACCGCCCGCTGACGGCAAATGACCCGTTGGTCGGCCTGCCCAAGATCAAGATGGGCAAGGCTATCGGCAACGCCGACGACCTCGCCGCCGAAATCATCACGCGCGGCGTTGAATCCGGCGACCGCGACAAGATCACCGGCGCGCCGCTGCTCAAGAAAGTCGAGAACTTCACGACCGGCCGCGGCTACGACCCAAAGAAGATCACGCCTGACCATTTCATGCGCGACCCCGACGGCACTTTCACGACGCACCGCAAAGCGCCGCTGCCCGAGGGCCACGGCCTGAACGCCGGCGAGGAATACATCTATGCCCCGCTTGGCAGTGCCGAGGCCGACGCCATTGCTATCCCGTTCTTCGACAGGCTCGACAAGTTCGGCGCCTGGGAGGATTACCGCGACCCGATCAGCGGTTCGCGCGTGCCGCTGACCGACGAGCAGGGTGAGATCGTCCGCGACGAGTTCGACCAGATTCTCTACCTGAAGGAATACGAGTACGAGTACGTCTACATGTACGAGTACGAGCCCGTCGACGAAACCGACGCCGGCTTCAAGGGCGAATACGGCATGGACCGCGACCGCCTGAAGAAGAGCGTGGTTGAGAAGATGAAGTTTCTGGGCGACGTGCCGATCGGCCCGCTGCGCCAGGTGATCGTCGAGAAGCGCGACGTCACGGGCCCCAAGGCCATCAAGTATCACGGCCGCGTCCTTGAGGACGGCACGCAGGAATGGATTAACGAAACAGCTTTCGCCGCGAAGTCGGAAGATGACAGGAAGGCCTACACGCTTAAGGACATCCGCATCGAAATCGTAACAGAGCAGGAAGAGCAGGAGATCGGCATTTATGTCGAGGGTGACAAGCGCTACGACTCGACCAAGCACACGCTGCGCGACGAAAAACTGCCGGTGGGTGTGTCGGTGCGCGCCAGCAACCCCAGCAACGAAACCGAAAAAATCCTCACCTACCTTGAGAAGGTGCGTGACGAAATCGTCGCTGGCGGCGACCCGCGTAACGCCACGCCGATGAAGGAAGAAGACTTCACTCGCGAGATGGTCAAGGAGGGCGAGAACGAAGTTGAGAAGTCCGCGCCCGACAACAACAGCCTCAACCCCATCAAGCAGGTTTATCGCCGCTGGACGGTGCCGCCGCCGCTGGTTTACAAGAACAATTCGCCCAAGCCCGGCGAAGGCGACTGGACGGTGCTGACGCGCTTGTCCGAGGCTTATGGCCCCGCCCGCCGCATGGACGGCGCCGACGCCCCGCGCTTCCTGACGCGCTACATCTCCGAGATGTGGGGCGTGTTCGTGTTCAAGAATGTCGATCGCGATTGGGACTACATGAATGTCGTGGTGCGCGGCTTGCGCGGCTACGTTGGCCATGCGGGCCTCAAGCCCGATACCCAGACGACCTCGCTGCCCAGCCACAAAGACACCGTCGTTGAGCCCGGCAAACAGCCCGACCCGGTGAACAAGGCGTTCTTCAACACGCGCCTGAACGCCGAGAATTGGCTCTACCGCGTGCGCTTTGAGCGCCTGGGTGACGGCCTCGAAGCCTATCGCGACCTGATCCGGCGTCAGCAGACGTACTGGTACATTGAGGACCCCGCCGCACCGGGCACCTATAAAATGGGTGACGGCAAGGACGTCGACGGTTAGGGCCCGTGAGCGAAACGAGTGGGCGAGCTTCGGCTCGCCCTTCCCGTTTAAAGGGATGGCCACCCTTCTCGTTTAAGGTGCTGAAGCCGCCCGCGCTGGGCATTTTTTACACGGCGGCCAAAACTGCACACTTCGTTGATAACACTGGTGATATGCAGGTTTGCAAAACCCCGCGAGTGTTTTGCTGGCAACCAACCATCCATATTTGCGCTGCCGCACGCGCAATTTATCCACAGGAACTCTGCCGCTGATTCTGTGTTTCAAATTCGCCCTCACGACCAAGCCGTCGCCAAGCGGCGACGAAACTGGCACGGCCTCTGCCATATATGGGGTGGATAAAAGGCTTTACAGGTTGAACTTAGACCTGCCCCCGATGCCGTATCCAAAGTTGCCGGAGCCCTGATGAAACTCGAAATCATTCAAGGTGATCAACGCCGCGAGTTTGTCCCACCGTCAGACATGCAGGTGATTACGGTGGGCCGTGGCAACACCAACGACCTGGCGCTCGAAGAAAAGGGCGCGTCGCGCAAGCAGTTCACGCTTGAGCGCACCGCGGAGGGCTGGAAGGTCGTCGATCAGCTCTCGTCCAATGGCACGACCCTCAATGGCGAAAAAGTCAACTTCGCCTTCTTAAAGGAAGGCGACCAGATTCGCGTCGGCCAGACCGTCATCAAAGTTCACGGCATCGGCCCGTCCAAACCCGCCGCTGCCCCCAAGGCCTCCCCGTCAGGCCGCACGGCGCAGCCTATTTCGGCGCGCGTGCCGGTGCCGCGTCCGGCGCAGGCTGAACTTCATGCGAGCAAGGGCGCGCCGGTGCTCGCGCTGCTGGGTGTTGTCGTGGCGCTTGCCATGGTTGGCGGCGTAATCTGGTTTGTCACGTCGGGCAAAGGCAGCAGTTCAACTGCGCCGGAAAACAATTCCGTCGCCCAGCAGCCCAAACGCGTCGCCGAGCTCACCGAGGCCGACCGCAAACTGATTGGCGATGCCACCGCCATAGCCTCAGGCGATGCGACGACGGCCGAAAAGCTTGCTGAACTTGACCGCTTCCGCCAAAAACTTGGCGAGCGCGGCAGCGTGGTCGGGTCTCGCGTCGACGAAATTCGCGCGCAGCTCAACAGCCGCCTCGAGCGCGAACTCGAAACCTACGTCAACGCCGAACTTGCGTCAGCCAAGGCCAAGGAAGACCTGGGTGATTTCCGCGCCGCCATTGGCGTGCTTGACAAGCTCAACGCGCACCTGGGCATCGAGGGCGTAATCAAGGCAGCCGCAGTGGCCAAGGGCCTGCGCGGCAAGGCCGAGGACGCGCAAACGGGCCTGGTGCAGCGCAACGAGGAATTCATCGCCGGGACCTGGACGGAGGCCGACAAGCTTGTCGCCGAAAAGAAGCACGAAGACGCGATCACCCTAGTCGAAGACATGCTGCGCCGCGCGTTCTTCAAGCCCGGCGACCGCGGCCTGCACGACATGAAGCTTGAGGACATTCGTACCGCCAAGCGCGCGGGCACGCAGCCCGAGGTCGTGGACCCCACGATCAAGCCTAAAATCCTCGAGGGCGTGAAGGGTCCCAAGCCCGGGAAGTTCCCCGGCGCCAACCCCCTGCTGCCCAAGGGCGACGAGAGTGAAAAGGAACTGATCGACGCGCTGCGGGCCGCCACCATCGAGGCCGTCAACAAGAAGCAACTCACCAGCGACAAAGTCAGCTATCAGGGCGACATCGCCACGGCCAAGTCCGCCGACAAGGACAAGCTCACGCTCAACGGCGTGCGTATCAGCAAGGGACTCGACGGCAAGCCCGAAGAGGTGCCCTACACCAAGTCGGTCGCCTGGAGCAAACTTGACGCCAGGGACATGCTGGTGCTGTTCGACGCCACGCCCAAGAACCAGTCGACGCAATACTTCGCCGTCGTGGTTTTCCTCTTCAACAACGGCATGGGCGACGAGGCCAGCAAACGCGCCTTTGAGCTTTATCAGCGCGATAACCAGATGAAGGATGCGCTGGACAACCTGGTCGCCACCAAGCGCAAAATCCGGATACCTGAGGGCGGCTTTGTCGAATACGACGGACGCTTCGTCACGCCCGAGGAAAAAGAAAGCGGCGCGTTCAACCGAGTGCTGCGTGACGTGCTGGCGCGCTTCGAAAAGGGCCTCACCAGCAAGGACAAACGCAAGCGTGAAGATGCCGACGCCGCATTTGCCGAGATGCTCAAGCTTGGCGAGCGCGCTATTGAGCCCGGCGTCAAGATCATGAACGAAATCCGCGAGCGCGAGGTCAGGAAGCTCGAGGAAGCTTCGGGCATGGTGGCGGCGGACGACGCCAAGCTGCGCACGCTCAAGGATGAACTCGAAAAGCGCCGCGCATATGCGCTCGAGCTCATCATGGATGACGTGAAGTATCCCTACCCGTACCTGCCGGAGCCCAAGAAGTCCGAAGTCCAGGCCGAGGTCGACAGCCGCGTGGCGTCGCTGCGCGAAATCTGGGACGACCCGCTCAGCTTCAAGGGCACGGCGACGGGCGATGTTGACGCGGTGGTCGAGGGCATCCAGATTCTCGTCAAGCGCATGGACCAGCTTGACCGCGACCGCAAGTATCACGCGGTGACACCCGAGGAAGACCTGGTGTACTTGCGTGAGATCGTCGGCAAGGCCCTTTCAATCCAGAACTACGCGCCCAAGGGCGACAGCAAGGCCAAGCAGTTGCTGGCCATGAACGCCGAGATCATGCGCTACAACGAAGATTTCCCTGTCGGCGACGGCCATGCGGACGCGGATTGCCGCGCGCAGGTCAAGGTGACCAATCGCTACCGCATCATGTTTGGCCGCCACGCACTGAAGATCAACGACAAGTTGTTCTGGGCGGCCAAGCACCACAGCAAGTACCAGGTGACCAACAACGGCGGCGAAATCGCGCACGACATCCCCGGCGAGCCCAAGGGCGTCGACCCGTGGACGCGCATGCGCACCGAGGGCTACAACGCCGGCGGCAGCGAGAACATCCACGGCGGCGTCGACAGCACCGCCGAGGAAGCGCATTACGGCTGGTGCCACAGCTCGGGCCACCATCGCAACATCCTGTCGTCGAGTTGGTTCGTCCTGGGCGTTGGGCACTACAAAGTCTGGACGCAGGTTTTCGGTTCTGAGGACGAAGGCGACGGAAACTCGGAGAGCAAGAAGGGGCTTTAAGAGCTTCTTGGGGGAGGCCAGGAGTGGAGAAGCGCGCGAATACCAAGGCCGCGCGCTTCTCCAGCCCTGCCCCCGGAATTCGCCGCGTCGGTGAAGAGGCCCTCCCCTTCACCACGCGGCTGCTGCCGGACGGATAACTTTGATGGGCGCGCGGTAATGACGGGCCGGTTCGAAAGAGCCGGCCCCGTTATTTAACATCGTGTTCCTGCGGCGAGCCTCTGAACCCGCGGTCGCAAAATGCGGGGGCCACTGGTTATTGCGCCGATTTGTGGCCATACTGTGGCCATGTCGACCGGCGAAAATCCCCAGCTTCCTGCCCTTGACCAGAAGGCGCTGGACAAGATGACCCAGCGTTATGCCAAGCCGGGAGCGTCAGGCGCCGAGACCGCGCGCCTGTTGATGGAGCGCTACACGCGCAAGCGCCAGCTCATGCAGGATTTTGAAAACCTGCTGCGCGCCCAGGCCGGCGAAGTAGACAATGCCGAGTTGCAAAAACTGCGCGACGCCGGCCTCACCGATGCCGAAATCGACGGCATGATCCAGCGTTATCACGCCAACCCTTAGTGGTGGTCATTGCGTACCCAATTTGCTCGCAAACGAGCCGCCGAGGCTCGTTCGCGGGCGGTAAACTTTTTTCGGCCTTGTCGGAATCAACGTGGGATTGAAAACATCAATCACGCTATAATGCAGTTAGCGGACACTACGGGAGGGCGACGTGCGATATTGAGTTGGAGGACGAGACATGAAAATCGCTATTACAGCACCGACAGGCCATATTGGCCGCAAACTGGTCGATCGATTGCTAGACCATGGACGATGCCAGGTCATTTTGCTGTGCAGACATCCGGATAAAGTTGAGGGCGCCGTGGCTGACGGCGCCAAAGTGTTTAAAGGCGACCTGCGCGACCCCCATTTCGTCGAGGTAGCGACCCAGGGCGTTGACGCCCTGTTTTGGCTGACACCGCCCAACGACAAGGCCGAAGACTTCCACGCCTACCAGAAGAAGCTCGGGCTCAACGCCGCCCAGGCCATTCGGCGCAACAAGATCAAACGCGTCGTCAACCTCTCGGCCATTGGCGCGCAACTCGACAAAGGTACGGGCCCCATCGCGGGCCTGCACGATGTCGAGGTCATCATCGAAAGCGCCTGCCAGGCCGTCGGTTGCAACCTCACGCACCTGCGTGCGGCGTTCTTCCAGGAAAACTTCGAGGTCTTCGCCCCCGAGATCGGCAAAACCGGCACGATTGCGCTGCCGGTGCGCGCCGAGGCCCGAGCGCCGATGGTTTCGACCGCTGACATCGCCGATGTCGCCGCCGACCTGTTGCTGGACGACACCTGGCGCGGCTGCCACGTGAAGGAAGTGGTCGGCCCGCGTGAGTATTCGTTCAGGGAGGCGGCGAAGATCATCGGCAAGGCCGTCGGCAGGCCCGTGCATTTCGAGCAGGTCTCGGCCGATGCGGCCAGGCATGCGATGGAAGAACACGGCGTTTCCCATGACGTCGCCGAAAACTATGTCGAGATGTACCAGGCACTCGACAAGGGCCTGATGCGACCGTCGCCTGCCAGTGACGAAGCCGTCACCGCGCCCACAGACCTCGAAGACTTCGCGCGCGATAAGCTCGCCCGAGAAGTCGCGGATGAAACCCCGACAAAAAAGACCGCGACGGGCGCAGCCGCCCGCCGCATTGACGAACTATCCGGCAAGGAGAAAACCATGGCTACTGACAAGAAAAACAAACGTGACAAGAAGGCAGTCTCAAGATCGCCCAACACCGGCCGCAAGGCCGCCGAAAAGTCGCAAGAGTCCCGCGAAGCGGCGCGGGAAGATTCCGGCATCGACGTCAGTCGCGACACGCAGAAGGCCGCACAGGAGGACATCGAGCGGCCCGAAACCAAACGCGCGAGCGACATTGAAAACGCCCGCGAACAGGAGCGGCTTCGCCGGCCCGTAAGCGAAGACAACCCGCGGCGCGGCGAAAGCAGAGGCGCTTTACCGGCCGAGCCCAAGCGCGGTGAATCGGCGCCGGGGCCCAGCCACATGAAGCCCGGCCTGCCTTTGCCAAGCACCGAGACCGGGATGGACCAGGCCCAGCAGTAAATCGTCCAACAAAAGCGGGCCGTCGCGCTGATTTGCGGCGGCCCGCTCGCTACAATAGGGACGTCAACCGGGTCCGGGGCAACTCCACGCGGAGGCCCCATGCGTATCGCGATCACGACCCCGGCCGGAAACATCGGCTCCAAAATCGTCGAACAATTACAGGCGCAAACGCGGCACGAGTTGTTTTTACTTTGCCGCGACCCGGATTCCGTCGCCGCGCAACTCAGGGAAGGCGCCGTCGCCCGCATCGGCAGCCTCGAAGACATCCGTTTCGTCGAGCGCGCCACTGCGGACAGCGACGCGTTGTTCTGGCTTACGCCGCCCAACTACGCCGCGCGCGACTTCCGGGCCTGGCAGGAAAACCTTGGCCGCAACGTCGCCAATGCCATGCGCATCAACGGCATCCCGCGCGTGGTCAATCTCTCAAGTTTCGGCGCGCAGGCGGCCTACGGCGCCGGCCCGATTTCCGGCCTTCACGATGTCGAGACGCTGATTGACGCCGCGGCCGCGGACACAGGCGCAGCGGTCACGCACCTGCGCCCGGCGTTCTTCCAGGAGAACTTCCTGATGTTCGCGCCCTCGATCATGGCGATGGGTTCGATCTTCATGCCCGTCGCGCCGTCAACGCGCACGCCCATGATCGCCACGCAGGATATCGCGGACGTTGCGGCCAGGCTGCTTGGCGACAAGTCGTGGAACGGCCACCACGTGCGCGAGCTGCTTGGCCCGCGCGATTACACCTTCAACGAGGCCACGGAAATCATCGGGCGGGCACTGGGCCGGCCCGTGCAATATGTCCAGATCAAGTCGAGCCAGGCCGCGGCGGCGATGGAAGAAATGGGCGCCACGCCGAATGTGGCCGCAAGTTTCATTGAGATGTACCGGGGGCTCGAAAGCGGGCTGATCACGCCGCTGCACCCGCGCAGCAAGGAATCGACGACGCCGACGACGCTGGAGGATTTCGTGGCGAAGGTGCTGGCCCCTGCGGTCAAGGCCGTGCAGCACATGACGAGCTTTTGATGTAGCTGCGGTTTCCAAACCGCAGCCGCGGACCGACGACCCACTTTCCCACAGCGGTTGCGCCTGCGGCGGGGCTCGCTAGTATCAATTGTCCGCACAGAAAACACGAAAACGACTCCGGACTACGGACACCGGACACCGGACTTTTGAAATGACCAAACACGTATTCGTCACCGGCGGCGTAGTGTCCTCGCTTGGCAAGGGCCTGACCACAGCCTGCATCGGCATGTTGCTTGAATCGCGCGGCCTTCGCGTCCGCATCCAGAAATTCGACCCGTACATCAACGTCGACGCCGGCACGATGAACCCCTTCCAGCACGGCGAAGTCTACGTCACGCAGGACGGCGGCGAGACCGACCTCGACCTTGGCCACTACGAGCGCTTCACCAATGCGCCGCTCTCGCGCCAGTGCAACACGACGACCGGCCGCATCTACCATAACGTGATCACCAAGGAACGCCGCGGTGCTTATCTGGGCGGTTGCGTGCAGGTCGTCCCGCACATCACCAACGAGATCAAGTCGCACATCCGCCAGTTCGACGGGCCTGACGTCGACATCGTGCTGTCCGAACTCGGCGGTACGGCGGGCGACATTGAAAGCGCAAGTTATCTCGAGGCCTTCCGCCAGTTCGTATACGAGCACGGCCGCGACAACGCCTGCTTCGTGCATTTAACGCTGATCCCGTACCTGCGCGCTTCGGGCGAACTCAAGACCAAGCCGACGCAACAATCGGTCGGCATTCTGCGCCAGATCGGCATCCAGCCCGACGTGCTGATCTGCCGCAGCGAAAAGTCGATGACGCAGGAAATGCGCGACAAGATTGCGCTGTTCTGCAACGTCGAGAAGAAATACGTCTTCGAGGAACTCGACGTCGAGCACAGCATCTACGAGCTTCCGCTGCTGCTGCACCAGCAGGGTGTCGACGACGCGCTGATCGAGCGCCTGGGCCTGCCGAAAAAACCTGCGCAGCTTGAAGAGTGGCAGAAGCTTGTGCATTCCGTGGTCAACCCCAAGGGCAGCGTCGACATCGCCGTGGTCGGCAAATACATCGAGCTCAAGGACGCCTACAAGTCGGTGTACGAAAGCATCGCCCACGGCGGCATCGCCAACAACGTAGAGGTAAACATCCATCGCATCGCGGCCGAGGAAATCAACGACCAGAACGCGGGCGCAAAACTGCGCGGCGTTACCGGCATCCTTGTCCCCGGCGGTTTTGGCGAGCGCGGCATCGAGGGCAAGATTTCGGCGGTGCGCTTTGCGCGCGAGAATCGCGTGCCGTATTTCGGGCTCTGCCTGGGCATGCAGATCGCGGTGATCGAGTTCGCGCGCAACGTCGCGGGTTTAAAAGGCGCGCACTCCAGCGAATTCAGCAAGGACACGCCGCACCCCGTGATCACGCTGCTGAAGGATCAGGCCAACGTGCGCGACATGGGGGGCACGATGCGGCTGGGCAGCCAGCCTTGCAAGCTGGTTGAGGGCACCATCGCGCGCAAGGCTTATGGCGTCGAACTGGTGCAGGAGCGCCACCGCCACCGCTACGAATTTAATAACGCCTACCGCGAGCAGTTGTCGGCCAAAGGTTTAATAGTGTCCGGCATTAACCCTGACTTGGACTTAGTCGAAATCAGCGAGATTAAAGATCACCCGTTCTTCGTGGGTGTGCAGTTCCATCCGGAGTTCCAGAGTAAGCCGATCAAGGCCCACCCGCTGTTCCGCGCGTTCATCGAAGCCGCTGCCAAACGCAAAGCCGCGCTGTAGGGGTTCGCCGCGAAGGCCCTGAGTTTTCCCCGTCCTTCTTCCCGGACCCTGCGTTAGCAATTCTGCGTCATAGATTCATTCCCGGGGAGACGTTTATGTCCAAACATCTGTGGATGATTGCGGCGCTGTGCGCGTTGGTGGCGGCGAGCGCGAGTTTTGTCAGCGTTGGGGCACAGGCGCAGGGCGATAAAAAGAAAACCGGCTTCACCAAACTCTGCAAAGAAGCGGGCCTCGACGCTCTCGAAATCACCCGCACCTGCTGGGCCGACGTCAACGGCGACGGCTATCCCGACCTGATTGTCCACGGTCACGGCCAGAGTATCCGCGGCAACGGCTGGATATTGATTAACGACACCAGGGGCGGTTTCAAGGCGCGCGACGATGCCGCCTTTCGCAATCGCGACGAAAAACAGAAAGGCCGCGTCAGCGGTTTTGCCTGCACCGCCGACGTCGACAACGACGCCGACCAGGACCTTTTCAGCGGGGCACACTACAGCAGTAAGTATCCCAAGGGCCCCGACGGAACCTATGAAGACCGCAACGAGCTGATGCTCAACGACGGCAAGGGCAACTTCGCCTTCGTCAAGGCCGAACAAAATCCGTGGCTGGACGAAGAAGCCAAGACCACGTCCGGCATTGCGTGGCTCGACGCCAACCTTGACGGCAAGCTCGATTGCTACATCGCCAACTGGTACAGCAACTACGGCGTCGATGTGAACTGCTTCCAGAGCGAACTTTACACCGGCGACGGCAAGGGCGGTTTCGTCAACGCCACAGCCAAGGCCAAACTCGAAACCCCCGGCGAGCCCGGCGACGGCTATCTCTGGTCGCGCCCGGCATACGCGTGCGGCGCCTTTGATTACGACGCCGACGGCAACATGGACCTGTTTTTGCCCGCATACGGTCGCCAATGGAACCTGGTCTGGCACAACAAGGGCGATGGCACGTTCGAGCAGGTGGCCGACAAACTTGGTCTGGACGGCGACGAAATCCGCCACGGCAAGTACCCGCCCGGTGTGGGCCGGCGTGCGGAACCCGCCTGGCGCGCCAACGGCAACACCTACGAAATGGCGCCGGGCGATTACGACAACGACGGCGACATGGACATCGCGACGGCCGAGATCGCCCACGGCTGGGCCGGCGACAGCAGCGATCTTTCGTGCATCTGCGAGAACCTCGGCGCCAAGGAAGGTTTCAAGTTCAAGCGCCGTCTTGATCTCGTGGATCGCAAGCCGCCGACCGATGACGACAACCAAGGCGACACTTACGCCGCCTGGATTGATGTGGACAACGACGGGCGGCTGGATTTGCTCTGGAGTGCCACCAGCTATCCCGGCGTCGGCCTGACCCTGTGGAAGCAGGGCGAGGACGGCAAGTTCACCGATGCCAGCAAGGAATATGGCCTCAACATGCTGTCGAGTCACGGCCTGAGCATAGCCGATTACGACCGCGACGGTGACGTGGACATCGCCGTGGTGCAGTACAAATGGCCCGACCGCATCCCCGAAACCAAGGACATCCCGCACCACATGACGATGATCTATCGCAACGATCTTGCCAACGGCAACCATTGGCTGGCGCTCGACCTTGTGGGCGACAGCGCCAAGGGAACCAACCGCGACGCCATCGGCGCGATTGTTTATGTCACCTCGGGCAAGGTCACGCGGCAATTCCAGGTTACCGGCGGCACGGGACAATTCGCGCCGCACTCGCCGCGGACTATTCACATCGGGCTGGGCAAGGCGATGGGTGTGGACGCGATCCGCATTGTGTGGCCCAACGCCAAGCACGAAGAGCAGAAGATCGGCAAACTCAAGGCCGACAGCTACTACATCGTTGCCCAGGGCAAAGAACCCAAAGCCGCGAAGTAGGGGCGGGCCGATTGCCCGCCCCAGTTCGCCCCCGGTTATCCCACGTTGGCGCGCAAGGCGCTTGCCGTCAGCGTGTTGGTCGCGGCGTCGTAACTTCCCTCGACGAACAGCGATGCGTAACGGTCATCGAGGATGCCGGCCGCAAGCTGCGTTGCGGTAATTGACGTGTCAACACCGGCGGTTCGCTCCACCATCGCCACGCTCGTGCCCAGCACGACCTTTACCGTCGCCGGGTTTGCAAGCCCAAGGCCGCCGCCATCGCCGGTGATGGTGATCTCCAGCGGACTCACTGATTCGAGGCCGAAATTCGCGGCCTGCATCGAGCCCGTGACTTCGGCGGCGGAATCCACGGCGTCGAAGATGTCGGGCGCGGTGCGGTTGAACACGCCGCGCACGTCGGCGTCCGCGCCGACGCTCAACCCCGACGGCAGCGCCGTTGCGAAGCGCACCGTCACCGGGTTGCCGAAGCCTGCAATGGTCCCGACATCCACGCCCTGGGCGATGGTGGCGGTCATGGTGAACTCGTTCATGCCCTCGTTGATCGATTCGACGACGCCGTGAAGGTCGGTGTTCATCAGTTCCATCGAACTGACCCTGAACGCGGCGTCCTTGGGCGTCTTGATTTTCACGTGCTGGCCGAGTTCGAGGCTGACGAATCCCGCCGCAACGCCTCCGACGTAGGCAAACGTGCTGTCGCCGTCGATAGTAAATTCACTAATGTTGCCGACGGTATAGCTGGAGTCGCCGGCCTGCTGGATCAGCACGCTGAGGCTGTTGTCGCCCAGCCCGACCACGACGCCCTGGGCCTGCGCGCCGCCGCCAATAGCCTTGAGGCGGTCGATCAGGCTATCGACACCGCCGATGTCACAGGCCGAAACGAACAATGCCAGCGCCGCCAACACGGAGAAAATCACTTTGGGTTTCATAACGCCCCTCCCGGAATAATGGTGTGTGGGAAGGGTGAAGCGCACGTGATGCCAAATGCGGTTTGCCCGCAAACGCCTGCGAATCAGGGCATTTCGGGCAATTGGCGCCGAAAACTTTGGACGTTGAACAGCGTCGCGTCAAAAAAATCCTACAGCCAAAGTCACTCCGCGAGGCCGAACTTCTTGAGCTTGTAGGCGAGGTCGCTGCGTGAAAGGCCGAGCAGCCTTGCGGCTTCGGCCTGCACGCCGCTTGCATCGGCAAGCGCGCGTTTGATCAGGGCAATTTCGAAATCGCCCAGCGTCTGTCGCAGGTCCACTCGGTGGGGGACCGACGCAAGGTTGCCGGTCGCGGGCGCGCTGTTGCCGAGCAGGAAATCCTCCGGCCCGATCTCGACGCCGGAACTAAGCACGTAGGCGCGCTCGATCAGGTTGCGCAATTCGCGCACGTTGCCCGGGAAGCCGTAGCCTTGCAGCTTGGCGACCGCTGCGTCGCTGATTTTTCGCGGCGGCAGTTTCAAATCGCGCGCGACCGCGGTCATGAGATGGTTCACCAGCGCCGGAATGTCGTCGCGATGTTCGCGCAACGCCGCAATATGGATCGGCACGACGTTGACGCGATAAAACAGGTCCTCGCGGAAAAGTCCCTCGGCCACGCGCTGCTTAAGGTCGCGGTGCGTCGCGAACAGCACGCGCACGTCGACCTTGTTGGACGCCGTCGCGCCCACACGCGTGACCTGCTGGTCCATCAGCACGCGCAAGAGCTTGGCCTGCAGCGCCAGCGACATCTCGCCCGCTTCATCGAGAAAGAGCGTCCCGCCGTCGGCGGCCTCGAACAAGCCGCGCCGGGCCTTGTCGGCGCCGGTAAACGCGCCCTTTTCGTGGCCGAAAAGCTCGCTCTCCAGCAGGCTTTCCTGCAGCGAGGCGCAATTGACGGCGATAAACGGCCCGCGAGCGCGGGGGCTGCGCGCGTGGATGGCGCGCGCGATAAGCTCCTTGCCGGTGCCGGTTTCGCCGGTGATCAGGATCGTCACTGAAGTCGGCGCGACTTTGGCGATCTGCTCGCGCACAGTTTTGATCGCGGCGCTGCCGCCCACGAGTTGCGATTCCGCGTCGCCGATTTCTTCTTTCAGGCGCAGGTTCTCGCGCAGCAGGCCGCCGTGCTCAAGCGCGCGCACAACCGCCGCCGAGATCACCTCGGGCTGAAAGGGCTTGGTGATGAAGTCAAACGCGCCCTGGCGCATCGCGCGCACCGCCAGGTCCACCGACGCAAATGCCGTCATCATGATCACCGGCACGGACGGGTCGCTCGCGACGACCGACTTCAGCAAGTCGAGCCCCTCGCCGTCGCCCATCTTCTGGTCGGTGATCACGAGGTCATAAACGTCGGCTTTGAGCGCGCGTTCGGCCTCGCGTACGCCCGCGGCCTCGGCCACGCTGTGGCCGGCGTCGCGCAGGATGACGGAGAGTATCCGGCGCATGTTCGGTTCATCGTCAACGATCAGCAGGCGCGCCACGTTTGTCCTTTTTCTCGGCGCCCGGCGGAGGCAGCGCCATGTCAAAGCGCACTGCGCCGGGCTTGTTGCTGGCCAGCCACAGCGTCCCGCCGTGCGCCCGCGCGATATTGCGCGCAATCGCAAGCCCCAGGCCCGTGCCGCCCTTCTTGGTAGTGTAGAACGGTTCGAAGATCTGCGAACTTGCGGCGCCGGTCGGGATCATTTCCCCGGTGTTTTCAACCCACATCACGAGGTTGCCGCCGCTGCCCATCCGCGCGCCCACGGTCACGCGGCCGCCGCGCGGCGTGGCGTCAATGGCGTTCATCACGAGGTTCAATAGCGCCTGGTGAACCTGGTGGGCGTCAACATCGAAGCTCAGGCCCGCGGCGCATTCCGACAACACGCTCAGGCCCTTGTCGCCCGCGCGGGCGCGCGCCAGGCCAGTGACGTAGCCGACGGAATCGGAGATGTCGGCGGCCTTGCGCTCGGGCGCCTTGGGCTTGGCGTAATTGAGGAAGTCCTGCGTGAGTTTCTCAAGCCGCGCGGATTCTTTCTCGATGATCTCGAGGACCTCCTCGCGCGTAGCGGGCTTGGTGTCGGCGCGGCGCGCCATCGCCGCCGAGCTTGAGATCATGGCGACGGGGTTGCGGATTTCATGCGCGATCGCGCTCGACAACCGCCCAACCGCGGCCAGCGCTTCTTCGGCGGCGAGCAGGTCCTTGGCCTTCTGCAGTTCTTCGACGCTCTGGCGCAGGCGCACCTCGTTTTCCCGCAGGCTGGTCGCCAGCAGGCGCACCAGAAACGCCAGCACCGCAAAGATCACCACGACTACCGCGGCGTGGTAATACTCTTCCGTCGCGACCACGCTGGGCTGCGGGTAGGAGACATAGACTTCGACCATGCACAACATTGCGGCGGCGATGTAGCTAAGCCCCAGGCCGACAATCGAGAGCCTGAACGCCGCCGCAACCAGCGGCAGCACCAGCAGCACCGCGACATGGCTGTCGGCGCCGCGCGAGAGCCCGACAATTGCGGCGGCAAAGGCGAGGTGAATCAGTACGGAAAGCGGCGGGTAAATCGCCAGGAACGACCGCGACGGCGGATCGTTCTTGCGCAGGAACCAGGCCAGGAACGCCGATTGTTCAAGCAGCCTGACGCCAAAAAGCGCCAGCACGGGCAGGGGTAGAAGATTTGCGGCTTGCCCAAAGGCGTGGGGCAGCAGGCCCGCGACCACCAGCAGGCCGATGTAAAGGCCCACCAGGACGGCCTCGCGCCGACGGAAGGTCTGCCAATCGATTTCGCTGGAGAGAGGGGCGCGGATGAACTCGCGCGTCAAGAGGCGTATGGGCGTGGTGCTGCGCGACGACATTCAAGGCATTATACGAGGCTGCGGCTGAAGCCGCAGCTACAACCGCCCGCAACTGACGCCGGCGTGGAGTTGTTTGCAGGGACGCGGCGGTGTGTCCGCGGTGTGCGATCCGTGCACGAGCATCTTGCGATCTGCGGACAGGGCAGAGCCGTGTCCCTTCGGTTGGTACGTCGATTGGCCTGCCATGAGTAAACCGGGGTTGCCCATCTTTGGGCAACCCCGGCGCATCGAATGGTAGACGCTACTGGATTCGAACCAGTGACCCCTGCCGTGTGAAGACAGTGCTCTAGCCAGCTGAGCTAAGCGTCCATTATCTATCAGATACAACTGCCCGGCTCACGGCCAAAGGCCGTTCGCCGTCCCGCCCTTCCTGTTGGAAGGCAGGTGCGAATTTTGTTGCGCGACGACACGCACCAGTCGAGTCACGCCCTCGCCGGAAAGGCTGCTTGCCCGCGAAGCGAAGGGCCGTATAGTAATTTCACACGCGCTGGATTCAAGCGCAGGAGGACAACCGGGCATGGAAACAATCCTCGTTGTTGAGGATGACGCATCGATCCAACGCGGCCTTGAACTCAATCTTCAAGTCGAAGGTTATTCCGTGATCACCGCCGGCGACGGCGAAACCGGCCTGCAGAAGGCGATTGAGCGCAAGCCCGACCTGCTGCTGCTCGACGTCATGCTGCCCAAGATGTCCGGCTTCGACATTTGCCGGCAGATCCGCAAGCAGGGCATGACCATGCCCATCATCATGCTGACGGCCAAGACCCAGGAGATCGACAAAATCATGGGCCTTGAGCTCGGCGCCGACGATTACGTGACCAAGCCGTTCTCGATTGCCGAGGTCGTCGCGCGCGTCAACGCGCATCTGCGCCGCAGCAAGAAGTTCGACACGACCTCGGCCGATTACAACTTCGGCGATTACAACCTGGACGTCAAAGGCCAGGTGCTGCGCAAGGGCGGCGAGCAGATCGAGCTTTCGCAGAAGGAATTTTTGATGCTCAAGCTCTTCCTCGAGAACGAAGGAAAAGTCTTGTCACGTCAAGAGATCCTGACGAAGGTCTGGGGCTTCGATTACTTCGGCACCGACCGCACCGTCGACAATTTTATTAACAAGCTGCGCCAGAAGATCGAGGTCGACATCAACAACCCCGATCACATACTCACCATGCGTGGATCAGGGTACAAGTTTGTCAAATGAGTGAAAAAGGCCCGGTGACCCGGGCCTTCGCCTATTTGTCTTTGGGCTTCTCGTCAGTCTTGTCGAGCCAGTCGTTGATCGCCTTGGCGTGGGCCGCCGCAAGGTCGTTCACCAGCTTGGTGCTCTTTTCCTTGAAGACCTTGTCGGTCTTCTGCATTTTTGCAAACGCGTCGAAGAACTCCTTGTTGTCCTTATAGACCGCGTTTTTTGCCTCCTTGACCGCGGTGTTCCAGGTTTCGTCGGCGTCGTAGTCCTTGTCCTTCTTGGTCGCGTCCAACACCAGTTCGTAGTACTTGGCGTAGATGCGCTCGACGTCCTCATATAGTTTCGTCCCGCCTTCGCTCATTTCCTTCTTCGGCGCGGGTTTTTCGGCGTCGGGTTTGGCTTCCGGTCTTGTGTCGGGCTTCTCGACGGGTTTTTCGGGCGTGGCGGGCTTGGGCGGCGTCTCCTGCGCAAACGCGGGCGCGCCAAGCACAAGGGCCAGCAACATCGTGAGGGTTTTCATGGCTGAATCTCCTGTCTTCTATTAACGCTCACTACCCGCTGCCGTTCCATTCTATCCCGCATTCTGCTCAGACATTGCCAGTTTTCATGCGCCGGGCGCAAAGCCGACCATGAAGAGGTAGCCCTTGCGGACGTGGCTGTCAAAGAACTCGCGCGCCCGTTTACACGCTTCGGCCAGCAGCGGCGTCGAGCGCTGCTGCTGCAGCCGCAAGGCCGTGCGGAAAAACAGGGCCGTCCAGTCCAACGTAAGGGTGATTTCCGGCGGCGGGCTTTGCAGCAGGAGCCAGCCTTCCTGGACGTGTTTGGCGCACTCTTCGCGCTGCCCGCAAAGCCATGCGACCTGCGCGCTGGTTGACGCGCCGATGAAATCGCGCACGAATTTCGACGGCAGGGGCAGCGAGTTCTTGTTCACGTGCTCGATGAAATCGTCGTAGGGGCTGCTTCCTTTCCGGCGCAGCGCCTGCATCAGGATGCGCGCACGGCCGGCCTCGAACTCGGTGGGGGGGAGTTGCGTGCGCACGTCCGCGCCGACAGAGCGTTTGTACATCAGATCCAGCAGCGGCAGGTCCTCCGCCAGGTTGGCGTGGCGCAGCAAAACCCGCGAGCGCCCCGAGTTGGGCGTGCCGAATTCGGCCGCGTCGCGCAGCGCCATCATGCCGCTGAGCATCTGCGAGCGCATCAAAATCGTCATGCCCGAGTTGTTGGGCTTGCGGACCATCGGGTAGGCCTCGGAAATCTTGGCAAATCCCTCGTGCAGGTAGCCCAGCTCAACCTCGACGTGGCCCACGAACAGCCGCAAGTCGTGATATTCGGGCCAGTCCTGGCCGTGGTCGCTTGCCAGGGCAAGGGCTGCGCGGCCGATGCGCAGCGCCTCGCGCAGGCGGCCACAGTCCTTGAGCAGCAGCACCAGCATGACGGCGTGGTCGCAGGCCGCGGCGTCGCGAAACACCCCGCGCAGCACATGGCGGGCGAAGCTTCGGCGCTGGAATTCCATCGAGGAATCGAGCTTGGACTGCATGTAGTCCATGTCCGCGCGCAGCGAATCGAAGCGGATGGCGATCTCTTCATCGTCGCACAGCCGCGAGACCTGCTCGGCCGCGGCGCGGATGGCGGCGGCGCGTGCGTAGTTCTGGCGCGTGAGGCATTCCTCGAACTCGTCCACGAGTTTGCCCAGCACCGGCTTACTGTGGCCGTTGAGTTTATCGCGCAGGATTTCGTAGGCCTGCATCGAGTCCAGCAGTTCGCGCAGCAGCTTCTGGTGCGGCTTGCCCGTCAGCGCGCCCAGGCGCATGCGCGAGACCGCCTGCATCGAGTCGATCAGCGCCAGCAGGTCGCCGGCCATTTGCGCGCCCGCGGCGGGCACGTCGGCCAGGCGCGGCGGGCCCTCGCCCGACAGCATCCAGGCAGGGTTCAGTCCCAGGGATTGCGTCAGCATCGCCAGCATTTCGCCCGGGATTTTTCCTTTGCGCAGCAGGCGGTGGATGGTGGTCAGCGGTACGCCCGCGCGGCGCGCGAGTTCGCTCTGGCCGTGGGTTTCGCGCAACTGGTTGAGGCGCGCGCGGATTGCGGCCTGGTGGTCGCGGGGTGAGGCGGCGCGGCTTTCCGTGGGTGTGCGCGTTTCCAGGGGTCCTTCCATTCCGAAATTGGCCAAGCGCCATTTTCTTCCATTTTAGGAAGACGTTTTAGATCAAAAGAATCGACCGGCTTCCGAATTCTATAGGCTTTAGTGCATACGAATCAATGGCCCGTGCGCTTTGGGAGAAACGCTATGAGGCATGTTCAATGGTTGTTTGTCGTGATGCTTGCCGCCGCGCCGCTGTACGCACAGGTTGACGCCGGCGATGCCCCGGCGCCTTACCCCGTCACCGATTTCGTTTCGTTTCAGGGCCCGCGGCTCGGACTGCTGTGCGGCGCAGACGCCGTCAACCCCGTCGTCCCCGCCTGGACGGGCGACGACGATGACGGGATTGTGGGCGCGCCGCCGGTCTGGACCGCCGGCAGCACCGGCAACACGCTTTCGCTGGACGTAACGATCAAGGGCTACGGCGACGAGTACCTGGTGGTCTGGGTCGACGCCGACGACGACGGGCAGTGGACGCAGGCGGAACGTTACATCTACGGCAATGGCGAACTGACGGCCAGCGGGGTTTGCACCTTCAACAACATCACTCTGCCGACGCGCAACTTTGTGCTCAACGGCGCCGACAAAGTCGCCGTGCGCGTTATGTCCTTCTATGCGTGGTTCGGCGGGGTGCCCGCGGACCCCGGGTCCGCGCTCTATTGCGAAGGGGAAATCGAGGATTGGTTGCTGGATGTCAACCCGGTCGGCTTTTCCGTCAGCACCGACGGCCCGCTCCCCGACGCACGCGAGGGCGACTATTACGGCCAGTGGTTTGACGCCATCAACGGCGTGCCGTCCTACACGTGGGCTTTGGCGGGCGGCTCGCTGCCTTCAGGCCTGAGCCTATCAACGCAGAATGACCAGGGCCTGCTCGACGGCACACCCGTGCCCGGCTCGAGCGCGCTGGGCGGCGTTACTTACGTCTTTGACATCCGCGTGACGGATTCAACCGGCGCGACAACGACCCGGTCCTATTCGTTGTTCGTGCGGCCGTTGCCGCCGCTTGCCCCGTTCCGCGACAACTTTTCGACTTACCTGGGCTGGAAGCTCGATACGGAATGGTCGCGCGGCCAGGCCTCGGGCGCAAGTTTCAGCGTGGGCGCGCTGACCGTGCGCGAGCCCTCGATCGATGCTACGCCCAACAGCAGCGACAATATGGTCCTGGCTGACTCCAGCGGCGGGCCCTACACGCAGCTCAATGCCTCGAAATGGGCGACCTCGCCGGAAATCGATTGCAGCAACCTTTCGTCGGTCATCCTGCGCTTCAAACGCTTCCTGAGCATCGACCTCTGGAGCTACGACAAGGCCCGCGTCCAGATTTGCAACGACGGCGTCAACTGGGTGAATGTGTGGACCAGCCAAGTCGGCCCCGGCGCGGGCTCAGCCATCATCGACGCTGACTGGGCGTCCCAGGAATTCGACATTAGCGCCATGGCCGCGGGCCAGCGGCTGGTGCAGATTCGTTTTGGTATCGGCACGACCGACCTGCAGACCAACTACGCGGGCTGGTGTATCGACGACTTCGAAATTCTGCCCAAGCCAAGCAACACCGCCCTGACCGGCGTCGGCATGACGGTGCAAACGCCCGCGCTGATCGGGGGCATACCCGCCTGCTACAAAGGTTCCTGCTACACATTCAAGACGATGGTCGATAACCACGCCGTGGAGACGATGTCGCTTGATTTCGCGACGGTATCGCTGACGGTCCTGGGCGCAAGCACGCCGCATGAGGCGGGCACGTTCACCCTGCCCGTGCCGATTACGATTCCACCGTCGGCGAGCGCTTATGCGGTCATGGGCGTTTTCAATTGCACGGCGCTGCCGCCACCGGGCGCGGGCCAATATCTGATGACCGTGCGTTTCTTCGGCAGCGGCTCCAACGGGACGTGGGTTGAGTGCACCGTCGCGCGCCTGGTTGAGATCCACAATGGCCCCGGCGGGCCGGGCCATCTCGAAGTCTATGAGGGCGGACAGTTCCTGCTCAACCCCGCGCCCGCCATCGGCGGCCGCGACTTCGGCACCCGCGACATCAACCTGGGGCCTTCACCCGCGCTCAATATTTCCGTGCGCAATACCGGCATCGCGCCGGTTTCGGTCGCCGCGCCGGTGCTATCGAACAGCGCGGATTTCACCCTCGACCTGTCGCAGTGGCCCGGCGCGCTTAATGGCAATTCGACGGCGAATATCGCCGTGTATTTCAACCCGTCGGTCGTCGGGCCGTGCACATGCGTGCTGAGCTTCACCCACAGCGCCACGTTCTCGACGGACACGCCCTTTGTGATCGCCCTCAAGGGCACGGGTGTCGATAACGTTGCGGCCATTGAAGTGCGCGAAAACGATGCTGCCGGCCTCGTGATTGCCTATGGCTCCGCGGCGACGGGTGGCCGCGACTTCGGCGCGTGGGACGTCAACGCGGGCGCGAGCGCGACGCTGACGATCCACATCGCCAACGTGGGCGCGCAATCGCTGACGCTGCCGGGCTGGCCGAGCCTCACCGGCGCTGACGCCGCGGACTTCGGCATCGATTTCACGGGCATCGTGCGCCGCCTGAACCCGGGCATGAGCACCACGCTGCGTATCTGGTTCGACCCGATGACCGTGGGCGCCAAGACCGCAAAGGTTTCAATCAACCACACCGGCCTCAACGAACCCATGCCCTTTGAATTCGACATTGGCGGCATGGCGGTGCTGATTACGCCGATACTGGTGGTGCGCGAATTGACGCCCACGGGCGCCGTCGTGATGCCGGGCTCCGTGGCGGTCGGCTCGGCGCGCGATTTCGGCAACCGCAACATTTTCGCGGGCCCGTCAACGACGCTCGGCATTTTCGTCTGCAACGCGGGCAACGCCGACCTCGTCATCAGCCAGCCCGCGCTGATTGGCGACAGCGGCGAATTCGTGCTTACGGCTACGCAAGCCGTGATTGTGCCCGGCGACTGGATGATGCTGATGATGGTGTTTGACCCGGCCAGCGTCGGCGCGAAGTCGGCGTGGGTGGAAATCAACCACAACGCGGGCCCGATGTTCCGCTGTGAAGTCGCGGGGCTGGGCGAATTCCCGCAGCCGCTTGGCTTCCTGACGCCCTCGCTGCTGCCCGGCGTCGAGGTCCACGGCAGCTACGGGCCAATCTGGATCCAGGCCCAGGGCGGCACGAGCCCCTACAGCTACGTGCTCGGCGGCGCGCTGCCCACCGGGTTTGTGTTCAACGACGCGGGCCGCATTATCGGTGCGGCGGAATGTGCGCCGGGGATTTACCAGTTCGACGTCACTGTCACCGACGCGATGGGCGACTTCGTGTCGCAGAATTTCGCGATTGAGGTAACGCCGACGGTCACGGCCGAGCCGCCGCCGGGAAACCTGGTCGGTGACAGCAGCGCGCCGGTGGGCTGTGCGGCGGGCGAAACAAACTGGACGTGGGGGTGGTTGTTGCCGCTCTTGTGGGTGGCGACCCGCAGGCGGGTTCGGGTTCGGGCTCCTTTTCGTCGCCTTTGGCGAAAAGGCGCCTGACCCCTTCCCGGTAAACCGGACCGAAACTCATTTTGGCGGCCGTGGTGGTTTGCGGGAGTGTTCGCTCGCAAACCCCTCCCACACGGCCGCCAACTTATTTAACGGCTGAATTCCCAGATGATCAGGGCGCATTGCACGGCCAGGACGGCCAGCACGCCCCACAGCAGCGTGCGGTGCACCGATTTCGCCACGTCGTTTTCACACATGGCGGGTGCGAGGCCAAACAGCGCCGCAAGCACGCCGCCGGCAAAACCCGATAACAGCACCTTGGCGACCAGGAATTCGCGCCAACCCGCGGCCTTGTCGAGGCCGCCCAGCATCAGGTCGAGCGCAAGGCCCAGCGACGCACCCTCGTGCCCGGCGGTATAGATCAGCGCAGCCAGTACCACGCCGCCGACCAGCGCCAGCGCCGTTGACAACGCCATCGCCAACACTTGCGCAATCACGGCCGGCGCGAGCGCGAAACTTTCCGGCGCCCAGCGGCCCAGCGCCAGCGTTTCCAGCAGCCCCGACCGCACCGCCGCCGAGGTCCGCGCCGCCTGCGCTGCGCCAAGTTTGCCCGTCACCAGCGCGCAGGTGCCCAGCGGCAGCACCACGCGCACCAGCGTGTGGCCTGTGACCTCGAGGATTTCCGTCAGCAGCAGCGGCTCGACAAGCTCGGGCCGCGGCAGTTGCTCGAAAATGAAATACGCGACCGTGCCTGCGATCAGCAGAGCGCCCAGCCACGCGAACATATGTGTGCCGGCATTGAGGCAATCGCCGACTACCCGTTTGAGCAAAAATCCCGGACGGCGGATGCGCGCCAGCCCGAACAAAAACGCCAGCGGGCTAAGCGCCGCGCCGCCAAGCAAATTTAGTAGTTCGCCGCCGCGCGCTTTTACGGTGCGCGCGATCGGGTTTTCCGGGCGGCCGGGCTCCAGTTGCAGGCGGCCGACTTCGCGCGGCGGGGCGTCGCCGCCCAGTTCGCACTCCAGCACGCGCACGGCGCGCGTGGCGTGTTCGCTGCCCGGGATTTCGCCGGTGAACGCCGATGGGTCGTGCGTAATCACGACCACGACCGACTCGCCGCGCCGCGCGAGATCGATGATCTCGCGCGCCAAAGCGCGTGCAGCCAGCGCATCCAGGCCCGCAGTGGGCTCATCGGCGATCACCAGCGCCGGCGGGGGTTCGTTGGCGGCGCGCGGCAACAGCGCGCGCACGGCGCTCAAGCGCATGCGCTCGCCGCCCGACGCACTGGTCGGGTGCGCGGGCAGGTGCATCAGGTGAAAGCGTGCCGCAAGATTTTCGGCGCGCACTTTGGCGTCGCCGGCCGACAGGCGCGAGAACAGCCGCAGGTTTTCCGCGGTCGAGAGGCCGTCGATAAAACCCAGGCGGTCGGCTTGCGGCATGAACGCGACCTGGCGGCGCGCGGCGGGGTTGTAGCTTTCGCCCTGCCACAGGGTGTGTTCGACGCCCAGCGCGTCGTGTAGGGCGGCATTGGCTTCGCAGGCTGCACGCGGCACGGAAAGTTCGCCCAGGCCCAGCAGCGCGCGGGCGAAACTTGATTTGCCGCTGCCCGACGGGCCCCAGAGCAGATAGAGGCGCCCGGCTTTGAGATTGATCGGCGCCGCCAGCCGCAGCACGTTGCCGCCAAGTTTGATCGTGAGCGCGTCGACGTCGAGCCGCGGACCCGTGTCGGCGGCCTTGCGGGGAGATTCAACGTTCTCGATCTGTGCGTTGACCATCGTTTCCCGCGAAGACTGTTAACCGCGGAGTCGCGGGGACGCGGAGAAAACATCTTGCACTCGCCGCGTCCCCGCGTCTCCGCGGTAAAAAACGAATCAAGGCACCAGCCACTGGAATTCCACGCGGCCCGAATGATCCGGCGCGATCAAGATCAAGGGGCTGTCGCTGATCTGCAGCGCGCCGCGCAGCGCAAAGGCCAGCAACAGCCGCGGCCCGCCTTGACTGGTCAAGAGGCGACGCCGCGCAAAGCCGTCGGCGTATGCCTCGGCGGCCTTGAGCACTTCCTTTTCGCCCTCGAGCCACCCCGGCACGACCGCTTTTTCATAGAGCTTGGGCGCCCAGCGTTTGTTCCAGGCGTCGAGGAAGTCCTGCTTGCGCGCCGAAAGCACCTTGCCGGTTTTCTCGGTGATTTCCTCGCGGTTTTCCTCCCAGAACTTCGTGGCCTCTTCCTCAAGCGCCAGCCGCAAGGCCACCTTGGTTTCGTCCGACAGGAAATCGCTCTCTTTTTTCTCGCTCTTGTTTTTGTCGCCCCACAGGCCCTTGACCCAGTCGGTGGCGTCTTTGTAGGCGTTGCCGACGCTGTCGCCGGCCTTGCGCAGCACGCCCTCCGCCGCACCTTTCACGCCGATGACTTCCCAGGCACGCTGGGCCATACGGTTGAGCAGCTTTTCCTCAAGCGGCGCGAGGTCCTTGTGCAGCTCCGTCAAAGCGCCGGTCAGCAGCTCGGCGTCGTCCTTGTCGAGCGACATCGCCGCGTCGCTGAGTTCCTTTTCGATGCGTGCGGTCACGCCCGGCAGCACGTGTTTGTCCAGCGCCGGCCATAGCGCGTCCTTGGCGATCGCGGCTTCGTCGCGCGGCACGCCCGGCGCCATCAACAGGCGCACGGCCTGCTCCAGGCTGACCGTCGGCGAAGCCGCTTTCACGACGCCGCCGTGGCGCATGGCGCCCGCCGCTGTCGGGGTCAGCAGCAGCGTGACGCTGCGCGTTTCGCCCGCGGTCTCGCCGACTTTGACGACGCGCCCGACGACCTCGGCGGCGCCGTCCTCACGCTCGCGATAGACGAGCACGCCGGGCTTGAGGTCGCCGAGGCCGGCCGGGATGTCGACGGTCACGCGCGAGTTGGCGTCGGCGCGGATTTCGCGGCCAATCTCGGAAGCCGCGTCCATGCTGCGCGCAAACGCGGTGCTGCGCGAAAAGGCAATTGCGCCCACAACGGCCGCGACTAAAACCGCGCCGCCCGCGGAAACCCGCGCGATGCGTTGCCAGCGATATGAGCGGTCCCACATACGTTAAATCATACTTCGCAATCAGTTCTCATTGCTTCCAAAATGGCTTGCTGTGCGTAATTCAAGGCGGGAGGCGGCCGGCGGGAGTGGTTAATTCTGTCGTTGGTGCACTGGACGGGTCCAGAATCAACTCCCGCCTCCTGCCTTTTCCAAATTGATGGTCCACTTTGTAGCAGGCTGTCATCATGGTTCGGCGGTACAGTGATCGTGTTGAAGGAGCCGAAAATGACCATCACCCTGCCCCTGCTGACTGACATCACGCCGACGTTTGGCATTGCTGACCTGTGGCTGCCCGCGCTGCTGTTGGGCATCGGCGTGGCGCTTTTGCTCGCGGAAGTGTTCGTGCTGCCGGGTTTTGGCGTGGCCGGCGTCAGCGGCCTGATTTCCATCGTCGTCGGCATGTTCCTGGGCATCCACACGCTGGTTGTGCGCCACGGGACGTTCAACGATGCGACCGGCCTTGCGATTTCCGCAGGCGGTACGGCCCTAGGCTCGACGCTGCTGGGTGCGGCGATCCTGTGGCTGCTGCCGAAGATTCCCGGTTTCAGGCGCATGATGCCGCGCGACCGCGCGACGGGCGAAGCCCACGGCGAAGCATTCCCGCCGCGACATCACATGATGGGCCAGCAGGGCGTCTCGAAGACGCCGCTGCGGCCATCGGGCATCGTCACGCTGGAAACCGGCGAAGTGGTGGATGTCGTGACCAAGGGCGAGTTCATCGACACGGGTTCGCACGTGTTTGTCGAGAACATCGATGGGCCTAGTGTGATTGTCAGAAAGCTGTAAGGATCGTCGCGTGTCACGTGTCCCGAGTCTCGTGTCGAGAATTTTTGACACGAGACACGCGACTCGGCACGCGAGACCCCTACAGCGCCCACTTCACCGTTTTGGCGCGCAGTGTCTTGGTCGTGATGCCGAGTTTGTCCGCGACGGCGTTGCGGTCACCGCCGAGTTCCCTCAACGCGTAAACGATCAATTCGCGCTCAACTTCATCGATGCTCGGCACATTGCCGGCGCCGAAGCCGGCAAAGCCGCCGCCGCTCGATTTCACGGCGCCGCCGGGGCTCACGTAACGCGACAATAGGTTGGCGTCAAATACGCCGGCGCTTTCCAGCACACAAACGCGCTCGAGCAGATTTTCGAGTTCGCGCACGTTGCCCGGCCAGCGATAGGATTTTAATAGCGCCAGCCCGTCATCGGTGAGAGTCGCGGGCTTGCGGCCAAGGCCTCGCGCGTGGCGCTCGAGGAAGTAACGCGCCAGCGGCTCGATCTCGGCCTGGCGGTCGCGCAGCGGCGGCAGCGCAAGCGGCAGCACGTTCAGGCGATAATAAAGGTCCTCGCGGAACTTGCCGTCCTTGACTGCCTGCGGCAGGTCGCGGTTGGTGGTGGCGATTACGCGCACATCGGTGCGGATGCTTTCGCTGCTGCCCACGCGTTCGAAGTTGCGCTCCTGCAGCACGCGCAGCAGCTTGGCTTGCAACCCGATGTCGATTTCACTCACTTCGTCAAGCAGCAGCGTGCCCTCGTGAGCAAGCTCGAAGCGGCCCTTTCGCCGTGCGTCGGCGCCGGTGAACGCGCCCTTTTCGTGGCCGAAAAGTTCACTTTCGAGCAAGCCCGCCGACAGCGCCGCACAATTGACGGCCAAAAACGGCTTTTCGCGGCGCGCGCTTGCGGCGTGGATGGCGCGTGCGGCGACTTCCTTGCCTGTCCCGCTTTCGCCATGAATGAGGACGGTGGCGTCGGAGCGCGCGATGCGCTCAAGCTGCGACTGTACTTCGCGCATGGCCGTCGATTGGCCCGCAATCATCGGGCGCTCGCCGCTGGTCGCGACAATTTCGCGCAGGTTGCCCGCCTCGCGCTCCAGGCGCTGGTGCGACAGCGCGCGTTCGACGCGGGTTTCGATCTCGGCCGCGCCAAAGGGTTTTATCACGAAGTCAAAGGCGCCGACTTTCATCGCCTCGACGGCGGTTTCAATCGTGCCGTGGGCGGAAATCACGATGACGGGAAGCGCCGGGTCGCGCGATTTCAGCCGGCGCAACAACTCAATACCGTCCATCTTGGGCATTTTGAGGTCGGTGATCACGCAATCGGCAGGTTTAATATCAAAGCTGCGTTCTGCTTGGGCGCCGTCGCGCGCAAGAGCGACCGTATGGCCCGTGCCGCTCAGAATTGCGGCGAGGCTGTCGCGCATGACTTCTTCGTCGTCAGCGATGAGGATGTGCGCCATGACAGCATAAATTACATAAAACATAAAACAACGCAAATACAAAAACTAGTAAAAATCCACCGCGGGGGCGCGGAGAACTTACTTGAGCGCACTGCGTCTCCGCGTCCCCGCGGTTAATTTCCGTTGGCGCGTTCTTCGGCGATGCGCTTGAGCGCGCGCAGGTCGATTTTGCCGGTACCGAGCAGCGGGAAAGCCTCAACGCGGTGAAACTGGTTGGGCTTGGGGATGAAAAGGTTGGGCAGGCCCTGGTTGCCAAGTGCGTCGACGATGCCGCCGATGCGTTCGGCCTCGATCACGTGCAGCACGATCAGCCGTTCGCCCTTCTTCTCGTCAGCGACCGCCGTGACAGCAAAAGCCTGGCTTTCCGAGATGCCCGCCGCAGCGTGCAGGGCTTCCTCGACGCGGCAGTGTGGAACCATTTCGCCGCCGATCTTGGAGAATCGAGAAAGTCTGTCGGTGATCCTTATAAAACCGTCGTCGTCGATCAGCGCGATGTCGCCCGTGATGTACCAGCCGTCGCGCAGGACTTTCGCGGTGAGGTCGTCGCGTCCGAGATAACCCTTCATCACGTTGGGGCCGCGCACCATCAGCATGCCCGGCGTGTTGTGCGGCAGGGGCGCGAGTGTTTCCGGGTCGGCGATTTTCACGTTGACGCCGGGAAGCGGCTGGCCCACGGTGCCGGGTTTGTTGCCGGGCTGGAAATACCCCGGGGCGCGGTAATCCTCGGTGTTCACGGCGACCACGGGCGAACATTCGGTGCATCCGTAACCCTGCTGGATCGTAAGGCCAAAGCGCGCCTCAAAGGCGTCCTGCACCGCGCTTTGCAACTTTTCCGCGCCGGAAATCACCATGCGCAGGCTGCCGAACTGCCGGGGCTCGACGCGCTTGGTGTAGAGGCCGAGAAACGTCGGCGAGGCGCAAATGATCGTCGCGCCGAAGCGTTCGGCCAGCATCCCGACACTTGACGCGTCAAGTGGATTAGGCGCGAACACCAGGCCGCAGCCGTGGTGAATGCCGGCCCACAACATCATGTTGCCAAACGTGTGGAAGAACGGCAGCAGGTGAAGCAGGCGGTCGTGCGGGCCGAAGTGCAGCGCCTGGCCCGAGGCCTCGCAATTGCTGAGCAGGTTGTAGTGCGTGATCTGCGCGCCCTTGGGCTCGCCGCTGCTGCCGCTGCTGAAAATGATCGCGCAGACGTCGTCCATGCCGTGGCGCTTTAGCGCGCCGGCGACGCGTTCGATCAGCCAGTAAGGCGCCAGCGCCGCCATCGCGAGACACTTAACACGTTCAAAGCCGCCGATGGTTTTGGCGATGTCCTCAAGCAAAACAATCTCGACGCCCTCGGGCAGTTCAAGCTTTGCTTTCTCGATGAAGCGCCTGCTGGTGACGACGGTTTTCAAACCGGCCTGGCGGCAGGCGGACTCGATGCCGGCTTTGCCCGTGGTGTAATTGAGGTTCACGACCGTGCGCGCGGTCAAATGCGCGGCCATGTTCACCAGCGCGCCCGCGACGCTCGGCGGCAACAGGATTCCCACGGCCTTCTGGTCGGTCCACTTTGGGCGCAACGCGCGCGCCAGCGCGATGCTGCCGGTCAGTGACTTCAGGCCGCTGACCTCGCCGCGCATTTCGTCGGCGAACAGCGTGCGAAAGGGATGGCGTCGCGCCGCGGATGCCAGCGAAAATGGCAGCGGCCGCAAGTCGTCTTTGCGGTAGATCCAGGCCTCGGTCGCGAGATCCTGCACTGCGGCGCGAATCTCGGCCGCGGGCGTGCTCGATGGAAGCGGTGCGCCGAAGCTGACGGTGACAGGGTAGGGGAAGCGGCGCGGCAGCTTGGTGACGAAACGGCCGCGCTCGTTGCTGAAAATGCTGCCCCACACGCGGTCGAGGTTCACGGGCACGATCGGCACGTTGCGGCCGCGCACAATGCGCTCCAGGCCGCGCTTGAAGGGCAGCAGCATGCCTGTGCGGGTGATCTGGCCCTCGGCGAAGATGCAGACGACTTCGCCGGCGTCGAGGTAATCGCCCGCCCGGCGAAGAGCGCGCAGCAGGTCCTTCGGGCCGCTGTTCTGGGCGACTGCGATGCAGCCCAGCACTTTCATCCAGGGCTTGAGAAAGATGTTGTTGAAATAGGATTCCTCGACCAGAAAGCGCACGGGCCGTCGCGTCGACAGCATTATGAAGAGGCCGTCGACGAAGCTCAGGTGGTTGGCGACAAGCAGCGCGCCGCCGGTTCGCGGCATGTGCTCGCGGCCGACCATGCGCACTTTGTAGAAGAATCGCGAGCCCGAGCGAATCAGCCGCCGCGCAAGAATGTAGGGCGCGAGATAGGCGCCGAGAGCGAACAGAACAACGCCGCTCCAGAGAGTAAACCAACCGGCAGTTCGCGTGTCGCGGCTTGCCGCAAACAGAAACACGGCGCCTGCAACCTCAATGAGGGCGCCCACCATCAACATTTTGCCGATGACCGTTTTCACCGGGGCGTGATGATACATGTAGCTGCGGCTTCCAGCCGCAGCATTGCTACGCCTGGAAGGCGTAGCCACGGGTACACCCGCCGTCTTGGCCGTGTAGGCCTGTGTCGCTACAATTCCGCGCCGCATGGCATACGACCTGGCATTCATTGTGACGACGCGCGCCCAAGGGTTGGCGGAATTTGGCGCTGCGTCAACGCCCGAGGCGCTGGAGGCCGCCCGCATTAAATTCATAGGGCCCAAGGGCGTGGCCAAGGCGATGCTGGGCGGCATGAAGGATGTGCCCAAGGAGCAGCGCGCGGAGTTCGGCAAGGCCGCCAACCAGCTTGCTAAAGACCTCGAGGAAGCTTACAGCGCGGCCAAGGCCAAACTGGGCGACGCGGCGGCGCCGCTGCCGAAAGACGCCATCGACCTGACGCGCCCTGGCAAGGGCTTTGACGTCGGCCGGCCGCACGTGATCACGCAAACGTTCGAGGAAATCGTCGGGATATTCAACCGGCTTGGATTTGCGCTGGCGGAGGGCCCGGAGGTCGAGGACGAGCGCCACAACTTCGACGCGCTCAACATCCCGCCCGGCCACCCCGCGCGCAATGAAGAGAACAATTTCTACCTCCAGCTCAACGCCCCGGACTGGGATGTTAAGCCTGTGCCGATGCTTTTGCGCTCCCAAACAAGCACTATTCAAATCCGTGCGATGGAGTCTGTTAAACCGCCGGTGCGTGTGATTGCGCCGGGCCGCGTGTATCGCCCGGACACCGTCGACGCGACGCACCACTTCATGTTCCACCAGGTCGAGGGCCTCGCGGTCGACAAGGATTTAACCTTCGGCGACCTGAAGGCGTGCCTGGAACTCTTCGTCAAAGAATTCTTCGGCGCCGACACGCGCATGCGCTTCAGGCCCCATTACTTTCCTTTCACCGAGGTGAGCGCGGAGATCGACATCGATTGCGCGATGTTCAAGCACCTGCGCAAACCGTGGCTCGAGGTGCTCGGCTGCGGCATGGTGCATCCCAACGTGCTGCGCGCCGTCGGCTATGACCCCGACGAGGTCACGGGCTTTGCCTTTGGCATGGGTGTCGAGCGCATCGCGATGCTAAAGCACGGCATCGGCGACATCCGCTGGTTCGTCAGCAACGACCTGCGCTTTCTGAAGCAGTTTTAACTGCGCCTCACGCAAAGGCGCAAAGTCGCAAATAAACTTCAGGGCTATTCATTGTCCCTTGGCGGCTTTGCGTGAGACAATGCCTTTAGGCGGGTCGAAGGGATTTCATGCCGAGTTACAAACTTCGAGTCGAAAAAGAGAACTTCAACTTCTCCTGCGCGCATTTCCTGATTTTCGCCGACGGCTCGCGCGAGCCCCTGCACGGCCACAATTACTGGGTTTGGGTCGAGGTCGAGGGCGAGCTGGGGCCGGGCCACTATCTTCTCGACTACATCACCTTTAAACCGCTTGTTAAACAGGCCTGCGACGAGCTTGACCACAAAACAATTCTCCCGGCGCACAGCCCGGTGCTGAAAGTCTGGAAGGAAGGAAAGCAAGTATTGGCCGAGCACAAGGACGGCAGCCGCTTTGCCTTCCCGGTCCAGGATACGCTTGTGATGGATTGCCCGAATACGTCGACCGAAATTCTCGCAACACATTTAGCCAGACGTATATACGATGCTCTGGTCAAGCGGGCGGAGCACCGTAACCTGTCGACGATTACCGTGGGAGTCGAAGAAGCCCCCGGGCAGCAAAGCAGTTACATTTACCGGCTTCCTCACGCGCAAGGAGAATAGCCTTGGCTCGTACCAGCGACGGTCGCAAGTCCATCACCTTTTTCCTGGGTATTTTCAACATCGTCGTAGCGCTGGTTTGGGGCGCGCTCTACATCCTCACCCTTGAGGTCGCCCGCAGCTTTGCTTCGCCCAGCAGCATGCTCCTGTACGTCGCGACCTTCTTCATGGTCGCCATGGGCGGCGTGATCGTGCCCAACCTTGAAAAGGATTCCGGCAAGTCCGGCCGCGGGACCGGCATGCTGCTTTCGTGGCTCGCCGCGCTGCTTTACGGCGGTTACGCGGCGCTGCATTACACGAACTACTATGAAGTTGTCCGCCGCGCGATTTTCCCCAACGGTTAGGGCTTCGTAACGCTTGCCCAAAACCAAAGGTCCATCTGTAGCAATTGTTGGCGCCGGCGCCGCGGGACTCTCCGCGGCGCTTGAAGCTTTACGCGCGGGCGCCGACGTCACAATCTTCGAACAGCGCCCCGAGCCCGCGCGAAAGCTCCGCCTGTTGGGCCGCGGACAGGGCGTGGTCGGCCGCGACGACGCAAGCCATGAAAGTTTCCACGGTCGCCACGCCCGCTTTGTGCAGGACGCCCTGCGCGCCTTTGACCTCGACTGGTTCAAGAAGCTCAAGATCAAATTGACGACCGATGAAGACGGCGACCTGCGCGCACCCAGCGGCCAAGTCCTCGTGGACGCGCTGCTCAAGGCCCTGAAAAAAGCGGACTTGCGCCTGTCGACGCCCGTGAGCGCGATCCGCAAGGCGAAATCGGGCTTCAAACTGACGCTGACGGATGGCGAATTCGAATGCGCGCGCCTGGTCCTTGCCACGGGCGGCAATCACGCGCCGCAAGTGGCTGACGGCGCGCAGGGGTTGCGGCTGGCGCAGGGGCTGGGGCATTCGGTTGAGGATTGCAGCCCGGCGCTGGTGGGGGTGCGCGTGGCGCAATACTGGCCGGGGCGGCTGCCGGGCCTGTGGATGAATGTGGACGCGACGCTGGTGATCGACGGGCGCGAGGCGGGCAACTGCCGCGGGCTGGTGTTGTTCACGCGCAATTCGCTGACGGGGCCGGGGCTGTTTGGATTTTCGCGCGAGATTGACACGGCGCTGATGGCGCGCAAGCAGGTCGAGGTCGTGTTGAATTTTTATCCCGGCATGACGCATGAGCAGGTCGCGAAGTGGCAGTACGAGACCTTTGGCCAGTACGCGCGCCAGGACCTCGCCAGCGCCATGGACCACATGCTGCCGATGCGCCTGTCGCTCGAAATGATCCGGCTGTTGGGCTTGCGCGCGGATTCGCGGGTGCGTGTTTTCGGCCTGCGCGAGCGTGAAGCAATCCTGCACCAGATCACCAACACACGCCTTACCGTCGCGGCGACGTTGGGCTCGCGCGCGGCGCTGGGCTCGCGCGGCGGCGTGAACGTGCGCGAGGTCGACCCACGGACGTTCGAAAGCAAACTTGTGCCGGGTTTGTTCATCGCCGGCGAGATGCTGGATGTTGACGGGTCAAGCCTTGCGGTGAACCGGCAATTCGCCTTTGGCTCGGGTGTGCTGGCGGGCCGAAACGTAATTCAAAATCCAAAATGAAAAATTCAAAATGAAACGGCTTCCTGGTTGTTCAATTTTGCATTTCTAATTTTGAATTGGAGTTAGTGCTTCCATCTTACCTTGTGGTAGATGCGCGTGATCACGGCGTCGACGATCATCAGTCCGCCGAATGTCGCCGGGAAGAAGTAGGGATACAGGTCGCCCCAACACAGCCACAGAATCCAGGTCGCAAGCCCCGCGGAATTCGCCAGCACCGCGCACAGGTACAGCGGCCGGGCCACTTTGATGCCGATCAACGCGCCCGCCGCAGCACCCACGCCAACACCCAGCAGCGCCTGGAATTCGTTTTGCGTGATGAGATACGTCCCGCCGCCAAGCGCGACGCCGCCCAGCACCATGCCGGCGACTGCGCCGTTGGAATAAATGCTCGCCAGCAACATGCGCGGCGCAAGCAGTGCGCCAAACAGCGCCGCCGCACCAGTGCCTATCCACATGTACAGCGGCTCGATGCCCGTGAAATAAGTGACGGCGAGCGTTGTGCCGCCAAGCACCGCTGCGCCAATCACGCGCACTAAAAGCGCCAGCAATATCAGGCCAAAGCCGCCCATGGCCAGCGCCACCATGGTCGCGATCTTGCGGCCGGCGTCGTAGTTGTCGCCGGCCTTGATCTTGATCCAGGCGCGCAGGGCCTCGGGCGTCAGGGGCAGGTCGACGTCGGGCTCGGCGGGTTCCGCGGCCTTGGGCGGTTCGGCCTTGGCTGGGTCGACCTTAGCCGGCGTTTTCTCGGCATCTTTGGCGCGAATGACGGGTGAGGGCGGCGGGGCGGGCGCGGGGCCGTTTTCGATGTCGCGCAGCTTGCGCTTGAGCTCGTTGTACTTGCGAATCTGGCGCGAGACCGCTTCGCGCTGGTCGTAGACCGATTGCACGTCGTCGACGGTCTTCTGCTGGTCGTCCGTGAGCAGGTGCTTCTCGCGAACGGTGTTGACCAGGTGTTTGTACTCGGCGTTCTGGAACAGATAACCCACGCCGATGCAGACGATCAGCGTTAGCACCAGCCACTTCAGCGGCAGATCCGTGAGCTTGGCGGCGGCGGGCAGGGGTTCCGGCTCGCTGACGGCTGTGCCGGGATCGTAATTGAGTTCCTGCGAATCCTGGGCGTTTGGCCCGATGTCCTCGTCCTTGGACGCGGGCTTGGGCGGGTGCTGCTCAAATGCCTTCTTGATGTCCTCGGGCTTTGCGCCGGGAAGCGCAACCCAGCCCGGATCGTTGTTGGTTGGTTTCTTTGCCATTAACTTGTCCGTCGCGGATTCTGGTAGCCGATACCTTTGACCTGATACCTCGCAAGGTATCGGGTATCAGCTTTCAGGTATCTGTATGGCGCGACCGTTATTTGGCGCCCAAACGCCTGTCTATGAAGTACAGGATGATCGTGCGCGCGCACTCGTAACAGTAGCCGTAGGTCTTGTCCATGTTGGCCAGCAGCACTTCGGTCGGGCCGTGCATGGCCGCGCCGTCTTTGGCCGCGAGTTCCTTGAATTCGTCGCGGCCCGGCGCGCGCTCGAGCCCGCGCTTGACGTTGGTCCAGTTGATCTTGTCGCGCTTTTCGCGGTATAGGTTGCGGTGCAGGGCCTTGAACACGTCGCTGTAAATCTCGTGGAAGTCCACGATGGCGCTGCTGGTGCCGCCGGCGGGCGGCTTGACGTGGCCCGTGCCCCCGGTCATGGCGTTGGTCATGCGGCTGACCATTTTGAAGCGGTAGAAGTCGCGCTCGCTGTCCTCAACCTGCATGAGTTCCTCGATGCGCTTCATCAGGCGTTCGTCGGCCTCGGTGTCGCGGCCGGTCATCTCGTTGCGCAGCTTTTCTTTGCGGTTGTAGGCATTGACGTGTTTTAAATATTCGCGGATGCGGCTTTCAATTTCCGTGTTGTCGACATTGATGATGCTGTTTTCGATTTCCGTCGACAGCACGTCGTCGTAACGCTGACGCAATATCGCCGTAAATGCGCGGAAGTCGTGGTAGCCGTCGTCGCGCTGGCGCGCCAGGAAGTCGTAGTTCACGGGCCCCTGCTCGACGACGCGGTCAAGCTGCTTGAACACGGCAAAGGGCGTTATGCAGTCCTCGCTGTCGTCTTCGCAAATGTCGGCAAAGACGTTTTGCAAGATGCGCGTCGGGATGCCGTCCATGCCTTCGTCGACGTATTCATTGCGCAGGCGGCGGCGGATTTCGCGCGTCAGCGCCTGGCGTTCGCGCGACGAAAGCGTCGGCGGGAACTCGCCCGAATACAGCATGCTCTTGGCCAGCGGCGTCAGCTTGCTGATCACCTGCCGCGTTTCTTCCGTCAAGTCGTTGACGTTGGGCAGGTCGCTTTTCTGCACGCGCGACATTACAGCCCATAGGGCCGCCATCTCGGTCGTGTGCGGCGCGATCTTGTGGTAGCGCTTGGCCTGGCGCAGGCCGCGGTTGTAGATCTTTTCTTCGTCCTGGTAATTCAGCAGGTACGGCACGTCGATCTTGCGCATGCGCGAACGCAGCGCCTTGGACAGGGGGTCGGCGCGCAGGGCCGAATACTCCGCGAGGTTGGTGGTCCCGATGATCATCACATCGATGTCGCAGGAGACTTCGCTGAAGTCCATCTTGTGTTCTTCGACCGCCGACAGGAGGTGCTGAAGGTAGCCGACAGGCTTCTTGAAGATGTCCGAATAGTGCACCAGGCCGCGGTTGCCGCGCACGTATTTGCCGTGGTAGCGCACCAGGCTGACGCTGTTGAGCAAGTTGGCGATGAATTTGAAGTTCTCGTCGATGGTGACGGGGGAACTAGCCGTCTCGACGTTTCCCTCAGGCGGGATTTTCGCGATGCCGATGCCGCCGCTTTCACTGTAGACCATGCGCTGCACCAGCACGTGGTCCATCACCTTCAGCCAGTCGCCCTTGTAGCGGCGCAGCAAAAAGTCGTAGATTTGTTTGCTGTTGAAGTCGAGCTCGCCCTCCAGCAGCTTGTGCGGGATCACCTTCTTGTGGTGCACGCCGGAGCGGTCGAATAGTTTATTCAGCAGCTCGCGCCGCGCGGGCTTTGGGATCAAAAACAGCGGATGCTCGTGCATCTGGCTTGGCAGCACCGCGACAGGATTTTTAAACCCCGCGTAGTCGCCTGTGCGGTCCGAGCCAAAGCCCAGCCCGCCGCTGCCTTCGCTGTGGAAGTCTTTGCCAAAGCGCCACGCAAACGTGTAGCAGGCGCCTTCTTCGGTCGAGGTGTAGGCCTCAAGGCCGCGCGCCATCAAATCGAGGATGCTGGTTTTCGCCGTGCCCACCGGGCCGTGCAGAATAAAAATGCGCTCCTTGCCCTCTTCGCGCGCGCCCGCGCGGATGTATTTCACCAGGCGCGTGATGGTGCGCTCCAGCCCGTAAATCGCGTTCTTGCCGTTGCTGAAGGGATCGTCGAACAGGCTGTAGCGCCGCACTTGTTCGCCGTTGTCCTCGAAGTCCTCGGTGCCGAAGTGTTTGATCATGTCGTAGACAAGCTGGTACGACGTGCGCGTGTGGCGGTAGGGGTCCTTGGTGACCAGCGCGAGGTATTCCTTGAACGAGCCTTCCCACGACGCGCCCTGGTAGCGTTCAAGGTTTTCGCGCATCACGTAATCCGTGATGTCCTTTTCCGTCAATTGCGGCTTGTCGTGTTTATCGTCCATGACGTCGCATGTTACCAGTTTTGGAAGTGGCGTGCTTACGCGGGAGGCCGCCACCGCGGGTTGGTCAAACTGGTCAGGACATGGTCTTCCCAGACGCCATTAATCAGCAGGTAGGCGCGCGCCCGGCCTTCGATGACAAACCCGAGTTTCTCAAGCACCCTGGCTGACCGTTCATTGCGCGGCATATAGTTGGCCTGGATGCGGTGCAGGTTGAGTTCGGCAAAAGCGTAGGCGATGGCGGCCTCAAGGGCCTCATGCATCAGGCCCTTGCCCTGCGACCGCCGCCGTAACTCATAGCCCAGGTGGCAGGCGTGAAACGCACCGCGAACGAAGTTACTGAAACTCACGCGGCCGTGGACTTGCGCGGGGTTTTCGCGGTCGAAGGCGAACAGCAACAGGCCTTTGTCTTCGAGAAAATTCTGGAGTTGCGTCGCGGGCTGTTGTTGCCAGTGGTCTTCGGTGTAGTAGGCGTCGGGGCGAACCGGCCCCCAGGGCGCCAGAAAAGCTCGTTCTTCGATGGCGTAGCATGCCAGCGCCGGGGCGTCGGCAGCTTCGGGCAGGCGCAGGATCAGCCGGGTTGTTTCGAGCTGGGGTTTTTCGCGGGCCATGGGAACAGTTTGCGCCCAGACGCCCTACAATGGTAGAGAAGGTTTACGGGAAGTTGGACGACCGTAGGATGCCGATTGTGAAAAACACCTTGCTTGTACTTGCGTTGACGGGAGCCATGCTTTCAGGCTGCCGCGTGATTGGCTATCAGCCCACGGACGAAGAGGCCGAGGCGCTGGCCCGCGGCGAGGATCCCCGCGCCAACGAAAAGAAGCCCAAGGAACCCTCGAAAACTCCGGCCAAGACGCCCGAAAAGCAGCCCGAGACGCCGCGCGAACAGGTTGCGGGTCCCGCGCGCGCGACAGTGCTGCGTTGGACGACCAATGCGTCGCTGACAGTGGAAGCCGAGGGCAAGCTGCAAGTGGTGGTCCTGCCGGGCGTGGCGGTGCCGGGCGAATACGGCTCGGCCGAGCGAGCCCGCATGAACGCCGAGGAGAGTTTTCCCTACGGCACGCCGATCAAGCTGAGTTATCCGACGAAGGACAAGGACGGCAAAACGATCTATCGCGACGCCGACGACCGCCTTTTGGCCACCATCGAAAAAGACGTGCCGTAACGTGGCATGTGGCTGGGGCGTCCCCGCCCCAGAGGTGTTTATTATGAGTCGCCTTTCGATTATTCCCGGTATGACATTGGCGTTGCTGCTCTGCGCGAGTTGTGGGCCATCGTTCCCAGACAGCCTGCCACCAAACTCGTTGATCCTGCGGAATAGGGTCTTAGCAAAAGTTGACCGAGTTGATCGTTCAGGTGGCACGCAGGAATACACCCTAACCGCTTCCGAGATACAACAACTCAACAAGATACTTGCACCCTTGAGCTGGAAACGAAGCGACCCACCGATTACGACAGTTAGCATCAGCAATGGCGTTCGGGAACTTACGTGGACGTCTGAATATGGCGATGAGGCCGTAGACGTTGGCCCCTTCGCCCTGTATCGGCGGCGGGGGGTCGGACCACGGTTGACTTACTACGTGAGTGAGGACCGGGAAGCTGCCGGCGCCGTGTTTGAGTACGTGAAGGACTTTCCTGAAAAGGCGCGCACGCAATCCCAAGGCCGTTGAGACTACGCGCTTACAGGTACACGCCCGGGGTCACTCGCGATGCTTTCCGCCCGCAGTTTCTGGTCCAGGCCCGCGGGTTCGTCCTGCAACTGATAGAAAAAGTTGCGGCGGCGCGGCGTAAACCCGGCCTCGCGCACCAAATCGCGGATCATCAACTCGTTCATGCGGAATGACGCGCCCGCCAGCCGCACGACGTTCTCTTCGATCATCAGGCTGCCCATGTCGTTGCAGCCGTAACGCAGGCTGAGCTGGCCGACCTGCCCGCCCTGCGTAACCCAGCTCGACTGGAAATTGTCGAAGTTGTCGAGGTAGATGCGCGAGACCGCCAGCATGCGCAGGTATTCACGCGCGCCGGACATCTTGATGTTGCTCATGCGGTTTCCGAAACTCTGGAAGGTCCACACGATAAACGCGGTAAACCCGCCGGTTTCGTCCTGAAGGTTGCGCAGGTGTTCGATGTGCTCGATGCGCTCGGCGACGGTTTCGACGTGGCCCATCATCATGGTCGCGCTGCTGCGAATGCCAAGCTTGTGCGCCTCGCGCATCGGCATCAGCCAGTCTTGTGCGCCGCCCTTTTTCGGGCAGATGATGTTACGGACGCGATCAGAGAGAACCTCAGCGCCGCCTCCCGGGATGCTGTTTAAACCCGCCGCAATCAGTTCCTTCAGCACTTGCGGCACCGTCATGCCCCAGAACAGTGCGAAGTTCTGGATTTCGCTGGGGCTGAAACTGTGGTTGTGCAGGCCCATCGCGCGGAATTGGCCGAGCATGTCCTGGTAATATTTCAGCGGCAGTTTCGGGTTATGCCCGCCCTGAAGAAGAATCTCAGTCCCGCCTAAGTCCAAAGTCTCCTGCGCCTTCTCGCGCATTTGCTCAAGCGTGAGCGAATAGGCCTCGGGGTCGAGAGGGCGGCGGTAGAAGCTGCAGAAATCGCAATCCGTGATGCAGACGTTGGTGTAATTGATGTTGCGGCTGATCACGTAGCTGACGTAGGGCTCAGGATGTTTGACGGTCTTCACATGGTGCGCGAGCACCGCCAGCGCGTGGTCGGGCGCGTTTTCAAGCAGCCACAGGCCTTCGGTCGACGTAATGCGCTTGCCGGACAGGACCTTGTCCGAAATTTCGTTGAGGCGTTTGTCGTTGGTTACATCAATCATTAGCCGTCATCCTGTCCCCAGCCCTTGCACAATACCGCGCCGAGGGCTTCCGCAAAAGGCATTGTCCACGGAGAACACGGAAGGAAACACGACAACAGCAACTGCTGTCCGCAGATGACGCAGATTTACGCAGATAAAACCAACTGTTTTTGCGTTGCTGTTATCTGCGGCCATCTGCGCAATCTGCGGATTGCTTTTGTTGTGGCAGTTTTCCGTGCTCTCCGTGTATTCCGTGGAGAAAAGCTGTTCAGCCCACCCGCTTTTCGCAGCCCGGGGGCAGCAGGCCGTCGGCGACGCAGCGCCGCGCGAACTCGCGCAGGCCGTTGCGGCAGCGTTCATCCAGCCGGTGTTTGATTGTCTCGCCCAGGTAGCGTGTCAGAGAACTCGTCGACCAGTGCGTGGCTTCGCGCGCGGCTTCGGCCAGCGCGGCGATTTTTTCGCGACCGTTGACCAGGGCTTCGTGCAGGCGGCCTTGAATGTGGCCGCTCAGCACGCCCGGCCGCGCGGTCCAGACCGCGAACACGAACGGCAGTTCCGTCAGTTCCTTCCACGCGCTGGCGAGATCGAGAAACATCAGTTGCGGCCACAGCGCACGCGCCTTCAGGCATTTGTCGCCGATCAGCATCGCGGCTTCGTGGCCGCAAGTAGGGACGTTCTCGGCGGCGATCGCGCCGGTTGCGATCATCGGGTTTTCGCCGATGGCCTTGAGCACGATGCGCACGAGTGCCGCGCTGGTGCGGCTGTCGCCGTCGATCAGCAGCGATTTGGCGTGGTTGGTGCCGGGTTGGGCGAAAAGGCCGACGCTTTCAACCGCGCCGTCGGCGGCGACGCCGAGGTCAGTGAGCAGTTCAACGTTGGGGAGTTTCAGCGCCTCAAACGAGGGCAGCAGGCCGAGGTCGAGTTTGCCCGCAGCCATCATGTCGGCGAGCTGCGCTGGGGGTGCGGCGACGATTTCAAATTGCGGATCGCCCTGCAGGTCGACCCACAGGGGCTGCGCATTCAAGAATGAAACAACCCCGGTGCGAAGCATGGTGCGGTTATATGTGTTTGCGGGCTGGGCTCAAATCGCCGACAGCTTTACGCCAACGGCATCGTGAGTAAAGTCCATATGGCCTCGGGCGGGCAAGCCATGTTCTGCGAAAATTGCGGCGTTGAAGCACCCACCATGCCGGTCTCCATTTACAAGGTGACAGGCATGCTCATCGTGATGCAGTACCAGACGTTCAGCGGCTCGATGTGCAAGAACTGCGCCTTGAAGATTCATCGCAGCACGCAATTGCACAACTTGGTGCTGGGCTGGTGGGGGTACATCTCGGGCGTCGTCAACGTTGTTTACCTGACAATGAACTTCTTTACGTGGCTGCGCATCCGGAACATGCCGGAAGTTCCGGCGGGTGCGCAGGTATCGCCGCACTTCGGCCAGCCCGCGCCGCAGTACGTTTCGCCCGCGACGGCAGCCCAGCGCGCGCAGGGCGACCAAGTGCGCAACTACGTGATGTCTCTGGCCGCACAAGGGTACACAGACGAGCAGGTTGCGCATGCGCTGGCGCAGGGGTTTGGCTTGGCTCCTGACGTCGCAGTTCAGTATGTGCAGGCGTTGCGCAACGCTCCCGCGATGCCGCCTGCTCCCCAAGCAAACGCGCCGCGTTTCCCAGCGCAGCGCACACCGCCAAGGCTGCTTGCTCCGTCTCCTTCCGCAGCTGACATTGTGCAGCGCGAAGCCATGGCCGTGCGTCGCGCAGCGGAAGCGGAAAACGCCAGGCTTCGTCAAGCCGCCGCGAAGGCCAAGCGCGACGCGGAAATGACCCGCCTTGCGCAGCGGGCGAAGCCTCAATGACAAGTCTTCCGACCTACGTAAGCGAAAACAAGTTCACCAGTGCCGGCGCGCTGATCGGGGTCGCCGTGTGCTTCGCCGTGGGGTTTGCCGGCTGGCCCTACCAGATGGCGATCACCGCGATGACTAACCCAGAGGGGCCGGGTTTTATCGCGCTGATTCTCGGCATCTTGATCGGCATTCTGGTAGGCAAGTTGATGTGCCGTCTGGGCTGCAGGGGCGGCCGTAATGTGATGTGGTTTGCGGTTGCCGCGGGCGCGCTGGCGCTGGTCGTCGGCCACGTCCAGGCCTACGTCGCGTTCCGGCAGGGTATTTTGCAGACCGACTTCGAAACCGACGGCGAACGCGAATTCGTGTTGGAGCAGTACGGGTTCTTCGACTACATCAACTGGCGAGTCGAAAGCGGTTGGGTGACAACTTCGACAGAACTCAAAGGCCCGAACAAAGGCAAAGTCACGACCACCGAATACAAAGGCGCGAATGTCTATTTCCTGTGGCTTGGGGAGGCATTTCTCATCCTGGCGCCGGCGGCTTTCATCGCTCTTTACCTTGGCCGCCAGACGCGTTGCCAGAAATGCCATAAGCAGATGTGGTCGCGCCAGCTTGGCACAGTGCAGCCCGTCGATCCCCGCGTTCTCAAAGCCGCCGAGCATGCGGGCGACCTGCAGACGCTGCTGTATCCTCAACAGGTTTCGGCGCGCGGCGACTCGCGCATGGTGTACATCCTCTATAGTTGTCCCGCTTGCGGCCAAAGCGCCTATGTGTCGGGCGACCTGCGCTGGACCGAGGGCAACAAGCTGATGAGCCAGACGCTGCTAGATCGCGCGATCCTGCCGCCGGAAACGCTGACGCAATTGACGACCCGTCTCGCGGTGTTCGCCGAAGTGGATGCGACGCGAAGGAGTGTCGCCCAACCGGCGGCGTGGTCGCCCTCGCCGCCGCCATTGAACGCGCCAATGCTGCCGCCAGCGCCGCCCGCGCCGATCATGCCCAAACCGCGCGACCGCGCGCCCTGGGAATAAAAGAACCCCGCGCAAGGCGGGGTTCTTTTTTGTGGCTGGGGCCTCTTGGCCCAAGTCCAATTGATCGGAAGTTACTGGAATTCCGTGCTGGGGCACGGAGGCCCCAGCCACAACTGCTTTATTCGCCGACTTTGATGCGGGTGTAGGCCGTGACCTTGAGCGTCTTGCCAATGGTCTTGCCGACGTTCTCGACCTGCTGGGTGACCGACACCTTCGGGTCTTTCACAAAGGGCTGCTCGACGAAGCAGCGGTCCTTGAGGAACGCGCCGATCTGGCCCTCGGCGATTTTCTCAATGATGTTCGCGGGCTTGCCGGCGTTCTTCGGGTCGTTCTTGGCGGCTTCGGCGAGAATGCTGCGTTCCTTGGCAATCACATCTGCGGGCACGCCGGTTTTGTCCAGCGCGATCGGGTTGTTCGCCGCCGCGTGCATGGCGAGATCTTTGCCCAGCAACTTCGCGCCATCGCTCTTGCCGTCGTCGCCCTCGATCTGCACGGCCACGCCCAGCTTGAAATCGCTGTGCAGGTAGGTGCCAAAGAAGCCGACGCCGGTCAGTGTCAGGCGCTGGCTCTTGCCAAGCTTCATGTTTTCGCCGGTCGTGGCGATCAGCTTGGTGAGGGCGTCTTTGACCGTGGGCGAGGCACCGATGTCGCCGCCCTTTTCGGCAAAATTGGCGGCGACGGTGTCCGTCAGCGCGATGAACTTGTCATTGCGCGCGGTGAAGTCGGTCTCGCACTCGATAGCCACGACCGCACAGTGTTTTCCATCCTTCGAAAGGGCGATGCCGACGCGGCCCTGGGTCGTGTTGCGGCCGGCGACCTTGCCGCCCTTGAGCGTGCCCTGCTTGCGCAGCAGTTCGATGGCGGCGTCCATGTTGCCGCCGGTCTCGGTGAGGGCGCGCTTGGCGTCCATCATGCCGCAGTCGGTTTTGTCGCGAAGGTCTTTAATGAGTGCAGCGGTAATTTCTGCCATGTTGTCGTCTCCAAACGTAGGGACACGGCTCAGCCGTGTCCTCCGTCCAATATCCGTTGAATGGCGGACGCGGCAGAGCCGCGTCCCTACATTACTACTTCTTGGGCTCTTCCTTCTTGGCTGCGGGCGCCGGTGCGGCAGGTTTGGCAGCGGGCGCCGCGGGCTTGGCAGCAGCCTTCGGGGCTTCAGCCGGTTTTGCGCCGCCGGCTGCAGGGGCGCCTTCGCCTTCCTTCTTCTGGGCGCGGGGCTTGGTGCGAACCACGGGCGCCGGGGCAGCCTTCGACTCCTGCGCCGCCGCCGTTTCAACGGCTTCCTGCGTTGCGGCTTCGGTCGCTGCCGTCTGGGTTTCGGTGCGGGGGCCGCGCGCGCCGCCGCGAGGGCCGCCGCGACCGCCGCCGCTGTGTCCGCCGCCCTGGCGCGGGCCACGAGTGCCGCGGTCGCCGCCGCGATCACCACCACGGTCGCCGCCGCGTTCGCCACGGCCGCCTTCGCGTTCAGGCTTGGCGCCGTAATCATCAAAGGCGCGGATTTCGAGGTCGAGCTTGAGCTTCAGGCCCTGGCCCGCCTCGTGCATCTTCTTGCCTTCAATGCAGGCTTCGACGAGTTCGTGCAGGATGATCTGCAGGCCGCGCACGCTGTCGTCGTTGCCGGGGATCACGATGTCGACGAACTCGGGGTTGCTGTCGGTGTCGACAATCGCCACGACCGGCACGTCGAGCTTGTTGGCTTCCTGGATGGCGATGTTCTCGGCGTTGGCGTCAACGGCCACAAGGCAGGCGGGCAGTTTGTCCAGCACGCGCAAGCCCTGCAGGTTGTTGAAAATCTTGCGCTTCTCGCGCATCGCCACGGCCTGCATCTTCTTGGGCATGCGGGCGAATTCGGGGCCGTTGAGCAGCGCTTCGAGCTTCTCAAGGCGCGCGAGGCGGCGGCGAATGGTCGCGAAGTTCGTGAGCGTGCCGCCCAGCCAGCGTTCGCTGACGAACGCCTGGCCGCCGCGCGTCGCTTCAAGCTGGACGATGTCCTTGGCCTGCTTCTTGGTTCCGACGAAGCAAACTTTGAGGCCGGTGCTGGTGAGATTGCGCAGGAAGTGCTTGGCGCGGATCAGGCCGCGCAGCGATTCCTTGAGGTTGATGATGTGGATGCCGTTGCGCTTGTCGCGGATGTACTTGCGCATGCGCGGGTTCCAGCGGCTGGTGCGGTGGCCGTAGTGGAAGCCGGCGTCGATCAGCGACTCGGGCGATAGTTTCGGGATTTCGCCCGACCACTGCGCGGGCGCGGCGGCGGCGCCTGAACTCCCGGTTGAGGCGGGTTTGGCCGGGACGGCTGCGGGTGCGGCGGTTTTGACGGGAGCCGCAACAGGAGCGGCAGGTTTTCCAGCGGGAACGGGTTGAGCCATGAATGAATTGCCTCTGCTGTGCCCTTCGACAAGCTCAGGGCAGGGGACAATCGCGCCGTAGCAGGTGAATCGGGCGCGCCGCCGGCATGCGCATTTGCGCAGGCCGTCCGGTAAACGCCACGGGCGCCGACCGGTCCAAAATTGAGGCGCAGAGTGTAGGGGCGACCCCAAAGGCTGTCAAAGGGGTAGAGGCACGGGAATCGGGAATAGGGATTTGGGGAATCCGCGCCGTAAGAGGTCAAGGCGCGTAGCGCCGAAATCTTTTTAGCCCCCAGCGAAGCTGGGGGTTTTGGAAGGGATAGGATTCCAAGCCGCATCGCGGCGACACCAAAATTCCCTGTGTCGGCGCTACGCGCCTGAAACCCCAC
>JADLAK010000058.1 GCA_020848275.1 Planctomycetota bacterium
GGGGCGCGCCCAACGGCTCGCTACAGTGGTGGGGCTACGCCGCACGACACTGGGGTTTGCCGCTTCGCAACGCTCCCTGCGGTCGCCCCCAACTACAGGCCAAGCTGACGCACTACCGGCTCAGGAAACCGGCTGCGCGTGCGGGTTCGATTGCGCGGTGGGAGATTTTTTCTGCGGCGCCGGGCGCTCTTCCTTGACCACGCGGTTGCGGCCGTCGAACTTGCCGCGATAAAGTGCGCGGTCAGCGTCGCGGATGCAGGCCTCGACCGGGCTGTGGGCGTCGAGCAGCGCCACGCCGAAGGTCATGGTGGCAAGCAATCTGCGCGGGCCAAAGGACGCCTTTTCAACCGCGGCTCGCATGCGCTCAGCAAGCTTGACGGCCTGGTCGATGTCCGTGTCCGGCAGCAAGAAGAGAAATTCCTCGCCGCCCCAGCGCGCCAGCGCATCATGGCTGCGCAGGTTGGCGCCAAGCAACAGCGCAAGGCCGCGCAACACATGGTCGCCGCTTTCGTGCCCCCAGGTGTCGTTGATGCGCTTGAAGTGGTCGATGTCGGCGATCACGACCGCGGCGCATTGGCCGGTGCGCGCCAGGCGCGAGGCTTCCTTGTCCATCTCGACGCGCATTTTGCGCCGGTTGGGCAGGCCCGTGAGCACGTCGGTCATGGCGAGGTCCTCCATGCGATGCTCGATGGTTTCGGACGCAAAGCGAAAGAAGAGGCTGATCACCAGCAACGCCACAAGCAGGATCATCACGTTGGCGTCGTGGACGACGCGCAGGGCCTGCACATTGACGAAAAGCCAGGGACCGTCGCGGGTGCCGAAATTCAGCAGGGCATAAGCGACCGCGACGGCAACGCACACGGCCACGGCCTTGAGCGTGCGCCACTGGTCGTTGAACATCATCACGGGAATCAGCGGCAGCAGGTAATAGTGGAAGCCGCTGGCCCAGCCGATCCAGTTGACGGCCAGGATCGCGTGGGCGCAGATTTCAACGGTGATCAGCGTGACGGCAAGGTCGCCGCGCCCGCGGTCATTGATGTAGCGGGCAAAAACCCAGGTCGCGACGCTCAGCACGTTGAACCAGGCCATGAACGGAACGTCCAGCCACGCGAACAGCGGTATGAAACCCGCATGCGCGAGGATGCCGACGTAAGTGGTGTAGTGAACGACGGGACCGATGCGCGCTTTGTGCGCGGGCCTGACCAGCGACGTGTCGGAACTCCAGTTGCTGCTCACGGCCACAGCCTTGCTGCCCGGCGTTTCCGCGAATATTTGCCTATTGTAAGACATAAAACGAACGCGCGTAGCGAATTCGCAAACATCGGATTTTCGATTGCACAAATTACTCGGCGGGCGGCGCTGGCTCTTGGCGCGTGCGGCTCGTTGCTTCTATGATTCGGCCGCCATGAGCGTACTGGACCCACAAGCGCCTTTGAGAAAACCCGCGTGGCTGAAACGCCGCCTGCCCAAGGGCGTCGGCCAGAAGCCGCTCGAAAACTTGTTGCACGATTTAAAGCTTGTCACGGTGTGTGAGGAAGCGCGCTGCCCCAACAAGGCTGATTGCTACGCCAGCGGCACCTCGACGTTCATGATCCTCGGCGAAATCTGCACACGTCATTGCAGCTTCTGCAGCGTCGGCAAGGGCAAGCCGCTGGCACCCGACCCGACCGAACCCGACCGCCTCGCCGAGGCCGCGCGGCGGATGAATCTCTCACATGTGGTCATCACGAGTGTGGACCGCGACGATCTTAAAGATGGCGGTGCGGCGCATTGGGCCGCGGTCGTCCGCCGTGTCAAAGAAGTGCTGCCGCAGGCGAAGGTCGAAGTGCTCACGCCCGATTTTCAGGGCAAGACCGCGTCTATCGATACGGTGATCGAGGCGCAGCCGCACATTTTCAACCACAACATCGAGACGGTGCCGTCGCTGTACTGGACGGTGCGGCCGGGCAGCATTTACGCGCGCAGCCTTGACCTGCTGCGCCGCGTGAAGGAACGCGCGCCGAAGATGACGGCCAAGAGCGGGCTGATGCTGGGACTGGGCGAAACGCGCGAAGAAGTTTCGAATCTATTGAAGGACCTGCGCGCCCACGGCGTCGATATGCTGACCGTCGGGCAATATCTAAAACCGGTCGACCGCTGCGCGGACGTCGCGCGCTACGCGACGCCGGAAGAATTTGCGGACATCAAAGCGGAAGCGTTGTCACTCGGCTTCCCGATGGTCGCCAGCGGGCCCTACGTCCGCTCAAGCTACAACGCCAAAGAGCAATTCGTGGGACAAGCTTAGAAACGGTCTCTCGCAGAGTACGCAGAGAACTCTCTCGCCTTTCGACTTCAACGCGCAAACAACGCCAATCAAAACAGATTGCCGGAAAAGCCGGGCGAGCCGATACCGCGTTCAACGATGCATTCCCCTATGCAATAGCCGCGTCCGACTTGACGATGGTTGGTCCCTAAGCCTGCCAACCAAGCTCAACAGGCGTGAGGACGCCAAAAACATGGACACCGTGTTTTGGCGACCGGGCTTGACACTGCGCATCTATTCGCAGAGCTACGCGCCACGGGAACTTCCAACTGAATTCCTAAGAAAAAAGTTGGCGCCCCTGCTGGGCGGTGCCCGTCAACGCGGCTTCACCTTCAACGGCGGTCGAACCTTGGCTCGGGTCAGCTACTTCGAAGAAGAACAACGTCGGTCGGAGCGCCTGGTGTATTGCTTTTACGGGTGGGCTGCGGGGAAAACCACGTGTGTCCATTTCCAGGGTTATGCAGACAAGAAGGGATACCTGTGACTCGCTACGTCTGTCTGGAAAACCCTCAGACAACCGAAGGCAAAGCGCGGCCGAAAACCCTAATCGCTCTGCGTCCTCTGCGAGAGAAAGCCATTACGAATACCGTTCTTCGCGCCACGGGTCGGCGTGGTTGTGGTAGCCAGCGCTAACCGGCTTTGCGCTTCTTTTTGGATTCGCCGGGATGGTATTCGAAGAGCACCGGGCGATCCTTCCCTGGCACTACCGGGACGGTGGCATCAACGACCTTGAACCCACCGTCCTTCAAACGAATGGTTTGGACGGACTTCGGACGCTTCTCGACAAAACGCCTAGGACGGAACTTGACAGAATTGGACATCGGTTTCTCCCAGGCGCCAGTCGCCCGATCTCACCATCAAAGTATACCGGCCAAAGACATGCACAGAAAGTAGCGAAAGTGTCACTGCGACATCGCCCGGCACGTTGTAATCGGGCACTTCAAACGCCGCAGTTGAGGAAGCCGCCAGAACCGCTCCGTCCGAACCAACAAGCTCCACGACTATGGGGTCGCCTTGGCCTAGTCCGCTGACAGCAAGGTAAATGTCGATTTCTTCCGGCAAGCCAAACTCGTCGCCGAACTCAAAACCCGGCCCCAACATTCTCTGAGGCCGTTCAAGTGCAAAGAATGTCTCGCACGGAACGATGGCTATCAATTTGGGCATCAGGAGTACCGTTCTTCGCGCCAGGGGTCAGCGTGGTTGTGGTAGCCGCGAAGTTCCCAGAAGCCGCGTTTGTCCTTGGGCATGAACTCGACGCCCTTGACCCACTTCGCGCTTTTCCACGCATAGAGCGTCGGCACCCAGCCGCGCACGGGCCCGCCGTGAATGCGCTCCAGCGGTTTGCCGTCATAGCTGTGAATCAGCATCGCCTGCGGATCCGCCGCGAGGTCGACCATCGTCAAGTTGGTCGAGTAACCGTCGTAACTGTGGAACATCACTGCGGCCGCGGTGCTTTCGGGCTTCACCGCCGCGATGAAATCTTTCCACAGCACGCCCTCGACTTTGGCGTCATAGATCGACCACGTGGTCACGCAATGAAAGTCGGTGGTGAGTTTGGTTTGCGGGAGTTTGAGGAAATCCTGCCACGTAAACGCGCGCTTGTCTGCGAGGCCCGAGATTTCGAGCTTCCAGTCCGCCGTTGAAATTTGAGGCTGGATACCGAGGTCCAGCACCGGCCAGCCATCAACAAGCCTTTGGCCCGGCGGCAGGCGGTCTTTTTTCGGCGCGTCAGTGCCAACGCCCACGCCCTGCGCGGACTTTTTCTCGGCGAGTTTTTGCTTGGCGTCAATCAGCTTTTCGTTTGGCTTGTCCATACTGTCCCCGCGTTGTGCGTAACGTATCTTAGCGCCATGTTCGTTTTCATGGAATCTGAGCGACTGTGGTACCGCACCATCGAGATCGCCGACGCGGCCACACTCGGCCGCTGGATTAACGACGAACGGGTGCGCCGCCACCTGTTCAGCGCGTCGTTTCCCTTTGGGCTCGAGGTCGAGAACGCCTACACGCGGCATCTGTCATCTTTGCCGCCGCAACCGCGAACGGAAGTGCGCCTGCTTTTCGGGCGCAAAGGAGACGCGCTGGAAAAACCGATCGGCGCCGCGGGGATCAAAGACATCAACTGGATCGTGGCGCGCGGCGAATGGGGCATCCAGATCGGCGAGCCCGAGCATTGGGGTAAAGGTTATGGCCGTGAAGTGGCTGCGCGATTCTTGAAATACGCCTTCGAGACGCTCAACTTGAACCGGATGCAATTGCGCGTCAGCGCCGGCAACGTGGGCGGCATCAAGGCCTACGAAGCGGCGGGCTATCGACGCGAATCCCTGTTACGCTCTGAAACCCGGGGCCGGGACGGCGGCTCGGACACAATCCAGATGGCGGTGCTGCGCGAGGAGTGGCAAAACAAACGGGGTAATCATGATTGAGTTCATGGAATCAAAGCGGCTGTGGTATCGCGCGCCGGAAATCGCCGACGCCGAGATCATCGGCAAATATATCAACGACGAGCGCGTGCGCGGACACCTGTCCGTCACACAATTCCCGCTGGGCCTTGAGGCCGAGCGCGAATTCCTGCGCAGCCATTCCGCCGCCGCACCGTTTGTCGCGCGGACGGACGTGGTGTTCGTGTTCGGCCTCAAGAAGTCGCCGCCGGACAAAGTCATCGGCAGCACTGGTCTGCACCAGATCAATTGGCTGGTGCGCAGCGCCGAATGGGGCATCGTGATCGGCGATCCCAAACAGTGGAACAAGGGCCTGGGGCGCGAAATCGCCGCACGCATGCTCGAGTACGCCTTTGTCGGGCTCAACCTCAATCGCGTGCATCTTCGCGTCGACGCCGACAACGTTGGCGGAATTAAATGCTACGAGGCCGCAGGGTTTCAGCTCGAGGGCCGCCAGCGCCAGAATGCCATCGGCCCCAGCGGAATCACCGACATGTTGCTTATGGCCGTTCTGCGCGAGGATTGGGGCAAGACGCGATAGCACTTTGATCCTGCGCAAGTTAATCTGGAGGCGTAGTGACGGTAGCGGGCGACGGGGCTGGGATGTCGCCTTTTTACCGGAGTGTTTTCAGACCGTTGTCCCCTCCCCTGAAAACATCTGTACAAGGAGTTCAACCATGGGCCTCACCTCAAGGCTATTGCTTGCGGCGGTGATATTGTTTTCCGCGGGCAACCTGTATGCCCAGAATCAACTGACGATCCAGCTCAGCGACAACCAGCCCGCGGGGCTGACGACCGACGGCACGGCCAACCAGACCGTGATGCGGTTCATGGTGTTTGCCGATGGCTCGGACGTGACAATCCGCGAGATGTTTTTCGACATCGTCCTTGGCGGTGCGCTGGCAAGCGGCGACGTGACGACCGCGACGCTGTATGAAGACACCAACGGCGACGGCGGTTTTGACCCGGGCGAAGAAATCACGCCCGGGACGCTGAACCAGGCCGTCGCGGCCGACAGCGTGATGTTCGATCTCGATGACGAGGACATCGCTACCGCCGACACCCGCAACTGGGTTGTGGCCGTGACGTTTGCGGGCGCCGCGGCGGATGTCGGCGGCACGATAGAGACCACGTTGCCCGCCGACGGCGTGGTCGTGACGACGCCGACCATGACCGAAATCTTCGGCTTGCCGATCTCGACCTTTGTCGCGGTCTCGGGCAGCATTGATTCGCTGGTAATTGTCGTGCAACCCACTGACACGCAGGAAGACGAATCGATCACGCCCGCGGTTGTGGTCGAACTGCGCGACATGAACGACAACGTCGTGCTGGGCCAGAGCATTGAAATCGCCGCCACCATCCAGAGCGGCCCCAGCGGCGCCGTGCTGTACGGCTCAACCACCACCAACGTCAACCCTGGCACCGGCCGCGCGACATTCTTTGACCTGCGGCTGGACCGCCCGGGCGCGCCCTACGTGTTGCGCTTTAGCGCCGGCAGCGTGACCGAAGACAGCGCGATCTTTGAAGTTACGCAGGCGCCGGGGCTACCCAAGCACAAGAGCGGCGGCGGATGCACCGCGGAATACAGCGACAACATGCTGCCCGCGCTGGCGCTGCTGATCCCCGCGCTGGTTTTGGTGACGTGGGCGGCGCGCCGCTACAGGCGGTAGTTTCCGAACAAAGAGTTAGCGCCCGCCAACTTGGAAGCCGCTTTCCAAGCGGCTTTCGTGTCGGCGTCCATTGCGTGCCGCAGCGCGATAACTAGACTGCTCGCCTTCACCGACGGTATTCATTGACCTTGGTTGACCGAATGGCGGCTGGGCCGCACACGTCAACCGACTGGAGACACGCATGGGAATTCGTGCTTGGGTGGTGCTTGCGATCTTGGCGCTTTGCGCATCGGCGGGAAGCCTTAACGCCGCAGCGATCGTATGGGACGGCAGCGGCGACGGTGTTAGTTTTTCTGACGGCAGCAACTGGGTCGGCAACGCCGCACCGGGCGCGACAGATGAAGCCCTCTTCGACGGCTCGGTGGCTGAAACCGCCGTCACGATTCCTTTCACGACGATTCAACGGCTAACCGTCAACAGCGGCGCGTTTGCTAACTACAACATCACCTTCACCCTGACGGGCAACCTCATCCTGACGGGCGTTGGCGCGTATTCGCTGGACGTCGGCGTGGGCGATGCGGTTACGTTCACCAGCGCCAACTCGGTGGCGGTCACCGATGACGTCCGGCTGCAGGGCGCCGCTTCATCGCTGACGATGAGCGGAAGTCTTGTGCTGAACGGCGGCTCTGTCCCCGATATTACGATAGGTGACGGCGCAAGCCTGGTGATGACCAATACGCTGGCCGTCCAGACGGACATGACGTTTTTTGCCGACAACACCAGCGGCAACACGGTCATCACGTTCAACGCGATCCAGCAATTTACCAACTGCGACCTTGAGTTCGACATCATGGGCACGGGCGACATCGACGTTACGATCAACGGCGACCTGCGCGCGACGGGCGACAACGCTTATTTCGGCATGTACAACCTGCTGACCGGCGACACAGAGCGATACAACGTCACGATGAACGGCGACTTCGACGCCAACGGCAACGACAACTTTGAAATAGAAACCGATTTTGCTGTTTGGACGTTCCCCGGTCCCACGAACTTTTTGCTGGGCACGGGCGGAACGTTCAACGACAGCTACTGGGGCGAAATCCTGGTCCCCGTCGGCGGCACGCTGACTATTCCCGACAACGCCGGTTTTACCCCCGGCACGACTTTCTGGGGTATCTTCGTGATGGAAATTGACGGCACCTTTGACGCCGGCAACAACTTGCTGGAGTACTACGGCCGTGAAGATGGCTCCGACGGCACCATGATCCGCGTTGATGCCGCCGGAACCTTTACGCAGGACGGCGACGTGTTTATCTATGGCAGCGGCTCCCAGTTGAACACCATTGAAGGCGTGGTCGTGCTGGACGGCGACGTCGAACGCATCGGCGCGGGCTCGATCGCTGTGGTCGCGTTGGGATCCACGCTCACCCTCAACGGCAACCTGACCGTAACCGGCGGCTCCTTTGGCGCTGAAGAAGACGGCGCGACGGCAACCGCGGTCGCGGCGACCATCAACTACAACGGCGACGTTCGCGTTGACGTTGCCGGCGGCCTGGAGCTTGGCGAGGGCATCCACAACTTCCTTGGCGACATCGACCTGGGAGGCACGACCAGCGCAGCCGACGTCGTGGTTGCACCGGACGTCGACAACGATTTCCAGTTCGAGATCAACCTGACGGCCATCACCGGCAGCCCGACGCAAACCGTTTCAATCGACGTCAACAGCGGCTCGCTGTTTGCCGTGACCAGCGTAATGCCCGAGTCGCGCATCGTGGCGACTGGCAACATCCACCTGATGTTCCTTGATGTCAGCGCCGCAACCGGCGCGGGCATCGCGTGGGACGGCGACACAAGCTGCTCGTACGTCTTCGGCGACGACGCCATTGGTATTTTCACCATCGTCACGGGCGAGCTCGACGTCCAGATGGGCAGCATCCAGCACGATGAAGTCACGACCGCGGCGTCGGGCGATCGCGCGTGGTACACCTTCACCAGCACCGGCGCGGGCGAGTTCATCATCAACAGCTACACCAGTGAAGGCGACCAGGATTCGGCCGTGGGCGACGCGCTCAACGGCGCGCAGGTGAGCTTCCAGGATTGCACCGCAACCTTTACCAACAACATCCAGATCTTCGACGGCGGCAACACCGGCCGCGGAACTTACTTCTCAATGAGCAACGCCACGGTTTCGTGCAACGGCTTTACCGTGGGCAACAACAGCGCCGCCAACAACACGGAAGGTTCGGACATCGTGGCGGACAATTCCACGCTGCTGATCCGGGCCAGCCTCACGGTCAACCCGTTTGGCCAGGTGTTCATGAGCCAGTGCCTGATCGACTCGGGCGACGACCTTGCCTACGACATCACCATGGCGGCGACCGCCCGCGGCGCGAGCCTCACGGAAACCACCATTACCTGTGACGCGGCGGCGGACGTGACAATCCTGCTTGGCGGCGCGGCGCTCAGCATGGTCGCGTGCCTGTTTGAGGACTACGACGCTTCGGGCGTGGAGATTGCGACTAACTCGACGGTCAACGCGTTGAGGGACAACATCTTCCAGAACGGCGTCGCGTCGGGCAGCCACATGACGCTCAGCGGCCTTGCCAACGCCGCCAAGCTGAATTGCGACAACAACCTGTTCGACCTCTCCACCGGCACCGCGACCGACTCCTTCATCGACATCACCGGCACCAATCGGCTGAACTTCCGCACCGCGGGCGACTTCGGCCTTGCGGCGGTTAATGTCGACGCCGCGCTTGCTGAAACGTACGACAACGACGGCGCCGGCGCCAACGAGGTGACGTGGGATGACACGCTGGACGAACTGCTGCTCAGTGCGTCGGCGAGCCAGCCCATCAGCCTCGTCACCGACGGTGTCGCGCGCCAGACCGTGTTCAACTTCGACCTCACGGCCACAGGCGACGACATCACGGTCACACAGTTGGTGGTACAAATGCTGTTCAGCGGCGACCTGGTCGCGAGCGACATCCAGAGTGTCACGGTTTTCGAAGATGCCGACGCCGACGGCCGCTATGACAGCGGTGAAGAACTTGGCAGCGGCACGCTCGACGAGAACCATTCGGGCGGGTCGAGCGTCCAGACTGTCCCCAGCGTTGTGATCGCCGACGGCACGACCGTTACTTGGTCGGTTGCCGTCACGTTTACCGCCGGCGCCGCGGACGTTACCGGCACGATTGGCATCTATTTATCGGCCACCAGCGGCATCACCATTACCGAATCCGCCACGGCGGTCGTCAGCGGCTTGCCGCTACAGAGCGCGGACGTGAATGTGACCGGCGGTGTTGCGGCGATCGTGATCATCACGCAGCCGACCAACACCAACGAAGACGCCATCATCACGCCGGCGGTTGTGGTTGAGCTGCGCGATAGCCTGGGCAACGTGGTGCTCAGCCGCACAGTCGACATCGACGTCGACATCCTGTCGGGTGGAACGGCGGGCGCGGTGCTGGGCGGCACGACAACGGTGGCGACAAACCCCGCGACGGGGCGTGCGACGTTTGCCGACCTGTCAATCGACCTGCCGGGAACAGCGTACATCTTGCAGTTCGATGGCGGAGTGACCGTGGATAGCAACGCGTTCAACATCATCGTCGTGGTTCTCCCGCCCTCGGGCGGCGGCGATGACGACGGCGGCGGTTGCGCAAGCACGGGCAGCACAAGCAGTGTGGCGATGATTCTCGCGTTGCTTGCGACGCTGTCACTGGGCGCTGCGCTTCGCCTGCGCCGCGAATAAACATCGCGTGATGTAAAAAAGCGCCGGGGCGGAGAAATCCGCCCCGGCGTGTTGTTGCCTGCGTGAAATTAGCGGGCACAAAGTTAGCGAGCGCAAACCACAGCATTTTCCAGTGCACCGAATCGTGCCCGAGCTATCCTCTCCAGCCTCAACAACTATCCCGCGGCGACCGCCGCATTGTTAGCGACAGGAGACATAGAATGAAAATTCGGACTTTGCTTGTACTGTTTGCGCTTTGCTCTTTGGCAGCCGCCGGCGCCAATGCCGCAACGATTATCTGGGACGCAGGCGGCGACGGCGTTACCTTCGCCGACGGCAACAACTGGGTCGGCAACGTGGCGCCGGGCAACGGCGACGAAGCTTTGTTTGACGGTTCAGTGGCCGAGACCGCAGTAACGCTGCCCAACATTTTCATCCAGCGCATAACTGTCGACAGCGCCGCAAACCCCAACCTGAACATTACGTTCACGCTCAGCAACGCGTTCACGCTCGTTGGCACGGGCGGCTACGCCATCGACATCGGCGCGGGCGACGCGGCAACCTTTACCGGTGCGTTCATTTTCCAGGTTGAAGACAACATCCGCATCGCGGGCGGCGGCTCTCTTACTTTCTCGGCCACCCTTCAGCCGCAACTGATCGACAACGCCAACGACCCCGACATGATGGTCGGCAACGGCGCGACGTTCGTCGTCAACGGAACCTTCATCATCGGGACGGCTGTTAACTCGACCTTTGACATTGATAGCACCGGAGGCGCCACCACGGTGACGCTCAACAACATCACCCTGCTAGGCGCACTCGCTCCCGCGGACACCGGCGGCACGCCCACGATCACGATCCTGGGCAACATCACCTGGGGCGCAACCGGCAGCTGGGACGACGGCAGCGTCACTACCATGGACGTCGACTTCGATGCCACGTCGGGCACAACGATACTTGAGCTGAACCAGACCACCGGCGAGTTCGACTTTGACCAGACGGATGTGACGTTCTTGACCGACGCCGACATCCAGTCCACGGGCGGCGCCGCATCACTGAGTGACGAAGGCTTCTTGTCGCTTACGGTTGCCGCAGGCGTGACCGTGACCTTCGCAGACAACTTGGCCACGGCCGCCTTGGACATCGGCGACTTGATCATCAACGGCACCTTTGACGTCGGCACCAACGACTTGATCGTGTACGAAGACTTCACGCTTGATGCGGCCGGCGTATTCAGCCAGGACGCCACGACTCCCGGCACGGTTACGTTTTCTGACAACGGCGCGCCCGGCACCATTGCCGGCGACATCACGTTCCTCGGCGACGTTGTCAACGATGGCGAAGTGCACGTCGTTGCCCTTGGCAGCACCGTGACCATCGAAGGCACGCTGCTCGTCAGCGGCGGCGGCTTTGGCGCCGACGAAGACGGCGGAACAGTGACGCTGGTTGGCGCAACAATCAATTACAACGACGACGTGCAAGTCAACGTGGCCGACGGCCTGATCCTGGGCGAAGGCATCCACACCTTTGCCGCGGACCTCGACCTTGGCTTTACGACCAGCGCCGGCGGCGTCGTGGCCTGGCCCGACCTGACCACCAACGATTTCGAGTGCGAGATTCACTTGACCGGCACGACCGTGGCCATCTCGGCCTGGGCGGGCACGGGCAGCGCATTTGCCGTCAACAGCGTGCAGGCCAACACGCGCGTGACCCATGTGGGCACCCTCATCCTCGGCTGGCTCGACGTCAGCGCCGCAACCGGCGCCGGCGTGGCCTGGGACGGTTCGGCCTCAGGTGACGTGACCCTTGGCGGCGCGGTGGAAGCGGGCCCGGCTCGCGAGATCCTCACCGGCGCGCTCGATGTCGAGTTCGCCGACGTGACGGTCGACGAAATCTTCTCGCCGACCGGCGCGGGATCACAAGTCGACGTCACCTTCCGCAGCACCGGGGCCGGTGAGTTCTTTGTCGACAGCCTGACCATCGGCGGCGACATCGACGACGACTTTGGCGGCGGCACCGAAAGTAACGGCGGCGACATCACCATCATGGACTGCACCTTCGAGGCGCTTACCGCAACCGGTATCGTCCTCACCGACGGCGCCAACGGCCATATGGGCGCCGAGCTGACCATTGAAAACTCCACCGTGCTGACCGACGTTCTCAGTGTCGGCGATGTCGGCGGCGACGATATCGAGGGCTCCATGCTCGAAATCGACAACTCCACGATCACTTTCGGCGCCAGCGGCAACTTCAATGCGCTGGATTTCACCGAGACGGTCATCATCGACTCCACTATCGAGGCCACCGCGGGCTCTGATTACGCTATCTTCATCGCACAACAGTCTGAGTTCCTGGCGATCTTCAACTCCACCATCACCGGCGATGCGGCGTTCAACATCAGCATCGTGCTGGGCGCCAACCAGGTCATGCTCGTCAACAACACCTTTGAGCACTACGACGCGACCGGCGTTTATCTCGACACCACCAGCGAAATCATCGCGCTCAACGGCAACACCTTCCAGAACGGCGTTGCTGCGGGCAGCCACATCTCGCTCAACGGCCTGGGCAACACGACCAAGCTGAACTGCGACCAGAACCTGTTCGACGACAGCACCGGGACCGGCGGCGACGCGCTGGTCACAGCCACGGCGGCCACCACCAACCGGCTGAACTTCCGCTGCCTCACGGGCGATGACTTCGGCCTTGGCGCCGTAGCCATCACCGCGGTGCAGGCTGAAGCCCGCGACGACGACGGCACCAGCGCCACGGAAGTCACGTGGGAGGAAGTGCCCAATGAACTGGCCGTCAACCCCGCGGCTACGCAGCCCATCAGCCTGATCAGCGACACGGCCTCCAACCAGACCATCGCACTGTTCACGCTGGCTGCCACCGGCGTCGCCTCGACTGTTACCGACATGAGCTTCAGCTTCGACGCAGACAGCACCCTGGCCGGCGCGCTGGAGGATGACGACATCGCCACGGCGACGCTTTATGGCGACGCCAACGCCAACGGCGCTTACGACAGCGGCGAGGAGTTCGGCGCAGGCACCCTCAATGAAACCGTCACCGGGGGCGACATCACCTTCACCGTGCCCAGCGAAGTGATTGCGGCGGCCTCCACTCAGACGTGGGGCCTTGCGATCACCTTCAACGGCGGCGCTGCCAACCATTACGGCAGCATCAGTGTTTTCTGCCTGCCGGTTACGGGCCTTACGATCACCAATGCGGCGACGACCATCGTTACCGGCCTGCCGCTGATCTTCCTCGACGTCCCTGTAACCGGCGCCGTCGCGGACATCGTGATCATCACCGGCCCCAGCGACGAGCAGGAAGACACCGCGATCACGCCTGCCGTTGTCGTGGAACTGCGCGACATTGCGGGCAACGTTGTGCTGGGCCGCTCGATTGACGTAGACGTGGATATCCAGGCCGGCGGCGCCGCAGGCGCCGTGCTCGGAGGGACGCTGACTGTCGGTACGTCGGCCAGTACCGGCCGCTCGACGTTCTCTGACCTCAGCATCGACCTCGCGGGCGCGGCTTATGTCCTGCGCTTCAACGTCGGTGCGGTGTTTGAGGATAGCGCGGCGTTCGACATCACCGCTGCGCCGGTTGCCCCGCCAAAGAAGGGCGGAGGCGACGGCGGCGGTTGCGTTGCGGCAAGCGGCAACGGTATATGGGCGGCGGTTGCGGCGTTGCTCGCCGCGCTCTCGCTTGGCGCCGTCGCTCGCTTGCGGCGCGAGTAGCAATCGTTTGCAGCAAATGGGGCGAGCGTTGGCTCGCCCCATGTTTTTTAAATTGCCCCAAAGCGCACATGCCGTCCCAGAACCACGTGCCAGTCGCAGCTGCGCGCTCCTCACCTAGCCGTTACCAATTTATCGGCGATCATTAGCACGAAAATTCCCGTGCATCGAACGACGACGCCGCTAGAGTTTCTTCCTCTTTGTCGCATTCCCCGACGGTAGCCGAGCGTCGCGCCTATGCGGTCGCTCAAACTGGAGACCTTGCATGACCATTCGCGGATGGACGCTTTCTTTGATGGTGCTCGTGACCTCGCTTGCCGCAACGAATCTCAGCGCGGCAATTTGGGACGGCTCGGCGGGTAACAACCTGTGGAACGACGCCGCCAACTGGGACACCAACGACGTTCCTGACACCATGGGCGAAGACGCCGTTTTCGACACAGTGTCGCCGACGGGAAATGCCATCACCATCACTTCAGCAACCGTGGGCATGATCCAGGTGAACACCGGTCGCACGATTACGTTCACCATCACCGCTGCGTTGGGCGTCAATGGCGCGGCATGGGGCATCGACGTGCAAACCGGCGCGACTGCAACCTTCACCGCCGCATCCACGTTTGTCATGGACGTGGCCAATGATGTGCGTACGCAGGGCACGGGCTCTCTGACGTTTGGCGCCAATATCGTGCTGGCGTTCACGCAGGGTTCACCGGGCTTCAACATCGCGGGCGGCTCGACGCTGAATGTGCTGGGCTCGTTCTTCGCAACGCTGAGTTCCAGCATCTCGATCGACAACAACCCGACGGCGAGCGTCACCTTCAACAACTTCCAGCTTGGCAACGGCGTGGCGGGCTCGATCTTCGGCATTACATCGTCTGACGCCACTGCGGCCGCATTGATTACGATCACCGGCACCATCGAAATCGACGACAACTCGGGCTTTGACGAGGACGATGTCAATCCCTACGAGCTGCGGATAAGCGGCGCCACAATCGACTTCAACTCCGCCACCGGCGTCGTGATGGACCTCGAGACCGGCCACGTGAACTTCAACCGCGCGGGCACCACAACTTTCACCGGCGGCACCGCCGCTATTCCGTTCACCTGCAACGACTACACGGTGGCGGGTGGTACGACGGTGGTCTACGACGTCTCCTTTGCCGCCGCTTTCATCTGGATCGGTTACATCGACGGCGTGGTCACCGTGAACGGCACGTTGAACGTCGGCTCGATGGACGTGCAGTTCGGCGGCGACCTGACGCTGGGCGCTTCCGGTGTGTTTACGCAAAGCGGCACTCCCGGCGACCTGACGTTTGACGATGACGGCAGCGGCGACAACGACTACGTCATCCTTGGCGACTGGTCGTTTGCGGGGCCCGCATTTTTCATCGGCGGCGAGTGGCTCGTGGCCGACAACCTCACTGTCGCCTTCAGCGGAAACGTGACGGTCAACAGCAACGGTTCGTTTGGCATCGGCCAGGACGGCGCGACGGCTTCCAACGGCTCGGTCGTGGCCATCGGCGGCACCCTCCGCGTAGATGTTGCGGCGGGCTTGGTGCTGGGCGAAGGCATATTCAACTTCGCGGGCAACCTCGACCTTGGCGATACCGTCGACGTCGACTTCGTGACGACCGCGGCCTCTGTCGCCAACGACTTCGCGACGGAGATCCACCTCAGCGGCGCAGCGCAGACCATCGGCTTTGGTCCCGGCGGCAGCATGTTCTTTGTCAACAGCGTGCAGGCGGCCACACGCGTCACACAGGTCGGCGGCTTGATGGCGCTGGGTGGACCGCTTGATCTCACGGGCGCCACCGGCGCGGGCACGGCGTGGACAACCACAAACACCATCCGCCTCGGCGGCCTCTTCTACGTCGCCAACGGCGCCATCGTCACAGGCAACCTGGATGTCGCCATTGGCACCCTGCAGTTCTTCGAGATTGTCGGAGCATCCGCGGGCCAGCGCACCGAATTCATCCTCGAAAGCACCGGCACAGGCGAATTCAACATCGGCAGCATCACGATGGTCGGCGACACCAACGCGGCCACAGGCGACGAAGATAACGGCAGCAACCTGATTTTCCGCAACACAGTCGTGAACGTTACCAACGATGTGACGCTGTTTGACGGCAACAACGCCGGCAACGGAGCCACCCTCACCCTGGAAAATGCGACGCTGTCGGCCACTGACATCCTGGTCGGCCTCGGCACCGCCGCGGACGCCGATGAAGGGCCGGAGTTCCGCGTCACGGAGAACTCGTCTGTTTTGCTCACCGGCACGCTTACGGGCGACGCTTTCAGCGCCATCGAGTTTTTCAACGCCACCGTCGATTCCGGCGACAACCTGGCCTACACCATCAATGTCGTGGCCAACGCCGACCAGCTTGTGTTCCTCAACAGCACCGTCACTTGCGATGCGGCAGCCGACGTAAACATCGATATCGGCGGCTCGCAGATTTACCTGCTCAGCTCGACGTTTGAGCACTACGACGCCGACGGAGTGGAGATCAAGGCCGCCGGCACAATTGTCGCCTTCAGCGAGTGCACCTTCCAGAACGGCGTTACCGGCGGCACCGGCGCCCACATCACCCTCAACGGCCTTGCCAACGCCGCCAAGCTCAACTGCGACGGCAACCTTTTCGACCTTTCGACCGGCACTGACACGGATTCATGGGCGAACGTAACGGGCGTCAATCGCCTGCACTTCCGCGTCACCGGAGACTTCGGCGTGGGAATTGCCGATGTCGACGCCGCGCTGGCTGAGGCCTACGACAATGACGGCACCGGCGCAACGGAAGTCACGTGGGAAGTCCTCGCCAACTCGCTTGTGCTCGCCGATGCGGCGAGCCAGCCCGCGGGACTGGTCACCGAGGACACCGTCACCAACCAGACCGCGTACAACTTCACCCTGACGGCCACCGGCGCCAACTCGACGGTTACGGCGATGCAGTTTGAAATCTACGGAGAAGACGGCCTTGGCGACGCAGACATCGCCACGGCAACGCTGTACCAGGACGCCAACGCCGACGGCAACTACGACGCTGGCGAAGAACTTGGCGCAGGTTCGCTCAATGAGGTCGTGACAAGCGGCAACGTCACCTTCACCATCACCGGCGGCGTCATCACTACCGCCGCACCTCGCACATGGTCGGTCGCCGTCACTTTCACGGCGGGCGCGGACGACCTGGCGGGCACCATCACCGTGCAGTGCATTCCCCCCACGGGCATCACCGTCACGGAAATCGCCACAACGGTCGTTACCGGATTGCCGCTGATCCGCGAAGACATCTATGTCTCGGGCGATCTCGACCACCTCGAAATCATCACCGAACCTTCCAATGCGGTTGAAGACTCCGCCATCGCCCCGGCCATTGAAGTCGCCCTGCGCGACATCAACGACAACATCGTGCTGGGACAGGCCATCAACGTCGCGGCCGCCAAGCAGGCGGGCCCGGCCGGCAACCTCGGCGGCACAACGACAGTCGCGACTGACCCTGACACCGGCATCGCCACCTTTGACGACCTGTCCATCGACACGGCAGGCGTGGGTTTCCAGTTGCGCTTTGCCGTCACTTCGCCGGCCGTGAACGTCGACAGCGTCACGTTTGACATCACCGCGGCAACCGCGACGCTGACCCTGGCGCTGGCGGGCAGCAACACGGGCCTGATCACCGATGGCGTGGCCAACCAGACCGTCACCAGCTTCACGCTCGATGCGACGACCGGCAACGTGACAGTCACGTCGATCGACTTCACCGTGACGCTGGGCGGCAACCTGACCGCGGGCGACGTCGCCACCGCGACACTGTTTGAAGATGCCGACTCTGACGGCCAGTACGACACCGGCGAGGAACTCGACGCCGGTTCGCTCAACGAGGCTGTCGCTGCGGGAAGCGTTACGTTCACCCTCGGCGCCGGAGAATTGATCACCGTCGGCGTCACGCGCACCTGGCTTGTCGCCATCACCTTTGCCGGCGGTGCGGCCGATGAAACGGGGACGGTCGCGCTCTCCATCGCACCGGGGGATGTCAGTGTCACAGTCGGCACCGTCAGCATCGTCGGCCTGCCCCTGAGCAGCGGTACGGTACAGGTCTCCGGTTCGCTCGCGGCGCTGGTGTTCTTCACTGCGCCCAGCGACGAGCAGGAAGATACGGCTATCTCTCCGGCCATTGTTGTCGAGCTGCACGACGCGGGCGGCAACCTTGTCCGCGGGCGCTCGTTCAACGTCACCGCGGCCATCCAGTCCGGCGGCACCGCGGGCGCGGTGCTGGGCGGCACAACCACCGTGGCCAGCAGCGCAACGACGGGCCGCGCGACGTTTGGCGACCTTACAATCGACCTCGCCGGGGCCGATTACATCCTGCGCTTTGCCGTGGGCGCGATCACCCTCGACAGCGCGGCGATTGACATCAACGCCGCGCCGGGCGGCGGCGGCGGTGGCAACGATGACGGCGGCGGCTGCGTTGCGGCAACCAGCAACGGCATGCTGGCGGCTGTTGCGGCGTTGCTCGCCGCGCTCTCGCTTGGCGCCGTGGTTCGACTGCGCCGTGAGTAAGCTGTGCAGGCAGTTCACGGGGCGCGCCAATGGCGCGCCCCGGCTTCATTTGTACACTTGACTCGCTTCCCCTCCCCCAGAGCGGCTTTGCCGCCGATGCGTCATTGGAGCCTGCGATGCCTCGCATGTTTTTTGCGTTTTCGTTGATGGTGGTGTTGTCCGTGGCGGCGGCGAACCTTGGCGCGGCGATCTGGGACGGCTCGGCGGGCGACAATAACTGGAGCACCGCCGCAAACTGGGACACCAATGATGCACCCGACACCGCGGGCGAAACGGCGATCTTCAATGCCGCGGTCCCGTCTGCGACGGTGACCAACGTGCCCGGCGGCGCCACGATTGACATGATCCAGGTGGACTTTGCGGGCAGCGGCGCCGTAACCCTGACGCTGACGGGCACGCTGACGCTCGCGGGCTCGGGCTTTGACTCGATCCTGGTGGGCGCCGGCGACACGCTGAACTTCGTCAGCGGCGGCACGCCGCGCACCCTCGCAATCGAGGACAACACGACCGTCGCAGGCGGCGGCACGCTCTCGTTTGACTCCAACGTCACGGTGCTGATGCAGGGCTCGAACTTCCCCGACATCAATATCGGCGTGGGTTCGACCTTCAACTGCCTTGGCGCCTTTCGCGTCAACACCGCCAACACCACGGTCATCGATGCCGACAATACCGCCGGCGCCACCGTCATCACGTTTAACGACATCCAGGTCGACACCACGCTGGAATGGGACATCAGCGGTACGGCCGATGTAGACATCAGCATTAACGGCGACCTGCGCGCAGGAGCGAACAACGCGTACTTCGGCATGAACAACATGCTCACGGGCGGTTCGCTGGTCTACAACATCGCCATGGCGGGCGATTTCACCGCCAACAACTTCACCCTGTTTGAAGTCCAGGCCGATTACGGCTTCTGGGATTTCACGGCCACCTCGCACAATTTCTTCACCGGCGGCGCCGGCACCTACGAGACCGCCTACTTCGGGCAAATGAACATACCCGTCGGCGCCACCGTCACCGTCACTGACAACGCCTTTGACGCGCCGACAGACAGGCGCCTGGCCATCTACCAGCTTTTTGTCGACGGCGCATTCGCGGCGGGCAACAATGAACTCGATTTCTACGGCACGGTGTTCTTTGACGCCGACAGCACGGTCATCGACGTCGACGCCCTCGCGTCGTTCACGCAAACCGGCGATGTATTTTTCAATTGCGTCGACAACTTCACGACCAGCATCGCGGGCGTAGTCACCTTCGACGGCGACGTGAACATCGGCGGCGGCGCTGCGGTGGTCGTGGTGGTCGCCGCGTTTGGCAGCACGATCACGTTCAACGGCGACCTCTGGATTGAAAACAGCCCCTTTGGCGCCGTTGAGGACGGCGGCAATCCCTCGCCCCTGCCGCCGATCCTGAACTACAACGGCAACGTGCGCGTGGACGAACCCGACGGCCTGCTGCTGGGCGAAGGCATCCACAACTTCCTTGGCAACCTCGACCTCGGCGCGACCGCGGCGCAGGCCGACGTCGTCAACCTGCCCTCGGCGACCAACGACTTCCTGTTTGAGGTGCACCTTATCGCGGGCTCGGGCACCGCGCCGAGCCAGGTGCTCGACTTCGAGCCGGTCACCGGCTCCTTCTTTGCTGTCACCAGCGTCGCCACGCAAGCGCAGGTCGAACAAAATGGCCGCATGGCCCTTGGCTTCATGGACCTCACAGCCGCCACCATCGGCGGCACGGTTTGGGACGGCGCAGGCGGCAGCATTGAGCTTGGCGGCCGCGTCGAGGGCGACTTCGAAATCGTCACCGGGAGCATGGACGTGATTTTCGGCGACGTCGTGCTGATTGAAGTTGCGGCGCCGACCTCGGCGACCGCGGGCGGCATGTACACGTTCTGGTCGTCCAACGGCGGAACGTTCGACCTCGCCAACCTCACCGTTGGCGGCGACGTCAGCGACGACTTCGGCGCGGGCGAAACCAATGGCGGCGCGGTTTGGTTCCTTGAGTCCATGGTTGCGATCGCCGGCGACATCCTGGTGCTGGACGGCGACAACGGCGGCGACGGCGGCTTCCTGCACTTCAGCGACTGCACCGTCAGCGCCGACAATGTGCTGGTCGGCGACGACGTCGCCGCAAGCGCCGTCGAGGGCGCGGACTTTGAACTCTCGGACAACACTGCGCTGCTGCTGCTGACGCTGCTGGACGTCGCGCCGTTCGCCTCGCTGCGCGGCTCATTTGCGGCCATCGACTCGTTTGACAACCTCGCCTACACCATCTCGGTGGATGCCGCGGCCGCCGAAACAATGCTGATGAACTGCTTTGTCTCCTGCCACACCACCGCCGATGTGACGGTCAACCTGGGCGGCTCGTCCGTCACGCTGGTCGGCACCACCTTTGAGTACTACAGCCCCGCCGGCGTCACCATCAACGCGGGTAGCACCATCGCGGCCTTCAACGGCTGCACCTTCCGCAACGGCGTGAGCCTGGGCTCGCACGTTACGCTGCTGGGGCTGGCCAACGTCGCCAAGATCAATTGCGACGAAAACCTGTTTGACGCCACGACGGGTTCGGCAACCGACGCGCTGATCGACGCGACCGGCAACAACCGCCTGAATTTCCGTTGCCTTGCGACGCTCGACTTCGGCCTTGGCAGCGTGATCCTTGACGCCGCGGGCGCCGAGGCGCTGGACAACGATGGCGTGACGGCCGACAACGTCACCTGGGAGGCGGTGCCGAACCAGTTGACGCTCGCCGAGTCCGGCAGCCAGCCCCTGGGCGTCATTTCTGACACCGCCGCACACCAGACGGTCTTCCTCTTTACGCTGACGGCGGTCGGCGCCTCCACGACCGTGACGCAAATGTCCTTTGAATTCGAAATGGGCGGCGACCTCATCGCCTCGGACATCGCCAACGCGACATTGTACGAGGACCTCAACTTCGATGGCGCCTACGACCTTGGCGAGGGCTTCACCGGCACCATAGGTATCGCTGTCGCCGCCGGCAGCGTGACCTTCACCGTGCCCAGCGAAGTGGTTGCCGCCGGTACGACGGTCACCTGGGGCCTCGGCGTCACCTTCAACGTCGGTGCGGCGGGTTTAACCGGCTCGGTGCGCGCGTTCGTCGACCCCGTCACCGGCGTCGTTATTTCGTCGCCCGCCACCACGATCGTCTCGGGGCTGCCGCTGGTCGGATTGGCCATCCCGGTCACCGGCACAGTTGCGGCGTTGGTCTTCCTGATTCAGCCCAGCACTGAACAGGCCGGCGTGCCGATTACGCCCGTGGTCGTGGTCGAGTTGCACGACGCCGAGGGCAACATCGTTCTCGGTCGTTCGTTCAACGTGAATGCATCGATCCAGTCCGGCGGTGCGGTGGGCGCGGTGCTGAGCGGCCCGCTGACGGTCGCCAGCAATGTCGGCACCGGCACGGCGACATTCGCGGGGCTCAGCATCAACCTGGAGGGAACGGGTTATGTGCTGCGGTTCTCAATCAGTTCACCCGCGGTTTTCGTTGACTCCGCCGCCTTCGACATCACGCCCTTTGTCGCTCCTCCACCCACCGACAACGGCAAGAAACAGAAGGACGACGGCGGATGCGCCGCGCAAGGCCCGGCTGGCGCGCCGCTTGCGGCAATTGCGGCGTTGCTGGCAGTTATCGGCTTGGCAACTGTTGCGCGACTGAGGCGGGAATAGGACAATAGGCCGCACGCAAAGGGCCGCGTACCTTTTGCCGATAGGCCAAATTCACCTTGGGGGTGGGCCAGTGCCCACCCCCGTTTAATTTGCTGCTGGGGGCCGGTTGCACAAATTCAGCCTGTGACGGGGCAATCGGTAACGGGGATTCATATGTCGGTACGCATCATCCTGGGCGCTGTGCTCGCACTTGTTCTTTCGCAGTCGCTTTCCGCGGCTGTCGTCAACTGGACCGGCGGAGGCGGGAACTCCGATTGGCAGAACGCCGCCAACTGGAACCCTAACGTCATTCCAGGCTCCGCCGACGCCGTCGTGTTCAACTTGAGCGCGGGCGCCGCAGCGACGCCCGTCATTAACGCGCCGTCGCTGGTTGGGAAGATCTCCGTGGTCGGCAGCGCCGTCGTTTACTTGCGCGCCAATACGTCGGCCCTGACGCTGTCCTCCGCTACGGGCATTGAAGTCAATACCGCCGGCGCGCTGCACATCATGGATGGCAACATCATCACCATCACCTCTAACCTTGAGATCAACACGGGCACGTTGCTTGTCCACCCGGGCGGTTTGCTCACCATCACCGGCACGACCCTCGTCCAGGGCGCCAGCGCGGTAGTCGGCGCATTTGAGGACGGCACCGTCGCCGCTACCGCGGGCATGGCCGCCACCATCAACTACAGCGGCGACGTGCGCGTCGACTGCCCCGGCGGCCTGAAGCTTGGCGAAGGCATCCACAACTTCGGCTCCAACATTGACCTCGGCTTCACCGCCGCCATCGGCGGCGTCGTGACTTCGCCGCAACTGACGACCAACGATGTCGCGCCGGCAGTAAACCTGATCAACAATAACTCGAGCCAGCAGGTGAAATTCGACATCACGGGCTCGGCGTTTCTGGTCAGCTCAGTCACGCCGGGCACGCGCGTGACTCAAAGCGGCAAGATGATCCTCGTCGGCAATTTTGACGTTTCGGGCGCGACTTCCGGCAGCGCATTTGTGGCCTGGGCCGGGACGGACCCGGTGGAGGTCGGCGACGGCATGAAGGTGCTAACGGCGGACATCCTCACCGGCAACGGCGAAGTGCAATGGGGCGACACGCTGGTCGCTGACGTTCAGGGCGGAGCGCCCGCGACCTCGACGACGCGCTCGCTGATCTCCGTGCGCGGCGGCGTCTCCGGCCGGTTCGTGCTCGATTCGATGATCATCCAGGGCGACACGACAAACCAGTTCCCCAACGCCGACGAAAACAACTCGCCGCAGGTGACGGTGCAGGGCTGCACGCTGGAGATAACCAACGACCTTATTGTCAGCGACGGCAGCGAAAACGGCGACGCGTCGGGCACAGGGGGCGGCGGCTCGCTGATCGTGCGCGGCGCGACGCTGGAATGTTTCATCGTGCAGGTTGGCAACAATGTCGCTACGGGCGCCAACGGCGCTGATGAAGGCGCGCAGTTCACGGCCGATTCCGCCTCGGTTTTCGACTTCCTTCCCAACGGCATTCTCGACGTGCGCCCGTACACGACATCGAGCTGCAACGGCGTAACGTTTACCGGCAGCGGCGCAGTGACCATAAGCGTCATCACCAGCGCAACGCGTTTTGAGCTGCTGCACAGCACCGTGACGGCGTCATCGGCCAACAACCTGACGGTGTTGATGGGAAGCCAGGACTTGCGCCTGCTGGATAACACGTTCTCGAACTACACCGTGCTGGGCGTCCAGTTCGCGATGAACACGATGTTGACCAAGCTTGAGCAGAACCGTTTCAAACAGGGCGTCTCGGGCGGCACGCACATCACCTTCAACGGCCTGGCCAACTCTGTCAAGGTCAACTGCGACGGCAACCTGTTCGACGCCTCGACGCAGCCCTACACCACCGGCGACCACATTGTCACACAGAACTTCACGCCCAACCTGGTCAATTTCCGCCTCCCGGGCAACGACTTCGGCGAGGGCGCGTTTGTACTGACGCGTGCGACTTGCGAAAGCCAGGACGACGACAACGGCATCAGCGACCCCACGCAGGTCGCGTGGCAGGAAAACGCCAACTCGGTCAGCGTGCTTGCGGTGACCTCGCCCAACCAGGTCGTGGGCGCCATCACCGACGGATTCGGCAACCAGCCGGCGATGTTGTTCACCATACAGGCCATCGGCGGTGTAACGGTCATCGACTCCCTGCGCTTCCGCTTCGACGCCCTGAGCGGCGATGTGACAGCCGCGGACGTCGGGTACGTGACTCTGTTCGACGACGCAAATAGCAACGGTGCCTACGACGCCGGCGAAGAATTCGTCGGTTCCGGCGCGCAGAACACCGCCGACGAGCCCCTGGGCGCCGGCGGCGACATCCTGTTTGACCTCGCGGCCATCAACGTTCCCGCCGCCGACCGCACCATTGCGACCAGCGCGATTGTGCGATGGGGCGTGGCGATCACATTTTTAGGAAGCGCAGGGGGCCACGGCGGGCAACTTCGCGTGCGCATCGAGATCGGCGAAATCGACGACGGCAACGACAACGTGTTGATGGGCCTGCCGATCCAGAACATTCTTGATGTCACCGGGCCGGTGAACAGCATCGCGATCATCCAGGAACCCACCGTCACACCGCAGGACACGGTGATCGCCCCGGCGCCGGTGGTCGAGCTCCGCGACGCCGCCAATCGCGTCGTGCGCGCGCGCAGCTACAACGTCACGGCAAGCATCTTCCAGGGCACGGCGGGCGCGGTGTTGTCGGGCACGCCCGCGGTGAGCTCGAGCCTCCAAAATGGCCGGGCGACATTCTCAAACCTTCTCATCAACCTTGCCGGCGCCAATTACATCCTGCGATTCACCTCCCAGGCCAAAACCGGCGATAGCGCAGTGTTCACGATCACGGGGGTCAACCCCCCGCCGCCCGGCCCCTTGGGCCCCGGAGGCGGCGGAGGCGGCTGCAGCGCCGGGCCGGGCACGCTTTCCCTGCTCGCGCTTGCCGTGTTGCTATCGGCCCTGGCCCTGCCAAGGGCTATACTGCGGCGTAGCCGCCGGTAAGCGCTTGTAATAGTGTGGGCAGGCGGGCGCCATCGCGCCCGCCTTTTGGGGCATTGATGCATGGCGCCTGACGGCGAACAAAAACCTTCACCGACAACCGACGGCGCAGCGCCGCCGGAAGCCGCGATGTCCCCCGACCTGCGCCATTTGAGCGAAGCCGATACACGCGAAGTGCCCGCCCTCAAAGACGAATGGCGCCAGCGCGCGGCGGAAGCCGCCAGCGCCATTGAGGGAACCAGCGCCACGATCGACGCGTCAGGCGACGCTTTTGACGGCGTCGATGAGGCGCCCGCGCCCGCAAAGACCGAGCCTTCGCCAAGCGACACCCTGCCCGACGCTGAGGCCAGCATCTACGGCGGCGCCAATGAGCAGCTCGCCCGCGCCATGCTTGAACTCGCGCGCCGCGCCCAGGAAGGCTGGCGCGCCCTGCGCTTTGAACAACGCCTGCCCTGCTTTGACGCGCTGCGCGCCGACCTCGTGCGCCATCGCGACGACCACCTCGCGCAGGCCTCGGGCGCCGCGGGACGCCCGACTCTGGAATGCCTCGCGCTCGAATATCTGCCGGTGCTCGACGCGCTGTGGGCGCTGCCCGATGTCGTCCCGCCGCTGCTGGTGGAGCGCCAGGTCACCTCGCGCATGCCGGTTTTGTCGCACAGCACCGTGCGCCTGAGCCCGCAGCCGCACGGCGTCGTCATGTTGATCGCGCCGGCGCGACCGGTGTTCGGCCCCGTCATGTCGTTTGTTCTGGACGCGCTGGCCACGGGCAACGCGGCCATTGTCGTTGTCGACGAAGAACGCCTGCGCGCGCTTGAGCTGATCCAGCGCCTGTTCGATCGCGCGAAGTTTCCGCGCGGCCTTGTCCAACTCATCGCCGGCGGCCGCAGCACCATGCGCAACCTCATCGATGCCGGGCCCGAGCGTGTGTTTTTCGCGGGCAACGCCGATGCATTGAAGGACATCGCGGTCCAGACCGCGCAGAAAGGCGTCAACCTTGTCAGCGCGCTGCGCGGCAAGAACATCCTCGCTTTGATGGACAACGCCGATCCTGCGCTTGCCGCACAGGCCGCGTGCTGGGCAGCTTTCAGCGGAGGCGGCTATTACGGCGGCACGGCTGAACGCATCATCGTCCACCACGGCATATACGACGAATTCCGCATGCGCTTCTTCGAGGCGGTGCGCATCATGAATAGCCACCACGCGCAGCTTGCCCGCGTGCACGCCGAAGAAGAAGACCTGCGGCTGAAGGAAGTCCTGCTCGACGCCATGGCCCACGGCGCGCGCGTAAGTTACCCCGCGGGCGATCATCCGGGCAAATTCGTGCACTGGCGGCCCGCAATCGTCGAGAACGTCGCCGACCGCCTGCGTTTGTCAACCGAGCCGCTGCACGCGCCCGCCGCCGCGATGTACCGCACCGAAAATGTCGCCGACGAAACCGCACGGTTGGCCCGCATCTGCCCCGCCGGCGTCATCAACGTGCTTGGCCGCCCCGACGCCGCGACACAAGCGGCCTTTGAGCGTTGCGGAGCACCCGTCGTGAGCTTCAACGACCCGCAGGTGCGCCCGCTGACCTGGCAGGGCGGCAATGTTTGCGGCGGCGGCCTGGCCTATTCGCAGTCAGGACCGTCGTACATGCTCGCGCTGCGTGAAGTGGTGGAGTCGGAGCCCGGCTCGCGCGCGTGGTGGTATCCCTACGCCGACGAAAAGCTGCGCGCCTTCATGCTTGGCATGCCGGGCTGGTACGCGACGGAACGCATGGAACGCGCACGCGGCGTGATCGCGCTCGCCCTGCGCCCGATCCTGCGCAACGCGCTCAAGGAACAGTAGGAGATGTTTCAGCCCCGGCCGACAGGCCGGGGGAAGTTTCTAAACCCCCGCCCTTGCGGGCGGGGCCGCTATAAACCGCCGAAGAACGGCCGGCGTGCAATTTCGGCGTGCGTCGGTTTTGGCACTTGCGCCTCGCTGCGGCGCAGCACAATGAACGGGCCCGCCACCACGCCGTCGAGCCCCTGGTCGCGCCAGCTTTCACGCGCGTCGACCGCCGAACGCACCAGCACGCCGCGCCGGTTGAACCAAGGCGCACAAAGCAACGGCGCTTTGCCCGCCGCACGCCGGAAATGTTTGATCACCGCCGCCGTGGCCGGGTCGGCCGACTCGACGACGACTTGAACGGGCGATGCCGCCGTGTGCTGGAAGCGGCCGGGCCAGGCGGACGCTCGGCGCGGCGCAAGCCAATATTCGCCGATAGTGCCGCGCGGGATTTTTTCGGCGTTCATGAAGTTCTGCGCAAGTTCGCTGTCCAGCGCCAGCGTCGGTACATCGAGCCAGAACACGTCGGGGCGATAGAGCTGGCCCGCCTGCCGCCGCAGGTCCGGCAGGTCGCCGCGGCAAAGCAGCGAGCGGTTGCCAAAGCCAAGTCTTGACAGGTCAACACGACCGCGAATGCGGCCTAACAGGGCGCCGCCCGCCAAAAGTTCCGCGGTGCGGGCTTCGACATCCTCGGGCCGGTCCACCCACACGCCGCCCGCGGCTTCCTCGGCGCGCGCGAATTCTGCGCACTCGGTGTCGCCGGCTTCACTGCCAAGCCACGGGTGGCCCAGCGGAAGCACATGCTCAACGCCGCGCTTTTCGGCAACCGCGAGGATCGCAGCCCCCGCCGCGTTGCCGGCGTCGGTCGGCACGGGGCTCAGGCTCAGTCCCGTCACGCGCGTGCCGGCCGCAAGCGCCGGATAAAGCGCGCGCACGCCAAACACGCTGCCCGTCAGCACCACGTGGTCACAGGCGGTCTTGAGCGCGCAACGGTCGATCCACTGCGCCAAAAACGTCTCCATGTACTGGCGCGTGGCCGCGGCAATATGGTCAAAGCGGCGGCGGCGCAGGTGCTGGCGCAAAAAGTCGACGCAGTTGTTGGTCGGCGGCAGGTTCCCCGCGCGCCGCCAGTTCAGCGGCAGCAGCGGGTCGAACTCGAACAGGATCGACAGGCGCTTGAGCACTTTCGCGACCTGCGGCCCCAGCGCCAGTCCGCCAAGTTCCATCACCAGCGGCTCATCACGTTCCGGAACCATGCCGAGGAGGTAAGTGACCGCCTCAAGGAAGTTGCCGAGGCTGTTGTCTTCGCTGATCGTCGCGACGCGGTCCAGCCGCCCGCCGCGGCTGACGTGCACCGACGCGGCAATGCCGTCGCCCGTGCCCTCACACACCAGCACCAGCACGCGGCCGTCGGGAGAACTCGCGCTTGCCGCCGCAAGCGCGGCCTGCGCCAAGTGGTGATCGATGAACGTGCTGCGGTCGGCCTTCAGGCCGATTTTCTCGAGCGGCGCAAGGCGCTCGCGCCGCGTCACGTGTCCCCCACCAAGGCCCACGGCGGTGCGCAGCAGGCGTTTGGTTGCGGCGCGAAAAGTGCCGGCCTCGGCGAATTGCTGCAGTAGTTCGCGGCGCGTGCGTGCGCGCGGCAGGTGCTGGCCTGAAAACGCGATCACGTCGACGGCCTCGGCGCGCAGGCGCTCAACGCCAAGGATGTGTTCCACGGCGTGGACCGGGAAACCCACGACCTCAAAGGGATCGTCGACGAAGTCGGCCTCGAAGCCGACGCGCACGAGCGCACCGTCGCGTAGCAGCGCCGCGCAGGGATCACGTCCGTCATGGATGCCAAGCACGATCATCGTTTTATAAGTATAGTCGGGCCCCATGACCCTGCTAGGCGTGAACATCGACCATGTAGCCACGGTGCGCAACGCGCGCGGCGGGCGCGAACCCGACCCCGTTGCGGCGGCCGCAATCGCCGAGCTCAACGGCGCCGACCAGATTACGGTGCACCTGCGTGAGGACCGCCGCCACATCACCGACCGCGACCTGCGCGTACTGCGCGAAACCGTGCGCACGAGGCTGAACCTCGAGATGGCGATTTCGCCGGAGATCGTGAAGATCGCGCTCGATGTGCATCCCGACCGCGTCACGCTGGTGCCTGAGCGCCGCGCCGAGATCACGACCGAGGGCGGCCTGGATTGCCGCAAGTTCAGCCTCAAGCTCGCGCCGCTGATCAAACGTTTCAAGGAAGCCGACATCGGCGTGAGCCTTTTCCTTGACCCCGACCTGAAGCAGCTCGACCGCGCGGAAAAGCTGGGCGCTGACATGGTTGAGATCCACACCGGCGCGTACGCCAACGCGCGCACCGACAAAGCCCGTATCACGGAGCTCGAACGCATCGACGCCGCCGCCATCAAGCTTGAGGAACTCGGCATCCGCGTGATGGCGGGCCACGGGCTGGACTACTGGAATATTTCGCCGCTGCTGAAGCAGGTGCTCGTTGAGGAAGTCAACATCGGCCACGCGATTGTCAGCCGCGCGGTGTTTGTCGGCCTTGGCCAGGCGGTGCGTGAAATGAAGGACCTGGTCACGGGCAAACCCGGCGTCGATCTGAACGAAGCACCGTTTTAGAGCTTTTTCAAGGTTAGTGTGCCGAGTTTATGCGCTGCGCCGAGCGAGCAGATCAAGAAGCGCGAGCGACGGCGTGGCTGGAGGCCACGCTGAGCGAGCGCGACGCAGAGATGCGATGCTCGCCGCAAGCAGAAACCGGCACGGTAATCTTGAAAATGCTCTAGCCCGGGCCGGCTGCGAGTTCCGCGGCCTTTTTCGCCCACCAGCCCGGCGTCGCCTCGCGCGCATAACGCGAAAATAGTTCCGCCGCTCGCGGCTGTTGCTGGGCCTGTCGCAGCAAGGCTGCCGCGGAATAAACGATGGCGAGATTGTCAGGGGCGAGCTTCAGCGCGTTTTCGATACGCGGCACCACCATGTCGCGAAGGTTGGTTTCGTCGGTTGGCTCCAGCATCCAATTGAGTACCGCCACGCGGTATTCGCGCTCACCCGTGACCTGGCCGCGGTCGACTTCCTCGAGTTTCTGGTGCACCTGGCGCAGGGACAGCCCGTGATACTCTCGCGGCAGCATCGGGTGTTGCTTGTTGGGCGCCACACGCTGCTCGAACCACTCGCGGGTTTGCGCGGTCAGCACGGCTTCGCCGCGCGCCTCACGCGTCACCCATAGCAGGTAATCGCGCACCAGGCCTTTTCGCAGCTTCAGGTTCGAATGCACCTCGGCGTTTTCCTTGACGCCTTCCTTGTAGCTGCGGAAAAGTTTGCGGTTGTCGTAAGCGGCGTCCATGTCGAGGCGATAAAGCACCACGGCGTGGGCGACGCTGTCGAGCGCCGATTTTGTCGCGCGCTGCGGGATCACAAGGCGGTTGCGGTCGGTGTCGTAGACGCCGTCGCCAATGCCGGGCACAAGCAGCACCGAGGGCCGGCCGAAACGCTTGACGCCTGCGTTGCCGAAAAGTTGGGGGTCGATGGCCTCAATTTCGCTGAGCGCCTGCAGGACCGCCTCGCGCTCGACATATACACCGTCGGCGCCCAGCGGCATGGCGCTTTCCTCGACACGCGCGTAGCGCGCCGCAAGCCGCAGCAGGCTGCGCACGGTGCCGACTTCGTTGACCAGGTTACCCTTGACTTCGCCAACGGTGATCTGGTGGCGGGTGTTTTCTTCGTCGAGGATCTGCGCCTCAACAAGCCGATGTTCGTTGCGAAGCTCGACCTGGTGTTCGACGCTCTCAACGGCGGCCTCGGCGGCGCCCGGCAGCTTGTCGGCGGCGATCGCGCGATTGTAACGCGCACGGACGCCGTCGGCGGTTTTCTGCATTTCCTCGGCCTGTTTGCCGGCCTGGATACGGTTGGGGCCCTTCACTTTGGATTCGGCCTGGAGCCTGGCAAGCTCGGCCTCGACCTTGTCGAGTTCAACCTTGATGCCGCCAGCTTGACGCGTCAAGGGTTGAATCAGCGCGTTGACGGCGGCGGTGTGCTGCTCCATGTACTGTTTGGTCGACTGCCAGTCCTTGCGTTCCTCGGCGGTGCGCCAGCCCTCGTTCTGGTTCTGGCGCTCCATGTACTTGAACTTCTCCATGCGCTCGTCGAGTTCGCTGTAGAGGCGCAGGGCCTGCTCCTCGGCGGGTGTGCCGCCCATCGCCTCGGCGACCAGGCGGTCGCGCTGCTTGACGAACTCGAGGTGCGCGTCGGGCCAGTCGCCGATTTCCTTCTCGATGGCCTGCAACTTCTGCCGCAGGCGCGAAAGGTTCTCCAGCCGCAACGCGTCGCGATAGGCGCCCAGGATCGTGTCGTGCAGGTAGTTGACTGAAAACTCCGCCTGCGGGCGCTTGGCCAATGCCGCCACCGCAGCCTCAACACGGGGTTTGAAGCGTTCGGTCTCGACCAGTCCAAAGCTCAGCACCAACTGGTCTTCGCGCTTGATCTCGATGTCCTTGGCGAGGTCCTGCTGGACAAGATTCTCGACCGATGCGTTGACGGTGCGCCAGTACTCCTGGTCGATGGCGGCGCGCGCCTCGGGCGAAGGGCCGAGGTTGTCGTAATCGGCGACCATGCCCTTGAGGCGGGCCGTGCGCTCGACATGGCTGAGGATGCGGGTGCCGCCCATAGTCGCCCCGATTGTAGCGAGTTCTTACGACCTGCGCTTGGGGCCGCGCTCAAGCTCGCGACGCGCATTGCCCGCGAGGTCGAACCAGCGTTCGAGCGGCTCGTTGAACGCCAGCGAAATCTCGAGCTCCGTCAAATACGCGCGCAGGCGCTGCAACTCGCCGATGCTGCGCTGGCGCTCGGCGGCAAGCAGCGGGTCCCACACCTCGGGCGAAGACGCAGCCAGCCGCGTCATTCCAAGCAACCCCGGGCCCGCGAGGCCGCGGTCGCGGCCCTTGGCCGTGAGCATCAGCGCAACGGAGACAAGCTGCGGCAAGTGGCTGACCGTCACGATGGTTTCGTCGTGCGCCGCGGGGGTCATCACGCGGGGTTGCGCGCCCATCAACGTGACGAGTTGCGCGATCAAACCAAGTTTCGACGGGTGCGACTTCGAGACCGGCGTAAGCGCCCAGGGGCGGCCCTTGAACAGGTCAGCCCGGGAATTTTCGAAGCCGGCCTGTTCGCTGCCCGCCATGGGATGGCCGCCGATGAAGGTGGCCGAACCCGCGCCCGTGAACAATTCGAGCGCGCTGTCGCAGATGTCGCGCTTGATGCCGCCGACGTCCGTGACGATCGCGCCCTTGCGCAGGATTTTTCGCAGCCTCGGCAGCCACTTGATGTTTTCGCCGTGCGGCGCGCACAGGATCACGACGTCGGCGCGGGCCAGCGGCTTGGCCGCGTCCTTGATGCCTTCGACGGCGTCAAAGAGTTTGCTTTTTTCGAGCGCCGGGAGTTTCGCCTCGCGGTCGACGGCCAATATCGCGGTCGACGGGCGCGCCTGCTTGAGCGCCCTGGCGACGGAGCCGCCGATCAAACCCACGCCGATGATGGCGACGGTATCCAGCTTTGTCGTGGAAGACTTCATGCCCGTTTCCTCTTCCGCACGCTTGCCCGCGTGCCCCGCATGATCGCCGCCATGATGCCCTGCGCCGCTTGCGGCGTCAGGGGCGACCGGGCGGTTTTGCGCGCGCGCCCCAAAACCTCGGCTTCGCGCGCCGCATCGCGCGGGGGAAGGCCAAGCTTTTGTTTCAGCCTGGCCAGCCCCAGCGCCGCTTTCACACGCTGCGTCAACAACCGCAACAGGCGGGCGTCAATGTCATCAATAGCTTTACGTTGCCGTTTGATATCCACTGACGCCCCTGAAGCTGATTCGAAACAGCTTCGTCCTACGCGGTGGCGGGAGCAGCCCCGCCCGCGTCCTTCTTGTCATCCTTCTTCTCGTCCTTGTCCTCGAAGTCCTCGGGCGAGGGTTCAGCGGCGCCTTCGGCCTCGGCGGCGTCGGTGGCGGCTTTTGCCCCGCCGTGCTTCTCATCGAGTTCCTTCTGCTCCTCTTCGGTCAAGTCGACGAGGCCGCGGCCTGTGCGGTCAAACAGCAGCAGGATGGGGCTGGCCACGAAGATCGAGGCGAAAGTACCGAACATCACGCCCACGAAAATCGAGAACGCGAAGCCGCGCAGCAGCGGACCGCCGACAAACAGCATGATCAGCACCGACGACAGCGTGGTGCCGCCGGTCATCAGGGTGCGGGTCAACATCTGGTTGGCCGACTCGTTCACGATCACGCGCAACGGCGTCTTGCCGCCGGTGGTGAGCCGGTCCTTCTTCAGCACCTCGCGGATGCGGTCGAAGTTCACGATCGTGTCGTTGATGGCGTAACCAATAACCGTCAACAACGCCGCGATCACTGTCAGGTCGATCTTCATGTCAAAGCCGAGCATGTCGGCCGCCGCCACAAAGCCAAGCGTAATGGCGGTGCTAAAGGCGATACCCATCGTGGCTGCAACGCCCCAGGCAAGGCTGGCGAAGCGCACGCGGATGTAAATGATCATCACAACCAGCGCCGCCGCAATGGCCAGCAACGCGCGGACCTGGGTTTCGCCGGCGACCGTCGCGCCAATGGCGTTGGCCAGCAAAAACGGCTGGCTGATGTTGTTACCCTTGCCCTCGGCCGCAAGCCACGAAGCCACGCCGTCGCGCAGGTGGCCGTCGACGGATTCGAAGCTGTTGACCTGCGCGCGGTCGGCGTTGAAATCCGTCACGCCCGTGACAAGGCGGAAGCGCTGTGCCGTGGCCGTTGCACCTGCGCCCTGCTTGTCGACGCCCACGATGTTCAGGGTGCCGGCAATGCTGGGCACGGTCTTGGTAAACGCCTCGGCGGCGCCGATAAACTTCTGCTCCTCGATCGGCTGCACCAGCGTCACCGTCGCCTCGAGACCGCCGCGGGTGATGTTGGTTTCCGTCGGCGGCAATACGCCGTCGGCGACAATCACACGTTCAGCGTCGTCGATGAACCGCGCCCGGATAGCCTGGGCGAACGCGTCGGCCTTGGCGCGAAGGTCCGCCTCGTCGGCAATCGTCACCTTGCTGACGGTCAGGCGATAGATCTGCTCGTCGCCCCCCACCGTGCCGCGTTCAAACTGCGGCACGACCACGGCATCAGGCGAAGTGCCCACGACCTGCGCAAACCACTCGGCCTTTTTGTCCGAGGGCGCCGATTCCTTGCCGCCCCACGAACGCTCGTGGATCTTCCAGAGCTTTTCCATGTCCTCGGGATAGAGGCGGCGGAATTCGTCGGGGTTCTTGAGCTTCAGCCGCAACTTCACCGAGAAACTCGCTTCCTTGGGATCGACAGTGCGGCTGACCCACCCCGGCTCGACGATCTTGTCGCCGAAAATGGAGAGGATTTGCTGCTTCAGCTCGTTGTTGACCTCGTTTTGGTCGCGGTGCTCCCACTTGTCTTCCATGGGGAAGCGGAAGTCGTAGCGCCTGGCGTTGCCGCCGCCGCCTTCGCCCAGGCCGAACACGGGCTGTGTTTCGACCGACGTGAACAGCGGCTTGCCGTCCTTGCCGTTGCCTTCGACGGCCTTGCGGACGTCGTCGGCGATCGTGGGTTCACGGAACTGGACACGGAAGGTGTGGCCGCCGCGGAACTCGGTGCCGAAGCCGCGCTGGCCGTGCATCAAAAACAGCGCGATGCCCGCCACCGACAGCACGAGCGCCAGCGGCATGGCCCAGCGCATCGCGGCCACGAAGTTGATGTTCTTGTTCTGGAGGAACGAAAGGTCTGCCATCGTGAAGCGCGTTTCACGACGCTTGCCAATCCACCAGAAAACCATCGAACGATAGGCGGGGATGTTGGCGTACAGGGTAGCGACGATACCGATGGCCAGCGTGAGGGCAAAACCCTGCACCGGGCCCGAGCCCACCTTGTAGAGGATCAGCGCCGTCAGCAGCGTGGTGATGTTGGAGTCGAGAATGGCGGACAAGGCGTTCTTGAAGCCCTCTTCCGCGGCCGCCCGGGTGTTCGCCCCCTTGGCGTACTCCTCTCGCATTCGTTCGTTAATCAGGATGTTGCCGTCAATTGCCATGCCGAATGTCAGCACGAGGCCCGCGATGCCCGGCAACGTTAACGTGCCCAGGCCCGCCGACATCGCGCCCATGATGATCACGACGATCAACACCAGGTTGAATATCACCAGCACACCCAGGCCACGGTAGAGCCACAGCGCAAACGCAAACACGAACAGTGCGGCGATCAAAAAGCTCATGAAGCCGTTCCAGATGGCCTCAGCGCCTTCGCTTGGCCCGACGCTTTCTTCTCCTTCGAGTTCGAGGCGCACGTTCAGCGAGCCGGATTTCAGCACATTGATCAGGTCGTCGCGTTCTTGTTTAGCGAAGCGACCGCTGATTTGCGTGGTGCCGGAAATTTTCGACTCGATGCTGTAGGCGTTGAAAACTTTTTCGTCGATCAAGATTGCCAGCAGGCGGGGATCGGCGGCGTCCTTGCGGTGCAGCTCGGTGAGCTCCTCAAACTTGGCGACCGCCAGGCCCTTCATGTCGAAGCTTACGGCCAGCCCGCCTTCCTTGCCGACACTGGGCACGATGTTTTCGATGTCTTTGCCGCTGATGTCCCACTTGTCGATGATCTGCGTCAGCACGACTTTGGTGCCGGCCCAGTCCTTTTCGCCACCGATGCTGTTCTCCTTGGCGCCCGGCTTGGGGTCTTTGTAGACGGGAATCCACTTGTACTTGTAGCCTTCGTCCTTGGGCAATTCGGGCGGCGTCAGGCGTGTGAACTCGGTCTTGTCCGGCGCCAGCACGCGCAATTCCAGTTTGCCGGTGGTCTGCAGCAGGTCCTTGTAGCGCTGGGTCTCCGAGGCGCTGGCGAACTTCGGCAGCTTGACCTCGAGCTGTGTTTCGCCCAGCGGTGTAATGTTGAGTTCGGTGATGCCGATGGTGCCGAGGCGGCGATACAGCGTCTCGATCGTCGGGCCCGTCAGGTTGTTATCGGTACGGCGCTTGGAGGCGTCGCGCCAGGTCTTGAAGAACTTGCGCGCGGCGTCGACACGGCCTTCGTCGAAGACGCCGGGCGTCAGCAGCTTGTCGAAGTCGTCCTTTTCCTCGGGCGTGGCGCGAAGCTTGAACGAGTTTTCGTCAATGATGCCGCCGTCAATCAGCTTGCCGAAGGTCTTTCGCGCGTCCTCCGACAGCGCTTCTTTACGCGCCGCCAGCGGCCTCACGAGGTCGCGCAGGCTTTGCTCAGCGTCCTTCATGTCCTGCTGCACGAGGCGGAAGCGCAGCGAACTGCCGCCCGAAAGGTCCTGGCCGAGGTTCCACTTAAAGCGGTGCAGCGGCCATTGCAGAGTGTCCGTCGGCCCGGGCGCGGGCTTGGGGATTGCAAGATAGGCGGCAACCACGAGCACGATGATCGCGTGATACTTCTTGAAGAATTCCCACATGGCTAGGTTTCCTGCAACGACCCGCCGGGAAAACCGGCGGCGTCAGAAATAAATGGACAGGTTGACGGTGCGGCGAGACGCCGCGGGCGAAGTCATGCCAGCGCGGGGGGACCGCGCGGGCAGATAAGCGTGAACGTGCTGCGGTGATGCGGTGTTGCGGAAAAATCTATCAGGGCGCCGGGCGGCGGCTTGACCATTTCAGGCGTGGTGGCGAGTTCGACCCATGCGGCGGGCGGTGACTCGCCGACTGCAATCGCGGGCGGCCGAGACCCAGGGGAGGTCGTCGAGGGCGCAAGCGACGGCGCCGTGGTTGCGGCGAACATCGGCGCGCCGCCGATCAGGCCCAGGGCGCGTTTGCCCGCTTCGCGCTCATGTTCAAGTTGCTGCGCCTCGACCGACCCGGCGACGGCCGTGGCGCGGCGTTGTTCGTGGCAGGCGCGAAGCACAGGATGCGCAAGCTGCGCGCCGATCACAACGTCAGGCGCGACGCGGCCAAGCAGTTCAAGTTGCGGCAGGCCCAGATAGCCCGACAGCGCCGCAAGAAGCATTGCGGCGACGGGCAGCGAGAATATGGACCGGCTGGCAACCATTGTTTGCACCCGTAGCTGCGGCCTCCGGCCGCAGTGCTGCGCCTGGAAGGCGCAGCTACTAGTCTTTCTTCACCGGCTGGACTTCCTCGTTGATCACTTTGTTGATCGCGAGGATATTGTAAGTCAGCGTGACGTTTTTCTGGTCATCAACGAGAAGACGCACTTCGCGATTTTCGCTGTCAACCTTGTCGACTTTGCCATACAGGCCCGAGTGCAGCATCACACGCTGGCCGGGCTTGAGCGCCAGCACCATCTTCTCCTGCTCATCGGCCTGGCGTTTCTGGCTGCGGCGCATGAAGAAGAAGAAGATCACGAGAATCACCACCATCATGATGATGAAACTCATGTCGCCAAAGCCGCCGCCGGGTTTCTGCGGCGTGGCGCCGGCGGTTGCGTTGCCGGCGGGGGCATCCTTGGCGGGGGCAGCGCCGTCTTTGGCCGGGGCGGCGGCATCCTTGGCCGCGTCCTGGCCCAGCATCCAGTTGAAATCGTCAAATCGGATATTCATGTTTCCCTGTCCTAGAGCGAGCGCGCGTGTTCTGTCAGCACGAACGATTCGATGGTGTCGCCTTCCTTGATGTCGTCATAGCCCGCCAACTGCATGCCGCATTCGTAACCTTCGCCGACCGTCGACGCGTCATCCTTGCCGCGCTTGAGGCTTGCAAGCTTGCCCGTCCAGATGTTGATGCCCTGGCGCTGCAAGCGCACGTGGCTGTCGCGCTTGAACTCGCCGCGCGTGACCATGCAGCCCGCGACGGTGCCGACGCGCGAGAGCTTGAAGACCTGGCGGATTTCCGCCGTGCCCTGGTAAGTCTCGACAATTTCCGGCGCAAGCATGCCCGAAAGCGCCGAGCGCACGTCGTCGATCAGGCGGTAGATGATTTCGTAAGTGCGCACGTCGACGTGGTGGTTCTCGGCCAGCTCGCGCGCCAAGGGGTCGACGCCGACATGGAAGCCAAGCACGATGCCCTGCGCGGCCTCGGCCAGGTGGATGTCGGTGGTCGAGATCTGCCCGACCGCCGAATGGATGACCTTGACGCGCACTTCGTCGTGCGTGAGTTTTTCGAGTTCCTTGCGGATGGTCTCGGCGCTGCCCTGCATGTCACATTTAAGAACCAGCACCAGTTCCTTGACGGCTTGACCGGCTTTGGCCTTCGACCATTCCTCGAGCGAGAAGCCGCGCGAGCGTTCGAGTTCCTTCTCCTGCTGCTGCACCATCTGGGCGATCTCGGCGGCCTTCTTGATGTCCTTCATGCCGTGGAAGCGCGAGCCGGCCTCCGGCATTTCGTCCAGGCCCGCGACCTCGACAGGCATGGACGGCCCGGCGATGTCGACCTGCACCAGGCCCGAGCCGCGGCTGATCTGCAGTGCGCGCACGCGGCCGTAGCCGTGGCCGGCGACAATCACGTCGCCCTTGCGCAGGGTGCCCTGCTGCACGACGACGCTTGCCACGATGCCGCGGCCGATGTCGCGATGCGCCTCGAGCACCGTGCCGACCGCCGGACGGTCCACGGGCGACTTTAGTTCAAGCAGTTCAGCCATGTCGGACAACACCTGCAGGAGTTTGTCGATGCCCTGCTTGGTTACGGAAGAACACTCGACAATTTCAGTGTTGCCGCCCCATTCGGGGCTCATCAACTCGAACTTCGCAAGCTGCTGGCGCACTTTCTGGAGGTTCGCCTCGACCTTGTCGACCTTGGTGATGGCCACGACGATTTCAACCTTCGCCGCGCGCGCGTGGGCGATCGCTTCTTCGGTCTGCGGCATCACGCCGTCATCGGCGGAAACGACAATCACGGCAATATCCGTGACGTTGGCGCCGCGGGCGCGCATGGCGGTGAACGCCTCGTGGCCCGGCGTATCGATGAACGTGACGTGGATGCCCTTCTTGCCCGTGGGCGCCTCGGTGACACCCGGGGGCAGCGCCTCAAAGCCGTTTTCGCCCTGCACGAGGTCGATGCGGAATGCGCCGATGTGCTGGGTGATGCCGCCGCTTTCGCCCGCGGCGCGATCCATGCTGGCAATGGCGTCAAGCAGGCTGGTTTTGCCGTGGTCGACGTGGCCCATGATGGTGACGACCGGTGAACGGGTGACTTCCTCGCCCTGGTCTTCCTTGAACACTTCCAGTTGTTCCTGGATGAGCTCCTCGGCGCCCTTGGGCTCGGTGACCGTTATTTCACGCTCGAAGATGATGCCGATCTGCTCGATCAAATCCTTCGACAGCGTCTCGTTGATGCGAATAACCGGCAGGCCTTCGGCCAGCATGCGCGCCATGATTTCGTTGGCCTTGACGCCCATCGCTTCCGACAGCACGCGCAGGTTCGCCGGCATCTCGACGGTGACGGGACCTGTCGGGACTTCGATCTTCTGCGGCTGCTCTTCTTCCTCGCCGTCACGCTTGCCCGCGCGGCGTTTGCCTCCCGCGCGCGGACGGTCGTAGCCGATCTCGGTGATGTCGAAACGCTTGCGGCCGCTGCGGCCCGGGGGCGTCTTGACGCCGCCTGCGGTGCCCTTTTGGCCGGGACGGCCGACTTCGCGGCCCCAATCGTCTTCTAGCGGGGCAGCCGGCGCGTTCTGCGGCAAAATCTCGCGGCGGCGCGGGGCTGATGCGCCCGAGCCGGAACCCGCCGTCGTCTGGCCGGTTTCGCGTTGTTTGGGAATAACGGCTGTGGCCTTGTTGCCCGTTGGCGGCGCGGGCTGATAGTCGCTCTTCTCGACCGTCACTTCGGCGATGCGCTGCTGGGCCGTGCGGTACTTCTGCTTGGCCATGGCGCGCAACATGATTTCTTCGTTGGACGACAGGCCGCGGAAACCCTTGCGGCCGATTTCGATGCCGATGGAACGGCCGAGGTCCGCAAGTTCCTTCAAGTCGATCTTGAGGTCGTCGGCGAGTTTCAGCGGCGGACGCATGGCCTCGACGCGCGCCTTCAACGCATCGTCGACTTCCTCGGGCTTGGTGATGGGGACGCCAAAGGTCTTGGCGATTGGTTCAATCTGCTCAGGCCGAATGTTCAGCGCCGTCGCAATCGTATTCTGCACGGCCTGCTTGGCCGCGGCGTCGGCAAGGCGCGCGCTCTCGATGCGTTCGGTTTCGCGCGCGGCGGCTTCGGCATGGTGCTTTGCCTCCGCCTCTTCCTTCTCGCGGCGGACGCGGTCGGTCTCTTCTTTTTCGGCGCGGGCGCGCTGCTCAGCCTCGTCCGCGGCCTTCTGGGCCGCAGCCTCGGCGGGTGTTGCGGCGACGGGCTCCGGAATGCCAAGGTGCTGGCGAATCAGGCTGATTTCATCTTCAGTCAGCTTGGTGACGGCGGCGATTTTTTTCTGGATGCCAACGGCCGACGCAGCCGCCTGCAGGTCCTTAAGCTGGATCCCCAGCTCCTTGTAGACCTTCAGCGCCTGCACTTCTGCCTTATCTGCTTGATTAACCGACATTTACGCCTTGTCTATCGCCCACCTAAAATTGGGCCAAGAAGCTTAGCCCTTGAACATCATTTTCGCAATGTGGGGCGGCACCCGCCCCGCACGCTTAACGCTTGTCGAACGCCGCACGATCCTTGGGCGCAAGTTTGCTGACAAAGTCGCCCTTGAAGGCCGCCGCGGCTTCCTTCTGCGCCTGGTCCTCGCTGCTAAGCGCCGGCGGCGCACCCTCTTCGCCTTCCTCTTCTTCTTCGGGCTCCTGGCCGGGCTCGACAAACGTGTTGTCCGGGCGGCGCTGGGCGCCGTCGGCGTGCACGACATCGGCGATTGTTTCCGCCGGTTCAGGATGTTCGTTGACGTGCTGGATGATGCTCGCCGCGATGTCGATGTTGACGCCCGGAACCTTGAGCAGCGCCTCGGGCCCCGCGCCCATGACGTCGGCGAAGCTGTCGAAGCCGCTGTTGAACAGGCTTTCCGCCAGCATTTCGTCGACGTGCGGGATGGTGCGGAACTTCGCGAGCGTGCGGCTCTTCCAGTCCTTTTCCTGCGTCACCGTCACGATGTCGATGTCCCACTTGCACAGGCGGGCGGCAAGCCGCACGTTCTGGCCGCGCTTGCCGATAGACAGGCTGAGCTGGTCGTCGGGCACCACCACGCGCGCGCGCCGAGTGTCATAATCCAGCGTGATGCTGTCCACGCGCGCGGGTTTTAAAGCGTTGGTGATCAGCACTTCGGCGGATTCGTTCCAGCGGATGATGTCGATCTTTTCGTTGTTGAGTTCGTCGATGATGCCTTTGATGCGCTGGCCGCGGACACCGACGCACGCGCCGACGGCATCGACCTTCGCGTCGTAACTGGCGACGGCGACTTTGCTGCGGTAGCCGGGCTCGCGCACGATCGCCTTGATTTCGATGATGCGTTCGCCGACTTCCGGGACTTCGAGGTCGAAGAGCTTTTTCACGAAGTCCGGGTGCGTGCGCGAGAGGATGATCTTGACCTTCTGGCCCTGCTTCTTTACGTCGAGCAGCAGGCCGCGCACGCGGTCGCCGACATTGTAGCTTTCGGTCGGGACTTGCTCCTTGCGCGGGAAGAACGCCTCGGCGTCGCCGAGGTTGACCACATAGTTGGGGCCTTCCATGCGCTGGATCACGCCGCTGCGGATCTCACGCCGATGCGCCGAATATTTTTCATACAGGTTGTCGCGCTCGGCCTCGCGGTTCTTCTGCACAAAGATCTGCTTGAACGTTTGCGCGGCGATGCGGCCAAGCTCCTCGACTTTCACATCGGTCACGTTGCCGTCGAAGTCGGTTTCCTTGGCGGTGATGTCGCCGGTCTGGCGATTGACCTTCACCATCAGGCCGTCGGGATTCTCGACGCGCTTGCGCAGGGCCACGATCATCGCCTGCTCGATGGAATCGAACACGATTTCCTTGTCGATGTTCTTGTCGCGCGCGATCATCTCGATGAAGCGGACTAATTCTGTTCCATTGATGTTTGGCATAGGTCCAACCCCGTCATTGCCGTTTTCTACGGCCAAAATTTGTGTCGCGCCTCGGCATTTTCCTTGATTCGCTCCACTGGAGCGAATCTGCGGAGCACTCGCGCCGCTCGTCCTCGTCGCGATTTCACGCGGTCTCGCTTCGCTCAACCGCGGTCGCCATCCCTGGCTCTTTTTTCAGGGCCAGCCGACCGTTTTCACCAAAACAAAAGAGCGACCTCATGGCCGCTCTCAGTCGCAATGCTGCTGTAGAAAGCGTGAGAAGTCTACCCGTCGTTCCACAAAGTGTCAACGCGCAGCAGGAAATGTCCCGATAAACAGAGCCCGGCGCGTGAGCGCCGGGGTTTTCATTTGCCTCTGTTTACCGACCCCCCCTGCGCTGACGCGCGGGGCTCTGTTCCTCTATTCGGCGAACTGCACGCCATAGACGTCGAGCGTGCGGTTGTCGCCAAGGTCTACCACGCGGCCAGTGAGCTTGACGAATTTAACGCCCGTCTCCAGGGAAACATCCTGGGGCGCAATACCCGCAAGCGAACCGGCCTTGTTGTCGTTCATGTCGTAGACCACGCCCCACTTTGCATCCTTGGCAAGGTCGGCGATCTTGCCCTTCACGCCGATGGCGCCGTCACGTTTGACTTCCTGCTGGATCACCACGCGATACCACACCTTGCCCGCCTGGTGCCAGCGCGTGAACTCAAAGCGCAGGGTGTTGTCAGGCTTGACGCCAACCACGCGGATTTCGACGGGGTTGGCCATTGCGCCGGGAGCCACGGGTGCGGCGGGCGCGTCGCGCGTGGCCTTGGGCAGGAGGAACACATCGCCCGCCTTGTTTGAGATCTGCGGGTCGTTGGGCGCATTGCGGGCCTCGAAACGCCAGCCGGATTCAAAGTTGATTTCTTCGCCGGCATCCAGAGACCCGAGCAGCGCTTCGTTGGGGTTGCCGTCCTCGGCCAGCACTTGCGGATCGTACTTGGTGTACTTGTCGTCCGCGTCTTTTTCCTTGAGTTCGCTGACCTTGATCTTGCGGCCAAGGTAAGACTGCGGCTCGGCGCTGAACTTCGCGCGAACTTGCCGCCAGTTGCCGCCGACTCTGTGCCAGCGCGTGAGGTACACGGTCAGCAGCACGTCGGTGACATCAACGAAGCTGACGCTGGTGCGGTTGGCGAAGTAAACCGGGTGGCCGCCCTGGGCCGCGCCTTCACTGACGGAGTAGCCCGCCAGTTTTTCCTTGGGATCAAGCTTGGCGCCGGTCTTCACCTTCTGCGCGGTGGTCGCACGCACCGCGTAGACAAACGCGCTGTCGAGTTCGAAGCCGGTATCTTCGTAGGTGACGTCGGTGAGCGGACCCGAGGTCAACAACTCCCACTCCGCCGGGTTCGGCGGCTTCACGGGCGGGGGGTTCTTGGTCTCTTCTTCGTATTGCTTGCGCGACTTGCCGGCGTTTGCAGGGATCTTGGCCCATTCGCGGTACGCCGCCTCGTAGACTTTTTCGTCTTCCAGGAATTTCTTGAGCGGGCCTTCGCGGTAATCGGTGTTGCGCTTGAGGAAGTGCTTGGGTCCCGCACGGTAAACCAGGTAACCGAGGTCGTCGGGCTTGTCGGTAAGCGTCGGCGGATCCCAGGTGATTGTCACCTTGGGGTTGACGTAATCCAGCACCGCCTTGACGTTGGCCGGCGGCGCAAGGTCGAACTCGGTCTTTGGCGGCGGCGGGCCATCGGGTTTCCAGTCATATTCCTGCTGGGTCAGCTTCTTGTTCTTGTCCTTGTCCTTCAACTCGAAGTCCGCCTGCGTGTTGCCCGCACCCTTGAGGAACTCCTGCAGCGACAGCGTCTTGTCGTTGTTCGTGTCGAGCAGCTCAAAGGCGCTCTTTTCCGGCGCGTTAGGTTGGTCGAGGGTGATGCGGAAACGCAGCGGGAAATTCAGCGGCGCGTCCTGGTTGGCAATGAGCGCGGGAAACTCGGCGCGTTTGGCGGGCTCCGCCACCTTGACGTTGAATTTCTGAGATTCGGGCGACGGTATCACCACTTTCGTGTCCGTCAGCGTCTGCGTGACCTGGTCGGCCTTGGTCGTGATCGCCGCGCCGTCAATTTTGCCCATGGTAAACGCCAGGGCGATAAACGCGACCATCACCACCGCGCCGAACACCGGCGCGCCGATAGGCACCAACTTCTGGGCTGAGCCTGCCTTCTTCTGTTCCGACATCCGCATCTCCCTCTTGAACGGCGGCCAATGCGAGGCCGCCGCAACGTTCGTTGTTTACGCCTATTGGCCCGCGACCTTGACAGCGACCCATTCGCGGTTGAGCTGCAGGGCCTGCAGGCGAATCACGTAGCGAAGCGGCATCACCAGCATTGCCTCGCCGGCCAGGCTTTCCTCAATTTCGCGCTTCTTGGTGTCCGAAAGGTCGTCAAGTGTTTGCGTGGGCCCGATGCCGTGCTTTTCGCGGTCAGCGTTGCTGATGAAATACAGCACATCGTGGGGTCGGCCCACCATTTCAGCGCCGATGGACGCCAATTCCATGGGCAGGAACTGGCGGCGCGTCTTGTCGCTGTCTTCGCCTTTGGTTTTTTCGCTGGGGCAGCACATCTCCTCCGCAAAGGCGAGGGCAAACGTCGGGTCGCACCACATGATCACGCCGAATTCGCGGCGGGTCCACGGGATATTGACCTCCTTGGCGGCCTCGCCGGCGAAGCCCTGGAAATCAAAGCGTTCAAAGACAAAGGGCTGGTCTTTGTAGAGGTCGGACGCACGGAGTTTTTCCATCACCGCGATCGACTCCGCCATGACCTTGATCTGCGACTGCGCGTTGGGGATGTCTTTGTCCGGCAGGCTGTTCATGGTCCTGTCGAGTTCGATCCAGAACTTGTCCGGGTCGGGAATGTTGGTGAATTCCTTGCCGTTGGGGTTGGGATTGTTCTCGTCACCGGATTTGCGCAGCAGCGCCGGCGGCACCGGATCCTTGCGAATGGCCTTGAGGCGCGTTTTGAAGTCGCCGCTCTTGGGCGTCCACTCGCTGGCGTAGAACTGGTCCTTGTTGGTGTATTCTTTCTCGAAAATGCGCAGGCGTTCACCGGTTTCGTTGCGCAACTTCGTCTCGAACCCGCTAATTTCCTTCTGGAATGCAGTCTGGCGCTGGCGCGCCGCGTCAAGGTCGCCCTGCGTGGCAATGGGCGGCTTGGCCGCGGCTTCCAGCTTGGCCTTGGCCTCGTCCAGCGACTTCGCCGCGCCGGACTTGCCCATGATCGCCATGGCCAGCAATACCACCCCGATGAGGCTGAAAACGCCAAACAGGATGAAGTGTAGTTGTGCTTTTGCGCCCATCTTATTCTCCGTGACAGGCGCCGGGTAACGCAGCGCCTGTAAATGTTTTCTGTCGGTACTACTTAGGCGGCCCCGCTTCCGGCAGTTTCTCCGGCGCGATGGCCGAAAGCGTTATCGTCGCCGTAAACTTCACCACGGCAAAACTGGCTTGCGACTTCTGGGGACTTGTCGAGGTGTCGAGCTTGAAGGGCTGACGCGGCATCCTGACTTCGGTGCCTGACACGTAGCGCACCGCACGTGCGCCGACACTGGTGTAACTGACAATCGCCGTGAAGTTATTCAGGGTAATCTTGTTCAGGGCGCGCTTGCCGTCCTTGTCCTTGGGCAGGACGTCAAGCTGGCCTGTGGCCTCGAGGCGCTCGAAGATCATCGCGCGCAACTTGGCGGCAACCAGGCCCTCGGGACCCGCCAAGGCTTTTTCGAGGTCATTTTTGGCCGAAGAAACTTCGCTGTCGCTGGCCGACATGGCCACGGCGATTTCGTACTTCGCTTCGCGGTCGGCCTTGTAGAAACCCTTCTCGCCCTCGCCTTCCCAGCCCGGCGCCGTCGTGACCGCGCCCAACAGGGTTGCGCCGTTGGAGAAGCCCTGCACGCCGTCGACAAAGTTGACGCGCGTGGCGTCGTACTTCTTGTTGGTCGAGGCATACTCGGCCAGCGCCTCCTCAACCGCGCGGCCTAACATGATCGGCACCTCGGACGCCGAGATGTTGAACCTGACCGGCGGCGGGGCTTCCTCGCCCTCCGCAGCCGCAGGCTGGTAGGACGCCACGTTGCCCAACGCGAGGTTCTTGAAGGACAGCGCCTTCAGGTCGAAGTCGTCGTTGGTCAGCGCCTTGTTCCATTCCGACTTGCGTTCGCCGGCCTTCTTGGTGGCGTTAGTTGCGGCGGTCTGGACGTTGCCAACACCCGAGGTCGACATCATCGACAGTAAAAACGCAACCAGGCCGCCGGCCATGATGAGCGCGCCGGAAACAATCACCGGCACGCGCAGTTTGGCCTTCTCGCGCGCCTCGAGGCGCTCGGGCGGCATCAGGTTGATGTTGTTGATGCCGTCCAGGCCAAGGCCCTGCAGCGCAAGGCCCGTGGCGACGGCGAGGCTCTGGATGTTGTCCTGGACCTCCGCCGGGTCGACGGCGCGCGACAACTGGATGCGCGCGGGCGTCTCGACCTTGTGGACCTTGTACTGCAACTGCTGCTCGAAGAACTTCTGGATGTTGAGCAATTTGCTGCCGTTGCCCATCATCACGAGCTGGTTGATGTTCGCCTGCTCGTTCTGGCTTTTGTAGAAACCCACGGCGCGATAAATTTCGCCTACCATTTCCTTCAGGGGCGGCTTCATCGCCTCGAATACCTGCGCGGCGTCCTTGGACTTGCCGGCGGTTCGTTTTAAGCGTTCGGCGTCCTCGGCGCTGATCTTGAACCGCGCGCGCAGGGCCTTGGTGATGTCGTTGCCGGCGACCGGGACCACGCGGACGTAAGTTTTCTGGCCGTCGATCACGACCAGGTCGGTGTTCTCGGCGCCAATGTCGATGGCCACGCAGCCGTCGGAAATGGCGGCGTCCATCTCGTACTTGATGTAGTTGTAAATGCCCAGCGGCGCGACCTGAATGCCGGTGATGTCGAGGCCCGCGGTTTCGCAGATGTCGACGATTTCATCGACTGCCTGGCGCTTGGCCGCGTACAGGTTGACCTTGAGCTCGTCGACGTTGGCGGGATCGTCAATGACCTGATAATCCCACACCGCTTCTTCAAGCTTGATCGGTATTTGCGACCTTGCTTCGTTTTGGATCGTGTCGCGGACCTTCTCCATCGAGACCGGGGGCAGACTGATTATGCGCCCCAGCGTGTTCTGGCCCGTGATCGAGATGAATACCTGTTCGCCCTTCTTGATGCCCGCACGCACGCGCAAATCATTGAGCGCGCCGGCGGACGCCTGTTCCTTGGTTGTGCCCGCGCCAAGGCCGAAGTCCTTCAGGCTGGTGATGGAGAGCGCGTCGAGCGTGACACTGCCGCGATCGTCTGACAATTTGACGGCCTTGACACTGGACGTGCCAAGCTCAATTCCCCAAGCGGTTTTCGCCATGCTTATCCTCGGTACGACAACGCCGTTACGCCCGGGAGAGTCCGGGCATTGTGTGAATCATAGTTGTGGGTGCTAAGGGGGGGTCTGCTTAGGATGACACAATTGGAGAGAAGGTCAAGGATTATGAGGTTCAGGTTCAGGTCCAGGTTCAGAAAAAGTTCTTCGGACGGGTGATCTGAACCTGAACCTGCACCTGAACCTAGCTTCTCACAATGTTTCCCTTGCCCAGGATCGCCACGACCTTGAGCACGTCCTCGTGGACCTTCTTACGGGTATCGACCGTGTAGTTGCGCAGCACATACGCCGGGTGATACGTCGCAATCACCTTGCGACCGTCATTTTCGAACACCTTGCCGCGCAATTCGCCAATCGGCGCGTTGCTTTTGGTCAGCCACTGAGCCGGGAATCGCCCGACCGCCAGGATCACCTTGGGGTCGATGATCTCGATCTGCTTTAAAAGGTAGTTGCGGCAGGCCTCGATTTCCGCAGGTTCGGGGTTGCGGTTGCCCGGAGGGCGGCATTTTAGAACGTTGGCGATATAAACATCTTCCCGACGATAGCCCATGCCCTTCTGAATGATGTCGGTCAGCAGCACGCCCGCGCGGCCGACAAACGGAATGCCCTTGGCGTCTTCATCGCCGCCCGGCGCCTCGCCGATGATCATAAGCATGCTGTCAGGGTTGCCGGTGCCGAACACAGTTTGCGTGCGCGTTTCGCACAGCAGGCAGCGCGCGCAGACGCGAACTTGCTCGGCCATTTCCTCGAGTTTGCGTGCGCGTTCAGACTCGTACTGCTTGAGTTCGGCAAGGCCCGCGCTGGCGACGATCACAGGTTTGATCTGCCGCTGCGCCGCGGGTTTGGCCACCGCGGGCTGTACGATAGCCGGGGGCGGCGCAGCCTTTGTTGCCGCGGCGGGCGCAGCCTTGGCGCGCGGCTTGCGCGGGAATTGCGTGACGCCGGCGGTCTGGAGGAGTTCCAGGTGGCCTTTGAGCTGACGAGCGAGATCAGATTTCTTGGGCATGGCGGATAGCAGATAGCAGATAGCGGTTAGCGGTCAATGCAGATTGCTATCTGCTATCCGCTAACTGCTATCCGCTTCAGCGTTTCTGTACCGGGTTGCGCAGGACGCCCAGGCCTTCGATTTCGCACTCGCAAGAATCGCCGGCGAGTAGTTTGCCGACACCTGCTGGCGTGCCGGTCGCGATCACGTCGCCGGGCTCCAGCGTCATGAACTTGCTCAGCACCGCGATCAACTTCGCGACCGGATGAATCATGTCCGAGGTTGTCGAGTTCTGGCGCACCTCGGCGCCGACGCGGCAGGAAATCTTCAGCTTCTGCGGGTCGTTGACGCTTGCCGCCGGGACGAGGTAAGGCCCAAAGGGCGTAAAAGTGTCGAAGTTCTTGCAGCGCGTCCAGGGGTGCTTGTTCTCGCGGTCGGTCTTCTGCAAGTGCCGCGCGCTGACATCGTTGATGATGGAATAGCCCAGCACGTAGTCACGCCACTGGTCCTGCGGAACATCCTTGGCGCGGCGGCCGATGATCACCGCAAGCTCAACTTCGTGGTCGACGCGGCTCTCGAGCCACGCGGGCAGGATGATCGGCTGCTCGTGGCCCGTCAGCGAATTGCCGGTCTTCGCAAACCATACGGGCTCACTCGGGGCTTCGTTTTTGAACTCGGCGGCGTGGGCCTGGTAATTCTGCACCATCGCGATGATCTTTGGCGGCCGCAGCACCGGCGGCATCCAGGTGAAGTGCTTCGGCATTTCCTCAAGTTCGACCAGGCCGCGCGGGATCTGCTCGCACGCGCGTTCGAAATATTCCGTCTCGATCAGGTCGAGGATCGTGCGCGCGCCGTATTGCCGCACGATGCCGCGCGAGGCGTCATGCACCTGGCCGCCGAATTCAACACCGATGCCGTAACGGCCATCGTCCTCGAAAGAAAAGAAGCGCGGAAGTTCAGCCATTAACTGTCCTCGTGGGCGCCGGATTCCTTCATCGCCTTCTTGAACGCCGCCTTGTCGATGATCTGCGTGGTGTAGTTCAGCGGCGAGGGCGCTGACGGGCCCGGCGTCGCCGTCGGGAATTCCTTGATGATCGGCAGCTTGATGCCGCTGCGCAGGTCCGCCGCAATCTGGCAAACATACTCCGCCAGTTCGGCCTTGGTCGAGGGCGGAATTTCCGCGACAAACCCCTGCTTGCTGATCACGCGCACGGCCTCGCGCGCATCGCCAAAGTGCGCGGGCGTTGTTACGACCATCAGGTCGCAATTCTTGCGCTCGAGTTTGCCGCGCGCGTTTTCAATGCTGTTCGCGGTCTCCAGGCTGAAGCCGATGATGCGCTGCTGCTCTTCCCGGCGCTTTCCCATGCGCAGGAGCACGTCGGGGTTGCGCACCAGCTTGAGGCTGATGACCTTCTTGCCCTTCTTGAGCTTGCCCTTGAGGCGCTCCTTGGGGCGGTAATCGCTGACCGCCGCGGTCGCGATGAACATGTCGCATTCGCCAAAGCGTTCCGACACGGCCTCCAGCATGTCCTCCGCGCTGACCACGGGCACGAACTTCACGCCCACGGGCGGCTGCAGCGAACTTGGGCCGCATACCACCGTCACGCTCGCTCCCATGCGCTGCGCGGCGCGCGCCATTTCAAGGCCCATGCGCCCGGTGCTCGGGTTGCCGATATAACGCACGTCGTCGAGGTATTCATGCGTCGGGCCGGCGGTAATGAGAATCCGGGCGCCCGACAGGCTGCCTTTGCCGGAGGAGACTTTCAGGGTGCGAGCCATTGCCCAACCTCCTCTTTAGACATTCCTGCGCCCAACGCCGCCATCAACATCAGCCGCACTTTGTGGCCCGGCAGCCCCGGCGCAAAAAGCATCCCTGCATCTTTTAACCGCGCGCCGCCGCCTTCGTAACCGTAGGTCGGCGACACTCGCCCGCCCAGGCAGCGCGAGGTCAGCACCACAATCACGCCGGCCTTGACGGCGTCCGCCGCAGCTTTCGCCATCACCGGCGGCAGATTGCCGCGTCCCAGGGCCTCAATTACTATTGCTTTGTCGCCCCGGCCCACGAGGTAGTTTATCAGCCCGCCATCCATGCCCGCAGCAGCCAAAACCAGCCCGACGTTCATTTCCAGCTTTTCGGTCTTGATGCGGCGTTGCTGCACCGGCGGGCGGAAGAAGATCACCTGCCCCCCGTCGATGATGCCCATGGGCCCGGTGTCGGGTGACTGATAGGTGTCGAGGGCTTCGGTGTAGGTCTTGGTCACTTCGGCTGCGGCATTGATGGTCTGGTTCATCACGACCATGACGCCCCGGCCGACGCTGCGCTGGTCTGCGGCGACCTGGCAGGCCTGATAAAGGTTTATCGGCCCATCCCAGGACAACATCGACGACGTGCGCATGGCCCCCACCAGTACGACCGGCTTATTGCTCTGGCTTAGCAGTTCAAGCAGGTAGGCCGTTTCCTCGAGCGTGTCGGTGCCGTGGGTGATAACGGCGCCGTCGCATCCGTCGGCAAAGCTGCGCGCCACGAGCCGCGCGAGGTCGAGCATGCGCGCCGGCGTCACGTGCGGGCCGGGCATCTGGCCGAAATCGTAGACATCGGGGCGGCAGAATTTGTCGAGGCCCGGGACGTCGCGCAGGATATCGAGGCCCGTCAGCTTGGGCACCGCACCCTTGCCGGCGTCATCACGCATTGAAATCGTGCCGCCGGTGAAAATGAGGCGAAGTTTGGGAAACTCGGGCATGGGTAACCGGCAAAGGCGGTGTCAGGTGCTAGGTTTTAGGTTTTAGGTAACAACAACTACAAGCCCTGACCGTCGAGGCGCTTTGCTAACACCTAGAACCTAGCACCTAAAACCTCTTTACGCCATTTGGCATCGACTGCCCAAAATTCATACGTAATGTGAACGCCCGACCCAGCACCCAGGTATCCAATGCACGAAATTTCCGACTTTCGTTCCGACACCGTCACGCGCCCGACCCCGGAGATGTACGAGGCCATGCGCACCGCGCCGCTTGGCGACGATGTGCTTGGCGACGAGCCGACTGTAAAGAAGCTCGAAAAGATGGTCGCCGACATGCTCGGGAAGGAAGCCGCTGTCTACCTGCCCAGCGGGACCCAGAGCAACCAGGTTGCTATCGCGCTGCACTGCAACCGCGGCCAGGAGCTGATCTGCGAGTTCCTGTCGCACACGTATAATAATGAAAGCGGCGCGATTGCCTTTATCGCGGGCGCGCAGGTGCGGCCAATCCACGGCAAGCGCGGCGTGATGGACCCCGCCGAGGTCGAAAAGATGATCCGGCCTGTGAATCTGCACCAGCCGCGCACCACGCTGATTACCGTCGAGAACACCAGCAACGCAGCAGGCGGCGCGATCGTGCCGCTCGAGAACATCCTGGCCATTGCGGATATAGTGAAGAAGAACAAGCCAAATATTAAATATCACCTCGACGGCGCGCGCCTGTGGAACGCCCACGTGGCGACGGGCATTCCGCTGCGCCAGTGGTGCGCGCCATTTGACACCGTCAGCGTCTGCCTGTCCAAGGGCCTGTGCAGCCCCGTGGGCAGCGTGCTGGTGGGCGGCCGCGACGACATCGAGCGCGCGCGCTACCTGCGCAAGCAGCTTGGCGGCGGTATGCGCCAGAGCGGCATCCTGGCGGCCTGCGGCATTGTGTCAGTGACCAAGATGATCGACCGCCTTGCCGAGGACCACAAAAAGGCGCACCGGCTGGCCGAAGGCGTCACGGCGCTCAAGGGCGTTGACATTGACATGTCAACGGTACAGACCAACATCGTGAATTTCGGCGTGCCGGGCCGCGAGCGCGAATTCGAGGGCTGGCGCAAACGCCTGCAGGAAGAGCGCGTGCTGGCGCTTCACCTCAACAGCCGCTGGCGCTTTGTCATGCACAACGACGTCGACCATGATGACGTCGACCGCGCGCTCAAGGCCCTGCGTGCGATCCTGAGCTAACCGCAATTGACCTAATCGCACAACGTGCGTATTCTCGTTGCCGCTTTCGGGCCAACTTTCAGAACTCCGGAGACGAGAATGAAGAACTTGAGCTTCATCGCGGCGGCGCTTTGCCTGCTTGCGGCTTCGAACCTTGGCGCAACAGAACAGATGCGGTCAGGCGAATGGCGCGTCGTGAAGAAGGCCGACGCACAACCGTGTAAGTCCGCTGCGATCTCCGATGAAAAGTGGCCAAGCCTGAAGAAAGAAGCTGGAAAACAGATCATCACGGTCTACCCGCCCAACGGCAGTGCCGGCGAACCCGCAAAGTTCGTCGTGATGTTCGGAAGCGCTGAGGTTTCAGACGATTGGACGGCCGACGCCGATCAGGTGGCAAAGTGGTGGAACTGCGAAGGCGAGGGCCAATTCGACTGGTACATCGAGATGGCGCCCGACGTACGCGAAATCGTCGATCCCAACGTCGGCGGCACTTTCAAAATGTGGATTTGCATGGAAGCCGTCGACGGTAAGCGCTACGCGTGGTACGGCGACAGTCCCTTCCAGACCAAACTGAACGAAACCAACGGGGCGAACCTGAATCCTGGGCGCATTCAACTCCCCGCAGATTACCGTTGGGATGGCGTCACCAGCTCGGCCCCGGGCGCGGCCAAGGACAAACCCTTTGCCACAGGCGAGACGCGACTGGTCACCAAGGACAAGGCGCCCGCATACCAGGGTTTCGTTCACGCGTTTGATGGCTGGGAGTGGATCCCCGTGCAAGTTTCTGCCGGCAAAGTCATCATTTCGTGGCCCGGCAACGGCGCCGATGCTTGCGGCGGCGACGTGGTGAAGTACCTCGTCTACTTCGGCCACAAGACAGACGGCAATGGCTGGTATCCCAAGCCCTCAGCAACGCAGAAGTGGTTCGAGTGCAAAGGCAGCGGTCAGTGGAGTTGGTATCTCGAGTGTGCGCCCGACGTCAGGCAGATCGTTGATGAAAACGAAGGCGCCTATGTCGCATTTGTGGCCGTCGAATTTGCCAGTGGCAAGCGCGTGCCGCTTTATGGCGAACTCAACGCCACCTCTAAGGACTACAGCGCCGACGCGGTCAACAGCAACGCGTTCCACCTTCCGAAAGACTACAAAGCCGGGGGCGAGCCCACTCCGACGGTCGAAGCAGGCAAACCCGTGTGGCAGGAACTCGGCGGCGCCGTGCGCACGACCGGCGACCTCAAGGCCGGCCAGTACCGCATCATCAGCAAGGCTGACGTTCCCGAATGGAAGGGCGATCTCTGGTCGGCCGACAAGTGGCGCGGAAGCTGGGTTACCCGGCGCCAATCGCTGGTGAACTGGCCGACGGCGGCTGACGACGGCGACAACAAGTGCGTCAAGTTCATTGTTCTGGTCAGCACCGAGTTCAAGAACTCACCGAGCTGGCATCTCGACGCCCAGAAAGTCAAAGACTGGATGGAGTGCAAAGGAGAGAACCAGGCGGCGTGGATCATCGAGTGCGCACCCGACGTCACGCAGATTCTCGACCTCAACCGGCACCTCAGCTACTACATCTGGGTGCTGGCCGAGTACTCCGACGGCAAGCGTTATCCCTGGTTCAAGGAAGGCGGCAGCGACGGCTACCCGGGCGTCGAGGGCTACGACGACAGCAAGAAGGGCAAGGTCCGCGACACCTGCCTGAAGATGTACCAGAACCACGAGTGGGCCGGCCAGTTGCGCAACAAGCCGGAGATCGAGTCGGGCAAGTATCGCATCATCACCAAGGACAACGCCAAGCCCTGGACCGGCGAACTCTGGACCTCGGACCGCTTCTACGGCAAGAACAAGACATCGGGCCGCAAGGACATGTTCAGTTGGCCCACGGCCGCCGATGACGAATGGGGCAACAAGGCGGTTAAATTCATCGTCTACTTCGGCAAGCGCGACACGCAGACGAAGTGGCACACCGACGCCAGCAACGTCAAGAAGTGGTTCAGCCAGCAAGGCCAGGCCAGGGAAGACGGCGCGCAATACGACTGGTGCATCGAATGCGCCGCCGACGTGACCCAGCTCGTCGATACCAACGCCGACAGCAACTACAACTTCTGGGTCGTGGTCGAGTGGTCCAACGGCGGCCGCTCACCGTGGTACAACACCGACTTCCCCACGCAGGAGAGCTACAACGCCGACAAGCTGCGCAAGAACCGCATCGAGATTTCAGTGACGGAAACGGCGCCGAAGAAGAAGGACGAGTAACTTGACGCGTCAATACAACGCCCGGCTCGCGCCGGGCGTTGTGTATTAAGCGCCGATCAGCTTGGCGTAGAGCGATTTCGCGCGGGGGATGTCCGTCGTGCCATGCACCATTGCGCGGCCGTCGGCGAACAGCGTGAGTTCGAGGCCCTCGTAGCCCACGCGCGTGAGGAAGTCGTTGCTGGCCACGGGCTTGGCGGCTTTCGCCAGCCGCGTGCGCGCCGCCTTGAAATCGAACTTGCCCTCGGGCCGCAGTTGCACGCTGTCGCGACCGCACATGGTCGCCGCAGCGGCGGTCGCTTTGCCCGCGAGATGTTCGAACTTGCGACCGCCGCACACTGGGCAATCTTTGCGCGGTTCGCTTGCGTCAATCTGTGTCCGCTCACCAGTCCAGAGGTCGACGGATTTCAGCTTCGCAATCACGGCGTTTTCATTGCCGCTCAAAATCTTCAGCGCTTCTACCGCCGCAAGACTTACCGCCGCAAGCACCGAGGGCATGATGATGCCCGCGGTCTCGCAGGTTTCGCCGCCGGCGCCCGGCAACGCCTCCAGCAGGCAGGTCAAACACGCGGTCTTGCCCGGCAGCACCGGCATCGCCGCCGCCGTTGAACTCACGCAAGCTGCATAAATCCACGGCAGGCCAAGCTTCACCGCGACATCGTTGATCAAAAAGCGCGTCTCGAAGTTATCCGTTGCGTCGAGAATCAGCGAGCAATCCTTGGCGAGCTTCTCGGCATTCAGCATCGAGAACTCGCCGACAATCGCGCGCACCTGCACGTCGCCATTGATCGCTACCAAATGTCGCCGCGCGGCTTCGGCCTTCGGCAGCGCGTTGCGCAGATCGTCTTCGGTGAAAAGCGTCTGGCGCTGGAGATTGCTGGCTTCGATCACGTCGCGGTCGATGATCGCCAGTTCGCCCACGCCGGCGCGCACGCAGAACTCGGCGAGGTGCGTGCCAAGCGCGCCGCAACCCACAAGCAGCACGCGCGATTTCGCGATGCGCTTCTGGCCCTTGGGGCCGATAGGCGAAAACAATTCTTGTCGAGAATAGCGCGTCATGTCAGAGCCCGCTGCGTAAGCGGCGGGGCCTCAAGCATTGACCTGCGAATCCGTGATTGCGGCCCCGTCGCTAACGCGACGGGCTCTGATTTGCGCTTTGGCCACGGCTGTGAAATACGGGACAATCGACGCCACGCTGATCGCGGCCGTGATTCCCACCAGCACCGCCCCGATAATGCCTCCCCAGCGCGCGAAATCGCCGTCGAAATAATTCCCGCCGATGCGCGCCAGCATCACGGCCACGAGCGCGACCGTTTGCGAAATCGTCTTGAGCTTGCCCCAGATCAACGCGCCCATGACTACGCCGGCCTGCGCGGCAAGCGGACGCAGGTAAACGTGCTGGATGAACTCGCGCGCCATGAACGGCAAGCACAGCCACAGCGGCAGCGCGCCGCTCAGCCCCAGCCCAGCCCACACGATCACGAAAAACACCGCGTCAGCCAGCGGGTCGAAAATTTTACCGAGGTCCGAGACCTCGCCGCTGCGCCGCGCGAAGTAGCCGTCGAGGAAATCCGTGAACATCGCAAAGCCGGCGATCCACCCGGCGGCCCAGGCACCCGCCGCGCCAGGCACGAACAAAAACGCCACGACCACAGGCGCCAGCGCAAATCGCGCGTACGTAAAACAGTTGGCCAGCGAGAAAATCCGCAACGGGCGCGGCGCCGCCCGTCCGGCGCTTTTTGACGCCAGCAGCTTTACCTGCAATCCTTGGTCCGGTTGAGTTGCCGCGCCGCTCATGACGCAACAGCATCTATGAGTGGCGCTGAAGCTTCAAGCACCCAGATTTTGCCGTCGCCCTGCCGGCCCGTGCGTGCGGCGGCACAAAGCACGTCGATGGCCTGCGCCAACTTCTCGCGCAGCACGACAAATTCGACTCGAACCTTCGGCAGGAACGCGACCGCGAAGCGATCGTCCTTGTAATCTTGCAGATGATCTTTCTGGCGGCCGTAGCCGCGCGCTTCGCCGTGGTAAAGCTGATCGACGCCGACCTCGCGCAGCGCGTTGAGCACCGACGCCAGCTTGAAGGGCCGAATGACAGCGACGACGAGTTTCATGTCTTGGGTCTTGGGTCTTGGGTCTTGGGTCTTGGGTCTTGGGTCTTGGGTCTTGGGTCTTGGGTCTTGGGTCTTGGGTCGAAAGGCTACCGTTTTTCCCAACACCCAATACCCAAAACCCAACACCCCGATTGGTCTTTGACTGCCAGTTCGGCACCAACAATCGCCGACCGAGACACCGCCTGTCATTGCGACAGCGCACGTATAGGTTTGCAAATACCTCAGCAGCAGTCATTTGCGACATTTCCCCCACTCAATTCACAGGCAATTTCCTTGGCACCACGCTTGCTATTTTCGCCACAGAGGGTATTTCATGGCCGTCTTTGCGCGCACAGTTTTGCTCGTGGATGACAACCAGAGCCTGCGCGACGGTTTGGCGTGCGTTCTGCGCGACGAAGGCGTCGAGACGTACGAGGCCTCGCGCGGCGATGAAGCCCTGGCGCTTGTTTCGCGCCAGCAGATTCACCTCGCGGTGCTGGATTTGAATCTGCCGGACATGACCGGCGTGGGGATTTACAACGGGCTGTTGCGGCTGTGGCCCAAGCTGCCGTGTATTTTCATGACGGCGGAAGCAAGCAAGCCGCTGGTTGAGGAAGCCTGGCGGCTGGGGCCGTTGGGTCTGCTGCGCAAGCCATTTGAAGTGCATGTTTTCCGCGACCTGGTGCGACGCGCCATCGCGGTTTAGTGATGTGGGCGTCTCGCCCGCAATTGAAGTGCGGCCGAGACGGCCGCAACACATACGACGGAGAATACAGCAATGGCGAAGGTTCGACCCCTGAACGACAAGATCCTGATCGAGCGTTCCAAGGCCGATGACAAGACCAAGGGCGGCATCATCCTGCCCGAAACTTCCAAGGAAAAACCCAAGGAAGGTGTCGTGATCTCGGTTGGCGACGGCCGTATCACCGAACACGGCGAGCGCATCCCCTTCCAGGTCAAAAAAGGCGACCGCGTGATCTTCAAGAGCTACGCCGGCAATGACGTCAAGCTCGACGGCAAGGACTACATCCTGATGTCTGAGGAAGACGTCTTGGCTGTCATCGAATAAAGAAACGAGTCCGGGGTCCGATGTCCGGAGTCCGGAGTCACTTTCCAAAGCTTGCGACGCCGAACTCCGGACCACGGACTTCGGACTCGCTGAAAACCGACAACTGGATACCGAACCATGTCCGCAAAAAAACTCATCTTCGAGCAGGATGCTCGCGAACAGATCAAGGCCGGCGTCAAGGGCCTCGCCAAGGCCGTCAAGATCACGCTGGGCCCGCGCGGCCGCAACGTGGTGATTGAAAAATCCTACGGCGCCCCGACCGTCACCAAGGACGGCGTAACCGTCGCCAAGGAAATCGAGTTCGAAGATCCGTGGATGAACATGGGCGCGCAGCTCGTGAAGGAAGTCGCGAGTAAGACCAGCGACCTCGCCGGCGACGGCACGACCACCGCCACGATCCTCGCTGAGGCCATTCTCGAAGAAGGTCTCAAGAACGTCGCAGCGGGCGCAAACCCCGTGGGCGTGCGCGACGGCATCAACAAGGCCGTCGAGACGCTCATTAAACAGCTCGAGAAAAAGGCCAAGCCCTGCACGAGCAACAAGGAAATCGAGCAGGTCGGCACGATTGCCGCCAATAACGACAGTGAAATCGGCAAGATGCTGGCGCAGGCGATGGACAAGGTCGGCAAGGACGGCGTCATCACCGTCGAAGAGGGCAAGAGCCTGACCACGGAAGTCGAGTGGGTCGAGGGCATGCAGTTCGACAAGGGCTATGCGAGCCCCCACTTCATCACCAATAAGGCCGAGGTGAAGGTCGAACTCGACAACCCCTACATCCTTCTCTACGACAAGAAGCTTTCGAGCCTCAAGGACCTCATGCCCTTGCTCGAGCAGATTGCGCGCAGCGGCGACAAGCTGCTCGTGATCGCCGAAGAAGTTGAAGGCGAAGCACTTGCCACCCTGGTCGTAAACAAGCTTCGCGGAATATTAAATTCGTGCGCCGTGAAGGCGCCTGGCTTTGGCGACCGCCGCAAGGCGATGCTGGAAGACATCGCGGTGCTGACCGGCGGCAAGCTGATCTCCGAAGATATGGGCATGACGCTCGAGAACATCGACATCGATTCTCTCGGCCGGGCCAAGAAGGTCATCATCGACAAGGACAACACGACCATCATCGAGGGTGCGGGCGAAACCGGCGACATCAAGGGCCGCATCGACGCGCTCAACGCGGAAATCGAAAAGACCAGCAGCGACTACGACCGCGAAAAGCTTCAGGAACGCCTGGCGAAGCTTGCGGGCGGCGTGGCCAAGCTCAAGGTCGGCGCGGCGACGGAAGTTGAAATGAAGGAAAAGAAGGCCCGCGTCGAGGACGCCCTGCATGCCACGCGCGCGGCGGTCGAAAGCGGCATTCTGCCCGGGGGCGGGGTGGCGCTGCTGCGCCTGTCGGAAACGCTGGGAAAGGTTGAAGGCAATCACGACGAGAAGGTCGGCATCGACATCGTCAGGCGCGCGCTTTCGGCGCCGATCAAACAGATCGCGCTCAACGCCGGCCTGGACGGCAGCGTGATCGCCATGAAGGTGCTTGAAAAGGACGACTTCAATTGGGGCTATAACGCCGACACCGAGAAGTTCGAAGACCTCGTGAAGTCGGGCGTTGTCGACCCCGCGAAGGTCACGATCACGGCGCTGCGTAATGCGGCGAGCGTGGCGACCCTGCTGCTGATCACCAACGTCGCGATCTCCGACATCCCCCAGAAGAACAAGGGCGCTGCGGGCGGCATGCCCGGCGGCGGCATGGGTGGAATGGGAGGCATGGGCGGTATGGGTGGCATGGATATGGGCGGCATGGGCATGTAGAAACTCGCCTGTGGTCATATGAATCAATTCACCAATTGACGGCCTTTGGCCGTCAATTGGTTTATCTGGGAGATCCGATGCACTTGGAGAAGCTGCAGATCGATAACCGAACAGTCGGTACTATCCGAATGGCCGATTCCGTTCGTCGCATTCAAATGTATGCCGCTGTAGATGGCGCGACTATGACCCTGCCCTACCAATTGTCGTTTGCATTCGCTGGCCCATCTCTCCCCAAACCGATCGAAGGTGAAACCCACCTTAAGCGTGAGGTGTGGGTTGAGGTGGATTTCACTGCGACAATGCGTGGCCGCCCCCGTGGGCAAGACATCTTCCTCGACCGGTTCTGCGAACGCCGCCGTTACCACGTAACGATGGAAGGCGGAAACGAAACAGGTGCTGAGATGAAGTTCCATCTGTCAACAAATTCATTGCTTCGCGCAGAGGAGCTTAGAGGCGAAGACGACATGGAGCTTAACGTTGCTGGCAATCTCAATTTTGAAGAGCGAGTTTGTCGCAATGATGGAGTGCTACTTTGGTGCAAGAGTTCGTCTGCTTACATAAATCGGTGGGACGTTCAAATTAGTGCGCGCGAGTGGTTAGGGCACCTGAACCGTGCCGAACTCAAAAAGGCAGTCCTTGTTGAATTCCCGCTTGCAGGAAAACAACCACCGGAATTTGCGAAGTTTGAAGAACAACTGGAGCGTGCTCAGGCGGCGTACGACCAACACGATTGGAACGAAAGCGCGAGACTCCTCAGAGAAGTCCTACTTACGTGGCGTGCAGTCGATGAGGCTTCTTGCCCTAAGTGGGATGAAGAACGGAAAAGGCTTGCTGACAAAAAGGTTGAAGAAGTCTCCGCAAAAGAGTGTCTTTGGCTTTTGCGATACTGGGTGTTGCGCTTGTCGCACAAACTAACCCATCGGGACAACAAAGCCGTTACGAAGACTGAAGCTTCCACGCTGTTAGCCACCACAATCAACTTGGCTAACTTGCTGCCGTGGCACGAAGTTGGCGCAGGAGAACAATGAACCAACTCCGACGTTCTAGGATCGGCTTTGTTTATTATTCCTAATCGGCTTGGGTGGGGAAACCCAAGCCACGTCTGAGTCACCGGTATTTCTACGCCTTGGCTTCCAGCACGATGTTAAACGGCGTCTGCGTTGCGCGGCGGAACTTCGTAAAGCCGCCGCCCTTCACAACAACGTCTTTCAACTTTGCTTCGCCGGCCTGTGCGCCAAGCGCCGGGCCGTTGTGCGCCAGCGACGCAGGCACGCATACCAGCGTTGAAGCGCCGTAGTACACTCGACCGACGGGGTTGTGGTTCTTCTCGGCGCTGTCCTCGGCAAAGGGCTCGACGATCATCCACGTGCCGTCCTTGTTCAGCGATTGCAGCACGTGCCTGGACGCCCCGACAGGGTCGCCCATGTCGTGCAGGCAGTCGAAGCATGCCACCAAATCGTACTTGCCCTTAAAATCCGTCGACTTCGCGACCTCGAAGGTGGTGTTGTTCACCCCGGCGGCCTTGGCGCGCTGTTTGGCGGTTTCAACTGACGGCGCGTGGTAGTCGATACCGACAAACTTCGATTTCGGAAACGCCTTGGCCATCAGGATTGTGCTGGCGCCATGGCCGCAACCGACGTCGGCGACGGCAGCGCCGGCCTTGAGTTTGGTCTCGACGCCTTCGAGCGCGGGAATCCAGCTCGATATCAGGTGCGCATTGTAGCTCGGGCGGAAGAAACGCTCGGTGCCGTGGAACAGGCACGGGTGATGTTCGCCCCAATCCATGCCCTTGCCGGTCTTGAAGTTCTCGACGGCCTTGGGCTGCGCCATCCACGCCGCCATCATCACGTCATACGCGCCGGGGAGATAAACCGGGCTGTCCGGGTTGGCAAGGCAGAACGCGGCCTCCTCGGACATCGTGAACTTCTGCGATTTCGGGTCGTACGAGAGGTAGCCGCTCGCCGCCTGGTTGTTGCACCATTCGCGGATGTAGCGTTCGTTCGTTTCGGTCTTCCTGGCGAGTTCCGCCGCCGTCAGCGAACCCTGCGCCAGCGCCTTGTACAGGCCGAGCTGGTCGCCGATCAGCACCAGTGGCCCGCTGACCGACGCGCCGATGTCTCCCAGTGCCTTGCCAATAAATTCGTTAAGCTTGGTTTCGTCCACTGCCATGGCCGTCTCCTTGCATAGAGAAAGTTGTGCGGAAACTTTACGATAGCCCTTGTTTTGGCACAGAATCCGATTTTGAAATCTTTGGTCAAGAAGTTGCCGTCATCCAACCGCACAAGACGCCCAAATGAAATTTCTTCCCAAAGTTCAGGCGGCGTCGGGGGCGGTGTTCGCCTTCTTTCTCGTCCTGCATCTGGCGACAACCGCGTCCGCCGCAACGGGCATCGCCGGTTTCGACAATACACTGATTACCCTGCGCAGTGTTTACCGGCCGAATATCGCCGTCGAACTCATACTCATCGGCGTGCCGCTGGCGGTGCATGCGGTTTGCGCGCTGGTGCAGATGGGGCGGCGGTTCAAGACGCGGCCCAACCCCAAGCCCCATTGGCACATTCGCGTACATCGCTGGACGGGCTATTACCTGCTGGTCGTGATCATCGGCCACGTCTTTGCCACGCGCATCATGCCCCTTTTCGGCGCAGGACCGACCGCCACGGGCAGCGCCGATTTTTCGTATCTCGCGTATTCGTTAGTGCACTGGCCGGCGTTCTTCTACCCCTACTACATCCTGCTGGGATTCTGCGGCGCGGTGCACATGTGCCTTGGAGTGGGCATAGCCGCCCGCGTGCTCACACCAAAACTGGCCGCCAAGTTGCCCGTGCAGAAGATTTCAACGGCGCTCGCGGCAGTTTGCGGAGTCATCGCGGTCATCGGGGTTTTGTTCATCCTGAGCAACGCTTGGCACGCCGACCGCTCGCGCTTTGCCGAATACGACGCGGTCTACGACAAGTTCATGCCGTTCATGAAGCCGCTGAATCACTAGCGAATGTTGAGGATGCGGCGCAGCGACGCGATCAGGGCGTCGATGTCTTCGCAGGTGTTGTACAGTGCAATCGACGGCCGCACGCTGCTCTCGACGCCGAAGCGGCGCAGGATCGGCTGGGCGCAGTGATGGCCGGCGCGCACGGCAATGCCGTCTTTGTCGAGCGCGACGCCGATGTCTTCGCTGCGCATGGAACTCGACACAAACGAAACCACGCCCGCGCGTTCTTCCGGGTTGCCCAGGATTCTGATGGGCAGCGTGCGCAGACCCTTGAGCAGATAATCCATCAACTCGTGCTCGTAGCGCGCGATGTTTTCCATGCCGATGCTGTCGAGATAATCGATCGCGGCGCCCAGGCCGACGGCGTCAGCGATGCTGCCGGTGCCCGCCTCGAAGCGGCCGGGCGCGGGCTGGTAGATCGTGCGGTCAAACGTCACGTCGGCGATCATGTTGCCGCCGCCCTGCCACGGCGGCGCGGCCTCAAGCACTTCCTGCTTGCCGAACAATACGCCGATACCCGTGGGCGCAAATACCTTGTGGCCCGAGAACACATACCAGTCGCAATCCAGCGCCTGCACGTCCGTGCGCATGTGCTGGATCGACTGCGCGCCGTCGATCAACACCTTGGCGCCGAAACGATGCGCGATCTCGACCATCTGTGCGGCGGGCGTGACTGTGCCCAGCGCGTTGGAGACTTGCGTGAACGCGACGAGCTTGGTGCGCGGGCCCATCAGTTGTTCGTAGGCGCTCAGGATGACCTGGCCGCGGTCGTCGACGGGCGCGACCTTGAGTTTGGCGCCCACCGCCTGGCACAACATCTGCCACGGCACGATGTTGGCGTGATGTTCGAGGTGCGTGACGACGATTTCGTCGTCCTTGCCGACGCGCTGCCTGCCCCAGCTTTTGGCGACGAGGTTGATCGCTTCGGTCGCGCCGCGCACGAACACAATTTCCTTGGCGCTGCGCGCATTCAAAAATTTGCGCGTCTTCTCGCGCGCGGCTTCGTAGGCATCGGTCGCGCGGCCGGCCAGTGTGTGGGCGGCGCGATGGATGTTCGAGTTCTCCGTCTCATAGAAGCGCGAAATGCGGTCGATCACGCTCTGCGGCTTCTGGCTTGTCGCGCCGTTGTCGAGCCACACCAAGCGTTTGCCGTGCACGCGCTGGTTCAAAATCGGGAAGTCGCGGCGTACAGCTTCAACGTCAAAGGGCGCCAGCGGCAGGTTCAACTTCGGCACGCCGCCATCTTGTTTCTTGGGGTCGACGTCTTCGCGTGCTTGCTTAAAAGCTTCACGAAGCTCGTCGCCGCCTTTGTTCGCGGCCTTGCGCGTTTCAAGCGAAACGCCCGCGGCGCGGAACGCCTCGTCCATGAAATACAGACCCGCATCGCCCGTACCCGCCGGCGGGCGCGTGAAATCGTCCAGCGACAGGTCCTGCACCGGCGGCATAGTAAACTTCGAGTTCAAAATCGGCGGATTGGCCGCCGGCGCCTTGTCTTTAACCGCGACGTTGTCGGTCTTCGGCACTGCCGTCGGCATTTTCGGCATTGCGGGCATGCCCAAGCCGCCCAGGAAGTAAAACGGAGCGTCCGCGTTCATCGCCGACGCCTGCGTGAAATCGGGCACGTCAAAGCCCGGCACCTGCGGCAGCGTAAAATGGGGCGCTGTGGTCAGGCCGAAATCCTGCATGCCCGGAACATCGCCGACTTCAGCAGGCATCGCCGCCGTTTGCGGCATCGCGGGCTGCTTGGGCACGGTGTTCTGCGGGATCGCGCCACTGAAATCCGGCGCCTGCGTGCCCGGCATGGCCTGGTAGAACTCGTTGGCCATGCGTTGCAACGTGGCAACATCCGGCATTGCAAAGCCGCTGTTCAGCGACGACGCAGCTTTAGCAGCATCGTCGCCGTTATCCATGTTCGGTAGCGAATTGAAGTCTGGGCTACTTGTACTCATGGTAGTTGCCGACCTCGACGCCCTCCAGCACGCCCAGCGCATCGTCCGTCAGCACCGCCGCCGAGCAATACAGCGTGATCAGGTACGTTGCGACCGCGTCCTGGTTGATGCCCATGAAACGCACCGACAGGCCCGGCGTCTGTTCGCCCTGCAGGCCGGGCTGATACATGCCGACCACACCCTGCTTTTCCTTACCCACGCGCATCAACAGGATGTTTGTCTTGCCTTCGTCAGCCTTGCCTTTCACATGCAGCTTGTCGCACGGGACGATCGGCAATCCGCGCCACGTCAGGAACGGCGAGCCGAACAGGTTGACCGTCGGCGGCGGCACGCCACGGCGCGTGCACTCACGGCCGAATGCGGCGACGGCGCGCGGGTGGGCCAGGAAGAACGCCGGTTCCTTCCAAACTTTGGCGATCAGCTCGTCCATGTCATCGGGCGTCGGCGGACCCTTGCGCGGCGAAACGCGCATGGTGCCCGCGGCCTGGTTGAGCAGGCCGTAGGTGATGTTGTTGATCAGCTCGTCTTCCTGGCGTTCCTTCACTACCTCAACTGCCAGGCGCAGTTGCTCTTTCACCTGGTCCATTGGGTTGTTGAAGATGTCGCTGACGCGCGTGTGGACGCCAAGCACCGTCGAGATCATGCTGAGCGTGAGTTCTTTGGGCTTCTCTTCGTAGTCGACGAAGGTCTCGGGCAGCGTTTGCTCGCCCTTGGAACCGCAGACCACTTCAACCGGCGCGGTTTCCTTCACGCGGTTGATGCGCAGCGTGCCTGCTTCAACGGGCATCCACTGCATCATCTTCACCAGCCAGCGCGGCGTAATCGCCTGCATCTGCGGCGGCGTCTTGGTCGTCGTTGCTAGTTGGCGTGCGGCGTTATCGCTCAACGCCTGGCGTTTGTCTGGCACAGGTTTGCCCCCCGGAAGAAGGACCCGTTTTAGCCGCGCGGAGCCTCAAAGCAAGCCGGTTGGCGACCGGCTTCGCGCGTCTTTCAGACCGCGTGTGTCCGCATTTCGAGGGTATTGACGTGACAAGGGCACCTTGCGCGCGGTGCGCAACCATCTATCATCGCCGCTGACATCGCTGAGCCCGGGCAAAGTCCGGGGCGGGGGAACCAGGAAACAGGGGCGAATCGTAGACACCTGCCGAATTTCGGCAGGAGGCACGCAGGGCCAACTCTCGGCCCGAGCCCGTCAGCTAACCTCGTAAGCGTCGCAGAGGGTCTTCGCCGCATCGCAAGCCCTCATTTCCGTTGTGAACCCGCTAGGAGCCGGGATGAGTGGCGATTTGCCATTACCCAAGCCAGACCCGATCAAGCCCGAAGACGACGCCGCGGAAAACGGCGGCCTCGGCCAGTCCCTTAAACACCTGGTGCTTGGCAAGCCCCGTGACCTTGCTGACAAAAAGCTGCTGCACCGTATTTCGCTGATTGCGCTGCTGGCGTGGGTGGGCCTGGGCGCCGACGGCCTTTCGTCCTCGGCCTACGGCCCGGAAGAAGCCTACCGCGCGCTGGGCGAGCATCACTATCTCGCGCTTGTGCTGGCCGTCGTCGTGGCAGCCACGGTGTTTCTGATTTCAGCGGCCTACAGCCGCATCATCGAGGAATTTCCCCAAGGCGGCGGCGGTTATCTCGTGGCGTCTGCGCTGCTTGGCCCCGTGCCCGGCGCGCTTTCCGGCAGCGCTTTGCTGGTCGATTACATCCTGACGATCACGATCTCGATTGCGGCCGCCGGCGACGCGCTGTTCAGCTTCCTGCCTATCGAGTGGTTGCCTCTCAAGCTTACCGCGGAGGTCATGCTGGTTGCCGGCCTGACAATATTAAACATGCGCGGCGTGAAGGAATCCGTCATCGCGCTGGCGCCGGTGTTTTTCGTGTTCGTGCTCACGCATGTTGTGTTCATCGTGGGCGGCGTGATCGCAAAATCGGGCGAGTTCCACTTGACGGGTCAACAGATCACGCAGGAAGTCAACGCCAGCATGCCGACTCTGGGCATCGGCGGATTGCTGATGGTCTTGATCTACGCTTATTCGCTGGGCGGCGGCACGTATACCGGCATCGAGGCAGTTTCCAACGGCGTGCCGCTGATGCGCGAGCCCCGCGTGCGCACCGCCAAGCACACCATGATCTACATGGCCGTGTCGCTGGCGTTCACCGCCGGCGGATTGCTTTGCTGCTACCTGCTGTGGCGCGTCGAACATCGCCCCGGCATGACCCTCAACGCCGCGCTGGTGCAGGACATGGTCCGGAATATCCCGGGCGGAACGGCGTTTTGGGTGGTCACGATGCTGTCGGAGGGCGCGCTGCTTGTTGTCGCAGCGCAGGCGGGCTTTCTCGACGGCCCGCGCGTGCTGGCGAACATGGCGCTCGACAAATGGGTGCCGTCGCGTTTTGCGGCACTGTCCGAACGCCTGACGGGCCAGAACGGCATTTTGCTGATGGGCGGGGCGGCGCTCGCCGCGTTGATCTACACCAACGGCGATGTGCGCCACATCGTGGTCATGTACAGCATCAACGTGTTCTTGACGTTCTCGCTTTCGATGCTGGGCATGCTGATTGCGGCGGCGCGAGGCCGGCTGAAATCATCGAGGAAAAAGTCGCGCATCGTGCTGTTCGGCGTCGCGTTTGCCGCCTGCGCCACGATCCTCGGCATCACGATCTTCGAGAAATTTTCGCACGGCGGCTGGGTCACACTGGCCGTCACCGGCCTTTGCGTCTGCGTGTGCCTGCTGATTCGCCGGCATTATCGCAACGTGAGCACCAAGGTGGCGGTGCTGCAAAGCACGCTTGACGCGCTGCCGCAGGGCAAGGACGAGCCGCCGCGTCCGCTCGACCCAAAGGCACCCACCGCCGTCGTGCTCGTCTCGGCGTTCAACGGCCCGGGCGTGCACACGGTGCTGTCGGTGCTGAAGTTCTTTCCCAACCACTTCAAGAACCTGCTGTTTGTGTCCGTTGGCATTGCCGACAGCGCCTCGATGCGCGAAGAAAACCCGATCGAGAAATTGCGCGAGCGCACCCAGGCGGGCCTCACGCGCTACGTGCGGCTGGCGCACGGCCTTGGACTGCCGTCGCGGGCGCATCTGGCGATTGGCACGGACGTGGCCGAGGAAGCGGCGGAACTCTGCCTCGAACTCGCCAAGGAGTTCCCGCACTGCACGTTCTTCTCGGGCCAACTCGTGTTCAAGCGCGAGTACTGGTTCCAGTCGATATTGCACAACCAGACGGCGTTTGACCTGCAACGCCGCCTGCACCTGGCAGGCAAACCCGCGATGGTTTTGCCCGTGCGCGTGAACTAGAAATAGAAGCGTATGCCTGCGCTGGCGCCGAAGAACGGCAGCACCGTGCTCACACGGCTGCCGAAGAACCATATAAACCCGTGCTCCGACTGGACAAAGAAGCGCCAGTGCCGCGCGCCGAACTCGAAACCGCCATGCGTGTTCAGGCCAAATCCGCCGACACTGCGATGCTTGTCGTTGGTGTCCTCGAATACGCGATCAATGAAGAAATCGCCCGCCGCAAATTTCAAACCCGCGCCGCCATACCAGCTCGAGTGCGGGCCGCGGTCCCAATAATAGCGCGCGCCGGTTTCAAACAGCGCCCCGCCAAAGAACGTGCTGTATGTGCCCTCGACCCGGCCATAGAGCGACAACTGGCGCATCAGCGGCGCCGAGAATTCGCCGCCAATGCCGATGCCTGGAAAGAGCAAATACACCGGCGTCATGACCGCGACGCTGAAGCCGCGGTAGGGATAGCCGCCGCGCCGCGCGCTCTGGCCCTCGAGCATGTCGTCAGGCAAGGGAAAATGCGCGGCAATCGGTTGCGGCCGCGCAGGCCGCGAGACTTCCAGCGGCTGCTCAAACGTCGAAGCACGCAAAGTTGCGGCGGCAAGCGTGACCAGCAATACGACTGCGAAAGTGCGTGAAGGGTGCATAAAGCCTCCTTTGCCCCGCGCGATTATAGCTTGCGACGGGAAACGTGGCTTGGCTCCGCGCAGTTTGCGGCGCCAGACCCCGACCCTGCCAGCCCCTACACAGATGGCCGCGCGGGGCTATAACAAGCCCCTTCCACAACGGACGACCAACATGACCGATACCATCGCGCCGCACGGCGGCAAACTCGTGAACTGCGTGTCTCAAGCGGATGAGAATCCGGAGTTTCTCAAATATCTCGGCACGCTGGTGCGTGTGCCGCTCAATGAGCGCGAGCACAGCGACTTCGAACTCATCGCCATCGGCGCGCTTTCGCCGCTGGACGGTTTTATGACCGAGGGCGAGCACAAGAGTGTGGTCAACGACATGCGGCTGCCCAACGGGCTGGTCTGGTCGATCCCGGTGAATCTGGCGACTGACACGGCCACGGGCGACAAGATTAAACTCAACCATGATGTCGCGCTGACCGACGCAACGGGCGCGATCGTGGGCCTGATGCGCGTGACGAGCAAGTACGCCTCGAACTGGGAAGAAGAATCGCAGAAGGTCAATCTCACGACCGACGAAAAGCACCCCGGCACGGCCTACATCAAGAACCGCAAGCCCGTCTTGATTGGCGGGCCGATCCAGTTGCTGCACATGCGCAAGCCGGAGTTTCCCAGCCGCACGCGCTCGCCCGAGGAAACCCGCGCGCTGTTCCGCGAACTCGGCTGGAAGACGGTCGTTGCGTTCCAGACGCGCAACCCGATCCACCGCGCCCACGAATTCCTGACCAAGTGCGCGCTGGAACTGGTCGACGGCCTGCTGATTCACCCGTTGGTCGGCGAGACGAAGTCGGACGACATCCCGGCGCCCGTGCGCATGCGCTGCTATGAGGCGCTGGTAGAAAAATACTACCCGAAGGACCGCGTGGCGCTGACGGTGCTGCCCGCCGCGATGCGCTATGCGGGTCCGCGCGAGGCCATCCACCACGCGCTCATGCGCAAGAATTACGGCTGCACGCATTTCATCGTCGGCCGCGATCACGCGGGCGTGGGTAACTACTACGGCACCTACGACGCGCAGAAGATGTTCGACCGCTTCAAGCCGGAAGAAATCGGGATCACGCCGATGAAGTTCGAGCACACCTTCTGGCACACCGGTTTGAAGGAAATGGTCAGCAACAAGACCAGCCCGGGACCCAAGGAAGCCCACCTGGCGCTGTCAGGCACAAAGGTGCGCGAGATGCTGGCAAGCGGCCAGGACCTGCCGCCGGAATTCACCCGCCCCGAAGTCAGCAAAATCCTGATGGAGTTTTACAGAGGCAAGTAGGGGCAGGGGACTGTCCCAGGGCCGAGCCTTTGCGGCCCGTGCGGACTGTCCCCGCAGGCATCTATTGGCAACCCTGTGCCGTCCTCGCCAGAGCCTGAGGCCGAATCATGCCGCTTGAATTCGAGTGGGACACGGCGAAGGCCGTGGAAAACGCCCGAAAGCACCGAGTTACATTTGCGGAAGCTGCGGCCGTTTTCGCCGACTCAAGATCGATCACCGTTCACGATTCGGCCCATTCAGATGAAGAAGATCGCTGGATAATTCTCGGCCTATCGGGGCAAGGCCGCCTGGTTGTCGTGGTATTTGTCGAGCGCGGCGATAAAATACGTATTGTGTCCGCAAGGCGCGCAACCAAGCGCGAAACCAATGACTACAACGAAGTCCAAGGCAAGTGAGATGAAGCCCGAGTACGACTTTTCAAAAGGCGTACGAGGCAAGTACGCCAAGCGTTTCGCGCAGGGCACGAATCTTGTTTTGCTCGATCCTGACATTGCAGAGGCGTTCAAGGACTCCGAATCCATCAACGTCATCCTGCGCGCCTATCTCGTTGGCGCCGCCAAAGGCCGCAAAAAGTCTGGTCGCTAGTCTGAGCACCTGCCGCCGGAATTCACCCATCCCGAGGTCAGCAAAATCCTGATGGAGTATTATCGCGGGAAGTAGCGGCATCGACCTCCAGGTCGATGGGTGTTCGCTTTCAGCGTGGGGCAGGCTTCCAGCCTGCCCTTCGTTTCTGTGGCCTTCGCCCTTTGGGGCTGCGGCTGAAGCCGCACCTATGTTCGCGCCGCGCGCCCGCCAAAAACCCGATGGGCGGCCCAAAAGCCGGTTTTAGCCTTTAGCTTTTGGCTTCCGACGTTGTACACTTAACCCAAGCCCCGGTGCACGTTGCGGCTGCCAACCCCTTCCATTGGCCGCATGTGGAGCTTTGAAATGAACCGTTTTCTCATCTTGGTAGCTCTGGCCGGATCTCTGGCCGTGGGCGCGTGTTCCTTCCCGTTTGCCGACGACATGCAGACCCGCGAGAGCTGGTTTGACGCGCGGCAATACAACTCGGTTGACGACGCCATCCAGTCCGAAATGGAATCCCGTTTCGGCGCGGATAAAGTCTTCCTCTCGAAGTACCCGGAACGCGAGTTCCACCGCTGGGTCTACGAAGGCCCCGTGCGCTCTGTCGGCCTTGAGAAGTACCGCATGCGCATCGAGGCCTACCCGAAGAAAGACCGCGACGGCTGGTACATGCCGCTGATTATCGCGCGCCAGGAGGTCTATAACGCGCAATCCATGAGCAACAAGCGCGGCGCGCACAAGGACTTCGAGAACACCGGCTACGTCGAGATCGGCCGCGACAACAAGCTTGAGGCCGACATCGAAAATTGCGTGCTGGCCCGCCTGCGCAAGGCTGACCGCGAACGCAACCACTACGACGACGCCAAGCCCATGGCCGCCGAGAAGCCCGCCGACACCAAGACGGGCGGCGGTAAGTAGCCGTGTTGCCTATAGCATCGAGCAAGATCAGCGGGACAGTCCGCATGTGCGGACTGTCCCTCATTCTGTTGGTGCTGCTGGCCGCACCGCTGCGCGCCGACAGCCCGGCCTCGGAAGCCACAACCGACCGCACGCTGGCTGAGGCCCGCGTGGCGCTTAGCCGCGGCCTGACGGGTGCGGCGCTCGAGCGTTCGACCGCCGCGCTCAAACGCGCGCCGCTAGGCGCGCCTGAGAACTTACAGATGGCGCTGACGCTGTGGTGGGTCGGCCAATTCGACGACGCCGCGCGTTACCTGCGCCGCGCGCTCGCCGACAACCCGGAAATCCTGGGCAACGAGCCGAAACTGCGTGAGCGTGTGCCAAGCGCGCAGGTCAATGACAAGATTCTCGCCGTGGCAAAACTCGCCGACCAAAGCGCCGAGCTTTGTTTCCTCACGGGCACGTTACTGCTGATCGACCGCGACCAGGGCCGCGCCATGCCGTTTCTGGTGCGGTCTGAGGAACTCGCGGGCACCGACGGCCAGGCCAGCACGCTGATTGGAGCCATCGACGCCTCGCCGCGCCCCGACCGCAACCTGACGCGTGGCCTGCGCGAAATGCAGGAGGGCGACCTCGACCGCGCGCAACGTTCGTTCGCGTTCGCGGCGCTCGACCGTCCGCAACTCTGCGAGGCTTACGCGGGCTGGACGCTGGCGCTGGTCGCCGCCGCACAAGACGCCGAGGCCCTGCGCATGGCCGACACGATGCAGGCGCGCTGCCCGCCGCAGAAACTGCTCAACTGGCTTGCGGGCGGCAAACTCGCGGCCTTGAGTGACGCCGGAACGCGCCTCGAAAAGGCCGCCGATGCTGTTGCCGCGCCCGTGCCGCACTTGCGGCTGGCGATGATCTGCTTTTTCGCCGCGGGTTATTACGGCAGCGCCCAGCGTTGCGGCGTCTCGCTGCTTGTCCAGGACAAGCTCGACGACTACACGCTGCAAGCTCTCGATTACATGTCGGCGCGCAAACTCAACGACGACCCGTTCAAGGCAGCGCCGGATCGGCCCCTGCCGACCAACCCCGACAAGCCGCCAGTCGTGCCGCCGACGCAGACGCCGACCGAGGCCGCCCGTGCGGCGATGAAGAAAGCCGATTACGCCACGGCGATGCAGTTGCTGGAACCACAAGTCGACGGCGCCAACACGCCCGTAGTGGTGCTGCACCTGTTGTTCGTGTGTCTCGTCGGCCGTGGCGAACTGATCGACGCCGGCAGCGCCTTCCAGGCGTGGTGGAGTCGCGCGAGCGACGATGAGCGCACCCGCACCAACGCCGTGCGCGAAATTTTCGCCAAGGGCGCCGATTACGACGCATGGCTGAAGCAGCTCACGAATGCGCGCGACGCCGACCTTTCCGCGGCGCTGCCGCGCATGCTGATCGCCTACACGGAAATCTGCGACGGCAAGTATGAATCCGCGCGTGTGAGCCTTTCGGTCGCGCTGCGCGCCGAAAACAAAAACTTCACGCTGCAGTCGATGGACCGGCTGATGGCGCAGCCGAAATTCGCCGCCGACACCGGCCGGCCGAAGGTTGAGGACACGCCCGACCCGATCCAGCTCATGGCGCGCGGCGAGCAGCAATTCAAGGACCGCAAATATCCCGAGGCGCTGGCGTCGTTCCTGGCCGCCGCCGAACGCGACCGCAAGCTCAAGGGGATCGGCGCGGCGCTGCTCAAGGCGATGTTCGCCGCGGGCCAATACGACGACGCCGCCAACCACCTGTTGCGGCTGTTTGACGACCTCGATGTCGCCAACAAGGGCGCCGATGCGTTCACGGTTTCGGTTTTCGCGGGCTATCTCGACAGCGCCGAGTTCGACAAGCACCTTGCGGCGCTGCGGCAGACCTGCGACGCGCGCAAACTCGCCAGCGCGCCGTGGCTGGTGCTGGGCGCGGTGCTGTACGGCAAGCACGACTACAATGGCGCGCGCGACGCGTTGCAGGTCTACCGCGAAAACGAGCGCGGCAAGCCGAACAAGGCCGCTGTGATGCTGCTCGAATCCGCAAAAAAACAAGCCCGGTAGGGACACGCGGCAGCGTGTCCGCAAAACCATCGTAATCACCGGACACGCTGCCGCGTGTCCTTACGCGACGCCTCATGGTAAACACTTGGCCATGAAGCTTCGTCAGGTTCCCAGCGATTTCATTGTTACCGAGCACAGTTCGTTCACGCCGCAAGCGACGGGGAGATATTTCGTCTATCGCCTCGACAAGCGCAGCCTCTCCACGCTCGAGGCGCTCTCGATCATCGCCAAGCGAGCGGGCCTGCGGCCCAAGCAGTTGTCCGCCAGCGGCCTGAAGGACAAACACGCCGAGGCCAGCCAGCTTTTCAGCGCCGATCGCCCGCTGCCCGGCGAGATCAAGGACGACCGCTTCACGGTCACGTTCGTGGGCAAATCCGATCGCCCGCTGACCGCCGCATTCATCGACGCCAACAGTTTCAAGCTCGTGCTTCGCGGCCTCACGCCCGAGGAATGCGCCGTGATCGCGCAGAACACCGCCGAGATCCGCGATTGCGGCGTGCCGAACTACTACGACAACCAGCGTTTTGGCTCCAACGTGCACGGGCAGGGATTTATCTCCAAGGCGCTGGTGCAGGGTCGCTTTGAAGAGGCGATGCGGCTGCACATGGCGGTGCCGCACCGCAAGCAAAGCCTGCGCGACAAAAACAACCGGCGCGCGGCGCAAGAACTCTGGGGCAAATGGCAGGAACTGCGCAAGCGCATGACCAAATCGCCCGAGCAGGCGCTGGTCGCGTTTTTGTGCACCACGACCTACCGCGCCGGCGCCGAGCCGCTTGTCGCCGACGAAGCCATGTTCGCCGCGTGCTTTGAGCGCATCACGCCGTCACTGCGCATCATGTACGTCGCGGCCTACCAAAGCCTGATTTTCAATGAAACGCTGCGGCGCTTCCTCGAGGCCGAGCGCGATCAACAACGCGTCGACCTCGTGCAGTTGCAGAACCGCGGCGGCTTCATCCCGATGCACCGTTTCCTCGCGCCCGCGCAATTGCGCGAGTGGCGCGATCTCGAATTCCCACTGGTTGCGGCAAGCACCAAACTCGATGAATTCCCGCGCGCCAGGGAACACGTCGAGGCCGTGCTCGCCGCTGAAGGCATCACGCTCGAGCAGCTGCGGCTGAAACCGCTGCCGCGCACGCGTTTTAAGGCCGCCAAGCGCAAAATATTGATGTTCGCCAAGGACCTGAAGGTCTCGGATGTCCTCGAGGACGACCTGAACCCCGGCCGCTACAAAGTCGAAACGTCGTTTACCCTTCCCCGCGGCAGTTTCGCCACAATCGTCGCCCGCCGCCTGGCCCTGGGCGCGGGCACCAAAGACGAACAAGATGATTCGTGACTGCATTTTCACCGCGGAGTCGCGGAGCCGCAGTGAGCCGCTTGTTTTCTCCGCGTCCCCGCGTCCCCGCGGTTAAATTGTTAGCCTTAAACGCATGCCGGAACTGACGCCAAAACCGCTTACCTGCCCGTGCTGCAAGCGCGCGTTTGAATCGCAGCTCGTGGTCGGCTTCAGCATCGGCGAAAAAGAATCCGACTTCTGCCCGCGTTATCTCGACGGCAACCCGTTGCCGAACTTCATGCACGTCTGCCCCGGTTGCGGTTTTGTCGGCTACGAGGCCGATTACCGCAACCTCACCGACGAGCGCAAAATTGAAAAGATCAAACGACTGCTCGTCGGCCTGCTGTGGGAAGAAGGCAAGAAACTCGGCGGCGCGGAACGTTATCGCCGTGCGGCGCTGATCGCGCTCTACCTCGGCAAACGCAGCGCCGAAGTCGCGGACCTGTACCTGCAGGCGACGTGGTGCTCGCGCATGGAAGGCGAATCGGACGAGGAAGAAAAACAGGCGCGTCGCAAAGCGGTGAAGTACTTTGAACTCGGCCTGGCCGCCGACGAATTCGCGCCCGAGGACCAGCCTGTGGTGCATTATCTCGTCGGCGAACTCTCGCGTCGCCTGGGCGAAATCAAAAAAGCGCGCAAGCACTTTGCGATGATCGACGAATTGCCCCACGTCGAGCCCTGGCTCAAGGAATGGCGCGACAAACAAAAGAAGATGCTGGAAAGTTAGGGGGCTGTCCCAGCGAGTCCTGAGCTTGCGAAGGACGAGCGTGCGGACTGTCCCCGACCTGGCCGGTAACCGGGGACAGTCCACACACGCCGATGGCGGCAAGCCGCCATCGGCGCTGGGACAGTCCTTTTAATTCACCGGCGGTTCCGCGTCAGGGTCAATCGGTTGCGGCAGTTGCGGGATCATGCGGTTTTCGAGTTCGCTGATCGCGTGCGCCGCGCGACCCAGCACGTTCACGTTCGACAACTGCGCCAGCTTGAAACCAATCTCGAACGGCAGGTATGCGCTGACAAGGTCCACCAGCACTGCCAGGTCGCGCTGGCCGCCCAGCAGCGTGCGGAACTGGTCAGAGTTGTCGCGCACCGCCGCAAGCGCCAGCGCCTTGAGCTCGACCGCCAGCCCGCCCTGCATGCCGCCGCCGCCGTCGGGCGCAATATCGAACATCCATTCGGCCTCAAAGCGGCGATACTGGCGGTCGCCTTCAACCTCGCGTTTGAGTTCGACGCGACCGATGCCCTTGAGCACGATCATGTAGCGCCCGTCGGGCAGCTTGCTGTATTCGACCAGCCGGCCCACGCCCGCAACCTTGTGCACCGGCGGCGTTCCGAGCGTGTCCTTGCTTTCCTTCTGCATCAGCGTGCCCATGGCAAAGCAACGCTCGGCCTCGGGCAGCTTGAGGGTGTCTTCGATCAACTGGCGGTAGCGCGGCTCGAAAATGTGCAACGGCATGATCGCGTGCGGGAACAACGTAAAATCCGGCAGCGGAAAGACCGCCAGCGGCTTGGCCGCAAGGTCCGGCAACTCGAAGACTTCACGCATTTGAAACTCAGGCTAAAAGCTAAAGGCTAAAATTTGCTCAATCAGCCCGGTTAGCTACACCTCAAATTTTAGCTTTTAGCCTTCAGCTTCACCAATGGACTACGGGTGTTAGGAGGCTGACGATTGGCCGGAACCCGTCTTCCGTTTGATGTAGAGCGTCCGGCCCTTCTTGTAGACCTCGCAGAGGCCGAGCTTTTCGAGCAGCGGCGGGAAATAGCTCGCCAGGTTGCCGGCGGTGCTGAAGCTGCGCAGGAATTCCTCGAGCGTGTCGGGATCGGGGAACGACTCCTGGCGCACGGGGCCGAGTTTCACCTCGCCCAGCCGGTCGATGAACGCGACAGTCTCGCGCAATACGCGGTCGCGCTCCCAGAAAATCACGTTGGCTTCTTCCTCAAAGTTCTTCCACTTGTTGCGGAAGCCCACGAAGCAGTGGATGTCGTTGTCGCGTTCCTCGACGTGGAAAGGCTTTTTCATGCCGCAGGTGACGTAGTCGCCCCCCAGCGGCTGTTTGATGATGGCATCGATGTCGGTCATGGCGGCTCCAAAATTTAGCCTTTAGCTTTTAGCCTTTGGCGTAATTCGCGCTATTGTCGGCCCGTTCGCTCCGAGGAAATGATCATGCGCAATACACTGCTACTGGCAGCGATTATCGCAACCGTCACGATTACGGCTGCGGCGTGCAAATCCGACATCGGTCCGGGCTTCACCAACGACAAGGTCACTCTGGGACTATTTGTCAGCACCTCGGGCGATATCGCGACTTTTGGCCAGGACACAAAAAATGGCGCAGAACTTGCCGTCGAGGAAATCAACAAGGCCGGCGGCATCTCCAAACACTTGATCGACCTGCGCTTCCAGGATTGCGCCAGCGAACCCGCCCAGGGCGGCAACGCCGCCACAAAGCTGATTACGCAAGACGGCGTTTTGATCGGCATGGGCGAGGTCGCCTCGGGCATCAGCCTGGCCGCCGCGCCGATTTTCCAGAAGTACGGCGTGCCGATGATTTCTCCCTCAAGCACCAATCCCACGGTAACGCAGCAAGGCGACATGATTTTCCGTATCTGCTACCTGGACGATTTCCAGGGCGCGGCTTGTGCGCTGTTTGCGAACCAGAACCTCAATTGCAAGACCGCCGCGATCCTGATGAACCAGGACGACGCCTACAGCACAGGCCTGGGAAAGTTTTTCAGGTTCAAGTTCGAGAAGCTGGGCGGGAAAATCGTCGCCGAGGAAACCTTCAAGAAGGGCGCAAGCGACTTCAATACGCAACTGACAAACATCAAGGGCAAGAATCCTGACGTGATCTTCGCGCCCGTGTATTACCAGGACATCCCCTTGATCGCAAAGCAGGCGCGCGGCCAGGGCATCGACAAGCCCCTGCTTGGCGGCGATGGCTGGGAAAGCGACGACCTGTTGCCCAAGGCCGACGGCAAGCTCGACAACTGCTATTTCGCCAACCACTACGCGACGGCCGACGATGCGCCGATCGTGGCGAACTTCGTCAAGGCCTACAACGCCAAGTACGGGTCCAACCCCACCAGCCTGGCAGCACTTGGATACGACGTGGTTTACGTCGCCAAGAAAGCCATCGAAAGCGCCGGCGGCATCAACGAGAAGCTTACGCGCAAGGCTGTGGCCGACGCCCTTCGCGGGCTGAAAGATTTCGAGGGCGTCACGGGGACATTCAGCATCGACAAAAATCGCGACGCGCGCAAACCCATCCAGATGCTCAAGATCAAGGACGGCAAGGTACTGCCCGACCGCCGCATCAGGCCCGAAGAAGTTGAGTAAATCGCCTGCACCTGGAGCTGTCTTTTGACGCCGATTGCAACGATGCTTGCGGTCAACGAACTTCTGCAGCAGGTGGCCAACGGCCTGGCCAAGGGAAGCGTGTACGCCCTAATCGCCGTGGGTTACACGATGGTCTATGGCGTACTTGAACTGATCAACTTCGCCCACGGCGAAGTCTTCATGCTCGGCGCTTATTTTGGCTACTGGCCCGCGCGCTGGCTGGGTTACATGCCCGACAGCGGCGAAAAGCCGCAGGTTCCCGCGCCTGTTGCCCTGCTACTGACGTTTGGCGCGATGGCGGCCTGCGCGCTGATTGGCGTGTTGGTCGAGCGCCTCGCCTATCGCCCGTTGCGCAACGCCGGCCGCCTGTCGGCGCTGATTACCGCCATCGGCATCTCCGTGCTGATGCAAAATCTCGCGCTGGTGGTATTTCACGCCGATTCAAAGGACTTCCCGCGCATGATCGATCAGCAATCGGTCGTCCTGGGCCCCGTCGAACTTCCCAACACCAAGCTGCTGATCATCGGGGTCACCGCCCTGATGATGGCGGGGCTGTTCTGGATGGTGCGCTACACGCGCACAGGCGCCGCCATGCGCGCGTGCTCGCACAGCATGAAGACCGCAAGCCTGATGGGCGTCAACGTCAACCGCATTATCTCGCTCACGTTTGCCATCGGCAGCGCCATGGCCGCCGTCGCGGGCGTGCTGATTTCCCTGGACCAGCCGCGTCTGACGCCGCTGATGGGCTTAATGCCCGGGCTGAAGGCCTTTGTGGCGGCGGTGCTGGGCGGCATCGGGTCCATCCCCGGTGCGGTGGCCGGCGGTATCCTTTTAGGCGTCGTGGAATCGGTCGTAGGCGGCGTCGCGGGCACGACCTATTCCGAAGCCGTCGCTTTTGTGCTGCTGATATTGATCCTGCTCGTGCGGCCCTCGGGGTTGTTCGGCAAATCAGGCCGGGAGAAGGTCTGATGCTGCGAACCCTCGGGATTCTCGCGCTCATTTGCGCCGCGGCTTTTGGGCTGCACCTGGTGCTGGACTCCATTGACGCCTATTGGGCCCGCATCGCCAACCTGTGCGGCATCTCGATCCTGCTGGCCGTCAGCCTGAACGTCATCAACGGGCTGTGCGGCCAGTTCAGCCTCGGCCACGCAGGGTTCATGGCAATCGGCGCCTATGTTTCGGCCTTCTTCACCACCACGCTGCGCTACTTTGACGACGCGGCCGGACAATACGTGACGGTCCTTCCGCTGCTCGACCAAAGCTGGGGCTTTGTCCCAGCGCTGCTGTTGGGCGGGTTTGCGGCGGCGGCGGCGGGGCTCGTGATCGGCATCCCGACCTTGAGATTGCGCGGCGACTACCTGGCCATCGCGACCCTGGGCTTTGGCGAAATCGTCACGATCATGATCACGAATTTCTCGAAGGTCGGCGGCGCCAATGGCCTCTCCGGCATCCCGGCCTACAGCAACGGGTTTTGGATTTTCACCTTCGCCGGCATCTGTGTGCTTTTCACATTGCATCTGCAGCGCAGTACTTTTGGCCGGGCGCTGATCGCGATTCGCGAAAACGAACTCGCGGCCGAGGTCATGGGCATTCGCACGGCGCGCATCAAGATCGCCGCATTTGTTTACGGCGCATTCTTTGCGGGCATCGCCGGAGGGTTGCTTGGACACTTTTTGCAGACCATTAGCCCGGCAACATTCGGCTTTATGAAATCCATCGAGGTCATTGTCATGCTGGTGCTTGGCGGGCTGGGCAGCCTGACAGGCGCGATCATCGGCGCAGTGACGCTGACGGTGCTGCCTGAGCTTCTGCGAGACGTCGAAACATCAACGGGCATGCCGGGCATTCGCATGGTGGTGTATTCGCTGGTGCTGATCCTCCTGATGTTGTTCCGGCCGCAGGGGATTTTCGGCCAGCGCGAACTTTCGTTGCGGCTGCTTCGCTCGTTGCTGCCCGGCCGACGCAAAGAAGGTGCGCCGTCGGCGCCCGCCGCATTTACCGCGCAGCAATCAGTTGAGGCCAAGACATTTTTTGCGCGCGCGCCGCAGACGCTGCCGCCCCAGAACGAGGGCAAGAAATGACGGCGCTGCTCGAAACCCGCGATCTTGCCATGCGCTTTGGCGGCCTGACGGCCGTCGAGAAGTTCTGTTGCAGCATCGAAAAGGGCGAACTCTTCGGCCTGATCGGCCCTAACGGCGCCGGCAAAACGACCGTCTTCAATATGCTCACGGGCGTTTACAAACCGTCCGAGGGCGAAATCGTTTTAGACGGGACCCCCACCACCGGCCTCGCGCCGGCCGACATCTCGGCGCGCGGCGTCTCGCGCACGTTCCAGAACATCCGGCTCTTCGATGAACTCAGCGTGCTCGAAAACGTCATGGCCGGCGCGCACCAGCACGCGAAGATTAATCTTCTTGACGCGCTCCTGCGCACGGGCCGCTACCGCCGCGAAGAGGAAAGCCAGCGCGAGCAGGCGATGCGGCTGCTCGATTTCGTCGGGCTCGGCGATCGCGCCGGCTTGCCCGCTCGCGCGCTGGCCTACGGCCACCGCCGCAAACTTGAAATCGCGCGGGCGCTGGCGACGCAGCCGCGGCTGCTGTGCCTCGACGAACCCGGCGCCGGCATGAACCACGCCGAGAAACTCGAACTCTCGGCGCTGATACGGCGCATCCGCGACGAACTCGGCATCACCATCCTGCTGATTGAGCACGACATGAAACTCGTGATGGGCCTGTGCGAACGCATCCAGGTGCTCGACCACGGCCAGACTATCTGCTGCGGCGCGCCCGCCGAAGTGCAATGCAACGATGCCGTGATCGAGGCCTATTTGGGTGCGGGCGAAAGCGGCCGCAAGAAGACGGCGGATCACTGATGGCATTGCTCGAGATCGAACACGTCGATGTTTTCTACGGCGCCGTCCAGGCGCTGCGCAGCGTCAGCCTGCGCGTCGAGCAAGGCGAAGTCGTCTCGTTGGTCGGCAGCAACGGCGCGGGCAAGACGACCACGCTCAACGCGATCTGCGGGCTGGTGCGGCCACGCGCGGGCGACGTGCGCTTCGACGGCCAGAGTATCGCGCGCGTGCCGACACACGAACTTGTACGGCGGGGGCTGGTCATGGCGCCCGAAGGCCGCGGAATTTTCCCCAATCTCACCGTCGCGGAAAATCTCGACCTCGGCGCCTACTCGCGACGCGATCACGGAGCGGTCAAAACCGACCTCGACCGCGTACTGGCGCTGTTTCCGCGCTTGAACGAACGAATGCGCCAAAAGGGCGGCACGTTGTCCGGCGGCGAGCAGCAAATGCTGGCCATTGGACGCGCGCTGATGTCTCGTCCGAAGCTTCTGTTGCTAGACGAACCGTCGCTGGGCCTTGCGCCGCTTCTGGTGAAAGTCATTTTCGACACGATCGACGCGATCAACCGCGAAGGCGTGACGGTGCTGCTGGTTGAACAAAATGCCAACGCGGCATTAAAACACAGCAAGCGCGCGTATGTGCTGGAAAGCGGCTCGATCGCGCTGGAGGGCGACGCGAGTCAACTTCGCGACGACCCGGCCGTCAAAGCGGCGTATCTGGGGGAGTAACAGGTTGAGGTGCAGGTTCAGATAAATCAGCGTGAATGCAGTTCTGAACCTGAACCTAGACCTGAACCTCGAAATAGAAGTGAGCATTAACAGTGACAAAGCGTTCAAGAAAGAAATCCGCAATCATCCTCGTCTCCGGCGGCCTCGACAGCGCCGTGGCGCTGGCATGCGCGCGCCGCGACGGTTTCACTTGCCACGCGTTGTCCTTCGACTATGGACAGCGCCACAAGGTTGAACTCAAGGCCGCGCAACGCGTCTGCAGGGCTCAGGGCGTGGCCTCGCACCGCGTCATCAAACTGGACCTTCGCGCCATCGGCGGTAGCGCGCTGACATCCGACGTGGAGGTGCCCAAGGACCGCGACGAAAGCCAAATGACGGGCAACATCCCCGTCACCTATGTACCCGCGCGCAACACGTTGTTTCTCAGCTTCGCGTTGGCGCTGGCCGAAGTAACCGGCGCGCGCGACATCTTCATCGGCGTCAACGCCGTCGATTATTCGGGTTATCCCGATTGCCGGCCGGAGTTCATAGCCGCATTCGAGAAACTCGCGCGACTGGCGACCAAGGCCGGCGACCAGGGCGCGCATTTCAAGGTCCGCACGCCGCTGATCAAGCTCAGCAAGGCGGGAATCGTGCGCCTGGGCGCCAAGCTGGGCGTCGACTTTTCGCTCACCCACAGTTGCTACGACCCCGTGCGCGGCAAGGCCTGCGGGCGCTGTGACTCCTGCCGCCTGCGGCTCAGAGGCTTTGTGAACGCGTTTCTGACAGACCCAATTCCGTACGCTAAGCCTTGATCGCTTCGCGAGCCAAGTTAGCTTGCCCCTCGCAGCAATTTTGCTCACGGAGCTCCCCGATGCCGCGCACGATGGTTTCTATCAATATTGACCGGCTGGCTGACGCGCTGGTCGACCTCAAGACGCCGCATTATTGGGACGTCAAGAAGCACAAGGTGCTGGCCGGCGAAGACGGCGAATCCACACGCACGGTGCTGATCGACACGCTCAACACACGCAAGCTTCGCAAGCTCGTGACTGATTTTTCCAAGCTGCTGGACACCACCGACGCCAAGTCGGTGCAGGAGATAATCAAGACCGGGCTCGACAAGTTCCCGAAGCTGCTGGAGAAATCGCCCAAACTTGAGCCGATGTGGATGAAGTTCGCCGGCCAGGAGCTCGCCAAGGCGGCGGTCTCCTGGCTCGAACTCCAGGGTATCGAGAAATATTTCCCGACGGGCAACCTGGCCAAGCACATTTCCAAGCGCACGGGCAAAATCCGCCACGGCGACGAAGAAGAGTGAAGGGATGAGAAGGCCAAGTAATCAACCGGGGCGCCTGATGGCGCCCCGAATAATTACAGCTCTTCTCCAGCCGGCTCGCGGACGCGCTGCCGCGTGTCCCTACTTGCGCTTTCTTTTCGCCGCAACCGGGTCCATCACTTCCTTCGTTTCGACCTCGGCCTCGTGGAAGCGCGGCATGCAATCGCGCGCGTAACGCACCAGTTCATCGGGTGCGTTGTCCGAAAAGCGCAGGCTGCCGCGTTTGGTCGCGGTGAGTGAGCAGCGGCCGTCGGGCAGCTTGAACGACACCGTGACCGATTCGACCTGGTCGGTGTATTTCTCGACGATCTTTTCCGACTCGCGCGTGTCGAGCACCTTGAAACTCGCGTTGCCAAGCATCGGCTCGCGCGCCTGGTAATCCTTGATGCGCAGGGCGCGGATTTCATTCTTGTTGAAGGCCGACTGCAACTCGAACACGTAATCCTTCAGGTTCAGGTTCAGATCCTCGAAGTTCACGTGCACGTCGGGCATAGCGTCGAGTTGCTCGAACAGCACATTAAGCTCGCCGCGCCGGTCCTCGCTCGCGACCAGGCCGTGTTCCTGGTCGACCTCGAACTTGCACTCCGTCAGCGTCTCGGCCTTGGTCTCCATCTGCTTGAGATCCTTGGGGTTGATCGACTTGACGTTGGTGGTCTTGATGTAATACAGCTTGCCCTTGATGCGGTTCTGGCCCGCACTCTCATCGAGCACAAAACCGCGGCGGTTGCGCGCCTCAAAGGGCAGCGCGGCCATCGCCTTGCGCATCGCCCTGAAACTGTCCTGGCTAGACCCGACAAGCTTGAAGTGGAATGACGGCATGGTGTCCTTTCGTGTCACGTGTTTCGTGTTACGTGCGACGGAAAAGCCGCAGCACGGAGCACGTAACACGCAGCACGAGCCCCCCGTCAAGCATCGAGCTTTCAAAGATTTCTCGACACACACGATTGTGGAAAACAGCCACGCCTGCGGCCTAGCGTGCAGAGCCGGGCTTGAGGCGTCTGCGAATATCGGCACGCAGGTTTTCTGACAGCGACGGCAAGTTAGCAAGATCGTCAAGCATGCCGCGCGCCGTGACTACTTTGTCCTTCATCGCGTCAAACAGCGCCTCGGCCAGCACGCGGCGCGCGTGTTCGACGTCGGCGTCTTTTTCGCCCAGCCTGTCGCGCCTGGCAAGCGCCGACATGGTTTCGAGAATCTGGCGGCGCTCGACCATCTCGGGCTCGGTTTCACCCGACAGCCGTTTCACCAGTTCGTTGAAGGCGTGGCCGGCGACCTTGTTCATGCGTGCGCTCTTGGGATTCAGCAGCGCCAGCCGCGACAGCACCTGCATCACGGGCAGCAGTGCGATGCGCCGCAGCAGCAGTTCCGCGATCTCGTCGACCGTCGTCTCCGGGTAGCGGCCGGAAAGGCCGATGTCGCCCAGCAGCCGCGCCAGTGTAATCACCGCCGTCGGCGCCCAGATCACGCGGTAATCCGCGATGTCGCGCCAGATGTCGGACATTTCCGTCACGATGCGTTCGTGCAGCGCCTTGGGCGTGCTGCCGGCCTCAAGCATGCGCCCAAGGCCCTCAAGCACGCGCGGGATCATGTCGGTATACGCCGTGGTCTCACGCCCAAAGTGCAGCACGGCTTCGCCCGCGGGATTTTTCTTCACCACCCCGGTGATGCGCGGCAGGCCCTTGCGTAGATAGCCGATCAGCCTATGCCCGATTTCGACGCGCGCGTTGCCATCGAGGCTGCGGCCCGCGCCGAGGTAACCCAGCGCCTCGATCACGTCGTAAACCGCGCTCGATGTGCCTAAATGTTCGCCCAACAGCGTCGCCGCACCTTGCGCGACATCGGCGGGCGTGCGCGCATGGCCCGCGATGCGGCCAAGCGCAATGTACAGCGGCCCGCGGTCGGGAAAATCCTGCGCGTCGCCCTCGATCATGCCGCGCAACTGTGTGACGAGATCGCCGAGGTCGCGCGCCGAAATCTCGGCGTTGCCCTCGAGGATATCCGGCAGCAACCGCGCCGCCGTCAGGCGCGTGATGTCGTGCGCGGATTCGGCAATCGCGACCGTGAGCGCCTTGAGCGCCGCAGCGCCGCAGCGGCGCAGGGCGTTCTGCAAAAGTTCAAGCTGGCGCTCGAAGCGAAAGACGTGCAGGTCGTCGACAAACATGCGCGCGGCGCTCGCGCGTTCGTCGACGCCGAGGAAGCGCGGTTCGTAGAAGCCCGTCTCAAGCAATTTCACGCGAAGGCCGCCGGATGCCGACTCGTAACACTCAAGGCACGCGTGGGCGACCTGCGTGGTTGCGGCGGCGCTGAGAGTTCCCGCGCGCAACAACTGGCCAAGTTGGTCGGCGACGCGCTCGCGGCCGGTCTCGGACACTTTGGTGTCGCGCAGGGCTTCGGCCAGCGGCGCTACGCTCGCGTCACCCAACGAAGTCAGCGCGCCGGCGCAGGCCAGGAAGTTGCGGTCGATTTCGCTGCCCTCCTGCAGGCCCAGCACCATGCGGCGCAATACACGCGGCTGCGCGGCGGCTTCAAGATCATGGCGGCAGATCAGGCTAAGCGCAAAATATTGCAGCGGCTTCTGCGAAACTTCGGTGATCGATTCCGCCAACAGGCGCGAGGTTGCGGCGCGCTCGACGTCGTACATCGCGGCGTAAACGCCTTGCGCGGCGTCTTCGTAGGTCGCCTGCTTAACTTGCAAAAGTTCGATCAATTGTTTGTGCAGGCCAAACAGCAGGTCGTCTGCCTCGCCGGGGCCCAGCCGCGCCAGTGTCGTTGCAAGCAGCCCGAGCGCCGCCTTCACGGCCTGCTCGTCTTCCGACGGCACGATAAATCCCATGACCACGGCCAGCGCGAGCTTGCGCTGCGGCGCTTCCAGGCGCTCGAACAATTGGCCGAGGTTTGCGATCGCTACGATGCGCTCGGCGACCAGGCCGCTCGAGGCGCGCGCGAGGTTTTCCGTCAGAGCGCCATCGAGGCCGAGCCCGCCCAGCCCGCGCGCGGCCTCGGCGCGCACGCCGGGGTCCTTGTCGCGCAGCGCCGCCAGGAACAGCCGCGATTTTTCGGCGGGCGCGAGATCCGACAACCAGATTTTACGCACGGCCTCAAGGCGCTTGCCGACATCGGACGACGTAATCAAGTCAAGCTTCAGGCGCGAGACTTCATCTCTGTCGAGCAGCTTGGCCGCTTCGTCGCGCGCAATCAGCGACATGCCCGTCCCTTGCGCAGGCAACGCCAGCCCGCGCGCGCTGGTCGCCGACGATTGCTCCTCCTCAGCAAGACAGATTACACGGCGGTCGCCCTGCTTCGCGAGCGCAAGCGGGCTTTCCTTCAACAGGGCTTTGACCGTCGCGCCAAGCGCCTTTTTCAGCGCGGCGGTGTCGGCGATTTTTTCGGCGGCGTCGAGAAAGGCCTTGGATGTCAATGCGGCGGCAAGCGCCTTGCCTTCTTTGTCGGCGGCGATTTCCGCGACCGACTCCGTCACGAACAAGCCCGCCCGGGCAAGCGCGCCTAGCCGCGTGGCAAGGCGGCGCGTGACGCCGAATTTCTCGACCAACCCGTCGAAGTCTGAGTCAACAATGCGCACGGAGCCGCTTCCTAGGCTATACTCGCGCGAATGCTACGCGACTGGCTCGATTGCCGCAATGTGGTGGTGCGTGCGCCCAACGCACTGGGCGATATCATCATGGCCACGGGCGCGTTCGCGCGGCTTGCGGCGCATTTCGGCAAGGACCGGCTCAGCCTTATTTGCTCGCCTGCCGCCGCGTCGCTGCTGGGTGGTAACACGTGGTTCAAGGAAGTCATTGCCTACGACCGCGGCGGCGCGCACAAAGGCATCTCCGGCGGGCGGCGCTTCATCAAGCAACTGCGCGAACGCAAGTTCGACCTCGCGGTGATCTTCCCGAACAGCTTTTCCAGTGCGTGGCAGATGATGCGCGCAGGCGTACGCAAGCGCCTCGGTTATTTCAAGGAAGGCCGCGGACTGCTGCTTGGCGCCGGCCGCAAGCGCGACGAGGACGCCGACGGCCACTTCGTACCGAAGTACACCGGCCAGTACTTCATGGACTTGCTCGACGTGATCGGCCTGCCGCCGGGCAGCCTGTCGCCGCAGCTGCCCGTTTCGGATGAGGAGCGCGGGAATGCAGCGGCGTTTTTGGCCGACAACAAGCTTGAGGGCGGGCCGCTGGTGATCATCGCGCCGGGCGCGGCGTTTGGCCCAAGCAAACTCTGGCCAGCGGAACGTTTTGCCGAGGTCGCCCGTGCGTTGCGCGAGGGCGGCGCGCGCGTGATGCTGAGCTACGCGCCGGGCGAAGAAGACACCGTCGCGCGCGTGCAGACCGGGCTGAAATCGCCATTGGTAACCAGCCGCGGGCTCAATCTTGGCGTCCTCAAGGCGCTAGTGGCGCGCGCGAGCCTCGTGATCAGCAATGACACCGGCCCGCGGCATCTCGCAGTCGCGCTGGGGCGGCCGGTGCTGTGCCTGATGGGGCCCAACGACCCCCGTTACTCGGAGCTTGCAGGCGCGGCGCACGACCACGTGATTGTCGAAAAGGTCGATTGCTCGCCCTACGCGCAGCCCTGCCAGCTCAAGCAATGCCCCATCGACCACCGCTGCATGAAGGGAATCAGCGTCGAACGGGTGTTAAAGGAAGCAAAAAAGACCGTGGCCGCGCCCTCCGTGGCCCAGCACGAATGATGTTGGAATTTCGCATTGGGGCACGGAGGCCCCAGCCACATTACTCTTCTTCGGCTGGTTTATTTTCGTCCGGCGCCGCGGGCTTAGCGGCGTCTTCGGCCAGAAGCAGCTCGCGGATTTCATTGAGCGTGCGGTGGCGCTTGAGCATCTCGATCTTGCGGATACGGTCGAAAACTTCTTCGCCATACAGGCGATGGCCGGATTCCGTGCGTTCGTCGGCATGGATCAAACCCAGCATCGTGTAATTGTGGATGGTCTGGCGCGACAGGCTGGTGTGGCGCATGATTTCGCCCACCTTGTAGAGCTTTTTTGGCGCCGCCATATCGAGACCTCAAGTGCTCGGTTTGGGCTTGGATACCACAAACTCGTAAAATGCAAAATTCAAATTGTAAAATTCAAAGCGTCAGTACCCGCCTATGCTGCGCCAATTTTGCGTTTTGAATTCTAAATATTGAATTGCCGCTTAACGGGCGATAAGGCGTTCGGGCACGATCACCGCGCGCTTGAGTAGCGTCGACTGCACCTTGGTCATGTTCTCGTCGAGCTTCTTGCCGCGCAGGCTTTCGGTAATGGCGCCCTGCACCTTGGGATCGTCGAAGCGGCGCGAGGAGCCCTCAACCTTCGAGTACAACTTGATGAACTGGTAGCCCTCGAACTCGTTGCCCGCTTCGTCGCTTTCGACCACGGCGCTGAACTCCGCCACGCCGCCTTCCCTGGGCACCGAGATCACCATCTTGTAGACCAGCGGCGTGAGTTTGCTGTCGTCAGCCGCGGTTTCGCGCTTGCCGACCACGAGCTTCAAGCCCGCCACCGGCATGCCCTCAATCAGCGTCTTCAGGCCGTCCATGGCCGCCTCAACGCCTTCGCCCTTCTTAATGCGGCTATGGGCGTCCTGCAGCACTGACACGAGCTTCTTGCGGTCATCCAGCATCGTGTTGCGCGGGAAAATCAGCTTCACAAGCTGGTAGTCGATCTTGGTCGCGATCTTGTAGCGGTCGCGTTCCTTGTCAAACGCTGCTTTGATCTCCCTGGGCGTGACGCTCATCGGCACGTAGACCGAAATCGGGTACTGCGACGGCACCGGGCCTTGCGCGCCCGCGCACAGGTACAGTATCTGGTTCTGGCGTATTTCCTCGCGGCGGCGCTCGCGATATTCGCTGGGCGTGCAGCCGAATTTCTGCTGGGTGTAGTTCGCCCAGGCGGTTTCGTCGCCTTCGGCGATGTTCAGCAAGGTACGTTCGCGCGCGATCTGGGCGCGCAGGTCGTTATCGGACACCAAAAAGCCGATGCGCTCGGCCTCGGCCGTCAGCAGGCGCTTGACGATAAACGTCTCGAGCTGGCCGTAGACCAGTTCGTGCTCAAGTTCCGAATCAGTCACGCTGTCGGGAATGCGCCGCACCTCGCGCAGCGTGCGGATTTCCGCGGCGAGGTCGAGGCGGCCGACGATCTGCTGGTACGTGATCGGCTCACCGTCAATGATGGCGAGGATTTCGTTTTTGCCGTGCGCGATTTTTGGCGTTTGCTGGGCGTGCGACACAGTCAGGAGCAACAGCAACGCGAAAATGACGACCATCCATCTCATGCCCGCATTGTGGATTGTGGATTGTGGATTGTGGATTGAATTCTTGCTCATTTCCCGACCAATCCGAAATCCACAATCGTGCGGCTTTGACACCTTACTTGGCGACATCGTCCGGGGGCCTTTCCTCCTCGAGCACTCCTTTACACGACAACATCTGCAGCAAGTTCGACAAAAATCGCAATTGGTCGAGCGGCGTTTCCAGCCCTTTGCGCAGCGGCAGCGCCAGCGTTTGTTCGTCCAGCACGCGAAAACTGCCGCTGCCCGCGCTCAGCTTTTTCTGCGTCAGCGGCGCCGCGACGCTGCGCAGCCGCAAATAGCCGTCGGCCACCGCGATGCTCAGCACCCCCAGCGCCGACAGTCGCGCGCGCACCAGCGCCGCCATCAACATCGTGTCGATGACGCCCGGGGGCTGGCCGAAACGGTCCGTCAGTTCGCGCTTGAGGTCTTCGGCCTGTTGCGGCGTGCGGATACGCGCGAGTTTGCGGTGAACTTCGAGGCGCTGGCGCGGAGCGGCGACGTATTTCTGCGGCAATTGCAGGTCGAGGCCGAGTTCGAGCGACGTGTCGATATCCGGCCCGACGGGCTGGTTCTTGAGCTTGCGCACCGAGCGCTCGAGCAGCCGGCAATAAAGGTCGTAGCCGATGCTCGCGATATGCCCTGATTGCTCGGGGCCCAGCAGGTTGCCCGCGCCGCGCAATTCGAGGTCGCGCATGGCGATCTTGAACCCAGCGCCGAGCGCGCTGTGCTGCAATATGGCCTTGAGGCGCTTCTGCGCGAGTTCCGGCACGCTGACGTCGGCGGGCACAAGCAGGTAGCAAAACGCCTGGTTGTGGAAGCGCCCGACGCGGCCGCGGAGCTGGTGCAGGTCGGCCAGGCCGTACATATGCGCGTCGTCGATGAACATCGTGTTGGCGGCGCGCACGTCGATGCCGCTTTCGATGATCGTCGTGCAGACAAGCACGTCGACCTTGCCCTGCATGAAGCGCAGCATCACCTGCTCAAGGTCGTCCTCGTGCATCTGGCCGTGGCCGATTTCGACGCGCGCGTCGGGCGCAAGCAAACGCACGCGGTCGGCGACCTTTTCGATGTCATACACACGGTTGTGGACGAAAAACACCTGCCCGTCGCGGGCGAGTTCACGCTTGATCGCTTCCCCCACCACCTTGTCGTCCCAGTGCATGAGTTTGGTCTGCACGGGGATGCGCTCTTGCGGCGGCGTGGTCAAATTCGAGATGTCGCGCACGCCCAGCATCGCCTGGTGCAGCGTGCGCGGGATCGGCGTGGCCGAAAGCGTCAGCAAATCGACGGTGCGGCGCAGCGTCTTCAGCTTTTCCTTGGCCTCGACGCCAAAACGCTGCTCTTCGTCAATGATGACCAGCCCGAGGTCCCTGAACTGTACGTCGTTCGACAGCAAGCGGTGTGTGCCGATCGCGACGTCGAGCTTGCCCTCGGCAAGCTGCGTGATCGTCTTGCGAATCTGCGCGTCGGTGCGGAAGCGCGAGAGCATGCCGACCATCACCGCGCTTTCGGACATGCGCTCGGAAAAGGTCATGAAGTGCTGCTGCGCGAGCACCGTCGTCGGCACCAGCACCGCGACCTGCTTGCCTTCCTGCACCATTTTGACCGCCGCGCGCATCGCGACTTCGGTTTTGCCGTAGCCCACGTCGCCGCAAAGCAGTCGGTCCATGGGGCGGCGCGATTCCATGTCACGCTTGATTTCGCGCGTGCTGCGGGCCTGGTCGGGCGTGTCGCGAAACGGGCAGGCGGCCTCGAACTCGGCCTGTTCGGGCGTATCGGGCCTGCACTGGTGGCCCGCTTCCTGCGCGCGCAGGGCCTGGAGTTCAAGCAAATCGGTCGCAAGCTTCAGCACCGACTGCTGCGCGCGGATTTTCTTCTCGGACCACGCGGCGGTGTTGTACTTCGACAGTCTCGGCGCTTCGCCGCGCGAGCCGATGTATTTTTGAACGACATTCGCGTTGGCGACCGGCACGTGCAACATCAGGCCTTCGTCGAATTCCAGCGCGAGGAATTCGCCGCGCTTGCCATCGCGCTCGAGCGTCTCCATGCCGCGGTAACGCGCGATGCCGTGGCTCAGGTGCACGACGTAATCGCCGGCCTCGAGCTCGAGGAAATCATCCATCACGTCGCCGAGTTCGCGCGGTTTGTCGTCAGAGGTGAATACACGGCGGCGCGCACGACCCAGCAGTTCGTGCAGGCTCAGCATCGCCACGCCCTGGCCCGCGAACACGCGCCCGCCGCCAAGGTCGCCGGTGAGATATTCAAGGTCGGCCCCGGCCTTCAGCCCGCAACCCTTGAGGCCTTCCGTGGCGAGGCGAATCTCCGCCTCGTTGCCGCAAAACAGCGCTACGCGCCGCCCGGATTGGCGCATCGCGGTAATTAAACCCGCGACACCCTGGTAGCCCTCGCCCAGCGCCACGGGCGCGGCGAGTTCCAGGTTGATGGCTTGCGGCCCCGGCGAAAGCTGAAACGCCCCAGCCACCGCCGCGCGCACGCCCTTGATCGCGCCAGTGACGGTATCGTCGTGCGCAAAGCCGCCCAGCACCGAGAGGCGCTCGACGATGCGGTCGTAGTCGACGGCGGTGATGGAATCCTTCGCGTCGAGATAGGCCAGCAGGTTTGACTTGGTCTCGGATTTCGCGCTGGGCAAAAGCAGCGCGATGCTTTCGAGCGTCTCGAGGCTGCGCTGGCTCAGCACGTCGAAGCCCCGGATGCTTTCGATTTCGTCGCCCATCAACTCGATGCGCAGCGGCGAGTTGCGGCCGATGGGAAACACGTCGACGATGCCGCCGCGCCGGGCAAATTGTCCTTCCTCGCCCACCTGGTCCTGCCGCGTCATGCCGGATTCGACCAGGCGCTTAAACAGGCCGTCGACGTCGAGGTTCTTGCCGGTCTTCAGGTTGATCGTGTCGGTTTCAAGCTGGCCCGGTGCGGGCAGCGCCTCGAGCATTGCTGCGGCAGGCGCGACGATGATCGCGGTCTTTTCTTCGTCGATTGCGGCAAGCAGCGACACCCATTCGCTGCGCGCACCTTCGCCCGCCACGGGGGTCTGCAGTATTTTGCGGCCCGTCGCCAGCGCCTGCAGGTCGAGCGCGACATCCAGCGCGCCTTCGGGCCCCGGCGTGACGACCAGAAGCCGGCCTTTGACCGGCAACGCCGCTGCGGCAACGGCGTAGCCGCAGCCGGACATGCCGCCGAGCTTGCGGCTGTCGACGATAACTTTGCGTACATCCGCGATCAGCTTGCTGACTAACATCGAAATCCTTAACGACATGTGGCTGGGGCCTCCGTGCCCCAGCTCAAGGACGTTTGACAATGCCACTGCGTGCTGCCCCCAGCCACAACACAAAAGTCATGCCGCAGAAATCAACGGCGCGTCCTGGATGCGCGCGCAACTGGGACAGCGCATGATTTCGTTGCGGCCCTTCACCTGAACGATGTGCTGCAACGTCAGTTCGTCGCCGCAACCGATGCACTGGCGGTCCTTGATGCGGCAAAGCGCACTACCGGGGTTGCCGCGGTTGGCGGACTCGTAACTGTCCATGACCGCCGGCGCCACGGGCGCCGCGGTGGCAGCGCGCAACTGACGCAACGAATCGGCCACGGCTTTGAGGTTCTTGAGCAGGCTGTCCGTGACGCTTTGCGCGGCGGCGAGTTCACTTCTCGCGGCGTCCTGCAGATGCCGCGCCTTGAGTTCGTCGGCCTCGGAACGCTGGATGCCCTCGAGCAATTCCAAGCCCCTTGTTTCAAGGTCGTCGACAACCTTGCGTTCTTTCTCCAGCGCCTCGCCGCTGTGTTTGATCTCGCCGGATTCGAGGCGCTTGATGCGGTCCTCGTGCTGCTTCATGTCCTGCTCGGCGGATTTCTGGTCGGCCCGCGCCTTGTTGAGCGCGGCCTGCGCCGCAATGTGGGTTTTGTGGGCCGCCGCAACCTTGGCTTCGACTTTGGCGAGATCGCCGCGGGCTTTAGCCTCGTCCTGCGCATTGCGCACAAGCTGGGCATCGAGGTCGACCAGCTTCCACAACGTGTCCATGGTTTCTGGATGGGTAAGCGCCATGCGAGCCTCGGTTCAGAAACGATTGTGGATTTTCGATTGTGAATTGTGGATTGAAAACAACTCAACCCAGTCGAATCCACAATCCAAAATCCACAATCCACAATCTCCAGAACTACTCGACGTCCGGGCCGGCGGCGGGAAGCGGCGCGCCCTCCAGGTCGCCTTCACCCTCCAGCGGCAGACCTTCGAGGTCGGCGTCGCCTTCGCCAAAGCCCAGCACTGCGGCGAGCGCGCCGTCAAGGAAACCCTCGAGTTTGCGCGAGCGCACGGGATGCTGAAGCTTGCGAATGGCCTTGGCCTCGATCTGACGCACGCGTTCACGCGTGACCTTGAAGATGCGGCCGACTTCTTCGAGGGTGTAGGTGTGCCCATCGCCGATGCCGTAACGCAGGCGGATGATCTCGCGTTCGCGATATGTCAACGTGTTTAACACCTTGTCGATCTTGTCCTTGAGCATTTCCTGCGAGGCAACGTTCACGGGAGACTCGGCGTTGTTGTCCTCGATGAAATCGCCAAAGAAGCTGTCTTCGCTGTCGCCAATCGGGCGATCCAGTGAAATCGGGTGCTTGGAAATCTTCAGCACGCGCTTGGCTTCCTCGTAGCTGATTTCGGCCGCGGTCGCGAGTTCCTTGACGCTGGGCTCGCGGCCCGTTTCCTGCATCAGCCGCTTGGCGACGTTGCGCAGCTTGCTCATCGTCTCGATCATGTGCACCGGGATGCGGATCGTGCGCGCCTGGTCGGCGATGCTGCGCGTGATCGCCTGGCGAATCCACCACGTCGCATAGGTGCTGAACTTGTAGCCGCGGCGATATTCGTATTTCTCGACGGCCTTCATCAGGCCCGTGTTGCCTTCCTGGATGACGTCGAGGAAGCTCAAGCCTCGGTTGCGGTATTTCTTGGCGATCGAAACGACGAGGCGCAGGTTGCCCGAGAACAACCGGCGCTTGGCCTCTTCGTAGGCCTTGTAGCGCGAGCGCATCTCGTTGCAGCGCTCAGTCAGCTCTTCCATGGGCTCCATCGCACGGCGCAGCATCGTGCCGAGTTCTTCCTGCATCTGCTCGACGCGTTTCTTGGCTTCGCTCTGGTCCTTCAGGCGTTCGACCTCGCGCCACAGCCAGTTGGCCTTGCGGCTGACGCGGTCGATCTCGTCCATCATCGGCTTAATCTTCTTGGTCTGGATGTTCAGCTCTTCCAGCAGAATCACGGCCTTCTTCTGGCGCGAACGCACGCGCTGGTAGGCCTTCAGGCGTTCTTTTTCGCTTCCGGGACCGCGCTCGTGGATGAGCCAGTCCTGCTGGTTCATGTGCACGATCTTTTTCAGCGTGGTCAGGTTGTCGTTGAGGCGCGCCGACATTTCCGACTTCGCCATCTCGAATTCGGAGTTGAATTTCATGGTGCGGTCAAAGGCGAGCTCGCCGCGCTCGACCTCGCCAAGGATGCGGATGCTTTCAACCAGCGCGATCTGGCTCTCCAGCACGCGCTTCTGGAATCGCTTGCGGGTGACCTCGATCTTCTTGGCCAGCGCGATTTCCTCATCGCGCGTCAGAAGCGGGATTTCGCCCATCTGCTGAAGGTACGTGCGCACGGGGTCATCGATGCGGCCATCTTCGTCGACCGGCGGTTTGGGCTCGCTGTGGCGGCGGTCCTTCTTGTCGCGCACGCGGTATTCGGGGCTGTCCTCAAGCACGCCGATCTTGAGCTCGTCGAGACGCATCAGTATCTGGTCGAGGCGCTCGGGACTCACGACGTCGCCCGGCAGGGCTTCGTTCATTTCGTCGTAGGTGATGTGGCCGCGCGAACGGCCGAGCTTGATCAGGCCGCGAATCTTGTCGTCGACCTCCTCGGGCATCATCGTGCGCGTGGTCGGCAGCAAATTCGCCGTCTCGGTCGGGACAACCGTGGTGGTGCCGGCCGCCGTGCGCTGGAAGCCGGGCACGGGCTTTTCCATCGTGCGCGTGACTTCCGACGGATCCTTGGAAGGCAGGTTAGGCAGCGAGCGCGTGATGCCGCCCGTAGCTTTGCCCTTTTTCGGGGGTAGTTTCGCAGTGCTTTTGCTGTCGCCGTTATTTTTCGCGTTCGCCATCTTTTTTCAATTTCCTCTTCAGTAATAACGCAGAGTCGTGCTTCAAATTTCCTACGAAAGTGATTTTCGAGCCCGTTTCCCCTTCGATTGCCGCAATTTCTGCAGGGCGTCGCCCTTCTGGTCGCCCCCATGATGCCGGGAAGCCAGCGTCCGGATTTCAGCCTGCAGCACCTGTTCCGCGTCGGCGCGGGCGGCCTGGTTCGATGTCACCTCGACCAGCTCCATGATTTCCGCAAGTTCGGCCCGGGCAGCTTCGCCCATGTGCGAAATCAGGTCCGCCGCGTGGCACTCGCCGCGTTCGTCCCAGGCGTTGAGCATTTCGCGGTAAATTTCGCGGGCAGCGTCGCGGCTCAGGGCCTCGGGCGGCAGGCTTTCGGCGCAAACACCCAGGGCGCGCGGGTGCTGAAGCAGCCGGCGCAGAAAATCGCGTTCGTAGTCCCTCGCCGCACCTTCGCGCGCCGAGGCAGGGCCGTTTTTCGTTTCTGCGACCACGCTGCCGACCACGCTGTCGCGTGTCGCCGCATTCTCGGCTCGGCCCTGGTCGCGGTCGGCGTTCACGCGCTGCTTGCCGTGCGCGGCCTCGACCGCGGCAAGCACGTTGCGTTCGCGCAGGCCAAGCGCCGCCGCGGCTTTGCGCGCATATAGTTCGCGCAGCGTGGCACTCGGCGCGCGCGCAATCGTCTCAGCCAGTTCGCCAAGCGCGGCTTCGGCCTCGACGGGCCGGTTGAAATCGTGTCGACCGCGCAGCAGCGTAAGCTTGAAATCAAAGGCGTCTTGCGGCTTCTCGAGCAGCTTGCCAAACGCCTCGGGGCCCTTGGCGCGGATCAAATCGAACGGGTCCATTTCGTCGGGGATCACGACCACGTTTGCATCGGCGCCCGCCTCGAGAACAAGATTCAGCGCCCGTTCGGCGCCCTTTAAACCCGCTGCATCGCCGTCAAGAACGATCGTGATGCCCTCGCAATAACGTTTAAGCAGGTGGACTTGATCAATGGTCAGCGCGGTGCCCAGCGGCGCGACGGCGTTATCAAAGCCCGCCTCATGCGCGGCGATGACATCCGTATAGCCCTCCATGATCAGCGCCCGGCCGGTTTCCTTGGCGCGTTTGCTGGTCGAAAGTTTGTCGAGCGCATAGAGCAGCTTAGATTTCGAAAACAGCGGGCCTTCCGCCGAGTTCAGGTACTTCTGCGCTTTGGCGTCAGGGTCGAGCAAACGCGCGCCAAAGCCGACCACGCGCCCGCGCGCATCTTTGATCGGGAACGTCACGCGGCCGCGGAAGAAATCGAACCAGCGGCCCTGGTCGTTCTTCTTGACCGCGCCACTGGCCTCCATCGCCGCGTCGTCGCGGAAACGGTCGCGCAGCACGTCGGTCAGGCGCTGCCATTCGTCGGGCGCATATCCGATGCCCCAGCGCTCGGCGACGTCGCCGTCGAGCTGCCGGTCGTGCAGATACTTTTTCGCGGGCTCGCAGCGGCCAAGTTCGTAGCGAAAGAACTTCTGCGCGGTCTCAAGCATCGCCAGTGCGCGGTCCTTGACGTCGCGTTCCTGCTTGCTCGGACCTCCGCCTTCGTAGCGCAGCTTCACGCCGTAGCGGCCGGCGAGCTTTTCAGCAGCTTCGGGGAAGCTGAGTTTTTCGTACTGCGTCAAAAACGAAATCGCGTTGCCGTAGGCGCCGCAACCGAAACATTTAAAAGTCTGGCGTTGGGGCGAGACCTGGAACGACGGCGTCTTTTCCTGGTGGAATGGGCAACAGGCCCAGTAGGCCGCGCCGGTTTTCTTGAGCGGCACGAGCTGGGAAATCACTTCGACGATGTCGGCGGCGCGACGCACCTCTTCGATGCTGTCGCGGGAAATCAGGCCCAAGTCCAACTCCAGTCAATACTTCAAGTCGTCCGTACACTGCCCGGTAAACGCAAACCGAGCCGATGACTGCGGCCCGGTTTCTAGGCGCGTTGCGCAAGCACCATGGAAAATACCACACGCTTGTCAAGTCGTCAAACCGAGGAAGTCAAGGGATATAGAAGTGCTGCGGTGTAAGTCATGGTCTCTTATCAATTTACAACGACTGCGTTGTCAAGTATTCTGAGTCGGATTGTCAATAGATAGCGCGTTTTTGCAATGATCGCCGCCGCGACGGGTTTCCGCCGCTTGACCCTCACCCCTGCCTTGTTACTTTGCTCCCCCGCTGTGGCGCAAGCCGCAGCCAAATTTTCCACGGGGCCAAGCGCCCCTATCGTCTAGAGGCCCAGGACGGGGCCCTCTCAAGGCCCAGACACCGGTTCGAATCCGGTTAGGGGTACCAGACTCCGGGGAAAATCGAAAAGGGCACGCCTGACGGCGTGCCCTTCTTCTTGATCACGTCGACTACTTCAGTTCGATTTCCTGGGCGAAGTCGAAGTGGATTTTCTCCGCCGGGGCGTCCTTGACCTTCTCACTGCGGAACTCGACATAGAGGCGGATGGTCTCGCCCACTTTGGGCTTGCCGGAAAACTCGACGATCGTTTCTTTGCCGATGTTCATCAGGTTCATGGGGCTGAGCGACGTCAGGTTATGGAAGCCGAAAAACCAGTTCTCGACACCTTTCATCCCCAGGCTCGTCGTGCCCTCTTCAAGCACGAACGACAGGATCACGTGCGGCGTCTCGCCCTCCAGCGCGTCGCCGTTGCGCAACTGCTTGATCTTGTCCGCGGGAATGGCCTCGGTTGAGGCAACAAAGCGCACGCTGTGGTTGGTTTCGTCCCACAGCGCCATCACGTGCTTGAAGTCGGTGACTTTGCCCTCGATGTCGGTGCGCGCCATGGCGGTTTCGAATTTCTTGCCAGTGCCCGTGCCCGAGCCGCCGTCTTTGCCGCTGCCCGACCCGCTGTCCTTGCCAACGCTTGACCCGCCGCCGTCTTTACCCGTCGCGCCTCCGCCGTCGGTTTTTCCCGTCGAGCCGGAGCCGGAATCCTTGCCGCTTCCCGAATCGCGCGAATCGCCGATGCCGCGGCCGGAGTCACGCGAACCGGAGTCGTCGCCGCGGTTCTTCGTCGGTTCGGGGTCGTTGCTGCAGGCGGCAACCAGCAGAAGCATCATGCAAGCAAGAGCGTAGCGCATCGGTGTCTCCATGAATGAGGTCGCGCGATACTCGCCCGCGCACAGCGCAGGTGCAAGCAAATCTGCGCAAAAACGAAGCATGAGCGAGGTCGTCGCTCATGCTTTTTGTGCATTCGACTAGCACTGCATGACTTTGAATTCAGGGGTGCACGGTTTTGGCGACCGCGGGTTTCATCAGGCCGGACCATCACTCCGCACGCGCCCTGTCGGGCTTCTGCTTCGCTCGGTCGCGGAAGAAACTCACAACATCCGCCAACCCCAAATCGTCCGTCACGGACCCCTAGCGCCGCGAATTTTCGCGGTCAATCGGCAGCGAGGACTTTTGCGGCAGGCCGCGCAGGGTGCGCAGCTTCGCGGCGTCGGCGCTGATGGCGCCGATTTCGCGTTGCTGGATGCTGCGGTCAATCGACGCCTTGCGGCTACGCGAGACTTGGCCGCTGAAGATGTTAAGGCGGCTGGCTTCGCGCCCCGCGCCCTTGGCCGAAAACACGTCACTGATGGCCTTGCTGGCCATGTTCTCCTTCAATGGAACGTTGTCGCCGCTGCGTTGGGCTTGCTGCATCTCCTTCTTGGATGACTTCTTGAGCTCGCTGCGCGCGGCCTTGGACTTGGCGTGTTTGCTCATCAGGCGCTTACGGACACTGGCCGTCTTGCGACCCGCGCTGCGACGGGGCTTCGACTCGTACTCAGAGCGGTGGCTCTTGCCGAGTTCGGCGCTTTCCTGCGCCTCGCGGACAATCGCCGTCTCGCGCTGGCCCGGCGAAGACAGCTTGGTCTTGGTCGCCGCCTTGCCGGGACTTCCGGCTTCCTGGCGGTCGTAAGCGTCGCCGCGCGGCTTCAATGTGCGGCGGCTGCCGGGACCCGACGAACGGGAGGTGGATTTCAGGGACGCACGTTTTCTTGAGGCGGACTTCGACGACGCGCGCCTGAGTGACTTGCGCGATGACGGCTTGCGCGACTTCGGTTTTGACTTGAGGGCTCGCATGGTGTTCTCCACAACTGCCCCGCCCGGTGCGCACTAGTTCTTTTTCTTGCCGGCTTTCATCGCCTCGGAGTGGGCAATGGCCTTGGCTTGCGCGGCGCTGGTGACTTTCTTGCCGCTCTTGCCGCTATGCAGCCTGCCCTTGTAAGCCTCGCGCATGACCTTGGCGAATTTGCGTTTGTACGCGGCGGTCTTGCGCTTGGGGCTGCTTGAGTGATGTTTGGGCTTCTTCGTGGTCTCGGTCAGCGTGGCCATAGCGGTTCTCCTCGCGCCCCGCCCGGATCGTTTCATGCGCCGCCCAGTTGCGAGAAATCGCCATAGGACGCGCGGCGCGTGATATTGCGCGCGACCTCGAGTGATTCCGTGTCCAGGCGGGCGGGATTAATGACAGCGGCGCGCCTTACGCGCGCCGTCTTTTTGCGGGATTTGATGCTCGGGCGTTTGCTTTTTTGCGGCATGGCAATCTCCAACATCGAGATACGCCCCGCCCGGGTGCTACGCCTCTATGATAACGCTTTGCCCCGCGGCATTCAAACTTACTTAACCATGCGCAGGCCGCAGCTACTTCACTACGCCGCCTTCGCGAGGCTTGCCCGTGACCGGCGGCTCGCCCGTCTCCGCGGGCTTGCCGGTGACCGTGGGCTTGGCTTCGTCGGGTTTGCCGCCGCTCGCGATCATTTTCTTGATCGCCGCCGCAACGCGCGCCGCGGGGATGGCAAATGTACGTGTGCGGTCGCTGCGGGCGATGTTGAGACCCACGATGTTGCCCTTGAGGTCGACGACGGGGCTGCCTTGCTGATAGGGCATAACGACGCCGTCGTGCTGGATGACGTTGCCGAACTTGTCGCAGCGGTCGTTGATGGGCCCGCGGACGTTGGGCTGGCCCGCGGCGGGCGGCGCCAGCGGCTTGTCGGCCTCGGCAAGTTCGACCTCGAGATCGACTTCCTTGTCGCCCTGTTTGAGCTTGAGCTTGACGGTGTTGCCGGGCTTCTTGAGCTTCAGGATGTCGGCGATGCCCTGATTGCCGGCGACGCGCTGTCCATCGACCGTCAGCAGGATATCGCCGGCCTTGATGCCCGCGAGGTCCGCGGGTGAACCTTCGATGACCCCGTTAATCTTCACGCCGTCGTCCTTGGCCAGCGTCACGTCGGTGATGCCGAGGTAGGGAATGCCGGTGCCGGGTTTTTCGGCGTCGGGTTGCGGCTCCTTGCCGCCGTAGGCTTCGCGGCGCGAGATCAGCTTGATGTCGAGTTCAACGGCCTTGCCCGCGCGGTCGACCACAACCTTGATCGTCTCGCCGGGGCTGTAGCCGGACAGCGCAGCCTTCAGCTCGTCGGGCGCCCTGATCTCCTTGTCGCCGATCTTCTTGATCAGGTCGCCGATCTTGACGCCCGCTTTCTCGGCGGGGCCGTCCTTGGTAAGCGCAATCACCTTTACGCCCGCGGCGGGCTTGTCGATGTCCGGCGTCACGCCCATCACGGCGTCATCGAGGCTCGGGCCCGCTTGTGCGTCGGAGTTGTAGCCCGGCAGCGCGACAAAGCCGTGCGCGAGCGCGTGGCCGCGCGCGTCGAGCGTCGCAATAAACGTGCCTACCGCGGGAACTTCGCCGGTCGCGGATTTGGCGGCGTCCTCAAATTTCACAAACAACTTCAGCGGCGCTTCGACCTTAAGCAACGCGAGGTCGAGCTTGTTGTCGCGGCCCGCGACCTTGGCAAACGTTTCCTTGCCTTCGTCGTCGAGCAGCACAATGGCCTCGGTAGTGTCGAGTTCGCTGGCCTTGGTCACGAGGTAGTTGGCGTCAACCGCCGTCGCAAAGGCCGCCTGCCGGCCCTTTTGCTTGACGACAAACACCGCCGCCGCTTGCGGCGCCAGCAATTTGTCCCACAACTTCAGCAGGTTGTCGCCCTGCTTCTGGTCGGCGCGGCGCAGCCAGCCCGCGGTGAATTCCTCTACGCCCTCAAACTGGAACTTGATCACCATCTTCTCGGGGCCGCGCTTGATGGCGATCGCGGTTTCGCTATCGCCGTCGATGCAGAGCAGCGCGTTGGCGAACTCGATGATGTTGGCAACCTTGTTTTTGCCGACCATCGTGATCACGTCGTCCTTCTTGAAGCCGGCCTTGTAGGCCGGCGAGTTCTCGGCAATTTCCATCACTTGCACGCCGCCGTACGTGGCGACGCGCGCGCCAAAGGCCGGGACCTTGAGCTTCAACTTCAGTTTCTTGGCGCCGCGCGTGACGGCGAATTCCTCCTCTGCGCCGTTCTGGACCACATTGGCTATCCAGTCGGTGCCGTCGGCGATTTTCCGGCCGCCGATGTGCGTGATGGTGTCGCCCTTTTCGAAGCCGGCCTTGGCCGCGGGCGAATCGCTCTTCACGTCCGACACTTTGATGCCCTGCGACGACTTGACGACGATGCCGACGGCGGCCTTGATGCCCGCGGTTTCGCAAAGTACCTCAAAGGCCGCAAAATCCTTGCGTTTGCGCAGCGGGTCGAGGTCCTTGTCGCCGCGCGCGAGCTCGACATCGGCCCAGCCCGCCTTGACGCTGCGGCTGAGCAAATCGACGGCGATTTTTTGCAGGTCGTCCTTTTCCCGGGCCTGTTTGGTTTCAGACAACAGCGAAGCCACGCAAGCCGCGTTGTAAAGCACCACCGCCGGGCAACCGGCCTTCTTGGTCAGGGGCTCGATCAGCTTCCAGGCCTCGTCGAACTTCTTGGCCATGTGTTCCTGCATGGCGCGCTCGTATGTCATGGTCTCAGCGTCGGTCAACACCTGGCGCTCGCGGCCGCGGCCAAGGGTCCGGTCCATGCCGAGCTGCTCGCCCTTCTTCATGCGGTCCAGCGCCTCGACCAGCGTCGCCACGGGCGTGACGTTGTTGATGCTCACGGCGTTGGTCTGGATAGACTGGTTGATCGCGATCAGCTTGCCGTTGAGGTCGAATACGGGCCCGCCGGAATCGCCCGAGATCACCGGCGCGTCCATGACGATCATCGAAAACGGATTTTTGGGCACGAGCACGCGGCCCGCACGCACCACGGCGTCACGCTTGCTCTCGACGCCCAGCGGGTGGCCCATAGCGATCACCCATTGGCCGACGCTGACTTTGTTCGAGTCGCCGAACTGGACAAACGGGACTTTCTTGCCCTTGGTGTCGGCTTTGACGAGCCCCTGGTCCATTGACTGGTAGTAGCCCGCGACGGTGCCCTCGAACTCGTCGCCGCCGTAAGTGATGACCTTGCATTTGACGCCGGCGCGCGAGTTGCTCACGTGGCCCGCGGTCGCGATCCAGCCGTCTTCAGAGATGAAACTGCCCGAACCCGAAGACCCGCCCATGCGCAGGCCGACAACGGCAGGGCGGTTCTTTTTGGCGACTTCCTGGATCTTCGCCTGCAACTTCGCGAAGTCCTCCAGCGACGCGACGGGAATATCCGGCGCCGACTGCGCCTGCGGCGTATTGAGCGACGCCAGCGCAAGTGAGACCAGCAGCAGCGTCGAAAGGGCAAGTCGGGATAGCAACTTGGTCATGATTACCCTCGATAATTCCGCGCAGGCATTAAACAAACCTGCTGCAAGCGCCCATAGGTCCTACGTATAAATGTGGCGGAAAAGGCAGTTAGAGCACCACTTCCCGCGCGCGGCGCAAACTTTTACACAGGGTTGATAACCATGCCGACCTACCTTTTATTGCGCCACGCCGACGCCGGGGACCGCGCTGACTGGCACGGCGACGACAAGCAGCGCCCGCTGACCGACAAGGGCCGCAAGCAGGCCCAGAAAATGGCCAAGCTGCTGAAGAAGCACGAAATTGACGAGGTACGCAGCTCACCCGCTGCGCGCTGCATCCAGACCGCCGAACCCGTCGCCGCCGAGATGGGTTTAAGAGTAGTCTCGGACGAGGGCTTGTTCGAGGGCAGTGCAATCAAGCTTGGCAAGGCCAAGGGCACGTACCTGATCTGCGCCCACGGTGACAACATCCCTGAAACGCTGGATCGGCTGGGCGTGAAGTGGGAAAAGTGCGCCAAGGGATCGTGCTGGCGGCTGAAAATCAGCGACAAAGGCGAGGTCAATGAAGCCGAGTACATCCCGCCGCAGGCATAGCTATTCAGCGGAATTCGGCGACTTTGCCTTTCCCGACGGCATTTGCGGCGGCTCGGGGATCACGAACCCCAGCGCGTAGGTCCCCGGGATCGTAAATTCGGCGGCAAAATAGCGCGTGGCGCCCGAGGTTTTGTCCGTGAGCTCCGCCTTTGACAATACCCACTTACCGTCCTCCAGTTTTGCCAGCGCGGGCTTTGCGGGGTGCTTCCATACACCCGAAACGGCGTCGCCCTGAAAGTTCAGCGTGAACGGGTGGCTGAATGCCTTGCCCTCCTTGGGCGCAACGCGGTAAGCCACCAGCGGGCGGAACGAGTCGGCGAAAGCCGCCAATTCTTTCAATATCTCGAAATCAATCTCTGCGGGCGCAAGTTTCTCCTCCTTATGGATCACCAGCGGCGCGGGCGGGCTCTCGCCGCGCAACGATGGATACACCGTCGCAAACACCAACACACCCGCCGCGGCCATCAGCAGCCACGGCATGGGCTTGAGGATGCGCCACTCGCGCGCCAGAATACCGCCTGCGTTCACCTGGTCTGACATGCCCGATCCCCACATCACCGTCCGCAACGAAAACCGCGTAACGCGCATTATCCTGCATTGCCCCCCGCTGAACATCCTCACGGCCGGGCTGCAAACCAAGCTACGCGCCGAGGTCGAGGCCGCGTCGCGCCGTAACGATGTTAACTTGCTGATTCTGCAAAGCGGCATTCCCGGTTGTTTTTCCGGCGGCGCTGACGTCGCCGAACACCTCGGCCGCGACAAAGTGCAGGCGATGCTCGCCGCAGCACACGGCCTGATCGAGGCCTTGCTGCGCTGCCCCGTACCGACGCTTTGCGCCGTCAACGGCACGTGTCTTGGCGGCGCGTTTGAACTTGCGCTGGCCTGCGACATGCAACTGGTCGCGACCGAGGCCAAGCTCGGCCTGCCCGAGATCACGCTTGGCGCCTATCCGCCCGCGGCGCTGGTGCTGGCGCCCCAGAAGCTGCCGCCCGCGCTGGCAGCCGAACTCATCACCGGCGGCGTGATCTACCCCGCACATCAACTGGCCCAACGCGGCGCGGGTTTCAGCCTCGTGGTCAGTGCAGCCCTGGACGCCGAGGTCGAGGCCGTCGCCTCTCGCTACTCCGGCCTACCCCGGGGCCCGCTGGTGGAAGCCACCTGCCTGCTTCGCAGCGGCGCAGCCGAGCGTTTTCGTGCGGCTGTGGGCCCGATGGAGCAGAACTACCTTGAACGGTTGTTGGCCATTGATGACGCAGTCGAGGGGTCCAAAGCCTTCCTTGAGAAGCGCAAACCGGCTTGGTCACACAAAGGCCATGATCGTGCCTGAATTCAGGCACATCAAATTTGGGCGTAAGGTTTCGATATACTCCGCGTTCTAAGAGCTTGTTTAATAAGCCTGAGCCCAGGAAATGCGCCGTGCCGACCAAGCAGATCAAGAAGGGCGAGCGATGCATGGCTGGAGGTCATGTGAAGCGAGCACGACGCAGAGATGCGACGGTCGCCGCAAGCAGTTCCTGGCGAACGGGTTTTTAAACATGCTCGAGCTGCGATAATCGTAGAAACACTGGCCCAGACGGGGATTCCATGAAGCGCAGCGCGTTCATTCTTTTTGCCGGTTTGCTTGTTGGCCTGGTGTGCACGCATTTCGTCAACGCCGCCAAGGTCGACAAGCGCGCGCTCGCCAAAGCCTGGGGCCCGGCTGAACGCCTGTTGAAGGAAGCCAAGGACGTCGCCGCGCAAGTGGACGCCGTCAAGGCGCTCAACGGCCTGCTCGACAAAGACACGGCGCTGGAGCTGCTGAAATTCTACGAGCCCAATGACAAAGTCGGCGACCCGCCGCCCAAAGGCAAGCCGCCCGCCAAGCCCGACACGCGCCCGAAGGATTCCCACAAAGTCGCAACGGCAATCCTGCGCGCCGTGGCGTCGATGACCGACCCCGATGAAGCTTTGCAGTTCAAGGACCAGGTTAACGCCCGCGACACGTGGCCGTTGCGTGTGCGCATGTCGATGCTCGATGCCGTCGGCGGTTGCGCCGCCGAGTCGACGAACTGCCTGAACCTGCTGATAGACCTGGGCAAGACCTGCCCGGACACCGACATGCGCGTGCTGTCGATCGACCACCTCAAGCGTTTCGCGAAAAACGATGTGGTGCGCGAAACCGTGTTCAACCTGCTTGGCGACCGCTCCTGGCGCGTGCGCGACGTCGCCATCGACGCCGCCGTCGAGTGCGCGGGCATCGAGCGCGACCGTTTCCTGCTTGCGCTGATCAACCGGCTCTACCACGAAGAAGGCAAGCTGCGCAAAAATCTCGCCGATGCGCTGCAGAAAATCACCGGCGAAAACCTCGGCACCAGTTGCGACAACTGGTGCGACTGGTGGACCTTCAAATACAAGAGCGACAAGGGCCTGCCGCCGCACAAGGCCGACAAGGGCGCGACCTCGGCGCGGCGCATCTTCGAGACCGAGACGTTCTCCAACCGTTTTATTTTCCTGATCGACTCCTCGGTCTCGATGACGGAAAAAATCTCGCCCGAGGAACGCGAGCGCCTGAAGAAGTCGTTCACACGCGGGCCGGGCGAAAACAAGGACCCCGACCGCGAGCCTGATGGGCGCAGAAAACTCGACTGGAACAAGATCACCTGCAAGCTCGACCTCGCGCGCGAGGAACTCATCCGCAGCCTGGAAGTCATGGACCCGGCCAAGACCGTATTCACGATCATCGCGTTCTCCGACGACTGCAAATTCTGGAAGGAAGAACTCGTGCCCACCGACGCCAAGAATCGCGGCGAGGCCGAGAACTGGCTGCGCGGCCTCAAGGGCAAGAACCTGACCAACGTTTACGGCGCGCTCGACGAGGCCTACGACTTCTGCGAGAAACTCGCGGGCATCGACCCCAAAAAGAGTGAAAAGGGCGGCAAGGTCGTCACGGGCCCGCACCCCGACGAATACATCCCTGATACGATTTACATCTACACCGACGGCTACGCGACCGTGGGCAAGTATTGCGGCGACAAGAAAGAGTCCGACAAAGTCGGCGCCGAGAAGTACGCGCCGGTCTACGCCGAGATCATGGTGAACATGGTCAACGAGGTAGTCGACCGCAACCGCGTCTGCCGCATGCAGATCAACAGCGTGGGCGTAGGCCGCCAGGACAAGCGCACGCTGGGCAATCTGGCGCGCATGAACAAGGGCGTCTACGTCGCCCTCGGCCAGTAAATTTCTTTTTTACCACGGAGAACACGGAAAAACGCGGAGGTGTTCGTGGGCAAGCTATTGCTCGAAGAAGAAACGTACGCAATTCGCGGCGCTGCCATCGAAGTGCACAAGACAATGGGCCACGGATTCCTTGAAGCTGTGTATCAGGAAACCCTTGAAATAGAGCTTGGAGACCGAAATGTCCCGTTCGAAGCTCAAAAGGCTTTGAACATCACGTGCATAGGCCGCCTTCTTAAGAAACAGTACATCGCGGATCTAGTTTGCTTTGGAAGCGTGCTGGTAGAGATCAAATGCATTGCCAAAATCGGCGACGTCGAGCGTGCCCAGCTGCTCAATTACCTTGCGGCAACCGGGATCAAAGTTGGCCTGATCATCAATTTTGGAAGCCGAGGAAAGCTCGAAGTCGAGCGATTAGTGGTCTGACCTCACTCCGTGTGACTCCGTGTTCTCCGTGGCTAAAATTAGTGTTATGCGATTTTGTGCAATTCCGCCGCATAGGCGCATTTCATGGGGTAGAATCTCATTGGCGCGCTTCACTGACAATCTTGCATCAAAGGAGTGCGCCTATGGGCACCGTCCAGATATTAAATTCGCCGCGCGCCACCCGTCGCGTGGAAAAACCTCAAGAACCCATGCTTAGGCGCATTCATCTGGACTCCCGCAAGTTGCGGCTGTTCGGCGGCATCGCGTTGCTGATCGGGGCGTTCTTCCTTCTGTTGTGGTGGCGCGGGGTGTTTACGCCGCCGGACAGCGAAGAAGGCCTGATTCGCCGCCTCACCCTGACTTTCAAGGAGCGCGTCTCGGCGCACGACTGGCCGGGCGTGGCGGAACTCTGCGACATGACGCCGCAACGCGCCGAGCAATGGATCAAGTCGGTGCAGGTCGGCCCGGCCAACGCCATTGTCGTCGACGACGTGCAGTTCCCTGTGGGCTTTGCTGTGCCGACCGACGCGCAGAGCTATGAGTTGCAGGTGACGGTGTTTGCGCACGGCCAGGCGGGGCCCTTCAGCTTCACGGATTCGCGGCCGCGAACGGGCATCGTGAACTACGTGCGCGTGAACGGAAAGTGGCGCGTGGACATCGAGAAGTCGGCTGCGGCGTTTGGCGTACCGATACCACCGAAACGGTAGCAACTTACGGTTTTGAGACGACGACGGCATCCGGCACAACGCGCGTTTGCGTCGCCGTGGGTTCGGCACTGGGCGTCGAGGGCCGAATCATCGTCGCGCTGAGCGCCAGCGCGATCATCGCGCAGGCAATCGCGGCGCCGATGAAATGCCGCGTTACTTTGGTTTCGTGCCAGCCGCTGAATTGGAAGTGATGGTGCAGCGGCGCGCACTTGAAGATGCGCTTGCCCTTGGTCGCCTTGAAGTAGCCAACTTGCAGCATGACCGACAGCGCTTCGACGACAAACACGCCGCCCGCGACTGCGAGAATCAGCTCAAGGCCGGACATCACCGCGATAAAACCCATCAACGCGCCGAGGCTCAGGCTGCCCGTGTCGCCCATGAAGACCCGCGCCGGATGCTTGTTCCAGAACAGGAACCCTGCCAACGCCCCCGATGCCGCGAAGCCGGTGATCACCGTGCCCATCTGCACGCCTGCGAAGCCGGGCTGGCCCAACAAGCAAAGCAGGAGCGCGCAGCCGCCAAGCGCCAAGAATGCCACGCTACCCGTTCCCCCCGCGAGGCCATCCAGGCCGTCCGAAAGATTGAAGGCGTTGCCGGCTCCGACAATTACGAACGTCCCGATCGGGACCATCCACCAGCCAAGCGGCAGCGTTGCAAACGGCAGGTGCAGCGAAAACGCTTCCGGCCCCATGGCCAATACGGCTCCGATGCACGCAAGAACCGCGATCAACGTCTGAACAGCAAGCTTTGCCCGTCCCGAAATGCCGTCCTTGCCGAGCTTCTTGAGCTTGCGGTAGTCGTCGACAAAGCCGAGTGTGGCGTTGCTAAGCAACACGAGTCCCGCCAGCACGGCGAACACGCAGACATTCATCCCTTGCTGACGGTTCTGATGCAATATCAGGCTGTATTCGTCCTTATTCAAGCCGAAGGACAAATTCAATGGAAACCGGACCATGAACTCTGCGGCAATGGCAATACCGAGGCACAGCGAAGCGAGAATCACGGGCACAATAAAAGCGCCGCCCATCGTCGGCGTGTTTTTCTTGGTGCCGTGAAGCATCGCTAGATATTCGCTGGCCTTACGGTTCTCCCCGTCGTTGATCTTCTGTTTCACCAGCCACGGGATGACGAGGCGACCGGCGATGACGCTGCCCAGCACCGCAAACAGCCAAACGCCGACAACTGGTGCGACCCACGGCAACATCAGTTCAAGTTGCACTGTTCCAAGCATGATTCGTCCTCGGTTTCGGGTGAAACCCCCACCCTTCATCGGCATTTCGCGTATCAAAACCAAAGACGTTTTGACCACAGATAGAGACGGATAGAACGGATGGCGTGGGCAAGCTTCGCCCCTATCCGTTGTTATCTGTGTCCATCTGTGGTCAACAGTTGTTGCTGTTACCCCGCTTGCTTGGCAACCGCATGATAGATGCGGCTGGGAAGCGGATCGCCCACCGGCATTTCGCGCAGCGTCGGGCGCAGCGGTTTGATCGATCGCACGGGCGCGAACTTCACGCGGATCGCCTCGGTCACGCGGTTCATCGCCATGCCGTGGCTGCCCTTAACAAGCACCAGGTCATTCGGTTTCAATTCCCGTAGAAGATCAGCCGCGGCGTCCGCCGCATCGCGGTAGCGCCATACCGAGCCGGGCCGGCCGGCGAGAAAGCTTTCTTCAACGATATCGCCAAGCGCCTGCATCTCGCGGCCGACGGCGACAATCAAATCGACGTTGCGCAGGCCCGCGAGGTAGGCGCCGACTTCGAGGTGCAGGCGTTCACTCGATGCGCCGAGTTCCAGCATGTCGCCGAGCACCGCCACGCGCTGGCCCTTGCACTCGAAATTCGCAAGCACGCTCAGCGCCGCACAGGTGCTGGCCGGGTTGGCGTTATAGCTGTCGTCGAGCACGCCAACGCCGCCGAAATTGTGGTAATTCAGGCGGCGAAGCACGGGCTCAACTTCCATCAGCACGCGCTGCATGTCCGAGATATCGATGCCGCTGATCCAGCCCGCCGAAATCGCGGCCAGCGCGTTGTGAACGTTATGTTTGCCGAACAGCGGCAGCGTGAACTCGTGCCGGCCATTGAGCAAAAAGTGCGTGCCGTGTTCGTTCATGCGGATGTCGCTCGCGAACAACTCGCAGCGCCTGTCCGTCCCGTAGCTGACGACGCGGCAGCTCGCGCGTTGCGCGGCGCGCACGCAGCGCGGGTCGTCGAAGTTCACGATCGCGATGCCGTCGCGCGGCAGCGCCGTAAGCAGTGCCGCTTCTTCGTTGAGCACGCCTTCGATGCTGCCCAGGCCCTCAAGGTGTTCTTCGCTGATGCTGGTCAGCACGGCGCACTTCGGACGCACGACGTCGGCCAGGCGCGCGACTTCGCCCGGCGCGTTGGTGCCCATTTCGACAATCGCGAAATCGTGACGCTCGTGCATGCGCAGCAGCGTCTGCGGCACGCCAACCAGGTTGTTTTCGTTCGCGGGATTCTGCAGCACGCAAAAGCGCGAGCCCAAAATCGCCGTCATTAGTTCGCGCGTGGTTGTTTTGCCGTTGCTGCCGCCAATGCCGATAATGCAGCCGCGCAGGCCCGAGGCGTTCAGGCGCGCGATGCGGCCAAGCGCCGTGAGCGTGTCCGGCACCACGATCACGGGCACCTTCGCGCTGAAATTCTCCGGCAGGCTCGAGGTAATCAGAGCCGCGGCGCCAAGGTCCTGGGCGACGGCGAGAAACTTCGCGCCGTCAAAATTCGGCCCCTTGAGCGCGACGAAAAGGTCGCCGACGATCATCGAACGCGTATCGGTGCTGACCGCGCGCACGACAACGTCGCTGCGGTCGCCCGGCGGCGTTACCCAGTCGCCGCCGATGGTCATTTTGATTTCGCCCAGCGTGAGATCGCGCATGTTTGCTCCGTGTCGTGGGCGTCTCGCCCGCGGCGGCACGCCGTGCGTGCCGCGAAAACTATGCAGCCGGGACGGCCGCAACACTACGAACGCCGCGCCAGTACAGCTTCAGCGCCGCGGCGGCTTCTTCGCGGTCATCGAAATGCACCGTGCGATCCTTGAAAATCTGGTAGTCCTCATGGCCCTTGCCCGCGATCACAATGACTTCGTCGGGCCTGGCCTCGCGGATGGCGAGTTCGATCGCCTCGCGGCGGTCCACGATCTGCTCGACCGGCAGCTTTTGCGCCGGGATGCCGCCGACAATCTCGGCGATGATCGCGTGCGCGTCTTCTGTACGCGGATTGTCCGACGTCACGATCACGCGGCCGGCGATATTGGCTGCAATCGCGCCCATCTTCGGGCGCTTGGTGCGGTCGCGGTCGCCGCCGCAACCAAAGATGCAGGTCAGCCGACGGCCAACGCAGATTTCGCGAACGGTCTGCAGCACTTGCTCGAGAGCATCGGGCGCGTGGGCGTAATCGACGAACACCGTCGGCCCCGCGTTGCTCTGCACGCGTTCAAGGCGTCCCGGCGCGCCGCGGAAAGCCGCGACCGCTTCGCGCATGACCTGCAGCGGCATGCCCAGCGCGCGGCCAAGCACGATCACTTCGGCAATGTTCATGGCGTTGAAGCGGCCCGTCAGGCTGGTTTCAAAGCGCACCGTCACGTCGGGCCAGCGAATGGCGAACTTCATCCCGTCTACGCCGAGTTCAATGTCGTGGATCAGCACATCGGCGCCGTCCTGCGTGCCGACGCGCAGCGCACGGCCGTTGGCCTTGCCCGCCATGCGTTCGCCAAAGCTGTTGTCGAGATTGACCACGCCGGTGCCGTCGGCGGCAAGCAGTTCAAACAGCCGCGCCTTGGCCGTGAAATAGGACTCCATATCTTTGTGATAGTCGAGGTGTTCGTGCGTCAGGTTGGTGAACACCGCGCCCTCGAAGCTCAGCGCCGCGCAGCGGTCCTGGTCGAGCGCGTGGCTCGACACTTCCATCGCGCATGCTTTCAGCCCGTTGTCGCGCATGGTCGCCAACAGACGCTGAATCTCAATTGCGCCGGGCGTGGTCATGTGGGCTTCCTGGCCCTTTTGCTCGCTCCCTGTGATGTTGAAAACCGTGCCGATCAGGCCGCAGGGCACGCCGACGTGCTGCATCAGGTGGCGCATCAAAAACGCAGAAGTCGTCTTGCCCTTGGTGCCGGTCACCGCCACTAGCCGCAAGTCCAGCGCAGGCTCGCCGAAGAATGCCGCCGCAACCAGGCTCAGTGTGCGCCGAACGTGCGGCGAGACGATCTGCGGCAGTTCGAACTCGGGCATTTCGCGGCTGACGAGCAGCGCCTTGGCGCCGCGCACGATTGCTTCCTTTATGTACTGCGTGCCGTCTTGCTTGGTGCCGGAAACCGCCGCAAACAGCGCGCCCGGTTTGACATTGCGGCTGTCGTCGCAGATGTCGGTGACGGTGAAAGGCCGGCGCGCTGTGACGCGCACTTCGGGGTCCATTTCACGCAGGCGACGGGCAAGGGAGTCAAAGCGCATGGGTTTCTCCGAGGTTCAGGTGCAGGTTCAGGTCCAGAAAAGGCCACTCAACAATCGTCGTTTCTGAACCGGGACCTGAACCGACAGTTAGTCCTTCTTCACCACCACCGGCGCCGATTCGGCCACGCCCAGATGTTTCAGCGTTCTCAAAGTGATTTGCGACATCGTGGGTGCGGCGACGGTGCCGCCGAAGTGCTGGATGGGCCAGCCATAGCGGTTGAGCACCTTCGCCCGCGCCTCGTTGACCGTGACAATCACCGTGATCTGCGGGTTGTCGGCAGGCGCATAGCCGACAAACGAGCAGATCTTGTCGTCGCTGTACTGCCCATTCTTGACCTTGTTTGCGGTGCCGGTCTTGCCGGCGATCACGTATTCCTCGAGTTTGGCGCCGCGCGCCGTGCCTTCGGCGCTGACAACGCGTTTGAGGGTTTCGTTCATCTGTTCGCGGGTGACCTTGGCCGAGAGGCCCGTGGCTTTGAGGACTTCCGGCGCGCGATCGAGGAGCACCGTGCCGTCGGACGCGGTTACCTTCTTGATCACGTAGGGGCGATAGACCGTGCCGCCGGTGGCAATGGCGTTGAAGCAGTTGGCCATCTGCAGCGGCGTGACCTGCACTTCGTAGCCCATGGTGACCGACGGGATCGAACTGCCGGTCGTCCACTGTTTCAGCGGGCGCAGGTAGCCGCGGCTTTCGCCAAAGGCGCTGCCGCCAAGGTCAAAACCCGTGTGCTGGCCGAAGCAGACCGATTGAAGGAAAGGTTGCAGGCGCTCACAGCCCAGCAGCAGGCCGATGCGGCACATGGCGGTGTTGCTCGACTTGACCAGCGCGACATCAACTCGGGCCCCCCACCGCCCATTGTCCATCAGTTCAAGGCAGTCTCGCGGAATCGGGTGGGTTCCGTCGCTGACCTGCTTCTTGCGGCCGGGCACCGACAGCGTCGGCGTGTACTCGATTACGCTGTCGGGCGTCAGAAGTCCCATCTGGTACGCGCCGCAGACGATCAGCGGTTTGAACATGGAGCCCGGCTCGAACGCGTCAGTGATCGCCATGTTGCGGCGGCAGCTCGCGTCCAGGCCCGGTTCGTTCGGGTCGTAATTCGGATAATTCGAGAGGCCGAGCACCGCGCCGGTGTGCGTTTCCAGCACCACCACAGAGACGCTCACCGGGTCCCAGGTCTTCACGCACTCGGCGAGTTCTTCCTCTACTATGGCCTGGATCGCCGCATTGATGGTCAGTTCGACCGTCGCGCCGGCAACCGGGTCGGTCACATCATCGCCAACGCCCTGCAAAGGCCTTGCCAGCGCATCCACGGCTACGATTCTTTTGCCAGGAGTCGCACGCAGCCATTTGTCGAGCGCGCGTTCAACGCCTTCCTGGCCCACGCCGTCACGCCCGGCAAACCCGACAATATGGCTGGCGAAATTGCCCAGCGGGTAATCGCGCGTCTCGATCGCCCGGATTTCAACGCCCGGCAGCTCGCCACGCTTGATCGCTTCGCGAAGGGGCCCCGCCGAGGCTTCCGGCGTCTCGCGCATTATGCTGTAGAAGTACTTGTCCTGACGCTTAATAAGCTCGAGTTCAAGTTTAACAGCGTAGTCGTGGTCGCGGCCGAGCAGCGCCGCAAGACGACCGGCCACAACCGTTCGCTGGTCGGCGGGCACTGCACGGGGATTAACTATTAAGGAAGCGCCGGAGAAAGTCGTGCGTGCCAACGCGATGCCATCGCTGGTCAGGATCGCGCCGCGCTCGCCGGGCAGCGCCAGCGTGCGGGTGCTGTTGCGGTCGCGCACAGCCAGGTAATGGTCGTGGTGCATGACCTGCAGGCTGTAGAGCCGTCCGATCAGGCCCGCAAACACCACGACAATCAGCCCAAGCACGATCAGCGCGCGCTTGCGCGGGCTTGCGGTGCGCGATGAGGGCGCCAGGAACCAATCCAGCGCGCGGCGTGTTTTAAAGGCGATCACTTGCGGCTCCCGACCTTGGACTTCTCGGGCTTCTTGACCACGGGCTTTTCCGGCTTGGGCGGCGGCGGGTCTTTTTCGTCGGGCGCGAGCAACGGCGCCTTCATGTCGCGGGCACGCTCAAACAGGCGCTTGGGGTCGCGTTCGCGCGCCAGCTTGAGTTTAAGGACGCGCAGGTCTTCCTCGGATTTACGAAGCTCCTTGTCCGATACACCCGCCTGGTAGCGCTGGCTGCGGATGTCGAGCTGCTGGGCGACGACAATACCGCCCAGGCCGACAAAGAAGACAATCGCGATCAGAGGAGTGGATAGATTCATAAACGGCCTACACGGATGAACAGGATGGTCAGGATAAGGGGCTGAAAACGCTGCTGGTTTTGATCATGTTCATCCTGTCCATCCGTGAATGCTGTTGCTGTTAGCGTGCCTTACGCCAGGCTTTCTTCTCGATCCGGCCCGGCGCTTCGCCCCAAAACAGCACACGCAGCTTGGCGCTGCGGGCGCGGGGATTCGAAGCGCACTCGGTTTCATCGGCGATTATCGGCTTGCGCTTGAGCATTCTCGCCAAGCCTTCCTTCTCCCAGCGCACAAAAGCGTGCTTGACCATGCGGTCTTCGAGCGAGTGAAAGCTGATGATCGCGACCACGCCGCCTTTCTCGAGGCCCTCGGGAATGCCGGCCAGCGCACGTTCGAGCTCGCCAAGTTCGTCGTTGACCGCCATGCGCAGCGCCTGGAACGTCCGCGTCGCCGGGTCGATACGCTGGTAGCCGCGCGGATAAACCCGGCGGCAGATCTCGGCAAGTTGCCAGGTAGTCTTGGGCGGATCGCGTTCGACGGCGCCCGCGATCTTCCAGGCCAGGCGTTCCTCGCCAAAGTCGCGCAGGATCTTGGTGAATTCCTCGCGCGGCAGCCGCGCAATCAATTGAGCGGCGGTCTCGCCCTGGCTCGTGTCCATGCGCATATCGAGCGGCGCATCGGCGCGGAAAGAGAAGCCGCGCGAGGCTTCGTCGAGTTGCGGGCTGGAGACGCCGAGGTCGAGAAGCAACCCGTTTACGCGTTGCAGGCCCAATGCGCGGGCTTGCTCGAGCCAATGGCCAAAGCGCGCGTGAAGGACAACGGCACGTCCTCCGTATCCGGCGAGAGCACCAGATGCACGACCCAGCGCGGTTGCGTCACGGTCAAGCCCGATGACCCGGAGGCCTCGCTGGAGCAGTAGGGACGCATGGCCGCCAAGTCCGACGGTACCGTCCACGACAGACGCGCCGGCTGGAAGAGTTGAAAATGCGTCTGTAACTGCGGCAGCAAGAACGGGAGTGTGTTCGGCCACGGGGCGTTCAAGCCGCACCTGCCACCGCCAGCATGCGGGCGCTCTCGCGCTCGTGGCGGTCAAGGACCTGGAGCATTCCCATCACCTCTTCAGAAAAGGCAATCGCGGGCGCAAAACGCTGGACGCGCTTGAGCAGCGCCTCGACGCGCCGCAGTTCAGGCGCGCGTTCGACGATCCGCTGCCCGAAGTCGCGGGAGTCCTGGTGCTCCAGAAGCTCCTGCACCGCTGTCAGGCCGTGCGGGTCGTCCTGCTGAGTTGTGTTTAACAGGTCAGACATGAATGCCCCCAACATGAGCACGTGCACGAGGCGCGGGCTCGGGAAACGCTCTACGGGTCGCGGAATCGCGCCGCCGCCAAGCGAAGAAATTCTGATGGCAAAAAGTGCTGCTTCAGTTTGCGCCTGAAGCGCGGCGATCGGGCATATCGCGGCCGATGAGCGCCCGGTTTTGCACCGGGAGGTCCGAGTCTTCCCGCTTATCGGCAAGCGAGGGACTGCGGGTGTAACGGTAATGCGTGCTGCGGTGGAAAAGTTGCGGCTACTGAGGCTTCTTCAAAGCTGTGTCGTACAACTTGCCGATGTTCGACGGGTCCAGCTCGTCGATATCGGCCAAAGCGTCGGCGGCCTTGGCTTCGGCTGCCGTGTAAAGCTGCATGTGGTCTCCCGCGCCGGCGACAATCACCGCACCGCTAAGGCGCGCCCACTCGACATGTTTGCGCGGCAGAAGGATGCGGCCCTGACGGTCGCACTCCACCTGCTCAAGAGTCTTGAGCAGGTTCTGCCTCGAGCGTTGCGTCGCGTCGGGAAGTCCCGTCGCGCCGGTCAACGCGTTCACGCGCTCCATGCCGCTTTCACTGTCAAAGAGATCGAGATGGCGGAATTCCGCGCCCGGCACGACGAACAAAAGGATCGGACCATCAGGCGAGGCCGGCAGCTTTCCGCGGAACTTCGCGGGCAGCGTGATTCGGTTCTTCGCGTCGATGGTTGTCTCGGCTTGTCCGAAATAACGGGGTGCACCAGGCAAATCCGCCCTCCGCAGGGAAAGTACACCACTTTCACCCACTTTGCAAATCGAACGTCCGGAATTTTGCAGAAAATTTTGCTTTTCAATTTCAACGTAAGCCCTTTTGTTGCCATGCGATAAATAGGAGCGGCGCTAACAAAACTGCACAACAGGTGGTATGTCCAAACCGCCGCCATACTAGGCATTTTTAGGTCATTATTCGCCACTTTCACCCACCATCTGAGCGCGGAGCCGGAAGGCCCAGGAAAATTTTGCTCTTAACTCCGCTCTCCTCTCTCCGATCTCCGCGCTAAACTTCGCACCATGCCCAATTTCGCCGATCGACTTCTCGCCGCAATCGACGCCAAGGGCGCGCCCATCTGCGTCGGCATCGACCCGCGCCCGGACTGGATTCCCAACTCGTTCTTCGACGTCGCCTTCAAGCGCCACGGCAAGACGCCGGCCGCTGTGCGCGACGCCGTGCGCGCGTTTTGCATCGCGGTCCTCGATGTGACGGCCGCCTACACGCCCGCTTGCAAGCCGCAGGTCGCGTTCTTCGAGGCGCTGGGGCCCGAGGGCATGCTCGATTTCGCCGCGATCTGCGCCCACGCGCGCAAACTTGGCCTGATCGTCATCGCTGACGTCAAACGCGGGGACATCGGCAGCACAGCCGAAGCCTATGCGCAGGGCCTGTTTGGCGGAGCCGTCGCCAAGGGCATTGCGATGAATTCGCTCGAGGTCGATTGTGCGACGATCAATCCCTATCTCGGTCACGACGGCGTCGAGCCCTTCATCAAGGGCGCGCGCCAAGGCGGCGGCGGGCTGTTCGTGCTCGCGCGAACCTCCAACACCGGCAGCGCGGAGTTCCAGGAATTGCCCCTGGCGCAGGGCGGCACGACCGTCGAGGAGGTCGCCCGCAAGATCGCCGAATGGGGCAAAGACGGCATCGGCGAGCGCGGCTACAGCGACGTCGGCGCGGTCGTCGGCGCGACGCACAAGGACGCCGCCGTGCGCATGCGCCAGTTGATGCCCAATACCCTGTTCCTGGTGCCGGGTTACGGCGCGCAGGGCGGCGCGCTCGAGACCATCAAGGCCTGCTTCAGCGAAGGTCGCGGCCCTTCGGCTTCGCTCAGGACAGGCGCCATTGTCAACTCCAGCCGCGGCGTGATGCACGCCTACGCGCAGGGCCCGCTGCAGAAGTACGGCGAGGCGCGCTGGCGCGACGCCGTGGTCGAGGCCGCCAGGGATTTTAATAACGAAATTGGCCGCCTCGTGCACTGAACCAGGCCGGCGCCCCGCCGTTAGAAGTGACGGGGCGCTGGGCGCTTTACACTTAGCCGTTAACTCGGCACACTTGGCGTTCCTCCAAGCCAGAGAAATTGACGGAGTTCCTATGAGAATCATGGCAGTCCTGTTGTTGTGCGGCGCGGTGTTTGCCCCGGCGCTGTTGGCCGACGAAGTGCGCTTCCGCACCAACGAAGGCTTGGTCGAATCGGTGGCGTGCGAAGTGACGGGCTGGTCCTGGAAGGAAGTCCAGTACAAGTCCGCCAAGGGCAGCGCCAAGGTCGCGCGCAAGGATCTTGTGGCCGTCCAGCGCACCTCCGAAAACGGCACGCTCAGCGACAAGCTGTCCGCCGCGCAGAGCGCCATGGCGACCGACCTCGCCAAGGCGCGCACGCTGCTCGAGGGCGAACTCAAGGACGCTTCGTCAACGGCGGTCAACAAGGAAGAAGCTACCTACCTGCTCGCCGACCTCGCGCTGATCGAAGCCGGCAGCGACGGTCGCCGCCGCCCCACGGCGATTGCCGCGTTCAAGAACTACATCAACTCCTACAAAGAGGGTTACTTCGCCAGGCAGGCCTACACGTCGCTGGCCGGCCTCCAGCGCGCGAGCAAAGACGTCAGCGGCGCGCGCGAGACCTTCAAGAACATGGCAAAGGTCGGCTCGGGCCTCGACCTGATCGGCTCGCAACTCCTGGGCGAATTCGAGCTCGATGAAAAGCAGTGGCAGGCCGCGGTGGTGGCCTTCAAGGACGCCGCGAAGTTCGCAGGATCCGACAAAGCCGCGCGCTACAAGGCCAACGCGATGCAAGCCCGCGCGCTTAAGGGCGGCGGCGACACCGCCACGGCGCAAAGCATGCTTGAAGAAATCAAGAAGGACGAATTCTTCAACGACCCGACGACGGCCGAGGGCGACGAAGTGCTGAGCATCGTCTATGGCACGCTGGCGGACATCCTCTACGACAAGAAAGCCTACCAGGAAGCCTACGAGGCCTGCATGACCGCGGCGTTTTATTGCTGGTGGCTGCAGAGCAAGGGCGAAGGCGACTTCCTCGCCAAGGCCTTCGTCAGCGCGCGCAAAACCAGCGTAGGCGCCGACAACTGGAAGACCCGCGGCGACAAGCTTGAGGAAGTGCTGGCCGGCTCACACAGCAAGGAACTCAAGGCCGCCCGCGAAATCCTCGAGAAAGACAAGCCGTCGGACACGCCCAAGTAATGAAGTGCGGCTCGAATTCACAGACGGGACAGGCGATTGCCTGTCCCGTTTTCGTTGCCATCTACTTCTGCAGGCCCGAGTTCTCGCCGATCAGCTCGATCGTCGTCGTTTCGCTGCCGTTGTCGATCACCTGGCGGACAATCAGGCCGAAGTCCGTGATCCAGGTCGAGGTCTTGACCAGGTATTCGGAGCTTTCCGTGGCCTTGCGTTCCTCGCTCTTGACCAGCTTGCAACTGTAGGTGACGGCGCCAACCACGATCTTCTCGATCTTGGGCTTGCCGTTATCCAGTTCCGGCTTCGAGTAAGGCTTGGTCAGGTCGTGGGAGTCCTTGGTGACCGTCACGACTTTCGACGCCACAACGCCCTCGCCCTTTTTGTCGCAGGGCGCTTCGGTGTACACCACACGGTCTTCCTTGTCGTCGACCTTGGTGATCTCCATGACGCGATAAGTCGCGGGCTCGGCGTCGCGGGTCGCGGCCTTCTTGACTTCGCTGTACAGCGCCTTGTGGCCGACCTTCTTGTAGAACTTCGGCAAGTCCACCTTGCGCAGGCCCGCTTCTTTGCCCGAGGAACCCCACTTCGTCAGCCAGATGCGCTCCTGGCCGCTGGTCACGACACACACCACGCCGCCGCAAGGCACTGATTTGCTGTAGTAAACGGTGTTGGAGGTGCTGCCGACGGTCCAGCTAACGATATCACACTCGACTTCGTCGGTGCCGACGCTGCGCTTCTGCTTGGCCGCCGTCCAGTCGGCGTCCGTAGGCACCTTGCCGCTGATCATGCTGACTTTCTTCCACTCCTGCGGCTTGCCCTCCTGCACCACGGGTTTGCCGCCGTCAGCCGGATACAGCGTCGACTTCACGGTCAGTTGCCCGCCGCTTGCCGCCGAGACCTCGAAACGCTTCACGAATCCCGCCGAGAACTTGTACTCGACCCAGTCGCCCTTTTTTGCTTCTTCCCAGGTGTTCCAGCCGTCCTTGAACTCCTTGGCCGCGGCCTGGGCGGATACCGTAACGGTATTGGTTGCCAGCACGCCACAAACCAGCGCGAAAAGCGCTGCCCAAAGCAGGTAAGTCCGCATTTTGTTAGTCCTCGTACCCCATGCCAGAACGTGCAAAAGACGTGCCCTTCGACTCCGCCCAGGACAGGCCTGTTACTTCAAATTCGTTTCCCACAACTCCGACTGGCTGTCGATCTCCGCGCCCTGGGCGATGCTGCGCACCACAATGCCCTTCCACGTCCACATCGTTGATTTCAGCCCCGCGCCCGCGATGTCCGAACGCGCGGCCTTGACGCGGCCAAGGGCCTTGCACTCGACGTCTTCCTGCGCCTGGCCGGCGGCCTCTGGCGCGCCCGCGTCGCCGCGCAGGCTGATCTTCAGGCCGTCGCGCCGCGCGGTCTCTTTCATGTCCTTGTCGAAGGTAAGAATCATGTAGCTTGCTTCGTCGTCCTTGAAGTCGACGACTTCGGTGCGGGTGTAGGTCTCTTTGGCGGCGGGCTTGGTCGAGGTCGTCTTGACCACCCAGAAGTTGCCCTTGGCCCGCCAGCGCTGGTGCGGGTCGTCCACGGGCTTGGCCGTGATTTCGGGGGCCACCGTGTTCTCGCGCGTTTTCTCGATGCGGCCGCCTTCTTTGCCGTCGCGGCCCCAGGCACTGAGCCAGATAGTCTCTTTGCCGTTGGACGAGGCGCTGACCACGCCGCCGCAGGGCAC
>JADLAK010000059.1 GCA_020848275.1 Planctomycetota bacterium
GGATGCGCTGCACGCCCAGCGACTCGGCGACAAACTTGAAACGCGCGTGGGCGCGGTTCTTGCGGTCGCTGTTGTCGTGGTGCACGCGCACCAGCGCTTCCATCAGGTCGCCGAGGCTCATGGCCGGCACGCGCGCGAACAGTAAATCAGCCAGGCGCGGCTCGCGGCCCAGCCCGCCGCCCGCCCACGCCGAGAACGTCCAGGCGCCGTCGTTGCGGCGTTCCTCGACAAACGCAAGGTCCTGGATGCGGTGCAGGGGCTCGCGGTCGTCGGCAGAAAACAGCGCGGTCTTGAATTTGCGCGGCAGGGTCTCGAACTCGGCCTTGCCGGCAAAGCGCGCGGTGAGTTCGTCCGCGAGCTGATAGAGGTCCGGCCCGCCATTGGCAAACCGGCGCGCCTCCGCGCCGACGACGATGTTGCGCACCGTGTCGCCGCAAGCGCCGCGCGTGGTGAGGCCGTGGCGCTCAAGCGACTCGATCAGCGGCAGGATGTCGGCTTCCATTACGCCGTGCAGCTCGACGTTTTCGCGCGTGTCGACGTGCCATTCGGCCGTGGCGTGTTTGTCCGCGAGGTCGGCGAGCGCGCGGGCCTGGTCGAAGCTCAGCCAGCCGCCGGTAACGCGCACGCGCACCATGTACTTGCCGGCCGATTTTTCAGCGTACAGGCCGTCAATGGTGACTTCGCCGCTGCTGCGCCTCACGCGGTGCTTGCTGTAGTCGGATGTCGTCTGGTTTCGAACTTCAAGTTCCATGATTCAGTCTCGTGTCTCGGGTCTCGTGCTACGTGTCTCGTGCTACGTGCTTCGTGTCTTGCCTTTCCGTGGCGCGTAACACGAAGCACGTAACACGCTTACCCTGCCACTGCGCCCAGGGCGCTGGCGTAGTCGATCAGGCGGTCCTTGAAACTGCGCGTGGCCTTGGCGCGGGCCTCCAGTGCGGAGGGAACGACATCGACCGGGCCGCCGACCAGCCAGCGGCCGCTGTTGCCGCGGTAGATCGAGCGAACTTCGAGCCGCCCGACGAGATTGTTGCGGCGGTCGACCAGCGCGACGATATGGCCGCGCGAAATCGCAGCGCGGGTTTCGTCGTCGACCGCGAGCACGACCGGCAGGTCCCAGGGTGTGCCATCGGCAAGCTGGTAGCGGCGCGTGACGGCCTCGTAATCAGCCTCGGTTAGGAAACCCTCGAGCGGCGCGTATTCGCCCAGCGCCAGGCGCAGGGTGTCGGTGACTTCGAAGTCTTTGAGTTGAAGCTGGATTACCTGTTTGGCGCTTTCGGCCCAGCTCGTGGCTTCGGCGGCGGGCAGAACGCGAATATTTTTGCGGACAAGGTCAGTGCGAATCTTCATGGCTTCTTCCTTTAGTTGGTCGGGCTAGGAAAAGGGCCGCTCGTTTGAGCGGCCCGGCGTTTGCGTGTAGCTGAAGCGTTAGCTACATCGCGCGCCGGGCGAAGACATGCAGCAGCAGCACTTGTTGGCCGTGAAGTTCATTGGTGCGCAAAAGATAGCGTGCCTCGCGGCAGCCGCAAGATAAATCCAAGTGCATTTATCAGGTAAAAATAATGTGCGATATAAAACCAATGTTAAACTAGAGATAAATACATAGTAAATTAATAGCATAAAAAGAATTTGCCGCCGATAAATACAGATGAGCGCCGATTGAGTCTGCTTTGTCGGCGTTCATCCGCCGTGGTCGGCGGTTTCAAATATATTGATGTGTCACCGGCTCCAGTCGAGCCGGAGGGTTCCGTCGCGGAACAGAAGTTTGCTCTGGCCCAGCGCCGTGTCGCCGTTTTCGATGTTCGCAAACACGTTGCCTGGCGGTGCAAGCATCGTGTCGCGGCCAAGGTCGAAGCCCTGTCGCTTTACCAACGCCATGTACGCCTTGGTCAATTTCAGCGCGCGCTCGCGGCTCGGCGTCAGCAACCACGCGACGTCCTTGTCGCCGCCGCGCGCGGCCCGGCGCACTTCTTCCTCTTTAAGTGCGCCACTGCGGAAAAACCGCGCAAGGATTTCGTCGTTGGCGCGGAACTCATCGCCTCCTTTCACGCGTTTAAAATACGTCAGGATTTCCGGCTCGGGATGGCCCTTTTGCGGCGCGTCATGCATCCCGCGCAGGTCCTGGTAACGCCAGCCCTCGGCGCCCGGTACTTTACGCGGCAGCGTGAAGGTCTGGTCGACAGTGATGCCGAGCGCGCTGTGGCAGCCCATGCAGAACAGGTGTTCTTCTTCGGTTTGCAGGCGCAAACGCCCGCGTTCATCCTCGATGAAGCCCTGCAACTGCCAGCCGAAATCGTTGAGGTAGCCCGTCTCCGGCCGTCCGCCGAAGTGCGGCAACATGCCCTCCTGCTTCTTGTTGAGGTCCTCTTCGTAGGCGCGCGTGATCGCCCAGGTATCGGGCGCGTGAACCTTGCGCGAGTAGCGCAGTTCCTTCATGCGCTTCGAGACCAGGTTCGGCGCGTCCGGGTCGACATAGCGCACGCTGTGCAAGTACTCCGTGCCCTGCGGGTAGACGTTGCGAACGACCGCGATGCTCGCCGCCTTGCCGGTGTAGTGCGTGGGCGCGTCCGCGCCGCCGCAGATTGCGGCTTCGAGAATGGCGAAGTTGGCGACGTAAACCGCGCGCGAGTATTGGCCGGACTCGTCGCGCTGGAAGTCGGCCGGCAGGCGGATCATCACGTCGTCGGTATTGCCGTTGGTGGGCCAGAAGGTGCCGAGGAACGGCTTGTAGCGGAGGGCGCGCCAGCCGCTGCCGTCGCGGGCAAAGCCTTCTTCGTCAAAGCCCGCGTCGAAGTCGAGGTCCGGCACATAGCCCGGGTAGTCGGCGCGGCCTTTCAGGGCCGCACGCAAGGCGCGGTAGTTGTCTGTACGGATGTATTTCAGCGCCGCGTCGTCGCTGATCGCCGCGGTTTCCGACGAATGGTCGACGAACAGGTTGGTCCAGTGGTTGGTCAGCGCGACGTCGGAAAACGCGTATTCCTCCTGCAGCTCGTAGTCCATCTTCTGGTTGGGGAAGACGGATTGCGTGTGGCAGGTCCAGCAGGGGTTGGAGACGCCGTCGGTGCGCGTGTAGCACATCGAGGGCACGGTGGCCTCGAAGTTGCGCGTCTTGCCCACGCTGGCGAGCGCGACCGAGAGCGGATCATAACCCGGTTGGCTGCGCGCGGGCTTGTCGCATCCGCCAAACGCAAATCCCGCCAGCGCGCTCAACGCAACGGCGCTGAAATA
>JADLAK010000060.1 GCA_020848275.1 Planctomycetota bacterium
CGACATCCTTGCCAAGATCAAACGTTGCCGTCGTCGTCTCGAGGCAATTCAGCCTGGCTGCACACAGCGCAAGCAGCGAGGAAAGACAGTCTAATAATAGTCTAGCCATTTGTGCAACAGTACACTAACGCTTGGTGCCGCGGCGGCGGGTCGGCGCGCCCTCTCGCTGCGCTCGGCCAGCCGCTACGCTCCCGCTGGTGTTGGCAGGCGTTCAGAACTGACCCGGTAGCAGGCGTTGAGATTTGACCCACCCTGGGTCAAAGAACGCGCCTGTTTTTGAGAGAGGGGCCGAGCCAATGACGTCGAGTCTTGATTCTTGACGCTGGTTTGGTGGCGCGCTTCCCCGCTCTTGTCTGCAAGAAACCGTCCAAGTGAACTTGCTGGCTGATGGAAGAATTCCTCGCTTGCTAAAAGCGGGCGTTGTGAACTGTGCCCCACGGGCGAACCTTGGGGTCTGGTCTTACAGTTTGACTTTGCGACCAGGGGAAATCCGAAAGTGTCAGATCGTGTGGTTTGTAGTTTGAGGCCGCTGCGCAGGCCGCGCGATCCTGGATTCGCAGAACTATTCTCAGCTGACCAGAAACCGAGTTTTCGATTTCATTCTGCACCAGCAGCCACACGACTCCCTTCAGAGCTTCGCGCCAAGTTGGTCAAACCTGGATTGAATTTGCGTTGTTGCTCGTCGCGACGATGGTTGCGATAGCGTTCGGCGTTTCGGCTTGCTGCATGCACCTTCGTTTGTTGTTCAATCGATAGGGTTGCCCTGGAGGTCGCGGTGTGGCATGCTTCTCAAACCGGGCGCGACGAAGCGCGCCCCTCCTTAGTTGTCCGGTGCATCGTAGGCATTGCATCAGTCCTTCGTGTAGACCCATCCCTCTGTTGCCAGGCCGGAGCATGAATGTCTCACGCGAAGACACGCTCTCTTCGAATCAACATGTAAGGTCAGACCCTACGGATTGCACCCGCTTGCTCTACGCTCATGCTCGAAAGTGGCGCCGACATCCGGTTCATCCAGCAAATGCTCGGCCACGCGAAGCTCGAGACGACCCAGATTTACACGCAGGTCTCGATCCGGCAGATCAAGGAAGTCCACACGCGGACCCATCCGGCCCCGCTCGCGCTCGATCCCGAACTCGCGGCCGAACTGGCCGCAGAACTCGTCGAGGAAGCCGCCGAAGACGAGGACGGGCTTGCAGATAGAGCCGGGCCGGGTATCGTGTCGGCATGAGCCAGATGCAGCGAATCACCTTCAATCCCGACCAGTGCGGCGGTCGGCCGTGCATCCGGGGCATGCGCATCGGGGTCAAGGACGTGCTCGACATGCTCGCCAGCGGGGCGACGGAGGCGGAAATCCTCGAAAGCTACCCCTATCTTGAGCGGGAGGACATCCAGGCCGCGCTTGAATACGCGGCGCGCCAGGTCGATCACGCGGTCCTGTCGCTGACCAAGTGAAATTTTTGGTCGATGCCCAATTGCTCCCGGCGCTCGCGCGCTGGCTACGAGAGGCCGGGCACGAAGCCGAGCACGTCGAGGACGTGGGCTTGCGCGAGGCGAACGACGGCGCGATCTGGGCGCGTGCGCTGCAAAGCGGCGCGGTCATCGTCACCAAGGACGAGGATTTTGCCGCCCGCTCGGCGCAGGCCGCGACCGCGCCGGTGATCGTGTGGTTGCGTATCAGCAACACGACCAATCGTGCGTTGCAGACCTGGATCGTGCCCCGTTTGCCCGGCATCGCTGGCCTGCTCGCCCAGGGCAGCCGGTTGGTCGAGGTTGTCTGAACGGACGATCCAGAGCGTCAGGTCTTACAGTTTGACTTGATGATGAAGGCTCTGACACCTTCTTCCGGTGGTGGGAAATCAGTTCCCGTTTGACGCCGCCCACAGGCGATTGGCTCAATCCTGGCGCACTTCCCTCCATCGGCCTTAGCGAAGGCGATATATCCGTTCGGCGTTGCGGCGAAACAGGCGATCGCGCTGATCGGCGGTGGCGGAGGCGGTCAGCTTGACGGCGGCGTGAATCCAGTCCGCCAACGGGCAGGTTAGCGTGCAGACAGGCCAGTCGCCGCCCCACATCACGCGATCCCAACCAAAACAGGCGATGACGTGGTCAAAGTAGGGCCGGAGGGTTTCCGCGGTCCAGGAACGTGAATCGGCATACGCGACGAGCCCGCTGATCTTGCAATTGACATTGGATTCGCGCGCGAGGGTTTCGATGTGAGCACGCCATGGGTCGAGGGCGCCGCGCTTGATGTCGGGGATTCCGCAGTGATCCAGGATGAATGTCACTTTGGGACATTGGCGCACCAGAGTCACGGCGAGCGGCAATTGGCGCGAGAGAACGCACAGGTCAAACGAGAGATTGAGGCCGGCCAGCGCCTGCACGTTCGCGACGAATTGAGGTTGCTGAAAGATTTCGTCGCGCTGGGTGTGAAGCACCCGACGGATGCCCTTGAGCTTGGGGTTCGAGAGAAACGGTGTGAGGTGGGCGAGTGCATCCGCCTTTTCCAGCCTGGCACCCATGACGGCACCGTCGATGCGATGGGATGGCTCGTCTGCCAGGGCAAAGATGACCTTTGCCTCGGTGGCGAGGTCCTGCTCATCCACGTCGGTGTCCACGTAGACAGTTCCTATGATGTCGAAGCCGCGTGTGGCTTCGCGATATTCGGCAATCATGCTTCGCTTGCGGATCGAGGGTAAATCCTGCATCCAG
>JADLAK010000061.1 GCA_020848275.1 Planctomycetota bacterium
CGATCAACGGCAAGGCCTGCGTCGGCGAAAAGGGCGACACGATCCTCAACGTCGCACGCAAGAACGGCGTCTACATCCCCACGCTCTGCCACGACGACCGCCTGAAACCTGTCGGCGCCTGCCGCACTTGCATCGGCGAAATTGATGGTGTGCGCAACCTCCAGAGCACCTGCACCTATCCCGCCGCCGAGGGCATGGTCGTCAACACCGAAAACACGCGCGTACAGAACGTCCGCAAAGTCGTCTGCGAGCTGCTCGTCGCCGACCATCCCAAGGACCTCTGCACCCACAAGGACGAGCAGCCACGCGAAAACGAACTTCTCACCGTCGCCAAGCACTCGGGTCTGGAGCGCGAAGGCGCCATCCAATCGCGCTTCCGCTCCAAGAAGGAATCCAGCAGCCGCAAGGACAGCAGCCACCCGTTCATCACCTTTGACGACGCGAGCTGCATCAACTGTTTCCGCTGCATTCGCGGCTGCGACGAAGTGCAGGGCGAAAACGTCCTCACCATGGCGGGGCGCGGTTTCGGCGCGTTCATCGCCAACGACATCAACAAGAGCTATCTGGATTCAACTTGCGTGTCCTGCGGCCAGTGCGTGCAGCAGTGCCCCACCGGCGCCCTCGAGGACAAGACGCTCAAGATCAGCGGCGGCTGGGACAAAGAAGTCAAGACGACCTGCGCTTATTGCGGCACCGGCTGCAGCATGGTCGCGCGCGTCAAAGAGGAGACGAATGAAGTCGTCAGCATCCGCGGCAACTTCAATTCGCCGGTTAACTACGGCCACCTGTGCGTCAAGGGCCGCTACGCCTACAGCTACGGCACGCACAAGGAACGCCTGCAGTTCCCGCTGATCCGCGAGACGCGCGACAAGCCCTTCCGGCGCGCGACGTGGGACGAGGCCGTCAACCTGATCACGAGCGAGATCACTCGCATCCGCGGCAAGTATGGCGCGAGCGCGCTCGGCGGCATCTCCACCTCGCGCGGCACCAACGAAGAAAATTACATCTTCATGAAGTTCTTCCGGCAGATCGTCGGCACGAACAACGTGGATAATTGCTCGCGCGTCTGCCACTCGCCCACGGCCTACGGCCTGCGCGAGGCCTTTGGCGAAAGCGCCGGCACCGGCGGCTACGAGGACATCGAGAAGGCCAAGTGCCTGCTGATCATCGGCAGCAACCCGACCGAAGGCCACCCGATTCTCGGCGACCGCATCCGCCAGGCGGCCCGCCGCGGCGCAACCATGATCGTGATTGACCCCCGCCGCACGCAGACGGCGCGCGAGGCCGACCTGCACCTGCCGGTGCGGCCGGGCGGCAACGTGGCGATCATCAACGCCATTGCGCACGTCTGCATCAAGGAAGGTTTCATCGACGAGGCGTTCATCACGGCGAGGACGAAGAACTACGAACAACTCGCCGCCGTCCTTGAAAAATACTCGCCCGAAAACGTTGAGGCGCTGACCGGTGTATCGCCCGAACTCATCCGCAAGGCCGCGCGCATTTACGGCGCGACTCGCGGCCAGAGCGTGATTCATTACGGCCTGGGCGTCACCGAGCACAAGAACGGTTCTGACGGCGTGCTGAGCATCGCCAACCTTGCGAGCATCACCGGCAACGTCGGCAAGCCCGGCGCCGCGGTGATCCCGATGCGCGGCCAGAATAACGTGCAGGGCAGCAGCGACATGGGCGCTTTGCCCGTGACGCTGACGGAGTACCAGAAGCACACCGACCCCGTCGTGCGCGAGCTGTTCAAGAAGGTCTGGGGCGCGGAACTTCCCACCGACAAAGGTTTGAAAATCCCGGAGATGTTCGATGCCGCAATCGACGGCAAGCTGAAATTCTTCTGGGTGGTCGGTGAAGACCTGCTGCAGAGCGACCCGGACAGCAACAAGGTCGAGGCGGCGATGGACAACATGGAATTCATCGTCGGCCAGGACCTGTTCCTCAACGAGACCAACAAGAAGGCGCACGTGATTCTGCCCGCCGCAAGCTTCCTCGAAAAGGACGGGACGTTCACCAACGCCGAGCGCCGCATCCAGCGCATCCGCAAGGCGATCAACCCGCCGGGCGAGTGTCTGAGTGACTTCGACATTGTGCAGAGGATTGCCAACGCGATGGGCGCGAAGTGGAACTACACGCCCGCGAGCATCGTCACGGAAATCGCCAAGGTCACGAAGTGCTGGGCGGGTGTTACTTACGAGAGACTTGAAGAGACCGAGGGCATGCAGTGGCCGGTGTACGACGCCAACCACCCGGGCAGCCCGCGCCTGCACACCGAAAAGGCCGCGAACAAGGACGGTCTGATCAAGTTGCATCCGCTCGAATATCACCCGCCGGGCGACGAGCTCAACGAAGAGTACCCGTGGGAACTCACGACCGGCCGCAAGCTCGAGCAGTACAACGTCGGCACGCAGACGCGGCGCACGGGCATTGCGGTGTACGACACCGAGGACCGGCTGGAAATTCACCCGGAAGACGCCAAGCGCATGGGCATTCTCGAGGACGACTGGATCGAGATCACCAGCCGCCGCGACAGCATTCGCCTGCGCGCACAGGTCACGCACCGCATTCGCGAGGGCACGGTGTTCACGACCTTCCACTTCCCGGAAACGGCGCTCAACCGCATCACCAGCGAGCACAAAGACGGCCCGACCATGTGCCCGGAGTACAAGTTCACGGCGGTGCGGCTGGTGCGCGTGGGCGGCGCGGGTGAACCGGCGCTCAAACACCACCACGGTGAAGTGCCGATGACGTCGGATACGCCGGGCGACCGCGCGCGCACAGGCGTCAAGGTCTCCGACGACGCAATTGCGAGCCACAAATAGGTTTGATTTCTGTGGGGCGGACATTCTTGTCCGCCCTATTTTTTTGAATCTGCCTTTGCCTTGTCGATCATCGCTTGTGCTTCATCCATACTTGCGAGTATCGAGGCTGCCGGGCTAACGAACCATCGCCCGCCAGCCTGCTTGCACACATACGTCATCGGAATCGGTTCTACTGAGAGCGCTTTGCCATCCGTGCGCTTCAAGGTGACGGCGACGATGACCTTTGCTTCGGTTCCCGCCAGCGTTGTTTCCTTCACCACGCAATCAGCGGTAAAAGCCGAACTGGCTTTGGACTCTAGCAACTTGCGATGAGCGTCCCGTTCATCCGCGACAACATATTGAACTGCCGTGTCCGGCTTTCCAGAGTAGACGGCCTCGGCATAGGCCTTGGCTGCTCCATCTGGGGTTTCCGCCCCACCGGCGCCGCATCCGGCGAGACAGAGTACCAGTACGAGGATGCCAGCTAGGCGTGTGCGCATTAGGACCCCAAGCAAGATGTCCAATACTAATTCATCCAATATCAAATGTGTGCTGCCGATTGGCGTGGTGCGTTGCAAGCGCACGACGACCGATGACGATTTCTGGGCGGCGTGATCTCGACCATCGAGATCGACGCCAAACGCTTCAAGCCCGACGCGCTTGCGGGCCTCGACGCGTTTTCGCACCTCGACGTGATCTATCACTTCCATCGCGTGACCGGAGCCGAGGAGGTCACCGGCGCGCGCCACCCGCGCGGCAACAAAGACTGGCCCAAGGTCGGCATCTTTTCCTGAAGAAACGCAATGCGTTTCTTCAGGGCGCTCCCTCCGGTCGCCAGCGCGCGAAGTCGCGGCCCAACCGCCTCGGCCTGTCCTGCTGCAAACTGGTGAAGGTCGACGGTCTAATCATCACCGTCGAAGGGCTCGACGCCATCGACGGCACACCCGTACTCGACATCAAACCCGTGATGCGCGAGTTCCAGCCTCGCGGCGACATCAAACAGCCCGCGTGGTCGAGCGAACTCATGCGCGATTATTACAAGAGCGCCGGACGATAATCCGGTGCACCGCAATACTTCAGACCGCTCGCTGGCGCTCGCGGCTCGTAAAGGCCTACTTGAGCCCCGCCGGCATTGGTTGGCCGAGCGCCGCCTTGGTGCGGTTGGGGCTGATGTACCAGCGGCCGTTTTCCTTTGCACAAACGTAGGGGGTGTAGTGCGAATTGACCTTGTCGCCGAGCGTCATTGTGATCTTGACGTAAACGGTGACGGCGTCACCCTGCGGGACGACCATCGACGTCGCCATCGATAATTTGCCCTTGGAGGCGTCGCCAAAGGACGGGCCGAGTTCGTTGCCCGCAAGCTCCGAGGGCAATATTTGCGCGTTGGCCTTGGAAATGTCCTGCGCCGCAATCGCGTCGATCAGCGTCTGGACTGTCGCCCGCGCCTCGGAAGCGGGATCACCGCCGCCGCAAGCGCAAAGTAGAATCGCCGCGGCCAGCACCATTACTGCGAGGGTCGTTTTCATTTGCCGTCCTTTTTGGGGCCGGGGCCGGTCCAACCCGTGGCAAGGGCGGATTTCTCCGGGCTGAAGTACCATTTGCCCTCTTCCTTGACGCACACCCAGCGTTTCTCGCCCTTAACGCCCTGCTTGTTCGAGACCTTCAGGTAAATCACCGCGAGATCGCGGTCGATTTCGACCTTCGTGATTTCGTGTTTCTCTTCCTTGTAAGGATTGTTCTCGTCCGTGAATGTGAACTTCCGGCTGCGTTCGCTGGGACGCATGAGTTCCTCGACGCGCTTGGCGTCGCCGGCCTCGGCGGCTGCCAAAAACGACTGGATTGTCTTCTGCGCGTCTTCGGCGTCATTGGCGCATGCGGCGACAAAGAAAATCAGCAGTAGCGGCAGGAATTTCAGGACGCGCATCGGGACTCCACCAATCCGGGTTGTCGTCGCCTCTATACCACGAAGTCACGAAGAGACGAAGACACGAAGAAAAGCATGTCCACGGAGAACACGGAAGGCACAGAAACAACAAAGGCAACTGAGCCACGAATGAGCACGAATTCTCACGAATCTACGGAAGTACGTTTATGCACCGATTCGTGTCTATTCGTGTGTATTCGTGGCTAACAATGCCTTTGTTTCCGTGTAACGACCTGTCTTCCGTGGAAAAACAACTACGCCGCGACGACTTGTTTCTCGGGCTCGGGCGCAGGCGCGAACAGCGCCTGTTTCACCGTGGCGTCGATCTTCACGAACAGGTCGCGGTTGGCGGGA
>JADLAK010000062.1 GCA_020848275.1 Planctomycetota bacterium
AGCGCCCGATTCGGAAGCCCCATACACAGTTGTGCATACCGTGAGAGCCAGCATCGAAAGAATGCTATGGATTAATCGCATCGTTTTTCCCCAAGACCTGATTGTGTTTAACTTTTTAGAGCCTGCGTCGCTCGGCGCTCGTGCAAGAGGGCGGCAGCTATGCTACCGCCCTCTTGCCAATCATCAAACGCATCAGGCCTTAAGCTCTGCGAATCAGAACTTGTAGCGCAACGTGAGGCCATACTCCCGCAGGGGCAGGTACGCCCCACTGTAACGCCAAGCGTAGGACGTGTTCTTACCCGTTCCGCCTGCAGGCGTCGTGCCAGGAGGCGTGCCAAAGGTGGTGCCGTCCGGTAACGAATTGCTGAAATACACATCGCGCTGGGCCGAGCCCGCGCCGTCCTCATTGGTCAGGTTATGCCCCCACAACTCCGCCACCCACTTCTCGCCGTTCAGACCGATCGCCATATTGAGCGTGGTCAGGGTAGGCGTGTAGGTTTGGTTGGTCGTATCGGCGTACTGCTTGTAGCGCGACGCCAGATCGCCACGCAACGACCAGTCGATGTCGTTGTACAGCGGCGCCTTCCAGGCCAAGCCGGCGGAATACTGATATTTCGAGGTACGCAGCATTTCATTGCCAGACACGTCACCCGTTGGCGAATACGACGGGAAGTCCTTGAAGCTGATAATCACCGCGTCGTCATACGTCGCATCGATGTACGAGCCCGATAGATTGCCACTCAGGTGCTCCGCCAGTTGCGCCGTGACCGAGATTTCGATGCCCTGATTCGTGGCATCACCACCGTTGCTGTTGAACGCCACGGGCACAACGATGGGAGCCAGCGTGCCCGTCCCGGGGTTCTGCACTGCGGTAAGAATCTGCGGGATGACGATGTCCGTCCAGTCGTAGCGGTAGACAGACGCTTCGAGACTGAGCCTGTTATCCCACAGTCGTGATTTGAACCCCAGCTCAAAGCCGTCGCTCTTCTCCACATCGAAGTCGACCGCCACGCCCGTATTGACGCCGGCCGTGAACTGCACGGTTTTGATGTCGAAGCCGCCACTCTTCTCCGCGTGACCGTAGCTGCCGTAGACCATCCAGTTCGGCAGCGGCTTGTAGTTGAGCGTGGCGTTGTAGTTCTTGATCTTGAAGCTTTGCTCTTGGGCAAGAGCGTAGGCATCGTGGTCGACGCTGCGTTTTTCGTCGGTGTAACGGCCCTCAACGCGGCCTGTTAGTTGCTCCGTGAAGCTGTAGTCCATGGACCCAAACACCGAGGGCGCCTTGGTGTCGTAACTGATGCGCTGCACGGCGTTAAAGCTGCCACCGTTACCGTTGAAGTAATTCCCAAACACCGCCGCGCCCAAGCCACCGGGGCCGGAGAAGGCGGTCGTCGGATCGTAATAGAGACCCGTCCCTCCGGCAGGTGCGCACGAATAGCACAAAGTCGCCAGGTCGCTCGGCAACGGCACAAGCGCGAAAGTGCCATCGGTTCCATTATCGAGGTGCGTCTCGTAGTAGTTCACACCGAAGGAATAGCGCAAGTTTTTTTGTGGGTCGCTGGCGAAGCGCAGCTCCTCGCTCCACTCATCGGTGAAGTCACCCGCACCCTTGAACAGAAACGGCGCAGCAAAACGCTTCAGCTGGCCGCCCTGAAACGCACCGCCCAATACCGGCACGGTCGGCGCGGCAATGTAGCTGTATACGTCTCCCCCGGTATTGCGGTTACCATCGAAGTAGTACGTCGGCCGGTTCGCCTCGGAATAGCCGGTGAGCGAACTCACTGTGCCGTAGTCGGTATCCCACTTCAACGAAAGGTGGCCGCGCGTCACATCGCGCTCTTCGCCCGTGGCTTGCGGACCGGTGGTCAGGCCCTTGCGCCCTGGGCTCGGCAAGGTGCCACAATAGTTGCCGTAAGCAACGCGAGTGGTCGGTGTGGTCAACTGCGAATTCAGATCTTCGCAGTTGGCGGTGATAGGAAATATGGCTGGGTTGTCGACGGAGTCGTCCGAATAGTAAAGCCCGAGCTCGGCCTCAAATTTGTCGGTGGGCGTCCACAGCAGTGAGGAGCTGACGGTCTCGTTGGTGTAGCCGCCGATATTCGCGCCTTCGCCCAGACCAGAGTACTGATTCTCGTAGGAGCCGTCGAACGTATCGTAACCTAAAGAGATGCGCCCGCGCAGCACGCCCGGAACCAGCGGACCACTGATGCTCAGCTGGGCGAGGGCCTTGCCGTGGGAGCCGGCCTGAACCTCCGTGCTGCCTTGAAAGGTGTCCGTGGGCTTCGCCGTGATGTAGTTGATGGCCCCCGAGAACGCGTTGCGTCCGTAGAGCGCAGCCTGCGGCCCTTTGACCACTTCGATGCGCTCGATATCGAGCTGACTGAAGTTCATCCCGTACTTGCCCGAGATGTAGACGCCGTCAACGAAAATTGCCGTGTTGTTCTCGCCTCTTATGTCCACCGGCGCAAAACCGCGAATCACAGGCGACGGGAACATGCTGCCCATCATGTTGCTGAAGGTCAGGCCCGGCGTGGCTCTGGCGACGTCATCGAGATTCTGAATGCCGCGCTCTTTGATGTCTTCGGCGGAAAACGCTGCGATGGAGATTGGTACATCCATCAATTTTTCGGACAACTTGCGTGTCGTAACGACGATTTCTTCAAGGCCTTCGGCCTGGATGACGGCGGGCGCAGTGTTCTGCGCGTTAGCGGTCGACGCTGCCGCGAGGGACAGCAATGCGGTCGCGCCGCTCAGGGCCAGGCGCTGGCTGAGATTCATTGTGCTCATCTTAAAAGTTCCCCAGAAATACCATTCTTAAAGCTCGCGCCATCGAGTGACACGGTAGTGTTGACTATTAATCCTTATCGATCCAGCCCTTGATGCCGCGTTGTCCCGGCTGCTGCAAGGCGCGTATTTCATCCATATCTTTCGGCGGCATCAGCCACATCGGCGCATTTGCCTTCGCCCAGGCGAGGAGTTTTGGCGGAAATTCGTCATGGCTTTCAACGCGCCAGGACACTATGTGACCGACCGATTTGCCTTTTCCGGCCCAAGGTGGCAGGTCGTAATAGCTCACGAAGCTCAATTGATAGGGTTCTGCGATAGTCCCGGGAGTATGCAGAAAGAAATCGTAATTCTCCCACGCCTGGAGTTGTTTGCCGTTCGGCATGGTGTGGTTGATAAATACCGGCGCGTTGACGACCAGCGTGTCCG
>JADLAK010000063.1 GCA_020848275.1 Planctomycetota bacterium
GGTGGCAGGCTGGAAGCCTGCCCCACGAGGGCCTCGAGGCTCGCAAGCTTCACGTCGGCATTGCCGGTCAGGCGACCGAGAATATCGCGCAGTCGCTGGCTGACCTGCGCCGCGGTCGGCCTGCGCGCCGCATCGCGCGCCGTCATTTCGATCAGCAGGTACACCGCTTCATCGGGCACGTGGCCGAAACTCTCACGCGTGTAGGGCACGTCGCTGTTGATGTGCTGCACGGCGATGCTGACCGGCGTCGTGCCCCTGTACGGCGGCATGCCGCTGAGCAAGTGATACGCCGTCACGCCAAGGCTGTAGATGTCGCTGCGCGTGTCGAGTTCGTGGCCGCCCGCTTGCTCGGGGCTCATGTAGTGCGCCGTGCCCATCGCCGCACCGGGCATCGTCAGTTCGGTCGTCTGCTCGACGGCGCGCGCGAGCCCGAAATCGCCGAGTTTCACGCGGCCCTGCCTGGAGACGAACATGTTGTGGGGCTTAATGTCGCGGTGAATGATGCCTTGTTCGTGTGCGTGGGCGAGCGCGTCCGCAACCTGCGCGATGCTGCGCAAAACGCCGATGGGGTCCAGCCGCCCGTGCTTTTTCACCAGCGCGGCCATGTCGGCGCCGTCGACGAATTCCATCACGATGAAGGGTGCGCCGTCCTGCTCGTCGACCGTCATCACGCGCACGATGTTCGGATGGTCGAGCCGTGCGGCGGTGCGCGCCTCGCGGATGAAACGCTGGCGGCCGACTTCGTCGCGCGCGAGATCGCCGGTCATCACCTTGATCGCGACATCGACGTCGAGCCCCTCGTGATGGCCGCGATAAACTTTGCCCATGCCGCCCGCGCCCAACTGCTGCGTCACCCTCACCGGCCCAAAGCGTAGTGCGTGGCTTGGGTCCCCTGACCCAAGCGCTTTTGCGTCGTGGCTGGGGCCTCCCGGCCCCAGTGCTTTTGCCCTGTTGCTTCCCACTTCCATGATCGTCCGGGGCGCCTCGTTGTCCGCAACCGTCCGCAGACTGTTCAGCGACGCAACATCGCTCGTCTTCAACCCGCCCTCAGGCATGGTCGGCTGAATCCCACGACTGTCCGACCCCACCTCAAGCAGCGTCTTCTCCTCACCCTGAGGAACCGGTTTGAACTTGTCGTCGGGATTCTGCGCGGCCATGTCGTGATTGTAGCGAAACGCCTACAATGTGCATCCGACATCGGTTACTTCCGTCAGAGGGGCAAATGAACGACAAAGTTCCACCAAATCTACGTTGGCCGCTCGAATTGTTGGAGAGGGCAACCGACACTCTGCTAGACAATCGAAATGCAACGCTGTTAGCGATTGTTGGCCGCGGCGTCGTGGTTAAGAACAAGGAGGCGCGCGCAACAATAATGAACTCCCTGAAAGTTGGCGACGATTCCTTTAGAGACCGAGCGCAGAAACGAACGGATATGTGGTTAAAGGAAGAAAAGCAGTTCGAAGCCCACCTTTTTGGTCATTCAGCAATAACACTGTGGTCGGTGCTTGAGACGTATGTAGGTGACTTCATCGTTCAATGGATACGAATGAAACCCGACGTTCTCCAAAATGACCATGCGAGGAAGCTGAAGATTTCGTTGGCTGATTACATCGCAATGACTGCCGACGAGCGTCTAGAGGCAATTGTTGAGGACATCTTTGAAACCGACGCGGTGAAAAGACAACGCGGGATCGACAAACTGGAAGTGGCCCTGACATTTGTGCGACTGGGAGGTGATCTTGATAAGGAAATGAAAAGCACCCTCTGGCTGTTGCATCAGGTTCGCAACATTTGGGCTCACAATTCGGGAATAGCTGATAAGAAGTTCGCTAAGGACGTCGGTTCAATGTTCAAGTGCGAGGTCGGGGAAGTTGTTTGCTTTGGTCAGGCTGATTGGGTTCGCGCAACAAAGGCGATACTCGACTACATACTAACCATTGTGAAACGCATAGCTGGACATTTTGAGATTACGCCCGAAATGCTGAACGCGGCACGAGCAAGTGACCCAGGCACGACGGGCAATTGATTTTCAGATCGCTTCTGTTTACTTTGTATTTGCCCAGACGGGTGTGGCCGTCAGGGTGAATGCGACGGTGGGGGTTTCCACCGCGCGAACTTGGAGACGATCTCGGCCCCCGTTCAGGGGCGTCTGCTCGCGGCAAACTTCGGATTTCTACGTCAGTCTCGCTTCACGTGGCCTCCAGCCACGTGTCGCTCGACTTCCTCGAACTCCTCGTTTGGCGCGTCGCATACGCCTCCTTCAGAGGGCAGAGAACGTCTCTTACTGAGGCCTATACCGCGATTCCGGCAATGCCGGAACGTGCCACGAGCCGACAGGCTCGTTTTTCGTTGCCAATGTCTTCTCTGCGCCTTCGCGTCTCTGCGGTGGATTTGTAGTTGGCGACGTCTAACGGGGCCGCTTGCTGGCGCGCGCGGCTCTGATTACGGCCTCGAAAGGATGATGCACAATGGTTTCTGTCAAACTGCCGGATGGTTCCAAGCGCGAGCTCAAAGACGGCGCGAATTCCGCCGATCTCGCCGCTGCAATTGGTGCGGGGCTGGCCAAAGCCGCCGTCGCCGCAAAGGTGAATGGCCAGGTCGTGGACCTCTCGTTGCCGCTGAAGGAAGGCGCCGACGTCCAGATCCTGACCAAGAAGGACAAAGAAGCCCTCGAAGTGTTGCGGCACAGCGCCGCGCACCTCATGGCGGACGCGATCCTGCGCGTGTTCCCGAAGGTGCAGCTCACCATTGGCCCGGTCGTCGAGGAGGGCTTCTACTACGACCTGTTTTTGCCCGAGGGCAAAATCACCGTCGACGACTTCCCCAAGATCGAGGCCGAGATGGCCAAGATCGCCAAGGAAGCCGCGCCCTTTGTGCGCTGCGAAGCGAGTATCGACCAGGCCAACGAGCACTATCGCCGCTATCAACTCATCGACGGCGGGCACAACAAGTTCAAGCAGGAACTCGTCGCGGGCATCAAGGAGCGCGGCGACCAACTGACTTTCTACAAGCACGGCGATTTCATCGACCTGTGCCGCGGGCCGCACGTGCCCAACACCGGCTGGCTCAAGAACGTGAAGCTGACCAAGGTCAGCGGCAGCTACTGGCGCGCCGACGCCAACCGCGAGCAGCTCACTCGCGTCTACGGGACCGCGTTCTTCGGCAAGGAGGAACTCGTCGAATACTTCCGCAGTCAGGAAGAAGCGAAGAAGCGCGACCATCGCGTGCTTGGTGAGCAGCAGGAA
>JADLAK010000064.1 GCA_020848275.1 Planctomycetota bacterium
GCGAGCATCGCATCTCTGCGTCGCGCTCGCTCAGCGTGGCCTCCAGCCACGCCATCGCTCGCGCTTCTTGATCTGCTCGCTCGGCGCAGCGCATAAACTCGGCACACTAACCTTGAAAAAGCTCTAAACCTGCAGTTCTTTGCATCTCTGCGCCTTTGCGTGAGCCAGCTTTAAAAAACAAAGACGCCCGGTTGTCCGGGCGTCCTTAAGCTGTGTTAGTGGCCGTCGCCGGGGCCCGGGTCGCCGGGGATGCCCTTCTTGATTTCGTCCCACATCTTCTTCAGGTCGCCCTGCTCGGCGCTGTAACGTTCGTACAGGCGGCGCAGGTAATCAGGCATGTTGTCGCGGTTGTATTCCTTGGTCTTGCCGGACAAGTTCTTGATCTTTTTGCCCAGCTCAACCTGCTCGACATAGATCAGCTCCATCTCCGCGAGCTTGGACACCAGCGGCTCCGGCGCCGGCGGCCCGGGCTTGGGCGGCGGCTGATCCTTGGGCGGCTTCTTTTTGTTCTGCAGGCGTTTGCGTTCCTGCTCAACGGCGCTGAGCATGCGCGTGAGCTTGTCGATCACGTCCTGCTGGTCGAGTTGCGTGCCCTCGCCGGTGTCCGGCTCGCGGCCCTCGAGGCGCGCCAGGATTGACAGCAGCAGGCGGTGGATCAGCTCCATGTTGCGGGTGAAGCCGCCGTAGTTGCCGGTCTTGAGCGCCGTCAGGGTTTCGTCGGCCAGTTTCTTGACCTCGTCCTGGCTGTCGTAAACCGTCTTGGCGCGGCGGCGCAGCGTCGCCGACCACTTGCCGGTCTGGCGGTAGTCGAGGTCGAGGTTCTCGGTCGCGTCCTTGACGGTGATCTGCTTTTCCTTCATCTTCTTGAGGTTCTCTTCGACCTGCACCAGCAGTTGTTCCTGCTGCTGGGTGACGTAGCTGTTGAGTTGCTCCTCAAGCGCCTTCTCGGCGTCCTTGAGGGCCTTCTTGGCTTCTTCCTGGTTCTTCTCGGCCTCGCCCGAATTCTGCTTCTTCAGGTTTTCGCGGGCCTTGGCCATTTCGCGCTGGGCCGCCTGCTGGGCCTTCTGGGCCTCGGGGTTGTCGGCGCCCTGCGGGTTCTTGTTCAGTTCGTCCAGCCGCTCCTCAAGTTTCTTCTGCTCTTCTTCCAGCTCCTTGAACTTGCGCTGGTTGTCGGGCGTCATCGACTTGTTTGCGGCGTTCTGCATGTTCTCCATCGCCTCGTTCATCTTCTTGATGGCTTCCTTCTGGTTCTCAGAGGAAGGAGGCAGTTCGGTCTTCTTGAGGTTGTCCGCCGACTTCTTCATTTCTTCCTCGGCGGCCTTGAGGTTGTCGCGCGCGGTCTTCTCGGCTTCCGTCAGCTTGTTGCCGGGATCAGCGGCCTTGGGGTCGCCGTTTTCGACTTTCTCACGGACGTCTTTGAGTTCCTTGGCGATGTTGTCCTGGTTTTCGCCAAGCTTGCCGGCGTTCTCCTTCTGCTGCTTTTCGACGTTCGCCTTTTCGGCCTCAAGCTTGTTGATGGCTTCATTCAGCTTATTGGAGGCCTCGGCCTGCTTTTCAGCGGCCTTGCTCATGCTCTCGTTGCGCTTCTCGTTCGGTTGACCCGCCTTCGGATCACCCGCCTTCGGATCACCGGCCTTCGGGTCGCCCGCCTTCGGGTCACCCGCCTTGGGGTCACCGGCATTGGGCTGGCCCTGGCTTGCCTTGGAGGCTTCCTTCAGCGCCTCGCCCGCTTCCTTCATGGCCTTGGCGGCTTCACCGGCGGCCTTGGCGGCCTCACCGTTATTCTGTTTGCTCTCGGGGCTGCCTGCGTTTTTGGCGTTGGCCTGCATACCGTCGGCGGCTTCCTCCGCACGGCGGGCGAAGTCGCCCTGGCGGTTGGCGGCGCTTTCGAGGGCCTTTGAGCCGCGCTCGGCATCGAGGCGGCGCTTGAGCCCGTCCTTGGCGCGGCCAAGCTGTTCCAGCGCCTCGCCTTCACTGCGCGTGGCTTGTTCGCCGTTTTCGCCGTTGAGCGACTCCGACGCCTTGGATGACTTTTCGCCGGCATTCTTAAGCGCCTCTCGGGCCTGACTGGCGCCCTGTTTGGCGTCGGCGGATTCCTCGAGGCGGCGGGCGAGTTCTTCCGCCGCACGGGCCGCTTCCTTGGCCTGGGGATTGCCCGACGATTCGGCCTGGCGCTGGAAGGCGCGGGCTTTTTCGGCGGTGTCACGCATGGCTTCGACGGAGGGTTCGCCGCCGTTTTTCTTCATGTCGGCCTTAAGGCCCTCGATAGCGGAATCCATCTGCTTGGCGGTGTTGGCCAGGCGGCGGTCGTTGTCGTCGCCCTTGAGAGGCGCGGCGGTGTCCTGCGCGTGCTTCATGGCTTCTTCGATGGCCTTGGCGTCGGTCTTGGGCTCGGGCAGGCTTTCGAGGGACTTGTTCAGGTCGTTGATGCGGTTGGCGAGGTCCTTCTGGGCGTTGGCCGCATTCTTGAAGTCGGGCTTGCCCTCGGGGTTGACGCCGTCGGATTTCTTGAGGTGCTCGCCGGCCTGCTTCATGGCTTCCATGGCCTCGGCCATTTTTGCCTCGGCGTTGTCGGCCTGGGCCTTGCCTAGCGCCTCCTGCGCGCCTTCCATGGCGCGCTGGGCTTCTTCAAGTTTGCTCTGGGCGAAGTCGGCTTCGCTGGCCTTGTTTTCGCCGCCTTCGGCCGCCTTCTGCTTGGCGATTTCGTTGGCCAACGCCTTGAGTTCGCGGTTCAGTTTTTCGGCGTCCTGCTTGACCGAATTTTCGCCCTCGCTGGCGCGCTTGATTTCGGGCGTTTCCAGCGCCTGTGGGCGCATGGCGTCGGCGGCGTCGCGCAGCGACTTGGCGGCGTCGTTCTGGGCCTTCTCGGCCGCGTCGGAGTCGCCGCTTTCAAGCGCCTTCCTGGCTTCTTCGGCCTTCTTGGCGGCGTTGTCGATTTCTTCCTTGGCTTTGCGGGCCTCCAGCGATTGCGGCAGGCCTTCCATCGCCTTCTTGGCTGCCTCGATGGATTTTTCGGCGGCCTGCTGCTCGGTCTTCAGTTGTTCGAGACGCTCTTTGGGCAGCGCGGTGTTGGCGCCCTGGCGCTCGGCGTTGGTGCTGCGCGTGGCCTTGTAGGCCTTGTTCTGGTCTTCCTCGGCCTTGGTGATGGCGTCGAGCGCGTTCTGGTGCGGCTTCTCGGCGGCCTGGTTGGTGCGTTCCTTGACGGCCTGCTGGTCCTTCTGCAGGCGCTCAAGGTCCTTCATCACGCGGTCGAGCGACGCCAGGTTTTCGTCCTTCTGCTTGGCTTCGGCGGCGGCTTTTTCGATTTTCTCGAGTTCGCTCAGGGCCTGTTCGAGGTTCTTCACGGCCTCCGAGCGTTCGGTGTTTTCTTCCTTGCGGCGTTTTTCGAGGTCTTCCGCGGCGCGCTTCTGTTCATCCTGCAGCGCCTTCAGGGCCTCGATCTGCTGGTCGAGGTCCTTCTTCTTCGCGTCGAGGTTCTCGGTGTCCTTCAGCAGGCTTTCCTGTTTGTCCTTCAGGTCGGCGATCTTCTTTTCGAGATCGGCCATGCGCTGCGAATTTTCGTTGGTCGTCGTCTTCTTGGTGTCTTCCTGGATTTCATTCTGCTTGGCGATCATCTCCTTGATCGCCTCGAGGCGCTTTTCGACGTCCTTGCGGCGTTCATCGTTGGCGATCTTGGGGCCGTTTTCGAGCAGGTCGATGATCTCGGCGATGCGTTCCTTGATAGTCGCGCCGGCGCTAAGCGCCGTCTTCACGTCGCCCTTCTTGATGTTTTCGGCCGCTCCCGCCATGTCGTTTTCAAGCAGCATTTCGTTCAGGCGCTTGAGCGCCGCCTGGAGTTGCGGCACGCGGCGTTGTTCGGACAGGTCTTCGCTGTTAGACATCTCAACCAGCAAGTCCTCGAGCTTGGTCTTAAGGCTGGTGAGCTGTTGCTTGGCGGCCTCCTGCTGCGCGGCAAGTTTTTCCAGCCGCTGCTTTTCGCTGGCTGCGGCGGGATCGTCGGCGTCCTGGGCGGCAAGCGGCGCGCGGATGGACATGAGCGCGACAAACGCGCCCAAGATCAACCATGTCAACGAGTTGCGGCGATTTTTGGCGAGGCGGCTGCGCATAATGTGACCCCTGTTTGTGAAACAACTTGTCCCTGTCCGCAACTAGTACGCAGGCAGGGACAAAACAGTTCAAGCAAAAACAGTGTTTTAGGTAGCGCGTCCACTTGGCCCGTGGCTTGGAATTCCTAATCCAAGTCGTGCATGGACCTGCACCGGTCTTGGGTTGGGAAACCCCAGCCACATTTCGTGCACACTTTAAGTTGGCCAAGCTGACCCACTACCCGCACTTAACGGTTCTTGGCGATATCCTTCAGCTTGTCGATGATGCCGCTTTGGCCGTCGAGCAGCCCGCGGAAGCCGTGGAGGATGTCGTCAAAGCCCTCCCACTTCTTCACCTGGGCCAGGATCATCTCAAGCACCGAAACGTTCAGGCGCTGCTGGCGCTCAAGTTCGCCAAGCAGTTCGCTGCGTTCCGACGGCGTGATACCCATCGAAAGCACGCGGCCATAAAGCGCCGCCGCCTGTTCGGCGCAGCCCGGGGTGAAGGACGAAATGACCTCCAGCGTGATGCCCTGACTGGGTAGTGCGCCGCGCAAAAGCACGCTGCCGCTGATGCCGCTGTTTTCCTGCTGCACAAGGTTGATGGCGCCCGTTGCGCTGTTCAAGCTGCCGCGCGCGACCAGCGCGGTGCGGAAGGAATCCTTATACAGGCTGACGGTGGTGTTGCCGCCCGAGGAGGTGACAGAAACGTACAGCCGGCCGCGGTCGGTGTTGTCGCGCGTGGCGCCGCGCAGATCCCACAGGCGCGTGCGGTTTTCGCCGTCGCCATGCACCGTCACCATCTGGCCGGCTTTCTGGAGGTCGATGCCAAAGGTGTAGAAGCCGGTCTTGAGGACCTCGTTGCCCGCGGGGCCAGCCGCAAACACGGCGTCGGGAGGCGCGCGGCGCAAGCGGCGCTGCAGGATGTCCAGCGCCGCCTGCACGATCTTGGCCACGGCTTCGCCCTCGGCTTCCTCAAGCAGTTTAAGCTGAGGGTCGAGCAGTTGGCGAAGCTCGGCGTCGGCGCCGGCAAGCGCGAGCAGCACGCGCACGCTCTGGATGCGGAATTCCTGCGGGCGGGCCTGGTCGTCGCGTTCGAGGCGCGAGAACTGGTAGGCCTGCGCAAACACGCCAAAGCGTTCGCCCACGGCCTCGGCATCGCGCAGCAACTGGTTCTGCTTCTGAAACGCGTTGTTGAGTTCGAGGCGCAGGCGTTTGCCGTCTTCGCCGTCGAGGCTGAGCCACGCGGGATTGCCCAGGGCTTCCTTGGACTGCAATTGCAGTTCACGCTGCAGGGCAAGCATCGCCGTGACGGTGGTCTTGATCTGGCGAATCTGCGTCGAGACTTTCGCACGCAGGTCCTCGACGGTGTAAAGCTCGTAGCTCATCACCGAGTAGCGGCTGCTTTGCAGCACGGGCTGGCCGGTCTTTTCATCGACGCCGGTCTGGTTGAGGTCGTAGGCCTGGATGTAAGTCTCGATGGTGGGGCGAACGGAACCCGCGGGCATGCGCTCTTCGCCGATCAGCTTGGACAGCTCGAGGTTATAGGTGCTGTTGACAAGCGTATTGGGCTTTTCGCGCAAGTGCTTGAACTCGGTTTCAAAGGGCTTGTAGTCGCGGAACTCGGCTTCCTCGGTGAAGCGCCAGAACAGCTTTGCGCCGCCCACGCCGTAATCGTCGGTCATCTCGAACTCGATGGGCACGATCGCGTCGCGGGACACCGCGACAAGCTGGTTGGACACCAGCGGGTCGCCAGAGAACAGGATTTTCACGATCGGCGCGACGTCTTCCTTGACCTGCATCAGGTCGCCCAGGCGCTTGGAGTTGGCGATGCCCTCGTTGTCGACCAGCCTGACCTGGTAGCGCGACATGCCGGGCGCCAGGCGCAGCACGGCCCTGTAGTGGTTGAGGCCGCGTTCAGGCTCGCCGTGGATTTCGACTGACGTGGTGGAACCGACGTTGTAATCGACCATCAGCCGGCTGCCGTTCTTGAGGTTGAGGTCGAGCGGCTTGGTGGTCGAGAAACGAAAGGTCACCTCGGTGCCGTCGACGCCTTCAATGGCGCGGTCGGTCGTCGCGCGGTCGGGCAGGCGCAGGTATTCCTCGTAGTGATAAGTGATGTCCAGCGGCCCCGCGAGTTCCGGCGGCGGGATCAGCGTGATGGTGTAGGGGCCCGCCAGCGCGTCGCCGCAGCGGATGTAGACGTCTTCACGCGGGTTCTGGGCCGAGAGCTTGTTGTAGGCGAAGTAGACGGTGTAGTCGGGCTTGCCCTCGGTGCCGGTGAATTCGCGTTTCATCTCGCGGCGCAGGGTGCTGTCGTAGACGTGGCTGATTTCGCCGGCGGCGGATTTTACCTCGCGGAATACCTCGATGCGGATCTCGGCGCTGTCGGGAATGACGCCCGAGGGCCTTGCGATGATGCGCAAGTCGCTGCCCAGCGCGACGTGGTAAATGTCGGCGGCGCGATCCTTGTTGAAGTTGATGTTGACTTCTTCGTCGGTGGGAAACTGCGCAAGCTGGTCCTGCTCGAGAAACTGGACGTCGAGCTTGGTGCGCGTCGGCCAGGCGGTTGCGCCGCCAAACATGCGTTTGATCCATACGCTCATGGAATCGCGCGCGAACACGGCGTGGCCGAACACCATGGTCATGGCAAGAATGCTGCCCAGCACGATAAACAGCAGGCGGCGCGAGCGGACGGCCTCGCCGAACTGCAACTTGCCGGCAAGGTCAAACGATTCGGATACTACGGCCTCGATCATCTTGCCGCTGGCGACGTCCTTGTAACGCTCCTGATTTTTCAGGACTTGCAGCGACGTGATCAGGCGGTCGTTGAGCAGCGGGTACTCGCGCTCGACCAGCAGCGCGAGGTCTTCGTCGCTCAGGGTGCGCGAGAGCGGGTAAACCAGGTTGCGGATGAAAACGACGGCAAGCACCATCAGTGCCGCAACCAGAAAGCCGATACGCGCGGGGCCGGGCAGGTCGAGCACGCGGTCAGACCAGTAAAGCCAGAGCGCGAGTCCCGCAACCCACATCAAAAGCTTGGCCAGGCCGTAGGACAAAAACATCAGCCGGATGTGCGAGCGCAGTTGCGCGAGTTTCTGTTCGATGATGCTGATGGACATGCTTTGTTCCTTCGGAACAGGTTCAGGTGCGGGTTCAGGTTCAGGTTCAGAAAACCTTCGTCCGCGACTACTTGTCTTTGTTTTCCTGGACCTGCACCTGTACCTGAACCTGTAACACTTACTTCGAAATCTTCAGCGCGCCGCTGCCGACCTCGATGCGCGCAAAACCCTGCGGCCCGTACAGGCCGCCTTGATACTTCATCGTCACCCAGTAATCCACATCGGCCGTCAGCATCGGCGTCGCGTCGACCGTAAACGTATACGCGTCGCCGGGCTTGAGCCAGGTTTCGCCCTGATGTTCGGCCAGCGGTGTGGCCGGGTCGCGTTTGGGAATAACCTGTTGCGGCGGCGACACGCTGCCTGACGGCTGTTTTTCGGTGTAATCGGGCGTGCGCGAGACGGTCATCAGGTAAATGGGGCGCGAGGTCAGCGCGCGTTTGATCTTGGCGGGCACGTAGCCCACGTTGCGCAGCGTGACTTCAACCAGGCGGCGGCCGCTCTGGTAAAGGTTGAGTTCCAGCACCGGCTTGGGCGGCAGCGGCTCGGCATCGCGCGCAACCGACGAGCAATAACCGGGGCCCACGATGCAGCTCACGTCGCGGCCGCGCAGCGTCGCCGTGCCGCTGGCGACGGTCACCTGCGTTTCGGCGTCGAGCACAATCACCGACAACGCGGCGTTGTCGACGATGATCGAACAGTGGGGGGTCTTGATGGTGAACTTCTGGTCGCCAAGCCCGCCGGGTTCGATTTCAGCCTGGCGCAGCACGCCGCGGTTGACCGTCATTTCGCGCGCGCTGTCAAACTTGAACTCGGTGTTCGCCACCACCTCGATGGTCGTGTACGAATTCGACATGCCCGTGGGCACCCACAACGTCGCGTCGTATGAGCCCGTGTTCTTGACCTCGCCCTGTACAAGGTCGCCGCTGTTGATTTCGTCGCCGCGCTCGGAGGTGAAGTCGATGGCCGGGGCGCGGTAGATGATCTGGCCGATCACATTGACCTTGATCAGCGTTGGCGGCTTGCTTGTGCCGGCAAACACCGCCAACAGCGCCACAAACAACAGGCCCGCGAGGAAGGAGATGACGAACGCCCGGCGCAACATGCGGTGCACGCCGGGAATGGCGCCCTGCAACGCGCCTTCGTCCTTGAGGCGGCGCTGCAGGCGTTCGAAGCTTCCGCGGCGCGGCGCCACCTTGCGCATGCCCTGGTGCAGCTTGAGGTGCGAGCGGATGTCCTCGATTTCGTCGACCAGCGAGGGTTGTTCACGAACCTGCGCCTCGATCCACTGCTGGGCGTCGGGGTCAAGTTCGCCCATCACGTAAGCCACGAGTTGCGGCCCGATCTGGACTTGCGTTCGCGTCTGGCGGTCTTCGTCAGGCATCACTGGCGGCCGCCTTTCTGTCTGACGCCTTCTTGCCCGGCATGAAACGCTTCAGGCGCTCGCGCATCTTGCGCTCGGCGTAAAACACGCGCGACTTAACCGTGCCCAGCGGCACTTCCAGCGCGTCGGAAATCTCGTTGTAGGTCATGCCCTGGTAGAAACTCATCACCAGCACAAGGCGGTGCATCGGGTCGAGGTCTAGCAGGCCCGAGCGCACGGCGTCTTCGGCCTCACGGCGCGCCGCGACATCGCCCGGCGTGTCGTCTTTGCCCTCGGGATTGGCCAGTTGGTCGATCAATGCCAGCGGCCGCACGGCGGCGTAGCGCCCGCTGGTTGTGGCGCGCGGGTCGCTTTCGGACAGCGCGTCGACGCGGCCGGAATCGAGCATGGAATCGCTCTCGATGTCGACGGCGCGGCGCGCGCTCTTGCGCCGTGCCTCGAGGTCGATCCAGCAGTTGCGGCCGATGCGGTAAATCCACGAACTGACCTTGAGGTCGTCCTTGAAGGTCAGCGCACCGCGCCAGACGCGGATGAAAGTTTCCTGCAGCAGGTCTTCGGCGCGGCCGTCATCCCAGCACAGGCGATAAAACAGCGAATAGAGGCGCCGGTAGTACTTGTAGAAGAGTTGCTCAAATGCCTCGGTGTCGCCGCGCTTGATTGCGGACATCAGCTTCAGGTCTTGTCCTTCAGAGGCTGTCGCCATGCGCAACACCGGTAACTTTCATCCCTAGTACGCTAAAGGGACGCAGTTCGTTCAAGGAAAACTGTGTCAGTAGTCAGTTGTCGGCGGTCAGTAGCCAGTTTTCAGGGCTGCCGGAGGTTTTTACACCCGTCGCTCCCTGGCGGGTAGCCGCTTCTCCCTCGTTAGCCCCCGGGGTGACGGCCTTTACCGATTAAGTACGACTGCGCCAAGGTCTTTCTCGCCGTAAGCGGGCATGTCGATGCGGAACACTTTGTCCGGGCGCTGCCAGTCGGTCGAGGCGGTCCAGATGTGCAGGTAGACCGCGCCGTAGGGCGCGCCGGGCACGGCGCAGCGGCCGTCGGGACCTGAAAGCTTCACGTTGGCTTTTTCGTTTTCCTTTAAGTCGCCCGCCGGGTTGAAGCTGATGAGGTACTCCACGCCGGCGATGGCGACGCCCTGGGTATCGACGCAGACAAAGGTCAGGGCGCATGCGGCGCGGATGGTGAAGTCGAGCGTGGTCTCGCTGCCGGCTGCAACCTTGATCGAGCGTTGTTCCGGCTCCACGCCAAGGCCCTTGTCGGTGGATTGCGCCAGCAGCACATAGGGGCCCGCGGGCAGGTTGTAAGTTGCGCTGTCGCCCTTTTGGCCCGCGGGAAGTTCGCGGCCAAAGGTCTTTTCAAGTTCGCCCGAGCCCTGGGGCCGGATGCGCAACTGGAAGGTCGCCGGTGCGTTGTCGCGGGCGGGACTGCCGGGATCGCGCCCCGCGCGCACAACCACGCGCGCGACATCGATGTTGAAGGTCTGCACCACATCGCCCGAGACGCTGACCGGCGCGACGAAAAAGGCGTCGAGTTCGCCGGCCTCGACAACCACGAACCAGCGACCCGGCTGTACGTTGATCCACGACGCGCGGCTGCCCACGACTTCCGTGGTGTCCATGTATTCCGGCTGGTCAAGTTTTTGGCGCAGGTTGGCGCGGGTGATGGTCAGGGACGCGCCGTCGTTTCGCGTAAAAGTCAGGTGTACGTTGGCCAGCACGCCCGACATTGGCGCCATGCCCACGTCGCCGCTGGCTTCGGACTCGGCGAGTTCAACGTCAAAACGCTGGCCCGCCGTCGGGTTGTCGAGCCGGAGCTTGGCGTACCAGGTTTTGCTCGCCTTCTCGTGCGTGAACTCGAAGTCCATCTGCGAGCCCGAATTGAACGTCCACGGCACGACGCCGGTGTCGGGCATCTTGTAGCGGCTGCTGCGCGTACCGTAGCCCGGCACGCCTGCGCTGCCCAGCACGTGCTCGCCAAAGCGCCCATTGACGCGGTTGGGATTGCCCGCGCGGTCTGTCTGGCGGATCTGCACTTCCGAGGGAACGTTGCCGTCCGGCAGCCGGATCGAGAACTCAATGGTGATCGAGCGCGGCTGCTCATGCTTCAGCACGACCGTCGCGCTTAGCGCATTGGCTGTAAGCTCGAGTTCCTGGCTTGCGGCGGTGTAGTTCGCGGCCATCGACGAAACGCGATATCTGCCCGCCATGACGTTGTTGTAGCGCCACTGGCCGGGCGTGTCCCGGACGGGCTCGGCAACGGCAGAGCGCACGGCAAGCCAGCCAAGGGGCCCGCCATTAACCTCGATCCTCAGGCTTGCGTGGCCAAGCAGTGTGTCGCGGTGGTTGCGAACCTCGACCAATATCGAGCCCTTGACCTCGACAGGGTGGTCGAGCGTCGCGATTTCGTCGGTGCGGCCTTCCTTTAGTTCGGGCGGGCGCACTGGCGGCACGTCAAAGGTGACGGGCGTCGAGGGTTTGACCTTGACGGGCTTATCGGGCGGCGGCTTGACCGGCGTGTCCGGGCCCTTGGGCATTTCTGGCGGCGGTGTGGGCGGTTTTTCGCGCAGCGGCGGCGGTTTGATCGGCAGCGGCTTTGCGGGTGGCGGAGGCGCGTCGATGCCCTCATAGGGCAGAGGCCGCGGCCGGCCGCCGGTGATTGAGCCAATCAGCAACCCCGCCAGCAGGGCGAGCAACAACGCCCCGCAGGCGATCATGGTAAAGGACCGCAACATCGACTGCATATTCATCGACTACCAGTCTACCGCCCGGCTAATCGCAACTTACACCTGCTCTTTAAACGCTCCTGATGCTGGGTTCGTCGAAACTGGATAGGAATTATCCACATTTGTGATGACGGCCCGGGCCCTGACGCTAACTTAAAGGGGTGATTGGGGGGCGTCCGCAAATTCGCGGGGCCCAAAATGTTCGGCACCAAGGAAAGCATGAGCCAAAAATATCTTGGCGATCTTCGCGACGTGACCCAGTACAAGGCGGGCAATGTTGAAATCAACATTGCCAAGCACAGCGGCTATTGCTGGGGCGTGCAGCGCGCCTATGACCAGACCGTAGCCACCGCAAAGACCAAAGACGGCCCGGTTTACACCATCGGCCCGCTCATTCACAACCCGCAGACGATCAACGAATTGAAGAACGTCTATGGTGTGAATTCGGTCGACGGCGCCAGCGAGGTCGACTGCGGCACGGTCATTGTGCGCACCCACGGCATCCCGCCGGAAGTGCAGGATCAGTTCCGCGCCAAGGGCGTCGAGGTCATCGACGCGACCTGCCCCTACGTGCGCGTGACGCAGAATTACGCGGCGTTGCTGCTGAAGCAGAAGTACCACGTGGTCATCATCGGCGATCCCAAACACGCGGAGGTCATCTCGATCCTCGCCTATGCCAAGGGCGAAGGCACCGTGATCCACAGCCTCGAGGACATCGACAAGATTCCCCAGAACAAGCGCCGCCTCGGCGTTGTCGTCCAGAGCACACTGATCCTCGAGAAGGTGAACAAGATCGTGAACGCTCTGCTTGCCAAGGCCCAGGAAGTGCGCGTGTTCAACACTATCTGCTACGTGACGACCGAACGGCAGGAAGACGCCGAATTCATCGCCCAGACCAACGACCACGTGATCGTGATTGGCGGCAAGGAGTCGTCCAATACCAAGAAGCTCGCGATTGTGGCCGAGACCAACGGCGCCAAGGCGATGTTGATCGAGTCCGAGAAGGATATCGACTTCAACAAGCTCGCCAACGCGCGCAAAATAGGCATTCTCGCCGGCGCCAGCACTCCGCATTGGCTGATTGACAAAGCCAAGGACCGCCTCGTCGAGCACTTCAGCACCCGCGAAGCGATCATCGCCAGCAACTGACGTCTAGGTGGTATTTCGCATCAGCCCCGCCCGGCAGGGCGGGGGCGTAGACATTGGGTAGTGGGTCAGTTGATTGATGCAGGCTTCCAGCCTGCGGGTAGCGCGGCCATCTTGGCCGCAATCGTCGCAGGCCTTTGGCCCGCGACTGCGGGCGAGACGCCCGCGCTACGAAAGGCATTCGGCCAAACGGACCCAC
>JADLAK010000065.1 GCA_020848275.1 Planctomycetota bacterium
CCAGTGGCGCGAACAAGGTGAAGCGGGGGTTTGACGGAAGTCAGGCTCCCGCCGTACCTTGCAAAAACCTCGATTCCTCTCTTGATCGTTTGGCGCCGTGTGGGTGCCAAATCTCTGCACCGAAAACTTCCTCCCGCATCTGAAGGACAGCGCGCCACGCGCGTTGTCCTCCAAGGAGGAACAGTCATGGGTCGTGTCTACCAGCGTCCAGGACGCGAAGGATGGTACATCGATTACGTCACGCTCGATGGTCGCCGAGTGAGGCAATTTGGCGGCATGGTCAAGCGTTTGGCCGAAGCACAACTGTACCGCGCTGAAGACCAGAAGATTCGCGGCGCCCTCGGCCTGCCCGTCGAGGACATGCAGATCGACGAGTTGTTCAAGAAATTGCTCGAACAAAGCAAAACGACTAACGCGCCATCGCGCACGGCGCGTGTGAAACACGCCTTCGACCATTTTCGGCAGTTCCTGGCTGAGCATCACAAGTCGCTGACGCGCGCAAACCAGTTCGTCTCAAACCCCCACGTATTCGTCGAATATCAACAGGCTCGACTGGAAGGCACGGCTTACACCGGCTGCCGCAAGGTCCGCCGCAACACCTGCAACCTCGAAATCAAAACGCTCGCGACCTGGCTCCGACGCGCAGCCGAACAAAAACTCATCTCCAGCAACCCCGTGAAGATTCGCGCACTACGTACTATCGACAGCCGCAAACGCGAAGCGCCAACCATCGAACATGTGCGCACAATCATCAAGGCAACCAAGGATTCCTGGCTGCACGTACCAGTGCTGCTCGCGGCTAGTGTGGGTCTGCGACGCGCTGAAGTCGTCCACCTGCAATGGAGCGATTTCGACCGCAAACGCTGCACGCTGGAAATCCGAAACAAACCCGGCGTATTCACACCCAAAAGCTGCGGCGCGGCAGATATCCGCGAGCGAACGGTACACCTACCGCCAACCATCGCGAAGGCACTTGAGAATGCCAGAGGAAACGACGGCGAAAATGACTGGATCGTGCCACACCCGAGCCGCGACGAACTCGCCCGACGCATCACCTGCGACTATGCAAATCTCGCTCGAAGCATCGGCGTACCAAGAAACGCAAGCTGCTTCCACGCCTTACGCCACTTCACCGTCAGCCACTGGCTTAGCCTCGGCATCCCACCCCAAGTCGTCATGGCGCAAGTCGGCCACCACTCACCTGCCATCTTAATGAGATACACCCATGTGTCGGACGACTTGCGGAGGCAGGCGGCGCTAAAGGCGGACGGGATTTGACCAACCGACATGTGCTAACGAAGCCGCGGCAAACTTGAACACCCACGACAAGAACAGGCCAGACTGCCATCACCTCATCATTGGCCTGCCGACCAATGTTTTTGAAAGTTTGCGCCGTTGGACTTCGGCGGAGTAGATGGAGCAGTAACTTGAATGGTCAGTGGAATTGGAAAGTCTACACCGACTATCGCAGCCTCACCGGGCTCAAGATTTGGCAGGAACGCCGACGCGGATTTGTCGATCTCCCCACAAGCACGTTCGACGACTTCACGGTCTTGGTCGTTGGTTAGGCGATGAACAATAAGGGTCCCCATTTGGCTGAGTACCTCGTATGTAATGTCGCGTGGTCGCTGTGTGGCAAGGCATAGGTTGAGACCGTACTTCCGACCTTCCTTTGCGATTCCCTCGAAGGAGTCGAGTTTCAAATGGGCGTCCTCGTCGCCTATTTTTCTTCCAAGGAAGTTGTGCGCCTCGTCCACCATCAACAAGACCGGCAGTTTGCGAAAATCACCGGCCCGTGCTTTCCCCAAAAGAAAGCGCCCAAGCGCGTTGGCAACAATTTCCCGTGCGGCAAACTCGTATTGAATGCCTTCCAAAGATATCCGTAGCAGCCTTTTGTCGGAGGTTAGGAACGAACTAATTTGATCGGCGATGGAGGGTCCCTGATCTTTGCCAAACACGCATTCTAAAGCCGGGGATGTAAGCACCCCGTTAATTCGAGTCAGCAGCGTCGTGCAGTAGCTTAAGTCCCCCTCGTTGTAACCGCCCCACTGGCTACCATCGGGGTTGCCTCGCGCGAAGGGAGTTTCGTAGACACACTCCTCAACGATCTGATCCGCCAGTCGGAACGCGTCGAATGGCGTTGTTGGATTGTTTAGAAGACGAGAAATTGCCTCCTCTTGCTCAACGCGAAGGATTTCTTGTTTGCGCCGATTGGCGCGAACCAGAACGCCTGGTTTTTCCGGCTGTTCAAGAGCCGGTCGGGCTGCGACTAACCGAAGGCTGCGGATGGCAGCGCGTAATTTTGGGCCCTGCGTTTTTCCAGCCGGTTGAAAGAGCGCATTGAAATCGGCCTCGGTAAAACTTGATGGGGGAAGACTGCATTTCTTCGACGCGGCCAGCTCATCGGAAGGACGTCCTAGATGGACGTGAGATGTATGCTCGGAAAACCCGCGATACTCTCCCGTCGCGTCAATCAATACGACCTTGGACTTGTAACGAATACACTCCTCGATGAAGCGCGACACCGTGTAGCTCTTCCCGCCACCGGTAGCGCCCAGGATTGCACAGTGACGGCTGAACAGGCGTTCCGGCGTTACATGCACCTCGGCGCCTGTTGACGCGCTGACGCGCCCGATCGACAACGACACCGCAGGAGAGGAGCCGCTGTTACGCTCCATCAGCAAAGGAACCGCGGCCAGAAGTACAGCCGGGGCGGAAAATACTCGATCCCCGAGCCGTGGGTGGACCGAAATGCCTGCGGTGACGGCAAGGCCATCCAGCGCGATCGTCCCAAGTAGTTGTATTTGGGCGACGGCATCAACAGTAACCCCGCCACCGGCGGGATTGTCCACTACGCTACGCTCGCTCTCTGGAAGGCGGACCTCGATGATGCGCGCGAGAATCGCGGCGAGTTCACTTTCGACCAACACGAACTCCCCGACTTCCCCCAGACCATATCGTGCCCCTTTATGCAACGTTCCTCCGGGTACACCAGCACGATGCAAATTGACCCGCGCAGATGCGGCAGTAATGGATGAAATGGCGCCAATGCGAAGAGCTGGGTCGAACAGTCCACCCTGGCTCGCCGGTGTAATCATGCTTGCCTCGCGATTTGCTTGACGGATCGCTCGATTTGTTCGGCTGGTGTTAGAGCACGCAACTCGGGGACGAACTCGGCGAATTGCGCAAATTCGGCATTCAAGAGGGCGATATCTGCTTCCCCAGCTTCAATTTTTTGGCGCAAAGCGGAGTACACACCATTCGCCTCGGCGCTCTTTGTTTGCGCCGAACGGTCGACCACAAAGAGTTTGAAAGACGGATTGGAGTTCACGGCCGCCATGATTGGCGCCGAAAGGTGATTGTCGTTGAAGCCAAAGCCTATTGTGACCAGGCAGGTGTTGGGTTCACGAAGTGCAGCTTGAAACTGGGACATCAATTCAAGGTGTGGCTGTTCGTAGGAATGTTCATACTTCGTGCTTGTTGGATAGATCAAACAAGGCGACTTGGGAGTTGCCCTCTGCTCAATTCCGGTGCTCGTGCAGTCCCAGTCCACCGATCCGTGGAGCTTGAGTACCTGCACGACACCTTCGACGAAGTCATGCGGTTCATCGGCGCCTTTGGCCCGGCGGACAACGTCATAGCCGAAGAATCGAGGATCAAACCGGCGAGGTTGCGTGAATGAAAACCCGTCGATTACGGTGATTCCCAAGGCGCTCGCTGCCGTTTCAAAGCATAGATCGTAGTTCGTCGTGAAAATCTTCAGGCGTGGAACTCGCAGCCGACGCCTTGCCATGCGTCGAAGAAATGTCTTGTGAGCGTCAAGATCGGCACCAGCAAGAAACTCAGTGCATTTCTTCCAGATCATTTTTTCCGATGCAACGAGGAAAGCGCCGACCTTTGCTGAAGTTGTGGCATCAACAAGTTCCTTTGCGACCTGGCAACGCGAGAGAAGGCGTTCGATCCATTTATCTTCCGTCGGTTGCTTTACAGCAGAAGCGACGTCCGCAAATCCATCCAATTTAGCAGCTTCGGCCCAAAGGTCTTGCATTGACGGGCCGCCGACCTTCCCCAATGACGCCCCACAGCCTGCGAGCACAATGAGATTGGAGGTGGTCAGGACGGAATGAAGATACTCGCGGAGTTGCGTTCGCGCGTTATTTGCCGCGGCCGGAGCCTCCTGCTGCTCTTCGCCAGCGCCGAGCGCAACGTCGAAATCGAGGCTCAACCAGCCACCTGAGGGGTAAGCGGCGCGCAGGAAGCTCACCTTTGTCGGCACGGTAGTCGGCGAAGATTGCGGTGCGCCGGGAACTTTCTTGGTCGCCATAGCTGTAGCCTTCGAGCTGTTTTCGGATGTGTAACCAAGGGGCAACGAATGCTTGGCTTCGTATCGCTCAGAGCCTAACCCGTGGAGTCGTGTCTGTCACAGGTTATTGTTTTTGGCCGTGTCTGAACCCAAAAGTTGCTCAAATTCCACGCCCTAAACAATTTAGGTATTTGGTTTGACGACCGAAAACTGGCGCCCTAAACTGTTTAGGCCAAATGGAAATCAGCGCCGAACAAGTGAAGAACCTGCGCCATCGTTTGGGCCTGACGCAAGCTCAGATGGCCAGGGCGTTACAGGTAACGGAGCAGACGATCTACAATTGGGAACGAGGCTTGGCGCTTCCGACGCGTTACGACGCCGTCATTATGAACCGGTTGTGGCACATGGCGCAGACTGCCGACACCCGGAACAGGGCACGCGAAGCACTCGTAAGGGCGGCTGAGGCGAAGGCGGTGAATGAGAAGCAACTTGCGGCAGCGATAATCGGCAGCGCTGTTGGGTTGGGATTGGGACTTTTGTTAGCCGAATTGTTCGGCGGTGCGGATTCTGGTCGACGACGTTCAACAGCAACGCGTTCATCAAAGCGGCGAGGCCGCTGATCGGGGAGAAAATCGTGACCTTCACCTACAAGTGGTTTGAGTTCCTTGGCAAAGGTTCTTTCGGTGAGGTTTGGAAAGGTGTTCAGGTCGAGACCGGCGCGCTTGTGGCCGTAAAGCTGTTGCACGCCAACCAACGTGCTCATTTTTCCAGATTCCTTGATGAAGCGCGGACTTTGCAAGGGCTTGCCGGTGAGCCTCATGTTGTGCGAATCCTAGATTACAATTTTGACCTTGATCGTCCGATGATCGTCCTGGAATTCTGTGATCAAGGTTCGTTGCGGTCGTGGGTCGGCAAGAGGCCTTGGAGGCACGTTGCCGGAGCGCTGCGCCACGCGGCCTACGGCCTCGCATCTGTTCACGGCATTGGTGCGTTGCACCGTGACGTCAAGCCGGACAATCTGCTGATCGCCTCCCTGCCAGTAAGCAACGAGGTCAATATCAAGGTAGCCGACTTCGGCGTTGCAAGGTGTCATCAGCCCTTCACCGGCAACATGACGTACTCCCTTCAAGGGACCGATGGATACATATCGCCCGAAGTGAGGCGCGGCGACCCGTTCCAGCCGCCCGCAGACATCTTCTCCCTCGGCATTACTGGAATTGAACTCATCACTGGCCGCAAGAACATGGCCTCGCTCTCTTCGGCACAGATTCCCGTCGAATTTAAGAATCTGTTAAACGCCATGTGCGCAAACAATCCCGCCCAACGACCTTCAGCTCAACAACTTGGTTCGATGCTGTCCGAGATCGAGAAGATGGAAGAGCCGTTAGTCGAAGCCGAGAAAAGCAGTAGCGGCGCCGGTTGGGGCCTTCTCGCTCTCGGTCTCGCGGTCGGAGTTGGGCTGCTAGCCTTAGGTGCATCGAAGAAATAGACCTCCGACTTCGATACAAGTTTCGAGGCACCTGCTTTGGCGCAGGCTTGGCCAGTTCGCATTTGATTCGTTTTGCGAACTGGCCTGCTAGAACTGCGCTACTACGGCGTTGCCAGCCAACTTGTTACGCCCTGCCGCCTCGGTTTGTTGCCGGGGCGGAAAGCTTTTAAAGACCCGCAACCCTCTGTTTCTCGTCGGTTTCGGGCGCCCAGCTTAGCCGAGTTCGTCTTTCGAATCTTTAGCGAACAGAGGGCATCCGGGGATGAACACCTTTGACGAGTTTGTGGTTGCTGGACGAGCGCAAGTTTTTGACGCGCGAAGAGCAGTCGTCGCTTCGAAGCATGGCGCGGGAGCGGCTTTCAGGGCGGCCTGGTGAGCGGTCGCGCTGGATTGAGTGGTTTGTCGTGGAACTGGGGCTGGAGTCGGGTTTGCGGGTGGGCGAAATGGCGGCGCTTCAATGCAAAGACTTGCTGGTTGAACTCGACCGGCCTGCCATGTTTGTGCGGCGTGGCAAGGGTGGCAAGCCGCGCATGGTCTATGTTCGTCGCAAATTTGCGGAAGCCGTGCGCGAATTCCTGACGGCCAAAACGGGCTTTGGCGAGCCGGTTAATCCTGATGCGCCGGTGTTCTTGTCGCCGCGTGGCGGGCACCTGACCTCGCGTGCGCTCGAGAAGGCGTACGACCGCGTGCGTTTTCCCGCGGGCCTCGACGCGCACAACCCTCATCACCTGCGCCACACCTACGCCAGCGAACTCTACCGCGCAAGTGGCGGGAACCTGCGCCTTGTCCAAAAGCAACTTGGGCACGCGCGCATCACGACCACACAGGTCTATGCGGATGTCTTTGACCCAGACGTGGATGCGGCCGTGAGCGGACTCTACGCGCGGGTTGGCGGGAATTGACGCGAGTTAATCCGGGGACGAGATCATGCAATCCACACAACGCGAGACACTGCGATGCGCGACGGCAATCGTGGTACTTTGCGTGGCGGCCATGTTTGCGTCGCCGGCTCACGGTCAGGGTGCCCCAACGTTCACGGGCAGTTCGACGCTCCCCGACGGCCAGCCCGGCACACCTTACTCGACGACGATAACGGTTTCCGGGGGCGCCAGCCCGTACACATTCAGCGTCAACTCTGGAACCCTGCCCCCTCTGCTCACTCTTAACGCTGCCTCAGGTGTAATCAGCGGTACTCCGACGTCAAACGGCGACTACTCGTTTCAAATCAGGGTGACTGACTCGGCGTCGGCGTTCGCGCTCAATACATTTTCCATTCACATAGGAGCGTCGGGTGGGGCCGGGTCGGTTGAATTTCCGATGGGCACTCCGTCCACGGTCTCTGAAACCGCGGGGTCGGTTACGTTCACAGCCCGTCGGTCGGGCGGGACGGCGGGATCCATCGCTGTCTCATTTTCTACAAGCGATGGCGGCCCCGGCTACACGGCCAACGCAGGCAGCGACTACGTGGCCGCAAGCGGCACGCTCGTTTGGAGCAACGGAGAGGGCGGCGACAAGACATTCACCGTGACGATTCTGGACGACGCGGACGACGAACAAGACGAGCAATTCACGGCAACGCTCACTAACCCGACAGGAGGCGCCGTACTCGGCGTGCGCACACAAAAAGTCATGGTCCTCATGGACGATGAGAACCCGGGAGGACAATTGACGTCCACAGGCGACACGAGCGACGAGAGCAACTGCACTGCTCATGCCAACGGCCCGTTTCCCCTTATTTCTGCAGGAGCTGTCCTTCTGGTTGGGTTAGCGCAACTTCGGCGGCGACAGAGGAGGGCATTATGAACTCGTCCACATTCGCAGGCGTCGTTGTTGTTGGAATTACATCGCTGCTACTGACGTTCCTGGTTGGTTGCCGGTCTGGACAAGTACGGGATGACCGCGAGTCCCGCGCCATTGCCACTGATATTTCTGTGCCTGCCGGGTTTCCTGCACTCGGTGCGGTCGGTGATTCCATCACTCTCGGGCCGACTCGGGTGGTCAACTTTTCCGATGCGGCTGCAGAAGCCAACAAGGACGCCAATCCTGAAAAAGAGCCCTGGCAGCGCTTCTTGTACGTCTCCAACCGACCCGGGGAAGGCGCTCGAGGCGGCGAGTACCCGGCCTATGGTTGGAACAGAGTGCGGTTTTCTCTCGCAGAACTGCCCGCAGGTCGCGAGATCAAGCGCGCCGAGTTGTGGTTGGCACGCGCTGACCATGAGGGCGAATTGGGTGCCGTCATCGCAGCGCAAGACGTCAACATGGTCTTCAAGCATTCGCCCAGGTTCTGGCACGCGGACAACTGGATTCCCGTCAGCGAACCTTCGCAGCTTATGTTGCATGCAGTTCTTCTGGCCGAAGACAAGAAGCGATTCACGATTGACCCGGAGGACCACGGCGACATCACCGCCGACGAATACAAAAAGCGAAATCCGTTCCTTGACGGCCTGGCGCTTGAGACGCGAGGAGAGGCCGACATCCTGGACATCACCGAACTTGTGCGAGGCTCGATAAAGCGCACAGACTACGACTTCATTCTGGAGTTCCATTTTTCGGTCAACGGCAAGATCTTCGATCCCATGTTCGACGGCATGGACAAGGCCTGCGCGGTCGCCTGGAGCAGACGAGGAGAGTCAGCGCCAAGACTGCGCATCACAATGACTGCCGCGGAAGCGCACGCCGGCTCGATTGATGACGAGCTTGAGGAGCTCCGCAAGATGAAAGAACGCGGCCTTCTCACCGAAGATGAATATCTGGAGCAAAAGGCAGCGCTGCTCAAGAAAGGGACAGGCAAGTAAGCCTACTTGGGCGGGGCATTCAGCGCGTCAAGGGCTTCGAGGGCAACTTTGCGAAGTTCATCGTCGCCCGAGCCGCTTAGTTCATGGAGAAGTCCGTTGGCGTTGGGGTCCTTGGTTTTGGCAAGCAGGGCGACGGCGCGGACACGTTCGGTTTTGTCGCCATCGGTTTTTGAGGCGACCTCAAGGACTTTGGCCTTTGCGCGGGGATCTTCGGTGAACGCCAAGGCGTCCACCGCAAGGAAGCGGTGCGCAGCCTTGCTGTCCGCAATTTCGATCAAGTCGGGGACAAGCAGCGGACTTGGGTGTTTGCGGGCTTCACGCAGGGCCTGCTGCTGAACCTTGTCCTTGGGTGCCGACAGCGCGCCGCGGATGACCTCGATCAGCGTGCCCAGGCTTTCCTTCTCGGCAAGTTCGACTGATTTCGCCAGCGCTTCAAGTTGAACGTTCTCGTCAGCGTCGGCCACCAGCGCCTTGCGCAGCAGCGGCATACTGGACTTCGCGCCGGGCATGGCAGCTGCCTTGCGGATCAATTCGACACGATCAGCTGCGTTTTCAGCACCGAGATACTCGGCTTCAACAATTTGCTCTGGCGTCTTTGGCTCTTGAACCGGCTTCACAGGCTCGTTTGCAGACGGCGAACAAGTTTTTTCAGGATTATTTCCCGGCCCCCCGGCTTTGGTGTCGCGAGGCAGGGTAAGAATGTAGGCGCCGAGCACGCAGCCCAGCGCAAGCAAGGCGACGAGCGCAAAAAGAATGGATCGGTTCATGGATTTTTCCGTCGCAAGTGTGTCCAAATTTTCCAAGGGATAGCGGGATGACAACAAGTAGCCCGCCAGGAACCCAAGAGCAAGCTGAATCTACAACATGAAGCGACATCAAGAAGTCTTCAAGCCAAGATCAAGAATTGTTCGACGGAAAACAGATCCGTCGCAGCAAGTTAGGACCAACTAGCGACATTCATGCTACAGGAAAAAGGACTGTCGGAAATCAACGGTAGCCGTGGAATGAAGTCTAGAAGCCGGTTCCAAGGCACATTACGAAGTGATGTTTCGAATTCAGCGCACGTCAGCAATGACAAAAACATGGCTGAATAAATGTTTAGATGTTTTTTGCTCGACCCCGGTTGATGGGGTATAGGTCTTTCACAACCTGACACAACATCGGGGATGCCGCGACACTTTTCGTCGCCGGAACAGGCAGTCCAGACAAGGAGAACCGTCATGCCCAGGCCAAACGCCTGCGTCAGAGGTCATGTGCGCCATCCTCAGCCTGCCTTGGATTGCCGCAGCACCGAGCCGGGCCGTCGCACCATGAGGTAAGTTGACCCAGCGTTGTTTCTTTTTTCCAGGTCCAAACCGAACCAGTACTCAGGAAACCAACCATGCACCGCTTCCTGCTCATCGCTCTCACGCTGCTGTTCGCCAACTCCCTCGCCGCGCTGACGATCAATGCAGACATTACTTCTGCTTCGCCTTCGAATTGGAAAACCTGGACCGCAAGCGACAGCCCTTATGTCTTGGCGCCTGCAAGCGGGCAGACCATAAAGATTCGCGACAGCGTCACCGTAACGATCGACACGTCAGGCGGCGCTGTCGAGGTTGAGCTCAGCCAAGACTGCGACCTACAGATTGGAAACGGCTCTGGTGATGGCGGCGACCTGGTTATCAGCCCGTCGGGAGGCGATGTTACGTTCAAGATTCGGGACAACGGGAACATTATCGTCAATGCACATGGCAGCATAACGTTCTCAAACGTCAGTTACGATACGTCCTTTACTCGCTTCGGCACAGGATCAACCGATGACCAACCGGGCGCGCTGATTTTTGACGCGGATCAAACTAAGCAATCCGCACTTCTCAGGTGCAACTTCAGCTATATGGGTAACGACAATCAGAACGCTGCGCTTTACATCAAGAGTAGTGCAACCTACGTACCTTCCATCCAAAACATCTCGTTCAGTAGTTGTATTGAATCTGCGATCCGGATGGACGGTAACGGTGTAAACGTGCTGAAAGCAGGTAACATCGGCAACCTGTTCAACGTGTCGAACACGAGCTATGTTCTTTATCTGAACGCCGCTGTATCCACCGCGGAAAGTATTCGCTTTCCTGACGTCACGACACCTGCTACTCCAGAGGCTCGCCTCGACGGAACGTGCCAAGTCGGGGACACCACCAACACCTCTCACTGGCGCTTTGGCGATGGGTATACCGTCAAATGTTCCTCGGGTTCGAAAGTTCAAGTTGTGAACGGTTCTGTGTGGGGAACAGCAGAGTCAAAACCCAAATTCCAAGCCATTTCCGGTTCGGCATATAACGGTTGGGGAGGCTTCATCGACGATACGGGCGACGAATACGGTAACCCCGGGTACCCGGGCAAGCCCAACGTATTCGGCGACATCGGCCCGTTTGCCTATCTCGAGATTTGGAACGCGGTAGTAGGTGTCGAGCTGTTCAAAGGGACGAGTTATGTTCCAGTTTCTGGCGTCCAGACACTGTGGCGATTCCCCGGCCTAACCATCAAGAAATGTGATATTGGGATTAGGGTCCGCACGTTCATCGATACCGGCAGCGGCGACGCTGGTTATTCGGCGACTATCGAAGGTGCTGACATCGGTGGTCCAGATTCAACAGACGACTGCCAATCATGGGGCATATATGTCGACCATGGAAGGACCGTTTTCTCGAATTGTTCCGTCAGGGGCTGTCCAAACGAGGCAATTCACTTGGGGACAACCACCGTCAATTTGAAATGTGATGTCGCTATTCGAGACTGTCGCCTGACTGACTCAACAACTTCCCCGGGTCTTATCGGCATCTTTGCGGATTCCTGCCAAGGGGCTTTTCCACTCCTGATCGAACGTACCGTTATCACTGGATATCACACGGGCATTTCCTTCTTCCAAACTTCAACAGGAAGTTACACGCCATCGCGATCACTGACTCTAAAAGGAAGTTATGTGTCTGGCTTCGCCTATGGGACGGACGTCTCGGCAACAGGGCTTAGTGCCGAAGTTCAAACCGCAGCCACTTGTGCATTGCTGGTCGAGGATTGCACGGTCTCAGGAACAAACAAGACCGGTACAGGTACGGCTCGTGGATTCTGGCTGAAGGAAGTTCGCTCAGGATCAAGCTTTGTCGTTCGTCGAACAAACATCGACGCCAACGCAGACTTTGGTGTTGACATCGTTAGTGCGACCAACAACACCTGCCAGTACACGTTCGATCAGTGCTCATTCACCGGGAACGGTGATGGTGGCACAAATGAAGGTGGTATTCGAGATGCGCGCGCCCAGAACGCCAAGGTGGTCGCATTCCATTGCACTTTCGCTGGGAATAGTCCTCGTGGTGTTTCCGATACCGACGCCACAGCAGAAGCTGACGCGACCTATTGCTACTGGAACCACAGCTCGGGTCCCGATGACGCAGGCCCAGGGACAGGGGACGCAGTCAGCACCAACGTGGACTTTGATCCATTTCTTGGGGCCGCTTACTTTAGCAGTCTGCTTGGAGGTAGCCCCGCCAGCGCATCCAGCTGGGATGTCAAAGAAGATGCAAACATCAACGCGGACAATCTGCACGTTGTCCAAAATCGTCCCTATTTTGCCTGGACCTTTGCAAGCGATTTCTCGGGTAACACGCAAGCCTCGTACGAAATTGATGTCTCCGGTGTTGCGGACTTCTCCACCGATATCCGTTGGGACGGTGCAAAGACAGATACTTCATCGCAGGTTCCAATTCGGTACCCTGCAACCGGAGGAGCCATTCTCGCCCTGAATGATGGCACCACCTACTACGCAAGAATTCGACTCTGGAGTCAAGACGCCGTTGTCGGCCCGTGGGGTTATCTAACTTTCAGGATGAATTCGGCTCCACAGACGGTTACCAATGGGTCGCCGGCAGGCGGTGGAACAATCGGCGATGCGACGCCGCAGCTACAATGGGATTATCCAACAGATGCAGAAGAAGACCCACTGTTCTTCTATATCCAACTGGATACCAGCACGAATTTCAACACGGGCGCCCTTCGAACCATCGACACCTCGGGTTCCTTGGGGACCGGGGGTGCGCTAGATTACTCTCTGGACGGTGGAACCACGTGGCTGCCTGCACCCTATGACGGGATCCCGAAAACAAGTTCCATCACTCCCAAGGTCCGCCTCACCCTTCCTCACCTTTATCCTAACGGCTTGGGCACCCTAACGACCACGACGACTTGGTACTGGCGCGCCAAGGCGAATGATCGTTTTGAGTTATCAGCCAGTTATTCATCGAATTTCAGTTTCTATGTATCCCGTAAATACAACCTTAGCGGCAGGCTCACGACGGTCGGCGGAGGCAATCCAGGCTCCGGCGAAGAAGTACTTGTATTGCTGAATGGCTCCGCAGCGAGCAAGACGGGCAGCAGCACCACTAACGGCAGTGGCGATTTCACTTTCCAGATGACCAGTGATGCCAAGGTCGGAGATGCATTGGTGCTGTATCTGAACCGAGCCGGTGGTTCTCCCAACAAGTGTGCACGCGTGGTGCACTTCACCGGCGCGGACATATCCGGCTTGGATCTGCGAGAGGAACGGGTTTATGTGCAGCAAGGGCTGGTCAATAAGGCCGTAACCAATGCGGACTTTGCCGGTGACAGTGGAGTGGACGTGGACATTCCCTGGTCGGAAACCTCCGGTGCAATCGTGTTTGATTTTGGCAGCGGCACAAGCGGCGAAATCTATGTGCTGGGCGAATGGAGCCTCACAGGATCGGTTACCGCAACAGCGAACAATCCACTCGTACGCACTGAAACAACAGGGACGCTTACCACTTCAGGTCAGGCAGTGACCGCATACGATCTGGAGGTTGACGGCATCCTTCAAATTACCGGTGGAAGTTTGTTCACGGTGACCAACAGCGCCGACTGCGACAACACGTTGCGGGTTTTTGATTCAACTCTGCGCCTGCAAAAGACCAGCACGGGCATCAATCTAACCATCAACTCTCTGTTCGAGGCTCGGGACTCCACTTTCGACGTGAATACCGGAGGTGTGTCAACGCTGACATTCGACGGTGCCTATCCTGCCTACTCCAGTGCTGTAAACTGCACGGGATGCGTCTTTTCCAAAGTGGGCGTTGTATTTGAAACAGACGCACTGCTGGTTCAGTTCGGTAACAGCACGTTTAAGGACGGCATTTCGACCCGGCACATTTACTGGAAATCCAGCGGTCAGATTACCGCCACCACGATGCGCGGAATCCAGTTTGATTACGCGCTGACACAAGGGAGCCAATACAACGTTCAAGCCGATTCGAGCGCCAAGGTCCTCACAATGCTTGCTTGCGGCGGGATTCGAGCCGGTGAAGGCTATGATGGCGGATACGATGCGAACGTGCTTTGGTCGCCTCTGCCACCGAAGGATGTAAAGTTCATCGCGGGAGATACCCGTATTCGACTTGAGTGGACTCAGGATGACCAGACTGAGTTGGCCAACGCCGGTTACAACGTCTACAGTTATGATGGGCAGTCCATTCCACCCTCCACGAAGCTAAATGGATCGCTCATCACTACTAATAGCTACAACATCACCGGCCTAACCAACGGGACGACGTACACGCTTTATGTCACCTGTGTAGACACCAATCCAAACCCCGACTTGGAGAGTGATCCATCCGTTTGGGTTATTGCCGCCCCAATTGCGGGCTCAATAGCACTGGTTGCTCCCAGCACTGGAGTGCAGGGTACAAACGCCGCCATTACAATTGTCGGCCAGAACACCCATTGGGATGGCTCCGCAACTTGGAGTGTTTCCGGCACCGGTGTCACAGAAAATGATCTCATTGTGTTAAGCCCCTGTCTTGCGCTTGGCGACTTGACAATTAACGCAGGTGCAAGCGCGACAGGGCGCACCTTGACGATGACCCGCAACAATGTGTGGACTATTGCGGCCTACGACGAAGTTAAAACATCCGCCTATACCATTTTCGCTTCAGCAAGCACTAATCGTCCGATCGCGTCATTCACTAGCCCCTCGGCAGATGCCAATGTGCGTGCAAGCGGAGCCGGAGCGCCTTCTTGGACAATCGGCTTGTCCTTCAATGCCAACAGTGGCGCGAGCATAGATACTGCCTCATTCGAATTTTACACAGCCCGAAAGATCAGTCATAACGGCGGTGACATCAACGACCCGCCAACCAATATCGCATCCACTATTTTTGAATCGATTTCGGCAAGCGCCGCAACAGCAACTATCGAGCAAGCGATCGGCGCAGGAACCCAGAACTTCTATGACGGCGAGTACGTCGTGTCGGCGCGCATTGGCAATACGGCTGGTTTGTATTCCGAATGGGTATCACGCCGTTTCTACGTGGATGGCGCCGGGGCCAACTTTGTCAAGGTCCCAGACTCCGGCGGGCTTCCGGTCGTCCTAAAACAAGGCGACGTAAGCCGTACCATTTCGCTCTCCGGGACAAGCCTTTCCGCCTCTCCTTTGCCTGATTTTGGAACCGATGTAACGGTGCACAGTGCCACGGTAACTGGTCTAGGGAGTGGTTTGGACGTCGTTGTCAGCGTTGATCAGCTGGCGACGTGCGGCCCCCGCGAATTCCAGTCAAACGGTGGAGCGAAGAAGGGCTGGGTCATCGTTGAGTACCCGACCAATATCATTCCTACGACGAACACCACCAATCCAGAGCCGTCGCGCAACCCCGCCATTGGCGGCGTAAATGTGTTCCTCGTAAGCGGTGCATTCTTCAAGAGCGAGACCGACATCGCGACTCGCGGCCGCATGATGGGCATTTCGTGGTCACGCTTTTACCGCAGCGACATCACCTACAACGGCCCGTTGGGCTTCAACTGGGTAGGCCATTACTTCCAGCGCGCCATTTGCGATTCCGGAAGCGGCGATATTTGGTGGTACACACCCGATGGTCGCAAAGAGGTGTTCTCCGATGTCACGGGCGGTTTCTCCAATCCCGCTGGTGTTTACGTAACAGCGACCCGCGAAACGACCCACAACACGATTACGTTAACCGACCGGAACGGCATGGCATGCGTGTTCGACGCCCAAGGACGTCTCTGGAAGTGCGTTGACCGCAATGGAAACAAGACCGAGTGCACGTACAACTATGCTGGTCAACTCACCACAATCACCGACGATCGCGCCAGGACGTACAACATCATTTACCACACTCACGGACGCGTCGACAAAGTCCAGGACAAGGTGTGGAACACTGGTACACCCCGTGAGGTCGAGTACGAGTACAATTCTCGGGGCGACTTGTGTGAACAAAAGGCGCCGACCACAGACCGATACGATGGAGATCCGCTTCCGCGCATTACCTACAGCTATCGCTATAATACCACCCACCGCCTGACCAGCTGCATCAATCCGCGAGAGTTCGCTCAGGGCAGCAACCCAACGGCGTACCTAGAAAACGAATACCAAGGCAGCAAGGTAATTAACCAACGCTTAGGTGAACCAGATCAGTGGGTTTATCTGCGCTATGTTAGCAGCACCCTGGTCCGTGTAGTCGATCGCCGTGGCCTTCGAACGGACTACACAATCGATGCCAGCGGCAGAACAACAGCCATCAAGCGCTATACGAATTTCTGGGCCGTGGACACTGATGTGCCGATTAACGACTCCACGATTTCATCCACTGGAAGCAAGGTCCGCTCCAGCGACCCAACCTCATTCGACTCTAACTTCTTCTACAACTCGAACAACGAAATCATTGGCGTTGTCAATCCTCGCGGCAACAGAACCACGTATCAGTACGTCACTGGGGCCCAGCAAACATCCGGTACCGCGACTTATTGCAGCAACGCCGTCCTTACCAAGACGGGCGCGGGATGGACCACCGATGCTCTTGCTGGAATGACCTTGCGCATGGGGAGCAGTGATTCGGATTACCGGTATTATCCCATCGTCTCCAATACATCGACCACGATTACGGTGAATTCGGTCTTCAACCTGCAAACGGATGGCTGGGGTGCAAGCGCGTATGCGGTATTCGACGGCAGCAATGCCTCGCAAACCAGCGGCACGGCGACCTCTTGCAGTGCCAATATCCTTACCAAGAGCGCCGCTGGATGGACGACCAATGCTTGGGCGGGAATGAGCCTGCGCATGGGCACCAATGTGGGCAATTACAAATTTTATGCCATTGTATCGAACACCTCCACTACGATCACAGTCGATTCCACGTTCAGCCTTTCGGGTGATGGCTGGGGCGCAAGCTCCTACGCTGTGTTCGTGCACAACAGCGATGCCATGGCCGCAGGCAACGTGGTGAAGGTGTTCCGTACGGGACTTAGCGGTGAAACGAACCTGGTCACGCAGTACACGTATGAACCGCGCTACCAATTTGTCAAGAGGGCCAAAAATCCGCGCGGCTATACCACCACCTACACCTATGATTATGAGGATACCAGCAGCGCAACCGACAAGTTTGCTGGCAACCTGATCAAGGTTACGGCGCCCTCTGTAACGCTCGGCCAACCATCGGCCCAGACCATCGAGACCCGCACCACCTACAATCTGTACGGCCAGCCGGTCAGCTCTGTGGATGCTGAAGGCAACGTTACTCACTATCGCTACTATTCAGGAAGCGGCCACGATGGTTTCCTGTACCAGAGCGTGTCTGCATACGGCGTTCTCGACATCACCAGCGAATTTGAATACGACAACGTTGGGAATCTTGTAGCGAGTTGGTCGCCAAGGGCCTTCGAACCTTCAGCAACGAAAGACAACTTCAAGACCTCGTTCGAGGTCAATGAACTCAACCAGACCTGGCATTCCCAATCTGTCGTCCAACACGTTGGCGATGATGATCGCGTTGACGTTTACAAGCATTTCGATGCCAACGGCAACGTGACCCACGTATTCCGCGAATATGTAACGGATATTGGCGGCGAGAAGGCCCTGCCCTCCTCCTCCCAAGCGGTTGATCCGGCCTGGTTTGTCGGCGAAAAGGCCAGCACTGCCATGGCCGCGACTTGGGTCGAAAGCAACACGACCTACAATTTGCTAAATTACCCGACGCAGAGCACCATCGACGCTGTTGCGGGTTCGACAATCACGCGTCTCTCCCGCTCCACGGTTTATGATGCCAACTACAACGTCATCAGCTCGATTTCCCCGTTAGGTAATCGCTCGGGCACCATATTTGACGAGCGTGACATGGTCTTCCAGTCCATTTCTGGCCAATACAGCAGCGTGAGTGCCACTTATCAGTCCGACTATGATTTGAACGGCAACCTGGTCACGTCCAAAGACGCCAATGGTAACACCTCAACGTTCACGTCCGATGGTTTTGACCGCAACACGATTTCTCAGGATCCAGCAGGCAATCAGCGCAAATCCTACTTCGATGCCAACTCAAACGTCACGAAAACGGAGGCTTTCCAGGGTTCCGTTAGCTCCGGCGTCTTGTTGACCCGTTCGGAAAGTTTCTTTGATGAGGCCGACCGCACTTACAAATCGCAGAGCTTGGCCCTTGACGAAAATGGCAATGCCATGGGCGATGGCTTGCGCGTGAGCACGACCCTGCTCGACAAGAACAGCCGGACAATCAGCAGCACCGATGACAACGGCGTTTCGTCCTACCAGTTCTATGACGCGGCGAACCGCACGCTCTACACCCGCGATGCCACAGGCAATGAGACCTACTTCACATACAGCCTCGCTGGATCAATAACCAAGTCAACTTACCGCGAAATCAATCTTCAAACCGGTGACGTGGAGGTCAGCCACGAATCAAGCTTCTATGATTACGTGAACCGCCGCACTCGTTTTGAAGACCGGCGCTACAACGCGTCGTCCAAAGATACTCACACCGAGGCCAAGTATGACGGCTGGGGCCGCGTCACGGAATCCAAGGACGCTGCGGGCACTGCTACCTCCACGACCTTTGACTTGCTCTCGCGCGCCGTTCGCTCCACACGCAAACCGGACACAGGTGACGCCACGAAAGACATCGTCACCGACACCTTCTACGATGATGATTCCCGCGTCACCATGACCAGCATTTGTGAGAATCCCGGTACATGGACGAACTGGCAGGATACTTCTTTTGAATATGACGCCCGTGGCAGAACCACCACCGTTCGCCGCCCTGACGGCAGCATCAACACATTCTCATACGATGCCAACTCCAACCAGACGGGCTGGGTGGATCGCTTGGGAACTCGCGTCACGGATACCTTTGACAGCCGCAACCTGATTGCCAACCGCACCATCACCTTTGCCGCTGGAAGCACCGTCAAGGGCACGACCTATGAGTCCTATGACTTCGATGCGCTTGGACGAATCACATCCTGCTCGAATTATGACGGCACTCGCATGATCAGCAGCTCGACTTGGACCTATAACTCGCTGTCCATGCCGGTTTCGTTGACCCAGACCATGACAATGTCCACGGGCACAAGTGCCGGCACTTACACCACCACCTGCGAATATGATGCCTCCGGCTTCAACACGGCTATTGTCTACCCCTCCGGCCGACGGATTGAAAATACTCGCGACAACCAGGGCCGCCTGTCCAGCACAACCGACGTGTCCACTGCCAAGCAACTCGCAGCCTATGTCTACGCGGGTTCCGGCCGTCTGGCCCTGCGCATCTATGGCAACGGTACACGCTCAACCTTCAGCTATGAAGCTGCCGGGTGTGGTTGCGGCGGCTTCTCTAGCTACTGCGAAAAGGCCGAACACACATTCTCGAGCGAAGTGCTCTACTCCCATGAACGCCGCTACAGTGTGGATGGCGATGTTTTGACCGAGCGGTGCAATCACGAAGGTGCTATGGGCTTGGCCTATCGCTACGATAAATCCCACCGCCTGACCGAGGTCTACTACGGCGTGGACATGTACAACACCATCATCGACACCTACAAGAGCAGCAATCCGAGTACGTTCCCCGTCAAGCGCATTTACAACCTCGACCAGCGCGGCAATCGTTCCGGCAGTTCGGCCGTCAACGAAGTAGACTCCTCGGCAGCCACGCGCAACGCGACGGACTTCACCGTGGGCAACGATGCCAACGACACGGAAAACCTGTACACGAGCGTCGACGGCGATTCGTTTACTTACGACGCCGCCAAGCAGATTACCTACGATCCATCCACGGGTCTTTACTATGCCTACGATTACAAGGGGCAGTTGATTCTTGAGGACAACAGCAGCGACTTCTCCTCGCCGCAGCGCAAGTATTCCTACGACAACGTTGGACGCCGCAAGGCCGAGGAAGTCTGGTATGACTCCACTAACTACTCCAATACCATCACCACTGATTTCCCCCAGCGCTCTAGTTGCGGCTGCAGTAATTCCGGTATTCAACCGGCCAGTGAACGAACCTTGAATGCTGCGGGATCGGAGATTTCCAAAACCGACTACATTTACGGTCAAGGCGTACGTTCCCCAGGCTCCGGCGGTGGCAGCCATCCCGCAACAGCTTTTGCGCTGCCCAGCGGGGGAGGGATGCCCGGTAGCTCGCTAGTGGTCTACATTCCCGACGGTGAACCGTTCTACGTTCACGAGGGAGCTGACGGCTGGATGCTGGGTAACACCACTGGGAACGCAGGATCGGCAGGCTGGCGCCGCCATGAAATCCATCGCAATGACTCCGGCGCGCCGATGAAGTACGACGTCATGCTGGATATTAAGCCGGGAAACATCTCGAAAGTAAGACACATTGGGGGGGCAACACCTGATCACAACATGGATTGGCCGAGTACAGACGAGCCGGATGGTCGTCATACCAAGATCGAGATTACCTTCGGCTTGGGTGCTAACGAGTACGACAGGCGCGAGCTTCGGATTTCGCGGCCTGGTCATGCGACCGACCGTTATATTAGTGCACCAATAACTCTCAACACCACGTCCTATATCATTGTGTGGGATCCCAACTCCACTGTTTACGATGCTTTGGTCGGCCTGACTCAGGGTTTTACAGTACTCGATTTCCTCGAGGGTAACTTGGCCATACCGGCTACCATTTACGAAGAGGATTACAATACGCCTGCGGCACCAGGACAAACACGTTACTTCATTAAATCTACATTCAATGTCAGTAGTATTGACACAACATATTACATCTGTCCCGATCGCTACAATGCGCCGACGATTTGGTACCCCGTGGTTGGAATTAGTTCCACAGACAATTGCGTGATGGTCGCCCACGATCACCGGATCGGTGCTGGTCCCGATGAGTTTTCATGCTGGTTCTCGAAAAAACCACTCGGGCCGTTAGCACCTGAAACGGCCACTCAAGCCGGGGTCTGGGAAGGCGTGTCGGGAACGGATACGGATCCAACGGAATTCTGGGACAATGAGGCACAATTCAAATCATTCATGATTGGATGGACACTGATTCCTGACGTCGAAAACCCGGTTTACTTGACGATCAGTGCGGTCAGCTCTAACGGTCTTGTGCTTACCGTGACGGGCAAATACGGCACCACGTCGGGGGTCAGCAAAAGATACCGTGTTGTGCCGCCATTGGGCGTGAATGGCAAGGTCGGTGGGATTTGCGATCCCACACGCGTCAAAGACGGTGATCTCGACTCCGGCGGCCCTCGCTATCCCTGGGCGGCTGGCTATCGCTACGACGCCCCGGTTGCCGGGTGCAACATCTCAGGTACAATCTACGGCGCGCAGAGCGGAACAAACCTGAAAGGGCAATACTATTGCTGGAACAGAATTTACAGCCCGTACCTCGGCCGCTGGACGACACCTGACCCCGCCGCATCACCCTCATGGAATTTGTGGGATTACTGTAGCGGAGTACCTGTTGCCCGATCTGATCCTACAGGTCTTTGGTTCACGTTAGACTTTAGGCCTGCGATTAAAGATGTCGCTCGGAAATCAACGAATGGCGACACAATCACGGAAACATACTATCTAAACAAGCAAACCAATGAGTACGTGTATTCTGGGGTTAAGAGAACTGGCAATGTCGTAATAAATGGCAATAAATTTCCCTACGAGATGGCAGATTGTGAGTGTTGTGCTGGTGTTACTGGAGATTGGATGCGCGACCGCGTAGTTGGAGCTATCACAAAAATACGACGCCTTTCAATCTTAGCAGACCAGTTGAAAGAGAAACATGACAAGACTACTATTACGTCTATAGATGATTTGGATGTTGATTCTCCGATGCGGAAAATGTTGGCGAACTTTGGTACAGCGGATTATTCAAATTTCAACTTTGAGACTGGCGAGGGTATAGTATCCATGAGGTTTGTGGAGGGGATAGGTTCTGCGGTGAATCGGATTCAAGACGTACTCGGAAAAATGTACTGGTGGACACGAGACCCTGGCATCAAGATGACTTGTTACACTGATGCCAACGATGGCAGAGGAGGTTGGGCCGAAGGCGGTTTCATTTTCGGTGCGATCTACCGGTGGGGTGATCGTGTGCACCTAAACTGCGATGGCACCAAGCACGGTGCCGATGTAACGGAAAACACCATCGTTCATGAGGTCAGCCATTTAGCCGCACTAACTTTCGATGACGATGAGCACGGAGGAAAGCAGAACAATGCTCACGAGTACGAAATACTTGCTGGATTGACGTTAGGCAAGTAAGCTTTCCTTGGGAGGCATATGCACCATATCAAGTGCTCACGGTGGTCATTTGTAATTGCGATCTCTCTAGCGACTATATTATTTACTAGCTGCGGTCGTATTGAGGATGTTCCGTTTCCTCAAGGGAGATGGGAGAGCGATTCTAATTTTTTTGTCTTTGGCTCAGCCACCACCTTTGATTGGAGATTCGACGAGGAAGGAAGTCGCAAATGGGTGCAAGGTAAATATGTGCTCAGTTCTGACATCATTGAGTTTAAAGGACATTATGTTGATGACAATGGATTGTACAAGGAACGTGTAGATACTACAGGCAAGATTATTCATGGTCACGAAGTTACCATGATTGTTGATGGTCACACATATCATTACCGAAAGCGATAGATTGAAGCCAATGGTAGTGTCCACAATTTTGCGCACATTCTGAAAGCATAGTTGATCGTTGTCCGTAAACGTTGGTGAGCCTACTGGCTATTCTCGGTTGTGTCGTTCGTCCATTCTGTCGTCGAGGTCTATTTCCGCTTTGAGATGTCCTTCTTCATGGCGGATCCACTCATGAATCCACGGAGTTTTGAATCCGCGGAAAGCGTCCAAAACTTTCCGCCGTTCGAGCGCACGATCCCGAGCGTGTCCAACCCGGATTTCACCGGAGTTCCGACCGATCAGAAAGGCACGCAGCACCTCTGCGTCCTCCGCAAACTCGGACAGTAGCCAATCCCTCAGTGGGGGAATGATCGGCTTGCCGGCGGCAAGACTGCTCACTATGAACAATATTCGCATCGTGAAGGGGAACACATATGGGATTGACGAAATCCATCGCTGGGGCTTTGACGGTGTATGCTCGCCTCGCATTCGTGGCCTGTTTGATGTTGGTCACATGCAGTTGTGCGAATGGCAAAGATGATCGGCTTAGAGGTAATACTATGACATTGGCGGGGGGGGACGGTTGCGTTCGATTGAGTCTGATTGGGAAGCCGCTGAACCTTGTCGAACAAGCTTACGGAAAGGGGCAGATAGTCACATCCTTTTCGGCCGCCGAACCAAACCCGAAATGGGAAGAATCGAAGCGGCTCGAATTTCTCAGTACCACGCCTCTTCAAGTGTTAAGATTTTCGTATTTTGAATGTGTCATTAACTTGAAGAACCAAATTATGGATGTCTGGTTGATCAAGGACGCTTCAAATGCTGAGTTTTGGCAAGGCAGCGGTGACCATGAGATGATTTTTCGCAAAGGGCATAGCATAGATTATTGGGTTCATTGGCAAGACACCTGCTTGGTTATTGAGTTTTGTGAAGTCTTGGACGACAAGCGTCATGGCCTGTATATCGCGTGGCATAGCAATCGAAGTATGGCGAGCATGGGTTATTATACCAACGGCGAAAAATCAGGGACGTGGTTGGAATTTAATGAGGACTCGGTGCCAATCAGGATGCAATCGTACAAAAATGGGAAAGTGCATAAATCTGAATAGAAAAATTCTAATCGCTTCATTTTTTAGTGGTTGTGTCCACAATTTTGCGCACATTTTGAAATCATAGTTGGTCGGTCGAGCCTGAAGTTCATCTACCGCGTCCGTTTTGATTCATCCCGCTGCCGCAAGTTTTGCGCCGCGTGGTCCTCGCCCGGAATCAACTCTTTTTTGCAACCTGTTGTACGCTACGCACAATCAAGGCTTCCGAGGTCTTTTCCTATGCGGATCAAATCCACTGTAGGCGCGCTATTGTTAGCCGCGGTTTGCATTCACACAGGTTTGGTTAGCAGGCCTGCAGCGAAGGGCTGGCCTGCATCCAACCAACTGGAGGTGCAACTTGGGGCGGGGGACTTCGCCATAACGGCCGATGGCTCTGTTCCGACTTTCGTTCAAAGTCAGGACAAAGGGGCGGCTGCGGTCCGCAGTGCCGTAGAGCTCATGCACGTCCAGAGCGCATGGGATCTGGGCCTTCACGGAGAAGGCATGGTGGCTGCTGTTCTAGACACGGGAATATTCAAGAAACACCCTGATCTGGCCGGAGCCGACAAGATTTTGCATTACGAACAAGTTGATAAATCTCTTGGCGATCCTGAGGCTGACAAACATGGGCACGGAACCCACGTAGCCGGCATTATCGCCGCAAATGGGCAGGCAGGAGGCGTTGTCGGGATAGCTCCCAAGGCCAAGCTCGTGTGCGTAAAAGTACTGGATGATGCGGGTCTATTTACGCTCAGTGATGCGCTAAAAGGGCTGCTATGGGTTGAAGGCCAATACGCGAAACTGGGCATTTCTGTTGTCAACATTTCTTTCTCGACACACAACTTATGCACGACGCCGCCGGCGTTTGATTTTGATGGTGATGAGGTAAGGGGTAAGATACGGCAGTCCATCAAGCGCCTAGCGGATCAGGGGGTGATCGTCGTGGCCGCTTGCGGGAATCAGGGTTACTGTGGGGCTGTCGGCTTTCCTGCAATTTGCCCTGAAACAGTATCCGTCACCTCCGCCGCAAAAGATGCGTATTGGAGGGAACTGCCTTCTTTCCCGCCGTTTCGAAACCGAATTTTGCGCGACCAACAGGGCGCGCCCGAATTTGGAACAGATCTCGCAGCGCCTGGCGAGAACATCACCTCGACGTGGAACTGTGCTCCCAATAGCGTTAGAGAACTTTTTGGAACGAGTATGGCCGCGCCGATGGCAAGTGGGGCAGTCTTGCTTGTACAGCAATTGTACAAAAGCCGGAAAGGCAAACTGCCGACGGCCGCAGAGGTCGAGCGATGGTTGTCCTCCTGTAACCTCAAGCAATTCACGGCGAATGATGTAGGTGGTACCGTCTCGCATACAGAAAGCCATGCGCTGCTCGACATTGGCCAAGTGTTGGATGCCTGCCAAAATGACTTAGGGGCTCAAGAAACCGAAGACGTCATCATTGGTTTTTCCGGCCCGGGTAATTCAACGCTCGCGGCAAAGAAAGGGGATGTAAATAAGGAAGTGTCCATTGTGGATCTGCGAAATGCATTCTGTACTGGCTTCGTCGAACTTCTGGACCGGTCGGGTGCCAAGAAGTTTGGCCTAACCCGCCAAGACAGCGATCAGTGGTACACGAGCGTCAGCATTAACGACGGCGGGATCACGCTTCACGTCGGAAGTAACTCAGGCTCGTTTGGCCGCGGCTCGATACACCTGCGATTCTCGTTGTCGTTGGTTGCGCGAGCGGATACCGGGTTTGCTGTTACGCCACAGCAGTTCAACTTAAAAGCCGAAAAGATGAGTGACAATCAAGAGTATTCTGAGCTGACCTTTGGCGAGGATTATCGATCTCTACGTGACGACTGGGTTACAAACCGGTCCCTCAACTCGGCGATCGATCAGGTGTTTCGAAAGAACACTGCTGAAGTGAATAGATTTCTTCAACATCTCGCGGTGGAGCTGCGAAGTGCATTCGTTCAGTTGATCGAGGCAATTGCCCCGCCGTTCAATTACGTATGTACCCAAGTGGTCTTTAGACCGGGTGAGATTGTTTTCCGGGTGAAGAAGCGTTAGGACCACGTCTCATTTTGCGAGCGGCGGGTGACGCCGATCCACGTACCGATACCAAAAGGAATCAATACGATGCGTTCATGGCTCATTATTGGGATTATCTTTGCCGGCGTCATTTCGGGATGCACCGGTGTACAATTCAACTCCGGGATGCCCACCTATGAAGAGCCCGATACCCTGAAGCGACGAGTGTTGCTCGAGGCAAGCCTTTCCGAAGTTAACGCGGAAGCATATTTGGGACTAATTGTCAGAGCACCCAAAGGCCAGGCAATTCCCAAGAGGATTACCGAGGCGGACATTCTACAGCTTCCTCTGACTGGACGCGTAGTACGGAACGTTGAAGTAGTCAATCATGCTGAAGGTGCGGTGACGAGGAACATGACTGTTGACTCGTCACTGGTCTTCTTGAATAGCAATTACAAATCTACGTACAACGCCAAACTGAAGGCTTGCGACGTTCTCCAAGCCTATATCGATACTCAAGACGAGAGCACTCGGACCAAGATCGTGGCCTTTGCGACCGCGCGCAAGGATGACACGACTTGGGACTATTATTGGATTAGCAAAATTGCGATCTTGGCAGTTTACAAGAACAAGGAAACCAGCCGCGGGGCGAACGGTTCGGTCGCGTATCAAGCCTTTTCAATCGGAAGCACTTATTTTGATGTAAGCGCTGACGCAGCGATCGAACGGTATCTGGCCATTGGCGTCCTTCCTGTAAAGAGTTTCCTCAGTGATGGTAGCGCTCAATCAAGTGACATCTTGGAAGAGCAAGGATTCAAGGCTTGCGAGGGGCAATCCGTGACCGCCGGGGATACTTTGACGAAGAGGTTACTCATTTACGAGCGCCTAGGAAAAGATCAGTTGGAGCGCCTACAGAAATGGTTTTACTTGGGTGGCGACGGCGAAGTTAGCGCCAGTCAAAGTCCTGACGAGATATTCGCCAAAATCCGTGGTGAAGCTGGCGTTGTCGAACTCGGCCTCACAGCGGCAGACATCGTCTACGGAAAGTGATGGCAGATGTGTCGGTAGTGTCCACAATTTTGCGCACATTTTGAATGCATCGTTGATCGGTCCTGCCTGAATTTCATCTACGACAACACGTTTGACTCGTTACGCCACTGCAACATTTCCGCCGCCACTTGGGTTGAGGGTCGCCGCCTTTGCCATTTTCCGCGCCTGGTCCATCTCCCGCAATCGGTCCATGTCCAGATAGCGTTTGCTGTCCGATGTGATCGAGATTCGTAACTTACGACTCACGCGCCTGCAGGCGTCGTAGTTAATGCCTTGCTTACGACACGCCGAGAATCCAGCCTTCGATGCTGGCGGTTTCCTTCTCCTCGGGCGTTAACTTTGGACTGAGCCACTTGGCCAATGTTCCGTCTTGGTCCGCTTGGCAAAGTGTCGCCGCAACACTGTATGCGTCGTGCTGATCGGGCGTGCGGTCTGCCCTTGGATAGTTCTTGCTCCAGAGACGCGGATAGACTTCAACTACGACGGACTTGCCCGCGGGAGGGTCCCAGCCGTCAAACGGCCAGAAATGGACCTTGCCCTGAGTGTTGTTGCGGATGTATCGCAGCCAGGGGATGCCGGAGTGCGTGGACTTGGCAACATTGCGCTGCCTGGCATTGAAGTTGAAAACGCTGCTGGCCGTGCCTGTTCGTAGTTCAGTAAGTCTGAACCAGTTTGGATCTCCCACGCGTGCTGCGGCATTGCCCAGAAGCCCAGTCCGCACGAAATCGACGTAAACGTCGTGGTCTGTTGGCCAGTGCCGCTGAAAGTCGTCGAGGAACGCAGGCCAGTCGTGCGCGAGACCATACTTCGTGAAGTAGGCGAGTGGGAAGGAGAACCCGTGATCAATGCCGACCAACGCGCGTTCATCCTTCACAAGTTCGGTAGCCAGCCATTCCGCAAGACCACGACGCGTCCAGTACCTCCTGGGACTCGGCGGCGGAGAAACCTCCACGGGCGCCGAGTTTGGCGTAGCCGAATAAACACGCAAACCCCTCAGACTTGAGGTCGGTGTTTCCGCGCCCGAGTAATCAACGCCGATGTAGCGGGTGAATGTAGGCACGTTATGCAGGCCGGGTTCCATTTGCGTTCGGTGTCGCCACGATCCCTTTCGCAAGATTGGGGCCGTTCTCATTGCTCTTGGGGAGTGCATCACCCTCAATGCCCCCCGTGTTGACGCGCGATTGGCGGAATCCAGGCCTGTGGCGGAATTCCCAGACGGCCTTGGCAAGCCGGTAGGCGTCCCCGCCCCAGTCGAATCCTCTCGTCGGTGCAGGCCTGATGCGATCGTAGCACCGCCGCACGTGAGCGAGATTGAACCGCAACTGTCCGGCCTTCCGGGCCTCATCCAGGCTCGATGCAGGAGTCGCATTGTGCGACCATTGGTCCTCGTTGGTTTGGGTAATAGCGGACCAAAACCGGGTTGTGGAGTTGTGTATCAGCTCAAGCAGCTCGTCTCCCATGAACTCCTCGCGATAGAGCATTCCCAACATTTCCAGATAGTTGAAATTTCCCTCGGCGACGGCCAGCAACTTTTTCTCGGGCAACTGGTCACCGTTGGCGGATGCCAACGCCTGAAGTGAGTGCTTGCCGGCATCAAAACCGGCTTCCGCAGCGTGAACCTTGCCAAGCTCAGCGAACCAGAGGCTCAAGCCCTTGACGCCACGCCGCTGTTCCATTCGCTCTGCTGAATGGTGTTCGCGAAATACATCACGCATCGCGGCCAACAGGTGGCGGCGCTTTTCCTGGCGCGCCTGCCAGTATTGATAAGAGGCAAACGCGAGGCCGGCAACACCAATGCCACCCGTTACAAGAAGTTCGCCCGCATCCATGCGATCTACTCCGATTTGAGAAGAGAATCATTGGCCTCATACGAGGCGAAGCCACCCTCTCGCATCGGGGGTCGGTTCGGTCAACGCATTGCCTCGGACGATTACATCGCCGGTCGGGCACCTCGGCAACTGCGTGCCGAGCACCGAATACTTCAAGAATCATCTCGAAACGGCATCTCGTTCCACATGCGGCCGTCGAGCAAGCGGCCTGCTTTCCTCTTGTTGGTGCCTCCCCACTGTTTGAAAAAGAACGGACCGGCTGTTCGCCGGTCATCCATTGGGATAACGGCGATTGAGCTGTCGTATCAGCTTTTGCAACGCCCGCTCGGCTCTCAACTCGTCGGCCGTGGCAGGCTGTTTCGGGCGTTTGCGTGGCCTCGAAAACTTGCCATCCCCTGACGCACGCTGTTTCCGACTTGAAAGGAATTCGACGGTCTCCACAGCGGGGAAGTCAACAAGCGACCAGAGTGGCCACCAATTCGCCGATGCACCACGGCGCTTTCGAAGGACAATGATCGGGTGACCTGAACGACGCTTGATGGTGAACGTGCCACCTGGAAACCATTCCGATATACGCTTGCACAGGTCGTTGATGTGCTCTTGCTTCACGGTCAGGCGTATAGAGTTCCAGTCATCGGGGATAGGTGCCTTGAGCTTGTTTGACCTGATCAGGCAATTTGCTCCCACATACGCTTCGAGAATAGCATCGAGCCCCGACCCATCTGGATTATCTTCCATTTCGTTGGTAGGCATGCGCAACTCCCAGACTTTGCGACGGACAAAGACTTGTAGTTCAAGAGGCGCTTCAGTGTACGCATTCCGCCCCTCCGTAGGCCAACGCAAGCTTATTCGTCGGCTCGGTTAGGTTTTCTGTTCATCGTTGAGGCGCCACACCAACTGATTGAACTCCTTGGCCAGGGTGGGAATCAGGCGCAGGCGGAAGGTGGCAACAGCAAGCGATTCGGCCGGATTACTCGCGAGCAGCTTGTGAGCCGCAATCATGTGTTCGCGAATCTGCCCCGCCCTGTCCGACGCCGCGAGCCGCGCCACAAGCTCATTCAACTTCAGCATCGTCCGACAAAACGCGTGCATATCCCGCGCGACCTCGCGCTCGGCGTCCGGCACAAAGTCGCTGTCGTTGAAATCCGCGCCTTGTTCGTCGCACAACACGGCGGTAAGCGCCCGAACCTCATCTGCAGAGAACTGGTCGCTCACGGCAATCTGCGCTCGGCCGGCCTCAGCCTTCAACACCTCGAAAATGCCATGCTTCGACTTGTCCTTGACGCGACGCACACGGCACGCGACATTGCGCGAGCCAACATGCTTCACGTGCTCCAGAGTCATTTCACGGCGCTCTTTGAATTGATCGACTTGCGACATGGCAGTTCCTCCTCTTTGCGTTGGGCGCAGCTCCATCACCGCACCCCTCAGACAACCAACGCACACCAAGGCGAACCATTCACAACAAAGTGAGGTCGCCGATCGCGCTTCATGTTGAAGGATCCCGGTCATTCAGCGTTGTCCTCCAGGAGGACTCGCGATGGGGTACGAGCATCATTGGGCTGTACCTGCAGTCGTGGACAGGGAGCGCTGGGTCCTATTCACAGCGGATGTGCGGCGTCTATATGAATCGTTGCCTGAACGCATCGCCGAACATGATGCGTGCTATCCCGGCGAGATCCTTGATATCGCTAATTCCAGCGGCGAGCCGGGTGTGGACATCACGGACGATCAGATCTGCTTCAACGGCTACAGCCGCCCCCACGAGTTGTTTGTCCTCAATCGCGTCCACGGTGGAACCCTGAATAAGTTCGGCGAAGGTGGAGGATGGTGCAAGACGGCCCGCAAGCCCTATGACCTTTTCGTCTGCGCAACCCTGCTTGCGCTCGTTCATCATTTTCCAGAGGCCTGTGTCGCCAGTTGTGGCAGCGCGTCCGAATGGAGATGTGCCGTCGAACTGTTTGAGAAAGTCGTCGGCCCGGTTCCACTGCAAGGCCCGTGGCATCGGCTCGAACGCGACGAGGACTGCCTTTCCACCAAGGATTAACTTGCGTTAAACACCGCGCAAAAATCTCTGTAGTGCCAACCGGCGACCAGGCCACATCACGGCTTACTTGTCCCGCGGATGCGATCTGCGAATTCACGAAACTGCTCGGCGGCTCGTGGGTCGCGCTGCTGTTCGAGTTCCGCCCTGTAGTTAAGGACCCCAGCCAGATTCATGTCGTCGTGCCAGCCAGCGTCGATGATGGCATGGGCCAGCAGCATGGCTTCCGTGCAGGTTATCTCGGGGCGACCGTTGTCATTCCTTTGCTGTAAAAACATCGCGGCCATGTCCTGCAGGCGAAGTTTCATAATCTGCGCGTCGATTTCGGCATCGCGTAGCCGAAAGGAGTACACCGCGACCCCAAAGTCATCTGTGAGCGCAAGATAGTCCCCGCGCGCCGCCTTGAAGCGAGTCCAACGCTGCTGCCAGTCAGCAAACTGGCCGATGGAATGACAGAGCATCCGCGGTCCTTTGGGTTCGGCGTCAATGCGCCTCAGTTCGTGCGCGAGGCGATTGGCGTTCTCCAGCGCCAAGGCCCCGGTTGAAAGCGGCTGGGGTTTCGATGGTGAACACAGCGACACCACGAATGCTATTGCCGCGACAATCAAGGCAAACGCGACGAAGATACAGGTCAATTCAGCGATTGCCCGCCCAACACCGCGAAGGAAGGTCTTGCCGGGCGGTTGGGAGTTGGAACGTCCAGCGTCGCCTGCCGGTTGTATCTGCATCGTGGTCATCGCACGCCTCCAGAAATGGTCTCAAAACACAAACGCGCGGGCGTAACAACGATTCACACCTGCTCTGTTGAAATCCTCTCAAGGGATTGGGTTTCGAATGCCGATTGATCGTGCATAGGGGGAATTCTATGCGCGAAATGACAAAATCGCCGGTGGCGTTGGCTCGTGAGGTGCTTGCCGTAGGTGAAGCCGCGTTGCCGCCTTTCTCCAGCAAGTTCTCGAAGCGAACGTTCACACAGGCTCAATTGCTGGCCGTTTTGGCTCTTCGAGCCTTTTTCAAGACGGACTTTCGCGGGATCTGCCAACTGCTGTCGGATTTCGGGGAATTACGAGACTCGCTGAGACTGCGCAAAGTCCCGCACTATTCGACGCTGTGCAAAGCCCAGGAGCGACTGGACAAAAAAGGGGCTTCGCTTCCCTGCTTGCTGCCTGCTTTAAACGTGCCCGTCTAAAGGGCCTGGTCGCCGCGCAGCCGCGCGGGGCCATCGATTCGACGTGTTTCAACACGCGCCACTGCTCGCGTTACTTTATTGATCGCCAAGGGCCGCACAGAGGCCGGCGTGTCATACCCGGCTATTGCAAGCTGACGGCAGTCTGCGACATCGACAGCCACCTGTTCTGCGGCGCCGTGGTTAGCTTCGGACGAACCGTCGATCATGTTCAATTTGAAGAAGCCGTGCGTCAGGCCGCCGGGCAATTGAGCCTGGGTTGTCTGCTCGCCGATGCGGGCTATGACGGCGAAAACCATCACGCCCTTTGTCGTGATGAACTGGGAATTGGTGATACTGTGTTTAACCTCAACCGCCGCAACAACGGGCGAAAATGGCCCAAGACGCCCTATCGGCGCGAAATGACATGGCGACTGAAGCAGGGCGACTATGGCCAGCGATGGCAGATCGAAAGTGACTTCTCGCGAAACAAACGGAGGCTGGGCGAATCGCTGAGGGCGCGGAACGAATCCTCACAACAGGCCGAAGTTCTCATGCGCGTGTTGACGCACAACCTGATGCTTCTCAGGCTGAACGATAAGGATTTCAACTGAGCAATTCACAAACAAAGCTCCTCCAAACAGCTTGGCGGGTTCCAGCTCTCATCTCCTCGACGCGCGCTACCGCCACAGACTTCGCGATTGGCTCCGGTGCCGTCGTGCCCACTTTCAATCGAGTGGTCACGCCGGTCATTGAGCCGGCGGCCGAGGCACAACAATGGGCTACACGCATTACTGGAAGCGGCCAAAGAGGCTAGATATCAAGCGATTCAAAGCATTCGCGTCGGACGTTCGGCGCCTGATGGCGTCCGCGCCCAAAGAGATTGAGATCGCCGGCTGGAGCAGCGAGGGCGAGCCGACGTTTTCCGCCGACACGCTGGCGTTCAACGGCAAGGGTGAGCAGGGCTACGAGACTTTTCGCGTTGACCGGATCATCAAGGACATCAAGCCGTTTCGCGGCAAGTACATGGAGTTCTGCAAAACCGCGCAGCGGCCCTACGACCTGCTCGTATGCGCCGTGTTGATCGCGCTCAAACACCACTTTCCAGAAGTGGATGTCACCAGCGATGGAGGCGCATCGGATTGGAGCGCCGGGCTGGGGCTGTACGAGGATGTGTTCGGCGAGACGCCCAACGACGGACCATGGGATAGGACGTGACGCGCTCGGGCTGTCGAGTGAGCCCGAGCGGCGAAACCGAGAGCCGCCTACGGGCGGAGGAACAACTATGAACGAAACTCAACGACTGGAACGACTTGAGCGCGCCGTGGAAAAGCTGAAACGCCACGCAGCTCGCACGGAACACTGCCTCACCAGCGGCTGCATCAAATGCTCCGGCGAGTGCGAGAACGAGGAAGTCGTCTGGGAAACGTGGCTGGACGATGATGAGAGACCCGACAAACGATGAAGCCGCAAATCCGCATCGAAAACGAAAGCTGCGAAGTGCTCTGGCAGAACGAACGAGGCGCCACACTCGCCCTATGGACGCTGGTGGGAGAAAGGGTCGTAGTCAACAGGCAGCACGAAGTCCTTTCAAAGGAGCGATACATCGGGCGCTACTTCCAGGTGCGCCTGCGCGGACGAAGCCGCGCCAAATTCGAGCTGCGGCCCCTGGCCGGACAATGGGTCCGTCTCAAACCCGAGGAAATGAAGGCCATCGCGGAGGCCGCGATAAAACGCCTGACGCCAACGGAACATACGTGAACGACCTGCGCAACGCGCGGCGTCACGGCTAACCTTGCGGAGCCGTGAGCCGCTCAACGGGTGCTCGCTTGAGGGCGGCGAGCGGCTCCACTTTCAACCATGACAACCGAACCCAAGTTCATCTGCGTGCCCCTAGGGCAGTGCTTGCGGTGCGGCTGCAAAATGGGCGAACGAATGAGCCTGTGGTGCAGCGACTGTGACTTCGAAGCGGAAATCGAAGCAGAGGGCTGGGCAAAGCTGGCTTTGAAGCCTGACAACCCGTTATGGGAGCAGTTCGTGCGCGAACGCTACAAACTCCCTCCCTCACCAGGCCGCAACATCGTGACGGAGCAACCTCGCAAACCGCTTCAAGTTCCGGTGCGGATGCCGTAGCGCGTGGTGGTGCCCGCAGGTGCGCCCTTATTGCAGCGCCGGCGCTCGTTTTGAGACATGGACACCTCCCGCAGGGCTTGTGCCCCTGTGTCTCGGCAAACGCGGGCCGGCATCGGGCTACGTAAAACTTTCGGACGAAAGTTGAGTCGCCAAGGCTTTGGCGATTAGCCGATAGATCGTCCGAGGAAGTTTTAGCGATCCCTTGCCTTGTGCCCGAAGGCCTCGACCCAGACAGGGGCAACAAAGCTCCTGATGGCGGAGGTGTCGTATGAACGAAAACGAGCAAAGCAACGGCGGCAATGAAAGCGTGCGCGTGCGGGAGACGGTCACGTGCCGGGCAACGCGCGGTAACGTTGAAGCGCAGTGCGTCGAGCGTGAGGTTGAACTGACGGTGCGGGATGACGCAGGTTCACGACGCGAGGTCTACGTAACCAACAGCGTTGTTATCAGCGTCAGGCGCGACGAAGAGATGGCCTCAATGGCTCTCAGCATCGAGGAAGCCAGGCGGCTGGCGGAGGTTCTGTCGGACCTGCTTGAGGGCCGCGCGGAAGTGGTGGACGGCTGGCGCGAACCACCGTCGGACGAAGCAGAGGCGGTAGAGGACGAGGTGGACGGGTTGCCCGTTCACCCTCGGATAGTCCCGCTACGCAAAGACGACTGGGGCAGCGTAGCCGGGCTGGAGGATGAGGAGCTGGCGGACCCTTTTGAACTTGAAAGAGTCTCCATTCTTGAAAGCTGGCCTTGCTGGCTGGTACTCAAAGGAGGTGAGCGGCCAGGGGAACCGTGGTTCCCCGAATAAGGTATTCCTGCCAAGAGGGCAGGAATAGAAAGAGGCCCCTGGCGGGGCGGTGCATAGGGATAGGGCAAAGCGGTGCTTTGACGATGGATCACGAAGGCCGTGGTTGGAAACAGGACTTCGAGAGGGTTGGCGAATTAGTTGGAGGGACGTCGAGGCTATGGGAGCTGGTACGACGACTGAATGTCGAGACGATAGCTAGGCACCTGGCGGTGCGTTGCATAGACGATGTAAGCCGCCTGCGGGCGTGGCGTTGTGTGGCATGGCCCGCCTGCGGGCGGGCGATGTGTGTGTGGCGAAGCCCCGCTGCGGCGGGGCGCGGTGGGTGGATGGGGACGTTGGGCCGGGAATCAGTCTGGAAATGACGTTGGAAACCAGTGTTGTTTGACGTTGGCTGCAGGGTCGGGCGTGACAGGGAGAACTGTAAACTTGCGTCAATTGGCCAATCCCAAAGCGGTTGACTTGAGTTACGCAAAAAAAGAGACGGCGTCCCTACCGGTTAACTTGAGTTAACGCCCTGCTGAAATGACAGATCGATGGACAGAGTGTTAGCCGCGTGTTGGCCGAGGACGCGAGGCCACGGATTAACTCAAGTTAATCGCGCAACGCTCCCATGACCCGAAAGGCGTCGTGGGTGGCACGGGCGAGTTCCAAGTTGTCAGCGTCACCATCAAGCAAACCGGAGTCGAGACAGGCAGCCAATGCTTCGTTTGCGTGTGTGGTAGGAACGCCGGAGCGGGCAAGCCGTTCTTCACGGGCGGTCCATGCCGAAACGGGCAGGTCCATCACGTCAAGCACGAGCAGTTTTTCAGGGCCGGTGAGCTGGAAAAATCGGGCAAGATATTCGTCGGCGGTCGGTTGCAACGCCGCAACGGTCTGGACACGCACTTTCTCGGAGGCGGCGCCGATGGTTTCCAGCTTTTGCTCCGTGGCTTGGGCGACAGGGGAAGTCGTGGCAAGCGAGATAACCTCGTCAAAACCGGCGGCAAGCGCCTTCTGCACGTTGCCGGTGGGGTCGGACTTGCCGGTTTCAACCTCAATCGCCACACGTTTGCCATCTTTGGCTGCGGCGACATCAACAGATCCGCCGAGCGGCAGGGGCAGCTCCTTGGTGACGGCAAAACCCCGGCGCTGGTAGTGCTGAGCCGCCTGATCTTTCCAGTATTCGTGGTCCGGGCTTGCCACGTAGTACGGATAGCGGGCATCAAGGCCGAGTTCTCTAAGAAACTCGGCGCCCTTGTCGGTGATCTCAAGGATCACGGTCTTGCCGCCACCGGGGATTTCCCGGTGGATTTCGTGGCTGCGAACAAGACCGCGTTGTTCAAGGTTTTCCTTGGCGGCCTGTCCCTTTCTTGTGCTTATTGAGCAGCCTCGAAATAGCGAGCTGATGCCCGCAAATGGATGCTTGAGGGTTTGCACAAGGAGTTGCCTTGCATCCTCCGGTAGTTCCTTACCTGAAGGCGGCGGGGCAGAATTCAAGCCCGGCTGCGCTAGCGGAGGTGTTTCCGGGGTGGATTTCGCGGAATCACCGAGGAAACGGGTGTTGCGGGCGGCGATTTCTTCGTCGCTCACGCGCTGCAACTTGAGTTCATCCATGGGTGCGGCGCGAACCACAAAAGCACGATGGGTGCCAAAGCGCGCGATGGCGGTTCCGACCGGCAGGCGGGAAAGCCAATTCTCGTCGTCGCGGTCCAGCAACAAACTCTGATTGGCGGTCCGCAAATCGCGTGCATTTGACAGCGCAAAAAAAATCTGAAGGTGGCAATTCGCTACGGCACTGTCGTCTATCTGGCTCGGTGTCTGATCGGCAATGATGTAGCCCGTACCCAAGCCGCGGTTCTCTCGCAGGGCAATGGCGAGCTGGCTCTCGACATGCTCGTCGGTTTTCTTGACGAGATTGTGCCCCTCGTCGCAGATGAGAACGTTGCGCAGCACGCCGCGACCCAGGGTCTTGGCATCGTCGAGGGCCCGCTGGCGCAGGCACAGCAGTAGCATTTCGGCAAAGAACACCTTGAGATCCGAGGGCAGGTTGAGTTCGAAGATGATGGTCTCGTCGCGCAGGGACTGGGCTGAAGTATGTTTGCTGCGCGGACAGGCGAGGCCATCGCCAAAGCCTCCGGCAGCAAGGCTTTCGAGACAACGCAGGCAGGACGTCAGCCATTCACGATAACGGACGCTCTTGGACTCCGCGGGCTGATACTCACGAACCCACTTGAGTAGCGTGCGAAAGGACGGTGTGTACTCGTCGGCAAAGTCATGCTGTGCCCACTGGCGGGCAGCGTGGGTGAGCGCGGCGGAGAGCAAGTGGCGCACTCCGAAACCCGCGTAGAAAGTCTTGCAGATCACGTCGCCTAATTGCAGCAGCGGACTGAGGTCGCGCAGCTCGCTACGCGCCTGGCAGAGCAAAATTAATTCGGCAACGGGGTTGAAGGTGAAAGGCGAGACATTGGTCTGGCCGACGGTAAGTACCTTGACCTTAGGCGACAATCGAGCCAACGGACGATATTCCGCCAGAAAGTCGAAGATCATCATTGGAATGCCCGCATCGAGCAGTCCTTTGGCGATACGAAAGACAAATGTCGTCTTTCCACTGCCGCTGCTACCGCCAATGAGCAGGTGCCGGTTAATGAGCTCGTTGGAGAGGCGGAACGGGTAAGCGGGTTTCCCAAGTTCACAGATCTGGCCGACCTCGATACCTTCGCGTGGCATGTCGCCCTCCCTCGGTGGAGGCAGGGCGCACACGTCCTCCTCGACGACATGGCGTTGATGGTGCAGCTCGAGCAACTGCTGGATTTCACGACGACCGTCCAGGTCCTCGGCGATCCAGGCTGACACCAGTGCGTCGGCTTTGCCTCCCAAAAATGGTCTGAGCTTGACCGCAAGTTCACGGATGTGATCAAGCGTGTCCGTCATGGCAGCCTCTTGTCGACGGTGGATACTTCCGGAGGGGAATGAAGGATGATGATTTCCTCGTCCCCCTGAGAGGTGGGGGGCACGAGGAAATCGATGAGGTCTTCGAGCGGCAGGCAGGCAAGGGGCGTGGCTTGGAGGACGGCCAGGGAGCGGAGCGTGGAGGCATATTCGGTGTAGACGTCGGAAAGCGCGGCGATGGAACGCTGTTGATGTTCGCTGTGCATCGTGCGCAATTGACGCAGTTCATTCAAAAGACCGGCCTTCTCGCTGAGTATGTGCTGTCGGATGCCGTCAATTGATTGCACTTGGCCAACGGTCACGTCCGGCAATTCATTCCAGCGGCCCTGGGCGCGTTCAATCTGCTCTTCGATACTTCGGGTGTTGCGCTCGAAAGTCTCCTGCTGCAGGGCGAGAGACTCGAGTTGCACCAGGATCACCGAAACGCGGGCCAGCAGTTTCTCCCTGAGAATAGCGCCGGCGTCGTCACGGCCGCCGCAGGGAGCGAGCAACTGGCGTCTTATCTCCTCAAGTCTTGCGCGTCGGCGATCTATCTTCGCCCGCGAGAACAGGTCGCCTTTCTCCGTGATCGTCAGGTAGTCGTTGTTATTGGTTGTCATCAGCCCAACCACACGCGCGGGAATTGTTAAAGCCGCTCACGCACTGGACAGGCAAGCGTAACGCATAAATAGCCGAGCCGCTTTTCAAACATCAAAAACGGGCGGTTTCACGACGACAAGAGTTCAGCCCCGCTTCCGAGCGTCCGGCCAGGGCATTCGGAGTCGAGGTTCAATTCCCATGCACTTTTGGCGGGCAACAAATGTGCTCCCGCAAGGGTGCGGGGGAAGCTTTTCAAGGCGTGCCGCCCTTGGAGGACTACATGAAACAGGACTGGCATGGCTTCAACGAAAAGATGGCGGGCGCCGAACGCAGGCTGCTTGAGTCCGCGGTCAGTCAGGAGAACAAGGATCGCATTCTTGCCTTCAGGCGGCAGCTCGTCGTAGAGGGCTTGACCACAGCACGCATTATGACCTACTTGATCTACTTGAAACAGGCGGCTCTGATCGCCGGCAAGCACCTTGTGGACTGCGACAAAGATGACGTGATCCGCATCATCGCCGAGCGGGAACGGCTGCCGCTCAGCGAGTGGACCAAACACACCTTCAAGGTCGTGCTCAAACGCTTCTTCAAATGGCTGCGAAACAGCGACGATTATCCGCCGGAAGTGCGCTGGATCAACGCCAACGTGCGCGCCGACAGGCTTTGCCTGCCGGGTGACAGCGACATCTTTACGCCCGAGGAAGTCCAGCGGCTCATTCTTGCGGCGGATCACCCGCGCGACCGGGCGTTCATCGCCACGCTGTATGAGGGCGGATGCCGTATCGGCGAGATCGCCACGGCGCGCATCAAGGATGTCTTGTTCGAGAAGCAGGGCTGCCGCATCAACGTGATCGGCAAGACGGGTTCGCGGCCGGTATTTGTCGTCAACGCCGCGCAGTCCATCGCCGCCTGGCTTTCCATGCACCCCAAGCGGCAGGATCGCGATGCGCCCTTGTGGGTCAACATCGGCCAGGTCAATCGCGGCGAGCAGATGGCCTACGGGGCCATTCGCAAGATGATGGACATGCTGTTCAAAAAGGCCGGAGTGAAGAAAAGGCGCAATCCGCACCTGTTCCGCCATACACGGGCGAGCCATCTGGCATCAGTTTTAACGGAGGCCCAGATGAACCAGCATTTCGGCTGGATCCAGGGCAGCCGCATGCCTGCCACCTACGTCCACTTAAATGGACGCAGCACCCAGGACGCCTTGCTCAAAATGCACGGCATGGCTTCACCCGCCGAGGAATCGCGACCTGTCTTGCAACCGAGGACTTGTCCGCGTTGCGAAACGGTCAACCCAAGCGATTTCGCGTTCTGCGGCAAATGCGGCTGCGGGCTGGACATCAAAGCCGTGCTGGAGGCGCAGCAAAAACAGGACGAGCTGGACAGACGCCGGTCCCGATCCGACGGCATGCTCAACGTGTTGATGCAGGACGCCGAGGTTCGTGAGTTGCTGAAGCGCAAGCTCGCTTCAATCGACGTCGGCACAAACGTTTGAGAAATTGCCGTGTGGTCTGATCGCGCCTGATTTTGGCCTGAGTAATCAGGGACTCCAGCTCATCAAGCCATGGCGGCACTGTGTGTAGTTTGTCGTCATCCATGAAAGCAACGTGATCGTGCCCCTTTAGAAATCTATTCACGTATCCCAGCGTCAAGGACGACGTAACAGCGTCCTCTCGAAGGGGCCGCCGGGTTCAACGCCACCGCTTCGCAATTCGTTCAAACAGGCGGAGAGGAACGCGGCCTCGGCTTGCAGTTGTTCGACCAGCTTTGGCACGCGTGGATCGCCCAGGGGCAACGCCGCCGTGTTCATGGCAAGCGCCACGCAACGCGCCCTGCTTGTAGACGCCATACTCCGCGTCTGTGGCTCTCGCTGCACCGACATCATCCGCCGGCCTCAACCTTGGCGTGGGCTTCCAGAGCCTGTTCCGCTATAGCTACCAGTGAAGATTCAAGGGACTCCATCTCGGCCAGCAATTCGACGGCTTTTTGTTCGCGGTCAATCGCCCTCACGATCGATTGCTTGGCCTTGTCAGATTCGCTGCGGGCGATGGCGCTCGCTGCTTGTTGCAAGTCCTGCTCAAGGCCGAGTTCGTGGTCGAGGGCCTTGTCCTCGTAGTCCGCAAGTTTGTCCGCCACATCCTGCTCCCGCAACATGACGTCGAGGATACGCCGGACTTCCCTCCGGCACTGAGGAGTCAGTTTGGCATATTTGTCAGACAGGTTGCCGACGACGCGTTTGTTGAAAGCCTGCAACCCCGCGATGGTGTTGCGAAGCTCCATCAGGCGAGCGCGCACCTGATGGGTACGCGGCGCAACCTCCGCCAGCTTGCGCGCTATTAACGCCTGGATCTCCGGGCGACTGAACGAGTCCAGCAGCCGCATCAGGTAGGCCAGCTCGCGGACGACTTGCTCGGCGTCCTTGCGCGCCTGCCGCGTCACGCGGTCGAGATAGACGCGCGCGACACGCTTTTCCTCGGTGATGCCCGGCAGCAGTTCGGTGCCGTCGGCGAGGTTCACCTGTGCTAACGGCTCTTTATGCAGGCGGTGCTGCGCCGCAAACCGATAGACAGCCGCGGTAAACGCAACCGGTATCAACAACCCGACCCAGGGATGAAAGGGCGTCGCTGGCAGGTAAGTGAACACCGCAACGCCAACGAGGATGATTGAGATTGCGGCCGCGGTCATTCCATCCATCGACAGCGATTTCGCGCCGTGGTAGCCGGCGATTCCAAGTAACACCAGCAAAAGGACCCCAGCATAAGGGCCGAGGCTGCGCACGGAAAAGCCAAGGGTGAACTCCGAGGCGGCCAGTGCTACCGCGAGCATCACGCCCAGGCTCACGGCAAGGCCCCGGTGCTGGAAAGTGCGGCCCAAACTGGCGTGCGCGAGGCTGGAGAACACCGCCAGATAGAGGAAAAAGTCAATCAATAGAAAATGATCGGCGTAAAAACGGGCAAGATTCCATGTCTCCAAAGGCGCTAACAATTGTTCCGGCGGCGCCAGCAACGCCATACCGACGCTGGATGGGTGTAGGCGAGACAGGCCCGCGACGGCGGCAACCGCGACGAGGACTAATGCCAGTGGAGCGGCGGCGTTAGCCACGCCCTGCGGTTTGGCGTGGTGGCGGCTCCAGGGATGGATGCCCAGTTCAACGTACTTCTCGACTTTCTCACGCACCGCGGCCGCTTGGAACTCCGCCAGTGACTTGAGCCCAAGCACACGTTTATCGACGAGCGGCTGGATCCATTCGGACAAGCCCTGCTCCATCGAGTAGCTCTTGAAATGGCTGCGTACCCTCACTTTCTTCCTCCACGGCAATCCCAGTCCTTGATGCTGTCGTAAACCTGCTGCCCGAGCTTGGTAAGCCGGTAGACCTTGGAGCGCGGCTGCCCGGGAGTGAGGCACTCCACCAGCTTGCGGCGACAGAGGTCGCGGATCGTGCGTTGCGCGTTGGCGCGTTCGAGGCTTGCCAGGCGCGCGATGCTGCGCTGATCCAGCGGCCCCGCGCGAAGGGAACGCAAGACGCGCACTCGGCAGCCCGAGGCGACTGTGGCGGACACAATGTCGTAAAACATACGCATGAGTCCGCGGGTGCATAAAAATGGTTTGCCGTCAAAATGTTGTCGGAAACGTCTCAGCAGCGTGTCAATGTCGCCCCGCAGGCGTGGCACCACGCCCCGGGGCCTGTTGTCTGGCGGATCCATGGAACACCTCGGCTTCACTTCCAAGCTATGAAGCCGAAGTAGATTTAAAGCCTGTATTCCCACCCGGGCGTGACACCTGACAACCAAATCCTCGACATTGGCGGCAAATACGCTTCAACTCACTATGATTTAGGCGGGCCAGATAGAGGATAGCAGTGAATACAGCCGGCGTACTTGAAGCCATGACTGATCGGGGAGCTTTCGAGCTCCTGGCAACCAGTGTGTTGCGTCTTGCCAACCCCGATTACAAGTCGATCATTCACACAGGCCTCAACGCGCATGGGGAGACCATAGTTTCACCCGTGGACGGAATTTGCCTGATTCCTCACAGCAAGCCGTCACATTACGTCATCGTTCAACACACCACCAAAGATCGGGATTCGCTGCGCCAAAAGTGGATTTCCGCGGCTGATTCCGATTTGAACAAGGCAAAAGAGCAGGCTCGACAGATTCGCCAAGAGTTGGCTGACGCCACATTCACGTTGGTTCTCGCGACGAATCAGCGAGTAAGCCTTGAACTTGCCAAAGATGTAACAAGCGCCGGGGCGGCAAGCGACATCGCTATTGATGTTTGGGACCAGCACCGTATTTCGCATTTTCTCGATAATAATCGGGACGGTCACTGGCTTCGCAAAAAGCACCTTGGAGTCGAGGCCGAACGACTATCAACCGAGTTATTCAGAACATTATGCAGACGCAGTGTTGAACTCTACCGTCGTCAAACAGTTCCGGTTGGAGCTAACGAGTTCACAACGCGAGACTTCAACAACGCTATGAAGCGCGAACTTGATAAGCAGACAGCACGCCTATGCCTTCTGGTTGGACCATCCGGATTTGGCAAGAGTGTCTCCCTGCTGCAAATTGCGGAAAACGCTGTGCAGCAAGGGAACCTATTTCTATGGATTCCTGCGGACGTCCTTCAACGTAGTTGCACGTTTTCAGGCGCCATTGAAGCTTGGTTTCACGAACTGCACCCAAAACTGGAAGACGGAGCAGAAAACGCCCTAGCCTCTGTTGTCGACAAGAATCTGACCATCGTCGTGGATGATGTCAACCAATCAAGCGTTCCCGCCAGGTTGATAGAAATGATCGTTGGTGCCACACGCCCGGCCAACTCAAAGAAAACATCTTCAGGGTTGGATGAAAGCGACGCCGGAAGTGACGGCCTCGCCTTCAAAGTCTTGGTGCCCTTGTGGCCCGCAAGTCTGGAATTCGTGCCCGAGAGCGTCAGTCGACAACCTTTCGTATCGGTCATGCCCGTTCCGCCCTTTAGTGATGAGGAAACAATACGCGTCATACGGGCAAGCAACCAGCGCCTAAGCGAACAGGAAGCCTTGGACGCCGCCAAGCTACTGAGTAACGACCCGTTCCTTGTCGGAAGCCTCTCTGCACTAGTCGCGCAAGACACGTCTGGCACCGCGCTCGCCACACTCTGTTCCGATGTTATTGGCGGACTATTGCGCAAAGGAATCAAGCGTGCCCAGGAATCAAGAGGCAGCGCTCTGGTCGAACAGGATGTGCTTGGCGCTTTGCAGACGGTCGCCATCTGGATGCTGCGGCGGCGCGCCTTGCAGCCAACCTGGAATGACGTGGCGGGCCTCTTTCCGACCGGTAGCAACCAGGGGGACGCGATACGCTGTCTGATCAAAGACCGTTACCTGTGTTTCCTCGATGATCGCGATCGTTTGATTTTCAGGCACGACCGCCTGCGGGACCAACTGCTTGTTCAGGGTATGCAGCAGCTAATGGCAGGAAGCGGGACAGAGAACGAGACCATTTTCGATCCTTACTTTGCACGAATTCTCGGCCAGGCGCTCATCCAAGACTCTGTGGATCCGAGTTGGGTAGCACTAGCAAAGCAAGCAGCCCCACTGGCCTTGTTCGAGAGTATTCGGTTCCTTGGAACCCCACAGACTCCCAGACATGAGGCAATCAAGAACGCCGCTATTGCGTGGTGTAAAACAGAGTCCATCAGTGCGCCTGGCCAGTTGCTCCATGCCGTTGACTGGACGCTGAAGGAGACGGATTCAACTCTTGTTCCGGAGCTAGTCCAAGCGCATGAACTGAGCTTAATTTCGGTTTTGGCAGGGCTGCGCAACGGGTCAATCGACTGCGGCTTCAAATACGTCCGGGGTCACATCGGGGTCGGCTTTCAACCGGGTTGCAACGACGCTCAATTCGAGCGAATCGCGCTGCACGCCTCAAAGCGACACCTGACGAGATTGCAGCAGGAATGCAACGCGCTTCTGGATTTCAACAGGTTGACCGATGACGACGTGGCTGGCTGGCTGGGAATCATTGGGCATCTGGAACTGCCGGACCGGGACATCACGATTCGACATCTGTGGGAAAAGAGCCCTGATAAGCGGTTAGACTACGCCATCTGGGCGGCCGCGAGGTGCCCGGTGAAAGACGTTCGGACCCTTCTCGATCCCATGTTGGAACAGCTCACCAAATTGCCGACCCGGGAGCCGGGTGCTGAAATGCCGACAGATCGCGAGGAAATCCCGGTTCAGATTGGTTGGGGATTTGCCAAAGGCATCACGACCGATGCGATGAAGCATTTGATACACGTCGGTCGGTCTAACCCAGCTCTGGCCGACGATGTGTCGTACATGCTCGAGCGCGTCGACCACCCGGATGCGATGGAGTACGTCGTGCAAAGGCTTGCGGCTGGGGCCGGCTCAAACCATTGGAGTTTCCTGGATGGTGTTTCCACAGGACCCATGAAGCGGGAGCTTTTCTCGAAGCAGACGGCCGACAGGCTTGCGACCATATGGAGAAATACTGGTGAGTCCGAAGGCCTAAGGAGGAAAAGCTTTGGTCTCTGGCTAATCGTTGCGCCTGACATAGATCTAAGTGACTTGCAGCAGATTCGCTCCGAAGAACCCATCTATCTCCAGTCAATACAGACGCGAGCGAAGCTGGGTGACGCAACCGTTGTTCCGCAGTTGATTGACATCCTCCGTGCAGAAAGACTCGCGCGTTTCTGGTGGACGATGACACCGCAAGTATGGACTCGATCTCTGCTTCAAGAGTTGGAGTACCGAATTGAACGATATGCTGACAAGCTGGCGAGAAACCAAGCTGCCGACAAAACCGACATCCCTTTCACATTGGCCCAGGTTCTGTGTCAAATCCCGCCCGCTGACGCCGAAGAGACGCTGAAGAAATTTTGGACCGGCCTTCAGCGAGATCCGCACATGATTGCAACAGCGTTTCGGGTGGGTACCACGACATGCGCGGCCATGGCAGCCCAAGCGCTGTCAGAACGGGGAAATTGCAACGGCGTGTTTAGCCATGTGATGTCGACTTGGGCAAAGGGCCATTCATCCAATCCATTGACGGTGAACATCCTTGAGAAGCTGGAGCCGTTTGCTTCCCAAATCCCACGCGAGGATGCCCGATGGTTGTTTTGGGAATGCACGGAGCACCGACACGCTAAAGCAGAGGTAATGAAATGGGCTCAAGACCGTCTGCTCAAGCACCTTCCAGATGAGATACGCGCACAGGTGAAGACTCCGGGAGAGTTGCTCTTGATTCGGCTGGACTCGGCGCTCAAAAGGCGAGAAGAGCTACCCTTTCCTCTTCTGCTGATGGATCGAAACGACCTTGGGCCGGAAGAGGCAAAGGCGAGGCTACAAACCGCTAAAAGTTGGTTCGACAGGCATCTATCATGCCAGGCATTTTTAATCTTGGCGGAATGTGTTGCATTCTGGGGAACGCGCCACGATGTGAGTCTCCTGATGGGTTTTGAAGACCCTGATCACCAGGAGCAAATCAAGGCAGCGCGAGACGAAGCCATATTTGCTGTGTGCCACCGCACTCTAGAGTGAGTCGAGTCAGAGCCTTGCGTCTTCGACAAGCGACCACGCGGGGCACAACGCGACTTGCGTTTTCTTTCCATATGGAAAATAAATAGGCAACAGAAAAAGGGACGTGCTCGCCCTCTTCCTGCCCCGCGGGTTGTTTTTTGTTACTTGCCGCCGTAGACGCTCAACAGCTTCTTCTGCACGCCCACCTGCTCATAGATGCGCGCCAGGGTTTTTCCGGCGCTGAACAGGAATTCGTCCACCTTCGGGTCGAGCATGACCAGTACCTGCGCAAAACGCGGCAGCTTGCCCGTATCCTGCGCGATGGGTTCAAACTTCTTGAACGCCGCGCGCACACGCTCGACAGATTTGACGAACTCGGCCCGCTGCTTCTTCTCAGCGGGGCTGGGGTTCTTGGGCTTCTCCGGTTCAACCTTCTTCGTCGGCTGCACAGTGACGCCCGGCGTCGGGGCCTTTGATGCGGCCTTGACGGACACGGGCGCGACGCGCTTCTCCTCCTGGCGCGCCACTTCCTGCTTGGCCACGGCCTGCACTTCCTTGCTGGTCATCTTCTTGCCGTCAGTGCCGGCCTGCTTGACTGTACTGGCTACGCGGTCCATCACTTCCTTGCGATGTTCCTCCTTGTTCGGCCCGGCGATGCGATTGGCCTCCTGGCTGACAAATCGGGCATCCGTGGGCGACATCGCCCCGTTGTTGACCGCCTTCTGCAAGTCAGGCGTCAGTCCCAGCAACGACAGGCGATAGGTGATCGCCGCCGCCGACAAACCCAACTTTTTCGCCAGGGCTTTGGCCGTATAGCCGCACTTCTCCATCAACGCTTTGAACGCCCTCGCTTCATCAACAGGGCGCAGGCTCTTGCGCTGGATGTTCTCGGTCAGCGCGATCTCCAGCATGTCCGTCTCGCTCAGGCCCGGACGCACGATGCAGGGGGCTTCCGCCAGGCCAACCTTCTTCGCGGCCTTGTAGCGGCGTTCGCCGCAGACAATGACGAACTTGCCGTCCTTGTCCGGCGTGACGACCAGCGGTTGCAGGATGCCGTCCTCGGCGATGCTTTCGGCGAGGTAGTCCAGCGCGGTCTTGCCGGTCTCATCGGCGGGCTCATCCCAATCCTTGCGCGGCTGCTGCGGGTTGGCTTTGAGACAGTCCAGCGGGATGCGCTGGAAATTCTCGGCGGTAGCGGCGGGTTTGCCCGACGCACCGTTGCCCGAGGCGGGCGGGGTTGCGGCGGTCTTCTCCGGCGCCTTCTTTTCTTCCTTCACGGGTGTTGCGGTTGCGGTACTCATGGTTTTTTCTCCTTGGAAACAACGCCAAACAAAAACAGGCTCGCACCATGCGGACCTGACAAACAACTTTCGTTCAACGAACAGCAAACAGCGACCTGCGATCTGCGGCCCGCTACTCTTCACTCGTCGCAAAAACCGCGGGCGGCAACATCTCCGATTCCGGTTGCGGCGCCGCCGCCATCTGCATGGCGACTTCCATGTCCCGCTGCGCGGCAGCATTGGGGTCGCGAAGCACAGCCAGGCCGTCGGGCGCATGGGGCGGTTCAAAGGGCATCAACAGGCCCGCGACGCCGTCATTGCAGGAAAAGTTGACGCCGGTCTCGGTGTCGATGATGCGCAGGGTAACAACGTCGGACTTGCTGGCTGCGCGCAGAGTTTTGATGAGCTTGAGCAGTCGATTGAGGTCGAGGGAGATGATGACGGCTTCGGAATAGTCGGGAATGACGCCGCCGACGTTTGGAAATTCACCACCGGTCCGCTGCAAAACCATTGACCGCGCGCTTTCGAGGTCCGTGGTTGCGAGCATCAAACCATCACCTGCAACTTCGCCCTGGATGACCTGTGTCCAGTAATAAGCGTCATCGTTCTTTCCTTTCTTGGGCAGCAATGCTCCCACCGCGCCCGCGGCCTCGTCGGTCTTGACCAGGAATGGCTCAACTTCCGGCGACGGGCTTTTCGCGTCGACGCCTTCAATCAAAGGTGCGTCGGCGGGGTCGAGGGGTGGGTAAGGCACGAACAGCAGGAACCGGCCGTCGCTGGAGATGGAACCGCGGGCGCCGAGCGCGATACAATGCAGGGCGTATCGCGTCCCGTAGTCGTCGGCCAAATGACACTTCAGGTTTTCGGGTCTTAGCAACATGAATGGGTCCTCCGTTGGGTTGAGTTGAACGGTTGAACAAACGAAACGACCGCCCTGGGGCGGTCTGGGGTGAAGCGGTGAAACTCGGATGGCGGCGTTTCAGATTCTTGACGGACTACACTTGCGGCAAAGCGGCACGACCAACATCAGCGGCAGGCCGCGGTTATCTCGAAGCACGCCGTCGTCCTCCAGCCCCAAAGGGTTTACACGCAACTCCTCGCTGCGCATCGTGTAGTTGTCCATCTCGGAATTGCAGGCCGGGCAGAAACAGACCTGCCATGTTCTCTGGCCCGAGCCGCGCTGCTGCTTTCGCGCCTGGGCGCGAACCAGCAGGGCGTGGGGCTCCTCTTCGAGGTCGAAATCCGCAGCGTGGGGAGCTTTCTGGGCGAGCAACGTGGTCAGCACCTCGACGGTCTTGGCGGGCAGGTTCTTTTCGTCGAGTTTGTCGTTGAACGAGCGGTCAGCGTAGAACTTCGGCTCGATGTACTGGTGTTTGCACTCGCGGCAGGTCTTCTCGTCCTCGAATGCTTCACTTTCGGAGTCGTGAAAGTGCGTGTTCAGTACCTCGACTTCGTCGAATTCATCGTCTCCTTCTTCGACCCCGGCGAAGTACGCGCACAACCACTCGTTGGTGACGTACTCCTTGGCGTCGCGCGAGGCGATGAATTTAAGGCTGCCGCAGCTGGGGCAGCCGTAATGGCCCTTGTGAATCATGTTTCCTCCTTTCGTTAAATGAAAACGGCCGCAAACGCGGCCGGGTTGATTGATATGGACGGTCAATCTTCTTTGACGGCCACGAGTTCGTAGACGTCGGTCCAGCGATGGCCGCACTCAAGGCAATGAATCCCCTGGGTGACGATTCCCGTATCGGCGCTGAAACTGCCGCCCTCGATCTGGTCGCTGTTGCAATGGAGGCAGCTCACGCCGCCCTTGCGCACGTAAGCACGCCTTTGTGCTTCGGTCAGTTGCGACATTTTGGATCACCTCCTTTCGATAGATTTCAATCCAGCCAGCGTCTGCCCTTTTCGGACAGTTCAAGCAGACGGCCGCCGATTTCCTGGAGTTCCCGACGGCGCTCCAGCGGCAACGCCGGGTTGTTGCCTGCCCCGGTGACTGCGTTGAGACAGTGAAAAAGCGACGATCCGGGCTCGTTGGCGTGCGCCAACACAATGGCGTCGCGCTGGTCCACCGTGAGCTTGAACCGCTCGACGATGCGCCGGAATACTTCCATGGGGCCTTCGATGTGGATGCGGGCCGTGGCGCGAAACTGGCCGAGTGTTTCGGTGCTTGCGCCCAGCAGGCGGTCCACCTCGCCGCGAATCTCCTGCTGCAATGCCATCCGGCCAATGTGGCGGCGTTCCCAGGTGAATTGCTGCCCGCCGAGAATCATCCCGTTGAGACAGATCGTGCGGAACAGCAACGACGAGATGCGTACCGACGAACAGCCGACTTCGCTGTTGGTCACATGCAAACCGCCATGCAACGAATCTTCCGTGCCGTCACCGTCACCGATCACCTGCAATTCAAAATGCGTGGCGGTGAGTTCAAAGCGCACGGGTGTTTGCGGCGGAAGGACGCGCGCCAGCTCGCTTGCGACTTCTTCATTGCTCACGCTCTGATAGCGCGTGCTCAGCACCGCACGCACCTCGTTGCCGTCCAGACGCAACATCAGGTGCCCCGATTGTTGCCTCAGCCAGAAATTCGCGTTTATCGAGAGCAACTCCAGCGCCTCCTCGCGACACTTTACAAGGTAATTGCCGGGGATGCCGAGCTTTGAGCCGAGTTGCGACAGCGCCCAGGACTGCAACGGCAGGGCTTCATTGCCGATTTGCAAGCAGGCCTCGTCGAAGTTCATGAACAGGTCAGAGGCTTTCACGACGACATCGCGATGGCCCTGAGCACTTTCGTGCAGGACATCGACGACCTCCGCAAGACGGTGCTGCGGCTGCGAACGCAGATCGCCGAGGGCGCTGCGTTCCAGGGTTGTAACCATGTGAATACTCCTTTCATGATTGTTGGGAACAGACGTTCAAGCCAGAGCCGACGCCGAAAGAGCTGCAAACAACACGGGCTACGCGAGTTCACTGAAGCCGCATTCCGAGCAGAAGCGGTAGTCCTTCAGGCAGACAAGGCAGTCCTTGCCGCAGTTACTGCAGGCATCGGAAATATTACGGACCCTGCGGCTGGGCTTCTCCTCCGACCAATCAAGGTCAAAGCAATCCAGGTTCAGGTCTTCATCATCGGGAAACGAGAGCGCAACAGGTCGCATGGCAAACCTCCTTAAATGGAAAAAGGCGCCCCCACGATGGGCGCGCCGCAAAAAAACATGTGCTACTCGCTCGACAACGCGAGCGTCAGAACCTTCAATCCGCACTGCAACGCAGAAGATTTATATAGTAATAAATTATCAACATACTATTCACAGTGTGTCGGTTTAGTCTGGCTGTCTATGGAAAGTATAAAGCATGATAGGTATCCTATTTCAGTGGAAGGTTCCGCGAGTGTTAGCGCTGTCAATGATTGGTGGCTTTTCCATGCCTACCATGCAGCGCAACCTACTCGAAACGCGGACTTCCGGTTACCATCCGCCGTCCTTAGCTGGGGGCTGCAGGAGTTGACAAAATGAGATACTACGAAAAATCTGAGCTGACGTACGATGGACCACAACTGACGGACTTTCTGAAGCAGTTGAGCACTTCGTCAGACGTGCTGGATTATCTGATTCAGCGCGAAGAAGCGGACCGCGGCGGACAGTTCATCGCCATCAAGAATGATGAGGTCGGCAAGTGGTATCGCAAACTTCGTGCGAAAGAAGCTCAGGAGCGCGTCGGCTTTTTTCTGTATTCCTAAACCAAGCTAAAGCCCGCATGAGCGGGATTTCATGTCAACCCAATCTGATAAGCAGAGCGATACCTACTTCCTGCTTTGCGTTGACATGGTGGGTTCCACCGCGCTCGACGCGGGCGGTTATGATCGGCTAAGGCTCAACCAATTACTCCGAGGTTGGCTTGAGCATTGTCTGGCGGCACATAATCTCAACTACAGCATTTCATGGTCTGGTGACGGAGGATTTGCGCTCCTTCCGGAATCGACAAATCACGATTCAGTTGCCCTGCTCCATGCGGCGTTGGCTTTTACGGCGCAAGCATCGAATTGGGTTCGCTTGCAAAGCGATCCTACGACCCGAGTTCGCTTGCGCTGCATTCTGGCACACATCCATGCGTGGACGCACGATGCGCAGATTGAAACCGCATCAAGCTTCAGCCTGAGTACAACCCTTAAGCATGAACGTAGTCTGGCAATTCCAGACGCATTGACCATCACAGACAGAGCCGCGATTGGGCTTGCGCGTTCAGAGGGGGTGGCCGAAGATTGGCTGCGCAATCAGCTGCGCGCAACTGGTGGGGTCGGTGATACACCATCAGGCGAACCCTTCATTACGCGCAACTTTCCGGAGGGTCACGTTGCGAGACAGAGTGATGTCCGCCGGGCGTTCACCTGTTACCCGAAAATACATAGCGAAAAGATGTCCCTTCGACATCGCAAATTGCTCGAAGAGCTAACCGATCAGACACTGTACAGCCGCGATTTAGAGCGGCACCGCTCGCTAACGGATCAAGGCTTGAAAGAGGTGCTAACCGTATGCCAGATCGGGTCCGATAATCTATCGCTCGTAACTGGGTGCCAGGTACGCATGACCTATTTTCATTTTGACGACGACCCGTACGCCACAGGATTTCACGCAACCGACAACATTGTTGCAAGGCGAGCGGCTTCTCCACGACCTTGCGAGACGACCTATGATGAAGGCTTCCCCTCAGAAGGTACAGCGGCGGCAGCAGCTCTTTCCGAACGTCGAGTCATCATTGCCCCGTCGCCAGCTTCCAAGTATTTCAAAGCTCCCTACGCGCGGCATAAGGAACTAGTGGGGATTGTTGCGGTACCCGTAATCCCGGTCGGCCCAAGGGTGGACAAAGAAGCGCCAGTTTACGGCATATTGTGTGTCGACTTTGATGCGAAGGTATTTAGTACTGCCTTGCTAATTGACTGCGAAAACAACGTAGATCTTTTGGGCCAGGACGATAGTTCGGCGATCGCAAAAGCGGATCCTATTGTAGCTGAGATTCAGATTTACGCCAAAGAACTTACGTTCACGGAGTTGTACGATCGCCTGCCTCGATCTCGCCGAGGTGGGGGAAAGCGAAACACGCGTTCAAAAACCCCGCGGTTGGAAGGAGATGGGCGCAACAGCCCGCTCGGTGAACCGGATGATTCGGAACCAAGCGAATCGAAGTAGAACCTCGCCGTGACTCTTCTACTCCAGACTATGTTCGGCGTAAGTAATCTTGGGAACGCTGCCTACATCAATGCACATCCGTGCTGCGCTTCACACGCGACACGCTGGCAATGAGTCAATTCCTGACGCCGAATGAACGGCACCGGGTAAACGATTCAGCTACAGCCGACCAATGAAGGTGAGCCCGCTGAGCCATTTGCGATAACGGTTGATGGAGGCGGCTGCTCGCTTATATGCCTGCTCACGCACCCATGCGCCAATTCGACACAGTTCTTGCGACACCACAGTCTGGCGCAGTCCGGCAAATTACTTAGAGAGGATGACTGAGAACCACGACCGGAGACCCCAATGCCCAGAGACGCGAAATCCATTGAATTGGCGAACAAGAAGGCGGCCTACATCGGCGAGCTGTTGAAGGACGAACCGAAACTGTCGCTGCTGGCGGTGCGAAAGAAAATCCAGGAGAAGTTCGAGGCCTCGCTCAATTTTAAGCGGTCACGGGCCGAGTTCATCGCCGCTGGCGGCAAGGTCCGCGCCAAGCACTCATCCAAACGCCGCCGCAAGAACGTCCTGGCTGCGTCAGAGGCGCTTCCCAAACGCGGCCCCGGCAGGCCGCCAAAGAATGCCAAGCAGGACCGCGGTCCGGGCCGCCGCAAAGCAGACAGGTCCGCCGTGGAGACCACCGCGGCTCTGCGCAAGTTCGGCCAGCACCTGGTCGTTATCAGCGCCGAAGGCAGTCCGCTGATTCGCACCTTTGCCAACAAAGGTGAAGCGAGTGCGTTTGTGCAAAGCCAGCTCAAGGTCGGCACACCGCTTACTGAAATTGCCGCTTACTCCAGGGACTCGCTGAGCATCAACCTCGACGTCTGATCAACGGGCGTGATGGCAATCCGAGGACGCGTACTGCGGGAAGATTGTCCGCAATGGTCCCAACGCGGGCGCCAACTGGTCCTGCGCCATGTTCATCATTTCGGGCGAGTAGCCGGCAATGCGGTAATCGCGGCAGGTCAAGACAATCTGCTCGGGCGACTTGAGCGCGTAAGCCCGCACGATCCTGACGGCAATATCGTAGTCGGGCGTTCCCATCACGCCTGGAATGACCTGGGACAACGCGCAGTCCATCAGTTCCCGCACTGACTGCTCAAGTCCTTCATCCTTCCCAGTCCCATGCTGTTGCATGGACAGAACGATGCAGGCACCCCTATTTCAGGCTTTCGCGGGGTGAAAAACAACAAGGGCCCGCCGGCAAGGCGGGCCCTGTGCTTGTCAGTGCATCCGCATTAGCCGGCGACAGCAAGCTGGGTGATGGTCTTGCCCAGCATTTTCATCACGCTGACGTACATCTCGGCGGTCATGCGGTCGACGTCCCAGAGAATGCCGCCCGTGCCGTCGCAGAGTTTCTTGTAGATGGGATCTTTGCCGGGGCCGATGATGAAGATGCGCGCGCCGGTCTTTTGGGCCAGGACAACTACGCCGTCGCTGGTGGTCCCGTCCTCTGTGGGATCGTGGGTGCCGCTGTTGGTCGTCAGCACGATGCAGCGGGCCTTGCCCGGCTTCAGACCCGGCCACGGTCCCTCAATGGCGGCCTTGATCGCGTCTAGCTGGCTTTCATCGTGCGTGGAATTGCCGATGCAGGGTTCATTGGCAATCGCCTGCTTGGCGGCGCTGATGTCCAGGTACCCCATGTCCACCAGGCCTTTGCTGCCGTGCTCTTTCAGGTCGCGCACGAAAATCACGCCCGGCGTCAGATTCACGCCAAGTTTCGCACCTTCATCCAGCGCCAGGCCGATGGTATTGGCGACGGCAAGGTTGATCTTTTCCATGCTCCCGGTCTTGTCGATCACCAGTCGAAAAGGTGGCGAGTATGGGACCGATTGCGGAACCATCGTCGGCGGCAGGGGCTGCGTCGGCTGGCTGCCGCCTTCCTCTACAGGCGCGCGGCATTCAGGGCAGAACAGGCTCTGGGGGTTGACGCGGTGGGTCGTGTTCTTCGAGCAATTCCTCATGGATTTCTCCTGGTCTAGTGGCGCGAAAGCTCCTCATGCATTTCGCGCAGCGTGGGCCGCTCGTGCGGCTGCTTGGATAACGCGCGGCAGAGCAACCCATTCAGCATGTCCGGCAGCTTGACGAATTCGGCTGCGGGCAGGGCTGGACGGCTCGAGTCCAGCGTAAGCTCCACTTCTTCCTCGGGATTGGCGCACTGGAAGGGCCGCAGGCCCACGATCAACTGGTAGAGCGTGGCTCCGATGGAGTAAACGTCGTCGGCGACACTGGCCGCGAGATTTCGCAGTTGTTGTGGCGAGGCGTAACCCGGCGTCGCGGCGGCCAATCCCTGTTTGTACACGGCTATGGCCAGACTCATGTCCGTGACAAAGAGTTCGCCCGCGTCGGCACCGAACAAGATGTTCTCGGGCTTGATGTCCCGGTGGATGAAACCCGCCAGGTGCAACGCCATGATCCCGCGCACGAGCTTACGCCCGATAAAAGCCGCGGTGAAAACCGGCAACGCCTGCCCGCATTGCTCGGCCAGGCTGCCGCCCTGGCGCAGGGGCTCGACCAGAAACACGTCGCCCCGATGCTGGAACACGTCCTGGACCGGATTGACGTGGGCAACCAGCTTCCCGTAGTCGCCGCGGGAACGCAGCCGTTGCACGGAATCCGAGACCATCTTTTCGTGCTGCGCCAGCGCTAGGTTGGGTGTGTTGAAGCATTTAATACACACCTCCACGTTGCCAGCGAGCGCCGAGTAGGCGACACGCTGGCCGCCCATGCCCTTAACCTCGCGAATGACGTAGCTGCCGAGGGGGCCCTGGATCACATCGCCGTTGCAGTAGGCGCAGGACAAGGCGTTCTCCTACAGGACGCGAATTTCAGGGTTGTCGCCGATACGCACCACATCGCCGATGCACAACACGTCGGCGCCGGCGTCAATGCGCTTCCAGACCGGTGCAGCTTGCGAAAGGATTTCCAGCCAGACCTGACCATCGTCCTTTGGGGAAAACCGTAGATGTTGCCGCGCAACGTCCGGACGTGGAAACAGCTCGCGACCCACCACCGCCTCGTCGCGCAAAGGAATGACACGCCTGCCGACCTGGATGCAGCGTTCATCGACCGGATACTGCAGTTCTCCGCCGCAGCGATCGCAGAAACAGGCTCCGCGATTGGCGGCTGTGTTGCAGGCCGGGCAGTAGGCATCGGACGAGGAGTCCGCGTAGAGTGGGAAGGAGGTCGTGGCGTTGGCGGAGCGGCTCTCGATCTCAACGACAACAGCCGTGGCATTATCGTCGGCCTGCTCATCAAGCACCGCGGCGAGGTCCACTTGCAGGTCTTGCAGCCGCTCGACGCAAAGCATGGCGCGTACACCCTCGCGGCCAAGCACCTCGCGTACACCATCGCTGCACAGCATCAACCGGCCCCGGCGTGGCTGCGTGAGAGCCTGAATCGCGACCTTCTGGCTTGTCCGGCGGTCGGAGGACACGTAACCAGTCAACTGCGAACGATAAGGGCTGGTCTCGAAGTCCTCGGCGGTCAGCACACCTTTGGCGAGCAGGTCGACAGCACGAGATTGCTCGACACTAAGCTGAATCAATTCGTCCTGGACAAGCCGATAGGAGTAGATGGGGCTGTCGCCCACGTTGGCGACGTACATAAAGTCGTCCAGCAGCAGGACGATGGACAAGGTGGTTGCGAGTCCTTTGAGTGCGGGGTTGGCGGCCTCCGTGTCAGCCAGGCGCGCCGTCGTGCCGTCGAGAGCACCGTTGACGACGCGCTCAAAGCCCCTGCGGTCATCTATCTCCCCGCGAAGAGCTGCGATCAGCAGCCAAGAAGACATGACGTGCGCAACGAGGGTGCTTGCTACGTCGCCGCCGGGGCAGGCTCCGGCGCCGTCGCAAATGACGGTCAGCACACCGGACTTGCCGTTGTGCTCGAAGCCATTGGTCACATAGGCATCTTCCTGACGCTTGCGCCGGCCCAGGGATTGGGCGCTGATGGTTTTGGTCATGTTGGCCTCGTCACAGGTAGCGGGCCGGGCTGTTGATGAACTCGGCATAACTGGTCACGCGCGTCGGCAGGCCGTCGAGCAACTTGCGGAGCTTATCCGCCGTGGCCTTTGTCTCCGCGATCACCAGAGAAACGCGCAACTGTTCGCCGCATTCAGCGAGGATCCTAGCGTTGTGGATCTCGTAGTCGGCGTTGGCGGAGCTGGCGAACTCGATGGCGGCTGCTTTGCCGTCGTGGTAGCGGGCCACCACATCCACTTTCTTAAGGCTGGAACCCAGGGCTCCTTCAAGTGTTACGTCGGCAATCCCCTGGAGGCCTCGCACCGCTTTGCTTACTGTCGTCTGGTAGTAACGGGTGGAGAGCTTTCCCCGGCATGTCGAGAGGTCGTCGGGAGGTTTCAGACCGAACGTTTGCAGTGCCAGGGGAGTAATCGTGACAAGCTGGATGCGCCGGGCGTTGGCATTTATCACCTGATTTTCCTTGAGCAGCATTATCCAGCCACGGGCCTGGGCGTGGGTTGCCACGCTTTTCTTGACGCTGCCCTCGTGGGCGCGACAGGCGGCGAAATGAAACTCCATGGGCTGCGTCCAATGTTCGTTGGCGCTGCGCACAAACGCTTCCGCCATAACCTCGACGGCCTTGTCGGCCTCGGACTTGGGCGGCGATTCAGGGGAAGCCGGTTGCTCCGACGACGGCGGCTTTGGCGTCACGGCATCCAGCCATGCCCTGCTGCGGCGCCAGCGTTCTCCTTCGTCATAGGGCGTCGACGGCAGGCAGGGAACGCGTATCAGGATCGGGGACTGGTAGGCGCCGCCCGACAGCCGGACAACGGCCTTGCCCTGTTGGCCCTTCTGCAGCTCCGCGGCGATCGGATCGCGGACCGGTATGCCGAGGGAACTCAGGGCGACTTCGAAGTCCGCGTGGGCAGAGAGATTGCCCGTGAATAAAAAGGCCGAAATGTTCGACAGCACCTCAGGAGACACCACCGCGGGACTCTGCACGGAAAAGAACCCGTGCCAGCCCGCATGGCGCGCAACGCGAATCACGCGCTCAAACCAGGAGCCGCGGACGAGCAAATCCTGCAGGTCGTCGAACACCAGCAACGTGCGTGAGGTCGCCAATTCAGATTTTGAGAACGAATGCGCCGCCCACAACGACCCCAATAAGAAATCAATTACCAGCGTCGCATCGGCGACATCCGAGAAGCCGTCCAGCTCAATCAACAGGTGGGAACCCAGTAACTCCGAGATTTTCATGCCCTGGGCTGCGTCGAACACTCCGCGGCCGTTGACTTCCCAGGCCTTGAGCGTGAGCAGCAGGGAGTCCGTGTGCGGGCTCCTGCCGAACTTGTCGCGGTAGGCGCTGGACTGGATGAAATTGAGGATGTCACTGAAGGTCGGCCAGCGCGGCGAAGGTTGATCAAGCGATCCGAAGTCCTTCACCAGATGCTCAATGATGCGCATCAACAGCAGCACGCTGTCGTGACGTTTATAGCACCGCGCCCAGGCTTCGCAGAATATCTGCGTCGCGCGGCGGTGTTCGCTGCGCAGGACATCGGGCGGTGCATCCTTCGCCCAGCTCGGCGCCACGGGATTTAAAGCCAATTCATCGAGCTTGACGACGTGGATAAATTCGCGGGCGGGTTGCGGCAGTAATCGCCTGAACGAAGCGTTGCGGGCAAACACCAGGCATCGGCATTGCACGCAGGCTTGCAACACCAGCATGGCCAGGAAATTCGTCTTACCCTGGCCTGTGGGGCCAACGGCCATGCCGTGCTGCACCGCATTGGGCCCAGCGCCAGGCCCTGCGAAGTCAACCTTGACCGGAGTGCCGTTCTCGAGTTCTTCCCCAAGCCAGATGGCCCCGAGGTGGATGTCCTCGTCGATGGTCGGGTGATAGTGCGGGTCCGTCAGCGCCCTGTGTTCAGCCTCGATCAAGAGGTCCTGGAGCCAGGCCCGGGCGTCAGTGTCATCACGGTTGAGCTTGAGGTAGGCGTCGAAAAAGGCGCTCAGCTTGCGGGAGCGCGAAATCTGGCTCGCGCGGAAACGACGCTCGATTTCATTCCATGCCCATTGGCTCATCGCGGCTCCTTGAAGGAGTCGATGATCCACTTCACCCCCGCTGTCAGGGTGCTAGCCGTGAAAACGACGGCGACCAGCGAACCCTTGAGGCAGGACTCCAGGATCACCAGCATCAGGCAGCGGCCGCAGTAGACTTTCTTTGAGAAGATCGGCATCCAGACGTGGGAGCGGCAGAACTTCAATTTGCAGCGGCGGCACTGGTAAGGCGACTTGAGCGGTCCGCAAAACTTGCGCGGCTTGCCTTTTTTGAAGCGCGGGCAGTTGTGCAGCACCTCCTTGAGATCCTTGACCACTTCGCCATCCGGCAACTCGATCGAGGGGCTGTTGTCGCTGGTGGTGAACGTGCCGTTGTCCTGCAGATACGTGACCTTTTCGCATTCGTTGGAGAATTCGATGGTCGGGTTGGTGATGTGGCGAATACGCTGATGCTCAAGCCTCACGCGCTGTGTTACCAGCAAATTGGGGCGCTGCGGCGCGGGTTTTGGAGGCGAGGGCTTGCCGCCAACCTTCGCACCCGATCCGACTGTGGCATCCGACTGAGTCGGCGAGACAGCCGGAGTTTTCTCCGTCTGGCCGCGCAAGAGCGCACGGACATCAATCGTCGGTTTATCGGTCACGGGTCCTGCCCAAGGTTGTTAGGAGCCTGAGGCTGGGGCTGTTGCTGAGGTGGACGCGCCGGGCGTCCCGTCGGTGCCGTCAGGATTCGAAACACCAGTGCCGGCAGGCAAACAGCCGTAGCCCAGGTGACGATCTCCTTGATCTGCTCGTCCTGCTGGCGCGGAAAGAAGTGGGTGTGGGTATGAAACCATGCGAGGAACACGGCCGCGCCCGCGATCAGCAACGCGCAGACCGCTGCGCGCTGGCGCGCCGCTTCGCCACCCCGCTGGATCGCCCACAGAAACACGACGGCGATGGCGACCACGGCGACGATGCCGATGTCCCTGAATAGGCCGGGCGGGGCGTTGAACGTTGAGTTCATCAGGGCCGGGAAGATCACCTGTTCCCTGTTTATGAGCCAATAAATCGTGCCGCCCGTCAACCCTGTCACCAGCAACGCCGCAAAGGATCGCCTCGACATGACGAGTCTCCGTGAGATGGTTGTCGAAAGGAAAACGCGGGCGGCGCGGTTTCATTCACTGCTGTTCAGCCACGACAGTTCATTGGGTTGCGCTGGGGATGACCTAATGCCACCGCAATGCAGCCATGTTGGGGAGGATGAAGGACTTCACCAGCGGCAAGCCCTCGAAACGACGACCGCCGAGATCCCCAAGCACATAGTCAAAGGTCAGCATCGAACCCGCGCAGTCGCGAAGCTTTTCGTATTGCTCGGGGGACGCCAGCAGTTCAAACCGTTCCCGGTAGACCCTGCCACCATCGACGGATTCGACCATCACCGCGACGATGTTGCGCGGCAGGAGTTCGATTATGCGGCCATGGAGCTGCCCGCGCGGTACGGGAATGGGGTACTCATATCCCGGCGTAAAGAACTGGCAGGGATCCCAGCCATCGACCTGCAGGATTCGGGAGCCGGTGCCGCTTCGCGCCGAAACAAGGGAACCAAAGATGGTTGCCTGCGTGTGGAGCTGCTTTTTGCGTTTGAGCGTTTGACGCCATACGGCGTGGTAATTGACTCGAAGCTGCAAGTCGCTCACTGAGCCGAATTCCAGGCCAGGAGGCGAGAACCATCCCCCGAAAGTGCGAAAGTAGCCGCAAACCTCGATCATGTTCACCAGCCGCCGCTCCAAAAAGCCGGCCGGATTGAAGGACTGGGTGTTCACGGCCTCTCCTGCTCAAGGAGGTTGATCGCCACGGCACGCGGGATGCCGTCATAGGGCCACCGATACTCGCCGGTCAGCGTCACGGACGCGCCGATCCGGGAACCCACTTTCACCAGTGCGTCGAACAGTCGCTTCACCGGCAACGCGACACCTAGGGTAAACACCGATTCGTAGACTTTGCCTTTGAACGACGTCTCGACCGCCAGCCTGAACAGGCGCTTGGGCAGTTTCTCGATGACGCGGCCGATCAGGCGACCCCACGGAGGCGTGTCCAGTTCCGAGCGCGACGGGGGCACGAAAAATTTTTCAGGGTTCCAGCCATGGATAACCGGAACAAGGGGATCGAGGGAAGCGTCAGACGACAGCGAGCCCCGCACCGACGCGTACTCGTGCCGCGCCGATTTGTCCTGTAACAGCCGCAGATAGCGGCCGGCATAGGTCGCGCGCACCGTCACCGAGGATTGAAGCGTGACCTCAACCCGACCGTCGACGAGTACGACTTCCAGGACCTTGCCCGCGGCGGAAAACACATTGCTCAAAGTCGATGTTGCGTGAGGCATAGGGATTCCTCGTTCTCGACGGGATCGGATTCTTGAAGATCGGCGTGGTTTGAGCTTGCCGGAGATTAAACGCGCCGGTTTGACGACCATTCACCACATTGGAGGCCCAAGACTGCTGGTGATTGACGTGGGCAGGGTCTGGGAAGGCTTGCGCACAGCAACGGGTGAATGCGCTGCCGCTTCTCGCGTTGTAGTTACGGCGAACGGGAGGAGCCAGACAATGGAAGACGATCTAATGACGGCGGGTGATGTGGCGGCGTTGCTTAAGGTACCCAAGAGCTGGGTGTTTCGCGCATCCTCGGAAGGACGCATCCCGAAAATCGTGATCTCACGGAGGTGCGTGAGGTTCAAACGCAGCGATGTTGAGGCCATGCTCAAGCTGAAATACAAACCCGCGCGACACGACGAATCCGTACACCCGTAATTCCAGCAAGAATGCGTAAAAGTCAAAGAGGGGCCGAGAAATCCGGCCCCTCTTCTTTTGGACTTGTCGGCTCCTACGCAGCCATCAGGCCCGGGTCCAACTTCGTACGAAGGACAGCGAACCCGCGCGAGCACAACTGATGCACACCCGAAGGACACCGGCCCATCCGCCTGCCGGCATCCACGAAGGTGTTGCCCTCAAAGAGAATGAGCGTGATCGCTTCGCGTTCATCCCTGGGCAGCTGAGCCAGGGCGGCACGAACGATCTCGTCCCTCTCGACGGACAACATGTGAGCAAGCGGGCAAGCCACGATCACATCGGAACGTTGATGCACGTACTGCTCGTGCTTTTCGCTTTCCCGCTGCTGCTTCCTCCAGAAATCGCGGAACAGGTTTTTTGCGGCGGTAAACACCGTCCCACCTGCTGACTTCCGGTGATTGCAACATTCGTCTGCCTCACCCATGTTTTTGACCTTACGGACGCTCCCCCTCTCGAGCTTGGCGTAGAGCTTCCCACGCAAGTCCTCGGCAGTGCTCTCGCAGCCGCAAAGCCCTTTCAAATACTTCAAAAGGGCCGGGCCATAACGAGCGTCCATCACACGAACCGCTTCGCAACGCTCCGCCACCGTCTTCAGTGGAACAATGGAAGCCAGTTGCCCGCACGGCTCGACCTTCTGGAGCTTCTCCTCGTTGCCTTCGCCACCGGACCACCCGGCGGCATCGGTACAACTACCGCGAAACATCATCATTGTAAGCCCTCCGTCGAGGGCCGTGCGCACGGCTGCCTTTGTCAAAGCGCGCCAACGGATCGATCAGGAGCTATTGGACACCATGCGCAACCACCGACATGTCGGGGCGACATGTCGCGAGAAGTTTTTTTCAAGTATTTGGCGAAAGGTGGGGAGGTACCGACCTGGAAACCGAAAAGTTTATATGGGTGCTATTGATACCCCTAGAGAATGGCGAATCGAACGCGGGCCCCGCCGCAAGGGGAAGAACTGGAGCGATTGGTCGAGATTTACGTTAGGTCGAACTTTGAACTGAGAATGCCAGGTATCATCGACAAGCCGGAGTATGATTTGGCCGTTCGTATCGTTAAGGCATATTTCTACCCGTACGACCTCCCCAGCTACGTCGCGGCCTTCCGTGGCTACCATGTGCAAGGCTTCAACGCGAGAAAGGTCGACAAGGCTTTTTTTGCATTTGCTAATGCCATAGACCCCTTGGTTCACCTATTCCCACAGTATGTCCGACGCCTCGACCAGCCAATTCAACCTCCAGGCACCAGTCCAGTTGGATTGGGCGGCGAGTCAACTGATCCTGCCCTGTGATGTACTCGTACTCGATTTTTCAGAAGGCAAGAGCGACAAAGAGCCTTGGTCTCTGCCTCTTCACTTTTGCGTTGTGTTCGAGGTGGCGCGGCGCCAGCACGCGGGCCTGCAGGATCAAACCTATGTTCGCTACGACGGCGAATTCCAAGCTCCGCTGAACGGTCAGGCTTCGAGTTTCCAGCTCGACACCTTGCCTACCGCAGGAACGGTCGCAAAAAAGTGGGAGCGAATGAATCTCTCGCCAGGCCAACGGTATGCCGACCCACGCGATCAGGACAAAGACACTTTTCATTACAACACTCAGCCCTACCGGCTCTACTTGAGGTGCAAAGGACCTAATGGACCTGGAGTTGTGAAGCTTGTTCCGCTTGAGGACGAAGATAAATCTACAGGAACAACTTGCGCGGCCGAACTTACGGACCGGTACGTGACCCAATGCGTGAAACTTGGCCGCCAATTCAAGGTCACAGACAAACAAATCCTAAAACAGGGCATTTACAGCAGTTTAAACCTACTTACACACCTGTTTACCGCTCACCTGCACAGCCGTCCAAAAGCCGGAGCGAGTCGATCCATGACGTGGGCGGAGCTGAAACTGTGCTCCCTTGTCAGGGTTGGCAAAAAGTCATTCAAGCCGCTCGAGCCGCGGCAGATCAAGCTACTGTCCGTCCCACCGTACTCAGCACCAACGGCGAAACCCGAAATCGGTAAGGGCTCAGGCGCCCGATCCGGTCCAACTCGGAGGGCCACCAACGACTTACGCGACGCCCGTCTTTTTCACGCACATGGAGCGGATTCGTTTCTTGGGCGAATAGACGAACTCGCGCAACTTGAGCGGTTGATGCTGGATCGCGTCAATGGCGAGAAACCCCGCCACCAGGTTCTTTCCATTGTCGGAGGCGCCGGACACGGGAAAAGTCGGCTAGTAGCCGAGGCAGTATTTCGAGTCCAAGAAGCAATCAACCACAACGTCTGGTACGTTGCATTGGCGGATTATCCCTCCACTGTTGATCTCTCGATGGCGGCCGCCACAGCCCTCAAACTCTCCAATTGCGAATCCAATCTTGGAGCAGTACTCGCCCGCGTTCTGGGCTCCAAGGAACCCGCGCTGATTGTCCTGGACAATGCCGAACATGTCTTGAACGCTTCGGCAACATTGGTTCGGGATTGTGTTGCGGCAAGCGGCCAAGTGCAGTTCGTTGTGACAAGCCGTGAACGACTGGCCATCGCTGGAGAACAAGCCATAGAGCTTCGACCGTTTCCGCTGCCTGAAACCACTGTTCCAGATGCGAGAACCTCAAGCAGCGCCGGCGAGTTGTCTCTACCCGACTGCGTCCAACTGTTTTTTGACCGTGCAATACAGGCTGGCGTGGAGGCCCACGTCCTGCGACAGCAGGTGGAGTCCATTGCAGATGTTTGCCGGCTCGTCGAGGGCATACCGCTTGCCATCGAGTTGGCTGCGCCGAAGGCCACCATTCTCAGTGTATCTGAGATAGCCTCCGGTTTGCGGACTAGCATGGCGTTGCTCTCGTCCGAACAGCGCGACGTGCCGGGAAAACACAGATCGATGTTTGCGGCGCTAGAGTGGAGTTGGAGTCTGCTGTCCGTTGAAGAACGCGCCTTCCTTGTTCAGCTGGTCGTTTTTCAAGGAGGATGCACGTACAAGGCCATCACCGAAATCGTGCAGCTCCCCGTCCTGCAGTTAGGTGAACAAGTGCGGATCAGCACCCTGGCAAGGCTCGTTCGGGCGCACTTGGTTGTGACACAGATTCACCAAGGACAAAGTCGCTATCGACTGCCACGCCTTGTCTGGCAATTTGCCCGAGCCAAGCTCACTGCGCTTCCGGCCGACATCGAAACGAACCTGTGTGTTAGGTATGTGGAGCATTACACGCAGGCTGCCGAGACCATGGAGGCTGATTGCTCGCAGACCGACAAAAAGCCGTACCTGGATTTCCTTTGGTCCGAAGTCGGGAATTTTCAGGCGATCATATTCCTAGGTCTTGAGAATCCTCACTTACATCGAGCAGCTCAAGCAGCCGATTCCTTCAGGCATCTTCTCCAATTGAGCGTGGCTTGCCTTGACTTGACAGCCATACAACAACTTGGCGAAAAGGTCTTTTCTCGTCTCCCTTCGAGTGAAAACGTCCTGCGCCAATTGGTCTGCGAATGGATGTGCTGGGCCTACTTTGGTGTCTCCGATGCGGCAGGTTTCGCGCATTGGGCGAAGTATCTAAAGGATGTCAGCGGACCGATTGAAGCCCTCCCTCCAAAGGATCTGGCACGCTGGAATCTGGTTGCGGGGCGCGCGGAGCTTCTGTGCGGCGACATGCATCCCGCGCACCAGTTCGCCACTGCGGCTAAGCACATGTTCGATGACCTTGGCGACAAGACTAACGAAGCGGTCGCCGATCTGGTTATCGCTGAAGCGTCGCGGCACATTCACGGAACCAGGCCGACGGGCAGCGCCGCTTCGGCTACAGCATCAACGAACGTGCGCGAATCGGACACGGTGAAGGCTGCGACTTCGTCACTTGCCACGTCTATCCAGCTCCTCATCCATGACCAGCCCGAGGCGGCTGCTCAAGAATGTTGGGCCGCAATCAATAAGCTGACAGGCACCCCCTATGTGAGATTCCTGGCTAACGCGTTTTTGCAACTCGCCCGAATCCGCTTGGCTTCCAACCGCTGGGTTGCAGCGCATCGTTTGGCCCACCTAGCCGATGACATGTTTCGGAAACTCCAAGACCACGTAATGATGGCGCATTGCGCCCTGCTCGCTGCTTTAGCCCTGGCTGGAGATTTATCTCAAAAACCCAATCCCGACAGCCAGAAACAGATGGCTCTTGCAACATTAACGTTCGACTTCGCTCAACGCGTACTTGAGCAGCATGGATGTATGTTCCACCTAGCGATGCTTCATCAAGCTCGGGGAATCCTGCAACTCAATCTCGGCGCCTGTGGCGAAGCGGCGCGATCTCTGGCTCGCTCTTTCGAGGTCCTTGAACAACTACAGCTCGCTCGACAAGAAATTGAGGCGGCGAACCTAGCAGCGTTGGCATATTTCAGCTCGCGGGATTTCGGCGCGGCAGCAAAGTATCTCTTGTTTGTCGCCGTGGTCACTGCAAACCAGGGCGATGCAAGTTCAGCTCAACAGGCCGAGATCACGGCTGCTGCAATGCTTTGCCGTGCGGGCAAAGTTCACAACGCGCTTCGATTTCTCAAGGATCGGAACAAAGATTCGGACCTATCCCGTTGGGCCGCTGTCGATAAGAGCGCAACGGAATTTGTAGCTTGCCATGCCCGAGTCGAATTCGAGCGGCTTGAAGAAGCTTTGATTCTGTTGGAGGCGAAATCGACTGACTCCTGTGATAGCAACAACGAATTCAGCCCCACGACTGCAGACTGGCTTGAGCTTGCGTACTCTGCCGCAAAAATGGCGTTCGAACATAAAGACGTCCCCAACGCCAAGCGTGCGGCTACCGTTGCTCTCGCGTTAGTAAGTCGCCTGACGCCAAACGACATGGATAGCACCCGAATGTACGAGATCAGCCAGGCCGTAACCGCTTGGGCGCAATAGAGTGAAAGGTGTGGTTTGCGCTGCTCAAGCAGGGATGACTTGGTAAGTGACATGCAGATCGTGGTCGGTGCCTTCTGGGCGTCTTTTTCATGCTCAACCACCGTAAATTTGACGCATCCAGACGCAACCATTGCTAAACTCTCGACCGGCCAGGAATGGCTCTAAATTAGGGGTTCTGGGACGGAAGGTGGTGCAGCAACAGGAGTTGTGCGAGGACACCAAAACGCGCCAGTGGGGCGTTTCAAGACTGGGTGGGATGAAATCACGGACGTAGGAACCATGAGATACCGCCGAAGGCAATTTCATTGGTCGCCCGCCGAGACCGCCATGTGCGTCATCGGCGCAATCCTGGTGATCTTGTCCAGCCACATTGGCCGCGCGCTCGTGCCGGTGCTGGGCTGGCAGTCGGCGGGGCTGGACGACGGCACGACGGCGCTGATCGGCCTTGCGGCGATTGCGCTTGTCGCCATTCCGCTAGGCATCTGGTGGTTTTTCTGGAAATTCGCGCGTTAGCAAAAAACCGCCGAAACGCAGCAAAAGAGGTTGGCCTGTGGGATACGGTTGGGGTTCTCGAAAATGGAACGCATCCAATGATCCGCCCGAGGGCGCCGATCCGGTATTCCTTATGGTCTTTGGGATACTCGCGGGCATCGTGGCGCTGATTCTTTCGCTGCCCATCGGCGAAATGGTCGGGGGATGGATACACCCCGGCAGCAACAACCAGACCTGCGACATTTTCATCGGGTTGGGCGTGGAAGCGGTGTTGTTCCTGCCGGTCATGATCTGGTTCGTGCGCCGCTGGATCAAACGCGCCGCACCACCAAAAAAGCCGTTGGAATGATAACCAGAGCCCACTGCGTCAGCGGTGGGATTGATTCAAGTGCACGTGAGTTTATCCCATCGCTGACGCGATGGGCTCCAGGTCACACGGACGTGGCCCCATCAGCAAAAAGCCGCTGGAAGATTGACGGCGCAAACGTGATACAACGACGCCATGGGTAACATCGAAGAACGGAATTCACGGCGTGCGCGAATGTTCCGCTTCTGGGGCATCGTGGTCGGCGGCGACATTCTGCTCACGTTGTTTCTGTTCCTCGACACCACGCTGCTCGCGCGACCGGTTGCCTCGCTGATGGGTCTAAAACCGGATTCCGAGGAAGCCAAGCTCTACGCCGTCGTGTTCACGGTCGGTATAACGCTCGCCATCGCGATCATTGCGGCAATCTGGTGGTTCGTAAGCGCGTTGCGGTCCGAACCGACGTTGCGAAGTTAAAAACCAGACCAGCGCTTCAAGCCCGAAGGGCGGCACAGAAATAGCCCAGCCCGTGAGGGCTGGGAACGCGAACAAATAACGTCCAGAGCCCCGTCAGGGGCGACACAAAAGCGCCGGATACCTTAGTTGGAACCAATTGCTGTGCCGCCCTACGGGCTCCGACTATTGTTGCGTGCGATTCCCAGCGCTTACGCGCTGGGCTATTATTGTTTCGGCCCTGCGGGCCTCAGAAACAAAAGCCAAAACACCCATCGCTAACGCGATGGGCTCTGGTTCTCAGGCCAGATGCTTTTCCTAAAACCCAACACCTAAAACCCAATACCTCCTGACGCAGCAAAACGATCAACGACCGACGTTAAACAGCATGGCCCTCGCATGGGCGAAGGCCATTGATCGTGTTTATGGTGCGCAGGGCGGGACTTGAACCCGCACACCCTTACGGGCTCTAGCACCTCAAGCTAGCGCGTCTGCCAATTCCGCCACCTGCGCGTGGGAGGAGAAAAGTAGCACCATCGTCAGGACTGTCAACCGCGCGAGGCCCGCAGGGTATGTCACTTTGAACAACAATAAATCTCACCGCAGAGGCGCAAAGACGCAGAGGAAAACACAGCTAGACCACAATGCGGGGTTTGGCAGTTCTCTGCGCCTCCGCGTCTCTGCGGTTTGCCGTTTTTGTCGAGAGGAATTAGAGCACCCCCTGCCCTGAACAAGCCTTGCGGCGGCGGCCCCAGTGAAATAACGTCAACTCCTCGAATCCCCGTGCGTACAAGCGGTATCCAGGAGGCGGCCTTGGCTCAGCAGAAGACCAGCACGCTGTATCAGCGCATGACAGAGCTCCTGCCGCCCGAACAGGCGCAGCGCACGGTCATCCATGACTCGGTCAAGGACGAGGTCGTCGCCCACCCGCTGCTCGACATCGAGCACCTCCAGACTTTCTTCCACACTGAGCGCGGCATCATTCGCGCCGTCGACGACATCAGCCTCAAGATCGGCGAGGGCGAAACCCTCGGCGTCGTGGGCGAATCAGGCTCGGGCAAGTCGATGACCGCGTACTCCATGCTCAAGCTGCTGCCGAGCCAAGCCGGCCGCATCGAAGGCGGCCAGATCAAGTGGAAGGACGAAAACGGCGGCGACGTCGACCTCGCCAAGCTCAGCGACGCTGAACTGCGCAAGATTCGCGGCGGCGACATCGCCATGATCTTTCAGGAGCCGATGACCAGTTTAAATCCCGTGTTCACCTGCGGCGCTCAGGTAGTAGAAGCCCTGCGCCTGCACCTGGGCATGAGCAAGGCGGAAGCCTGGAAGCGCACTGTCGAGCTGTTCGACGAAGTCGGCATCCCGAGCCCCGAGGTGCGCGTTAAGCAGTACCCCTTTGAGCTTTCCGGCGGCATGAAGCAGCGCGTGATGATCGCGATGGCGCTGGCGTGCAACCCGCGCCTGCTGATCGCCGACGAACCGACCACCGCGCTCGACGTCACGATCGAAAAGCAGATTCTTGAACTGATCCGCGACCTTCAAAAGAAGCGCCGCATGGCGGTCATGTTCATCACGCACAACCTCGGCGTCGTGGCCGAAGTGACCGACAAAGTCGCGGTGATGTACCGCGGCAAGATTGTCGAGTACGGCCGCGTGCTGGACATCTTCAGCAACCCGCAACATCCATACACTAAAGGTCTTCTTGCTTGCCGCCCGCGCCTGACCACCAAGGCCGAGCGCCTGCCCACGGTCGAGGATTTCATTACCGCCGACCGCAACGGCATCGTGCTTGACCCGACCGACCCGAACCTGCAGGTCGACGCCACGCGCAAAGTTACCAAACGCCGCGAGCAGATGGCCGACTTCAACACGCCCGTGCTTGAGATGAAGGGCATCAAGCAATACTTCCCGATCAAGAAGGGCATACTCCGCCGCACCGTCGGCCACGTGAAAGCCGTCGATGACGTGACGCTGACCGTCGGCAAGGGCAAGACGCTGGGGCTGGTTGGCGAATCCGGCTGCGGCAAGACGACACTCGGCCGCACGATCCTGCGCCTGATTGAGCCCACGGCGGGGCAGGTGTTTTACGCGGGCCGCGAAATCACGGGCATGCCGAGCGAGCAGTTGCGGCAGATGCGCCGCAAGATGCAGATCATTTTCCAGGATCCGTACTCGAGTTTGAACCCGCGCATGACCGTCGGCGCCGCGATCATGGAGCCGATGAAAGTCCACGGCCTGTACGGCAACTCGCGCCAGCGCGAGGAACGCGCGTTGTACCTGCTTGAGCGCGTGGGCCTGATGCCGGAACATCTGCGGCGTTACCCGCACGAGTTTTCAGGCGGCCAGCGCCAGCGCATCGGCATTGCGCGCACGCTCGCGGTCGAGCCGGAATTCATCGTGTGCGACGAAAGCGTGAGCGCCTTGGACGTGTCCGTCCAGGCAGGCGTGTTGAATCTGCTGCTGGATTTGCAGGACGAATTCGGCCTGACGTACATTTTCATCAGCCACGACCTGTCGGTGGTGAAGTTCATCAGCGACGACATCGCGGTGATGTGCCCGGGCAAGACGCTGAAGGAACTGTGGGAAAGCGACAAGCGCGAGGGCGTGAACCCGGAGCACTTCGACCGAGGCGGGCACATCGTTGAATACGCCAGCGCCGACGAGATCGTGAATCATCCCAAACACGCCTACACCAAGCGCCTGATGGACGCGATTCCCGACCCGGACATCGAGGACATCAAGGCCCGCGTCACGGCCAAAGTGTAAGCACAGGAGCAACAATGCGCCCTATCCAGACTTCGCTGACCGCCGCCGTCACTTTGACGGCGGTTCTTTTTCTGTGCGTGCGCACACCGGCCCGCGCCGAGCCCACCGCCGACGAAATCCGAAACCAGATCGCCGATGCCAAGTCGATGGCGCTGGAACTTGCGCAGTTGCCCGACGGCGCCGACGCCCTTGAACGCAAAGCCGCGCTCCTCGCCAAGGTTCCCGCCGCATTTGCCAAGATTGCCGCAACCAACGAGGGCCGCGCGCAGCTTGTCGAGGACCCGCAGATCGGCGTCGAAGGCTACATCGCCGGCGGCCTGAAAATTCCGGGGTTTGGCGGCGTCTCGGGCGAAATCAGCCCCAGCGGCGTGAAGTTCGGCGGCACCGTGCGCAACGTTTTCAAGGTCGGGGTCGCCGTAGGCGAACGCAGCGTCGACTTCCAGTCAGGCGGCGGCGCGGCTGTTGTCGGCGGCGTGGGCGGCTCGATCAGCAGCAGCGCGGGCTTCACGTGGGGCGAAAACATGAAGGCCGTCGACACGCTGCCGCGCCCGCCCGTCAGCGCGTTTTCAAAGGCCGTCGAAGAGGGCGTCAACAAAGTCATGGCCGCTCATCCCACCGAGGAAGCGCGCGGCACGCCGCAGGCGCAGATGGACCTCAAGGATGTTTTCGTCAACGCGGCGCAGACGGCGTTTGCCGACGTGCGCAAGCTGACAGGCACCGAAGAAACCAAGGGCTTTGTGCCCGAGACGCTCAGCGTCAAGGCGTCGCGGTCGATCGACACGCCCTATGGCGGCGTGGCGGTCTCCAACGGCATCAAGGCCAACGTGCCGTCCAAGCCCGACCAGCCGATGGATATCCGCAACATCAACGAAACCTCGGTCAGCATCGAATACGGCACAGAGAAGAGCCTCAAGGACGTCCGCCACGCCACGAAGTTTCTGCGCAGCGCCGAGGCCAAGGTCGGCTTCACGTTTTCGGTCAATGATGACGTGCAGGCGGGCGAGGTCTCCGCGGCGCGCAGGCAGCTCGCGGCAAAATTGCGCGCGGGCGCAAGCACCGCGGAAATCGGCCTTGAAATCGCGAAATCGCTTTGGCCGCTGCGGGTCACCGAAGACGCCTATTTGCAAAACATGCTGCTAAAGGCGGGCGAGGCGCTCGACGGCCTGTCGCTCGAGGAAGTCGTCAAACTTGTCGACCCGAAGGTCGGCGGCGTGCGGCTGTGTTTTGGCAAGGGCATGACGGAAGCCGACATCCCGCTGAGCGACTACGTCGAGCGGCTGGAGCAAATGGCCGACGCACAGGCCAAGGGCGGCAATTACCTGCTTGGCCCCAGGCAAAAGCTCGACGGCGTGATGCTGGTCAGCGTCGACGCGCTGGCCGAGGGCTATCGCGGCACGCTCGACTACATCACCAGCCTGCGCGGCTACGTGCGCGACGCCAAGGGCAAGTTGTGGCTGGCGGGCACGCATGAAATCGGCGAAGAGCCGATCCCGACCGACGATCTCGCGGTTGCGCTGGCGGCGATCTACAAGGCCGGCAACTCGCCATTCATCTCGCTCGACCCCGACGCCAACGACATGGCCGGGCCGCAGAAAGTGCGCATCGGCGGCATGCCGCGCGAACTTGAAAAAACCGGCTTTGTGCACGCGATGGTCGAGGCTGACTACCTGATGAAACAACTCGACCTCGGCGTCGTCGACGGCGGCGTGCCCGGGTACGAATCCACCATCGCGATCCTGCGCAAGACAAAGACCCCGTCGGCCGAGTTCGCCTCGCGCATGTGGTTTGTGCCCGGCGTTGCGCCTTGCGGCGACGTGCTGGTGACACGCGACGGCGACGCGCAGGCCGTGTGGTTCGAAAACCGCGTGCAGGTGCAGACGGAATCAATGCGGCGCACGGGCCAGGGTTTAATTGGCATGGGCGAAAGCGACCCGATCTCGCGCCAGGCAGCGCGCAACCTGACGCGCTTTTTCCCGCAAATGTGCAAACAGCCGCAGGGCGCGAAATTCGCGCGGCTGCGGCAGGTGTTCGAGGTCGCGAAGCTTGCGGCGATCCTGCGCGCCCGCAAAGTGCAGAGCCCGGCGCTCGACGCCCTGTGCGCGCGCAAGCCCGCGACCGTCGCGATCAAGGACAGCTACAACGGCATCGGGCCGGTGCCGATTGCGGGCACGAGCTACCAGTTGTCCGGCGGCGCATCGGCGCGCGCGATTCCCGCCAAGGCGGTGATCGAAACGGACGCGCTGAAGCCGCTGATTGCCGAGGCAGGCAAGGAACCCATGCAGTTGGTGTCGATCGAACTGCCAGAGCGCAGCGAGATCGACGGCTCGATCATCGGCGCCGTCAGCGCCGAGCTGTGGGTGAACAGCGCCAGCGCGCTGTTGAACAACGGCGAAACCGACAAGGCGCTGGAAAAACTCAACGCCGCAGTGGCCGCCGACGCGGGCCTGCCCAACGCGCGGGCGCTGCGCGCGCTTTGCCGCCTGCAGAAGGGGCAATTCGAGGGCGCCATCGAAGACGCCGAAATCGCCAGCGCCGCAATCCCGGAACAGGCGGCGCTGCTGTCGCTGGTGAAAGTTTGCGGCGGGCAAATCGCGGGCGGCCTCGAAGTTGCGCAGCGCGTTGAAAAAGACTTCGCCGACAACGCCGACGTGCTCAGCCTGTGCGCGCTGAGCCGCATTTACGCCGAAGACTTCGCCGGGGCCGAAAAGACCGGCAACGCGGTGCTGGGCATGTCGCCGCTGGACTTCAACGGCCGCGTGATCCGCGCGATGCTGGGCGTGATGTACAACCTGTCGCCCGCCGACGCCACGCGCCGCGTGCGCGGCCTGCGTTCGATCCCCTTTGCAGTGGGCGAGGCCATGGCGCAGGGGCAGCTTGCGGTCGAAGGCTTCGACATCAAGCAGGCCGCTGAACACTACACCCGCGCACGTACGCTGCTGCGGGCCGCGCCGATCCCGCCGCCGGCGAAGGAAATCTACTTGAACGAGCTGCTGCTCTTGATGCAGGCGCAGGTTGCGGACAGGGCCGCCGATTTCGTCGAGAAGCTTGGCGAGGCGCAGGAGGCCCAGGCTTTGCGCGATGGCGGCTATGCCGCTGCGCTGGAGCTCAAGGACACCCATCCTGACTGGCCGATAACATGGCTGATCCTGGCCGGGATGAAATCGAAGAACGTGTCCGACGCCCAGCGGCGCGAGTTTTTCGTCAAGGCCGCGGCGCTCGACGTCGAGGCGGACCCCCTGCGGCGCGAGTTGAATTTGCAGTTGGGCACGCGCCACGCCGAGGCCGTGATCGCACTTGGCATGATCAACATCGTCGAGAAAGCCCGCAACGCCCACGAAGCCGCGGAGACGATGGACGCCATTGCGAAATTCACCGCGGGCGTTTCCTGCGGGCCGCTGTTCCGGCGCACCGCCGACTTCCTGAAGGAAAACGCCGACAAGCCCGAAGCCGAAATGAATGAGCTGGGCAAAAAGCTCGCGCCGCAATGGGCCGCCCAGGCCAAGGCCGAAATCCCCCAGGCCATCGCGCCCGACCCAGCCGACATCATGGCCTTCAACATTCTGGCGACGGCTTCAATGTTGATGGCGGGCGGCCCGGACAACCTCGGCGACGCCGAACGCATGGCCGCGGGCATTGAGGCGCTGTGCAAGCCCATCAGGATGCTGCGGTTTAACGGCGGCTCGGAAGCTGCGCTGCAGCAGGCGACGACCGTCAGCATGAGCAACCTCAGCATGCTCGACTACCTGTTGGCCAAGCGCCCGGACGCCGAGAAGGCCGGGCAGGACCTGTTGGCCCAGGCGCGCGAGGGGAAGTTGACCGTCGCGCAAATCACCGCCGCCGCACAAAATTACGAGGACGAACGCCTCGCCCCGGTGGAGAAGCAACTGCCGTCGTCGGCGTCGGCGCTGGTGCGCTGGATGAGCCAGAAGCTTTTCAGCCGCTTCGAGGGCGACATGCTGCGCGAATATAGTGACTGGCTTGCGGCCAACAAACCCGCGGACGACCCGGAAGGCGCGGCAACCGCCGCGCGGCTGAAGCAACTGGGCGAAACCTTGCCGACGAGCAGCGACCTGTTGCAGGAGGCGATTACCAAGGCTGAATACGAATCGGAGTTGCGCGTCATTTCCAAGTGGGTCGACATGATGGGGCTGATCGTCAACCTCACCGACGCCATCGAGCCCATGCCCGGCGCCGCCGAGTTGCGCAAACAGGTCGCGAGCCTGCGCGCGCTGATGCAGGCCAAACGCTTTGCGCCCATCGCGCATGACTGGACTGCGTGGCGCGGCAGCGCAAGTTCGACCGGGGCGCCCACGCCGGCAACAGGGACGTCCACGCCGATCGAGACGATCAATCCGCCAGTGACACCGGTGGCAAACTCGGCTCCAGCGGACCAGGGCAACCTGGTCATTCCCGCCGCCATAAGCGCCGGCGCTGTCGTCCTAGCGCTGGCGCTGTTTCTGGGACTAAAGGCGCGACGCCGCCAATAGCGCCAATCGCAACTCATCAATCGTCACGCAATGTCCATTTTAAAATGGGTATAATTGACTCATTTATGACATTAATTTACATATAAAGTTAATGTGTCGGCAGCATTAGTCTCTAAATTATTCGCTTTAAGGCAGCAAGCCGCCGCCCATATTGCATAATTTGACTAATACAACAACACGACGATGCGCTTCAGGGAGGCCGGGCAATGGCTAGATCCACTGATGTTGTCGCCAAGATTGGCGAAGTCTTCCATCAGCTCAACAACGACTTGAACCTCGTGTTGGGCCAGCTTGAGTTATGTCTGCGCGCAACCAAGGGAACCACCGAAAAGCTGCCGCAGCGGCTAGAGGCATTGCAACGCGCCGCACAGCGACTTGCCGACCACGTCAAGGAAGGCCAGGCGATCTCGCGCAAGCAGCGCGAGACGACGAAGGAAAAGAACCCCGACCGCCCTACGCCGGCAAACTAAGGTAGCTCGCCAGCACCCAGTCGCAAAACGCCTTGTTGAATTCGTCTTCGTCCTGCCCAAGTTCAATCAAGAGCATGTTCTGCAATTCCGCGCCGGTGGCCGCGGCTTTGTTTTCTTTCCTGCGCTGCGCAGAGTCCTTCGCCGCGCTCTTCACAAACGAAGTCAGCTTCTCGCGGCACTGCGTGACCAGAAATTCGGTCATGCAGAAGGCCTGGGCGATGCGCTGCTCGTCCGCGCCCTTGGCCTGGGCCGTGGTCATCTGCGTCAGCGTCGCCAGCTTTCCCGCCGCCGCCGTGCGCGCAATGCGCAAGCGCCAGCCCTCGGGCGTAATGCCCAGGCCCAGCAGGCTGTTGACGCCGCCGCTGTCGACCAGCGCCGCGGAGCTCTTAAGCGAAAAGACGGTGGTCTTGGTGCTGCCCATCATCTGCGCGCTCATGTAGTAGCCAAAGCCGCGCGTCAGCCAGTACAGCGACCAGCCGCAGGCCGCGGACATCACGCGGGTGCCGATTTCGTGGGCGACGGCGTCGCGCTGGCTGACATCGTCATCGTTGTTGACGTTGAGCCACACCGTGCCGTTGGGGTTCTTGACAGGACAGCCGAAGCTTGCGGCGGCCTCGCGCCGGATAGCGGCGTCCTCGATGCCGGAGCATTGTTCAACGAACTTTGCGAAGTCCTCGCGCACATTGAAGACGGTGAAGTGATAGCGCGTGGCGTCGCTGGTCCACTCCGGCGGCAGGTCGAGGCCCAGCAACTCGTGGCCCCGAACAAAGGAGGCGTCGGCGGCCTGCGCGCAGTGTTCGGACATCGATTCGCTCAGTTTGCCGGCATAGACATGCACCAGCGCGCGCTCGCCGCGGTACTTGGCGAAGCTGAGGCCGAGCTTTTCCTCGTAGGGCGTCTTTTCCTCGACCTTGGCGACCTTGGCGGCGCTTGCCCAGCCGGCGCGCGCGTTGGCCGCCTCTTCATCCTGCTTGCTCACCCATGCGTCGCCGACTTTGACGTGGTTGAGGACGGCGCGGGCGCGCTCGTAGCTGTCGCAGATCAGCAGCACGTGGTGCAGCGCGATCAGACGCTGGTTGCGGTCGAGCTTTTTGTCGTCGACGAACTTGAATAGCGCCTCGGCCGACTTTTCGCGCACAGGCTTTGTTTCTTCCCACACCCTGGCCAGCATTTCCCTTTCGGCGCCGGCTTTGCAGGTGTTGGCCGTGGGCACGCCGCCTTCGGCCGATGCGACCCACTCCTTACCCTTCTTCTTGAAGCCCAGCACCTTGCGGGTTTCCTTGTGGTCGATGTCGTAGCGCAGGGCATAGTCGTAAAACGAGCGCGCATAGGTGAATATCCCCTTTTCGCGCGCGCTCTCGCCGCACTTGTAGCAGGTGTCGGCGAGGTTCTTGAGTTCCTTGGCGAGGGTCTTGTCGGGGTCGACGCCCACGTCCTGGGCAATGGCGGGAACGCCGGCGGTGACGGCAAACAGGCAGACGGCGGCAATGGTCAGGACGCGCAGGGATTGGCGCATGAGGACACCTCTTCTAGGCCCACGAGGGCGCCAGTGTAGCAACGCCCGGTGTTTAAACGAACGTGGCGTGCCCCATCGGCACGCCACGCGTTGGCCAAAAATTGGTCGGCGCATTGTGGCTGCGGTTTCCTAACCGCAGCAGTAGCGAGCCCAAAGGTTCGCTCCCGTTGGTCGCCCCCGGGGCACATTCTATTTCGGTGCGACGCCTGTGCGGTCGGAGTAAGTACCGCCCGTTATTTGCGCCAGCGCGTCCAGCAGCGGGCCGTAGTGCGGCCCGATGCCGACAGTGTTGATGACCACCTTGCGGAAGGTGTTAATGCGCTTGATGTCGGCGACGATGTTCTCCGGGTTGACGAACTTGCCGTCGCCCATCTGCGTTTTCGGGTCCACCTTCTTGCTGTCATCGCTGTAGGTCGGCGAGCCGTCGGTCAGGAAGAAAATCGTCTCGGCGCCGCACTGCAGGGCCGTTTCATCCCACGCCGGGTCGCCCTTGATGACGCCCTTTTCGGTGATGCTGTAGCCATCGATCAGGCCGCCGTGGATGTTGGTCAGTTCCTTCCACTTCAGTCCCTCGACCAACTTGATGAACTTGTTCTTGTTGGCGTCGCTCGCCGGCACCAGAGATTTGGTGTTGGGGTCGATGTAATCGCTGGGCGTATCGTAAATGACAACGTTGAACATGTAATCCGCCGGCAACTGCTTGAGCGTGTAGATCAGCTCGACCTTGGCGAGGTCCAGCTTGATCTTGACCTTGCTGTAGTCCGGCGGGTCGGGTTCAGGCATGGCCTCGGGCTCTTTGTCGTTTTTGTCGTTCTTCTTGTCGCCGCCGCCTGAGCCGCCGCCCGTAACGGGGCTCTTCGGTTTTTCAACCACGGGCTTGGGATCGGGTTTGGGTTGCGGCGGCATCTTTACCGGCCATTGCATGGAGCCGGAAACATCGATGACAAAGACGACGCGTTTACCGACGGCGGGCGCCTCGAAGAACTGCGGGACCTTGCGGGCAGCGGAAGTCGGGCCGTCGCCGGCGTCCTTGGCGGCCTCAAAGCCGCCGATCGAAATCCACCAGCGCCAGAACTTCGCGTCAGTGTAGAGCTTCTGGCCGGTGATTGTCGCCAGGGCGTGGGCGGTGAAATAGAGCACGCGGTCGTTTTTGGTTTTCTCGAGGATGTTCACCAGCGCGAGCATCACGTTGTCGCGAATGGCTTTGTCGGTCTTGCGGGTCACCATGCGTTCGGCGGCGACCACGCCCGTCAAAAGCACGATCACGCCCTTGTCGTCCCACATCGGGTCAAAGGCGTTGAGGACATCGGCGACGATGTAGCCAAGTTCCTTGCGTTTGGTTTCGCCGACGGCCTCCAGCGCCGCGGCCTTGAGGTAGATTTCCTTGGATTTGGAATCGACGGCGCAGGTTTTCAGCAGCGCCTCGCCCTTGGCAGTCTGGCTCATCGCCACGCCCGACAGCACCCAATAGGCCGGGAACAAATCCTGCCCGCGCGTCCACTTGACCACCGTGGAGGCGATTTCGTCCACGGCTTCATCGCTCTTGAGCTTGGCAATCGCGTTGGCCATGCGGTAGCCCGCGACGGCGTCCTTCTCGGCGAGCACGCACTTCAGGATAAGTTCCGCGGCTTTCTTGTTGTCGGCCTCGGCCATCACCTCGACGCCCGCCGCGCGGCGGCCGGGATCGGTGGCCGTGAGGCTGGGCTGTGCGCGCTTGATGATTTCATCGGGGCTGTCGGCGGCGACGGGACCGCCGGCAAAAAGCGCAAACCCGGCAACCAGCGTGGCCAAACCGACCAGCAACTTCGGCATCGTCATGGTTTTCATCCTATCCCTCCCCGGCGCTTCATTTGCGTTGTATGTCCCCGGAACGGTCCGCATCCCCGCCGCCGAAGTTCAACACCCAGTATTCGTTGGTGTTTCCCGCGCCGACATATTCCCAACCCATGACCATTCCGCGGTGGTGTTCGGCGGCCTTGTACCACACCCAGACAACAGCCTGGGCGTCAGGCGCGCGGCCGCAGTTTTCGCCGACGTTTGCGTTGCCGTAACCGGCCTTGCCGCAGCGATCCTTGGGCGTTTTGCCGTCAGGGTGATCTTCATAGATGTGTCCGACCTTCTTGACGCTCTCGAGATACTTGGTGTGGCCCTGCGCGGCCTGGGACAACTTGAGTTCCACGATCAGCGCCTTCTTGCCCAACATCATGCGGTAATCGTTGACCGCACGCACAACGGCGCGCGTGGCGTCGGTAATCTGCTTGTCCTTCATGCTGTCGTTCTGGCGCATGAGGCTGTCGTTCTCCTCGAGTTCCTCGCGCTTGATGTTGAAACTCGGCGCGCCGGCCTTGCGCATGTAATCCTCAGCCTTGCCGGCCTCCCATTTGCCGAGGCTTTCATCGAGTTCGCCAAGCCTGGCAGCAAACGCATCAAGCTTCGCCGCCGGTGTGGCGATGTCGAGCTTCATGTTCTTGGCGGCGTATCCCACAGGATCGTTCCAGATGGCAATCAGCGGCTGGCAGGCTTCGTCGACTTTGGGTTGAAGCTTGTTGTTGTCCGACTCCGTGTATTTGGGATCGAAGATCGCCTCAAGCGCGGCCGGCCGCCCCTTCACCAGGATCGCCCGCAGCTTGCCGCGCGTGACGCCGGCCTTGGCGATGGCCTCGGCGACGGCCTTGGCCGCCGCCTGCTCCTTGACGTCCTTGAGCGCCTTGACGACTTTCGCCCGGTCCTCCTCGCTTGCCGCGACCGCCTGTTTCAGGCCGCTGAACGCATCGTCGACTTTCTTGACGTCCGCGGGTCTTTCGGAGGTCCACTTCGACTTGATGGTGCTGATCTGCTCGTTGAGCGAAGATTTGGCTTCCGCATGCACCGTAACGCACGCATTCAGGCCAAGGCACAACACCAGCAGCGCAACACCAGCTCGCACACCCGCGACATTGAAAGTCATTGCACTCTCCAGGATCCTGGGGAGCAGTGTCAAAATCCCGCTTGGGGTTGCACAAGACCAAACCCGCAACCGGGCATTTGAGACGGCTTCCGCGCTACAGGGGTAACGGGGTTCTGAAACAGCGTCCACAACTAACGGCCTTTGCCTGCGCCGCCGCCGAAATTCTGCACCCAATACTTGCCGCTGTGGCCCGCGCCGATGTGGATCCAGTCGCCGATCATCGAGCGATGGTGCTCGGCCGCGCGGTACCACTGCCACACGGCGTCCTCGCCGGCCTCGGCGCCCATCAGGCAGTTCTCGCCGGTGCTGCCGCCGTAGCCCGCCTTCTTGCAGCGTTCCTGGTGGGTCGCGCCGTCGGGATGGCCGGGCATGACGTGGCCGATTTCCTTGATGCTTTCCGAATACTTGGCGTGGCCCATGGCGGCCTTGGTGAGCGCGATGTCGATGCGCAGCGCCGCCTTGCCCAGCATCATGCGGTAATCGTTGAGCGCGCGCACGTGATCTTTCGAGAGGTCCGTGACGTTTTTGTCCTTGAGCGAATCATTGGCGGCCAGCGTGTCCTTGTTGGCCGCCGTTTCCTCGCGCTTGATGTCCATCATCGTCGTGCCCTGAGCGCGCAGCGTGGCCTCGGCGTTGGCCGCCCCGCCTTCCCACGTCGCAAGCTCCGACACCAGCCCGCCCAGGAGTTGCGCCAGCCCGTCAAGCTTCGCCGCGGGCGCGGCCAGGTCGAGCTTCATGTTCTTCACCGCGTAACCGATGGGGTCGCGCCACACCTCAAACAGCGGCGCGCAGGCGGCATCCACTTGCGGCTGCAGCGTGCAGCCGTCGGCTTCGGTGTATTTCGGGTCGGCAATGGCCTTGAGCGCGGGGCCGCGGCCGCCGGTAAGGACGCCGCGCAGGCGTTCACGCGTGACGTTGGCAGCGCGCAGGGCTTCGCCCAGCGACTTGGTCGCGGCTTGCTCTTTAAAACCTGCGAAAGTCTTGAGCAGTTTGCCGCGCAGGCCGGGGTCGGACTTCATCAGCTCGGCGAGCTTGGCGGCGGCTTCCTGCACAGACTGCGCGTCGGCGGGTTTGGCGGAGTCCCAGCGTTGCTTGATGGTGTTGATGGGGCCCGAGGCGTCGGTCTTGTCGCCCTCTGCTTCCTTCGGTTCTTCCTTGGCGTCCGGGTCTTTGCCTTCCTTGATGGCCTTTTCACGCTTGCGCTTGTCCTGCATGGCCTTGATGTAGGCGTCGTCGTCGTCGTTGCCTGCCTTGACCGATGTGGAAACAAGCACGCCAAGCGCGATGGCCAGGGCCACCGCGGCGACTCTCACCCAGATTGCCTTAACGGCCATATTCGCCCCCATCCGGAACGGACGGTCATTCTACGACATTTAGTGTAAAAATTGCCGCTATACCAACGGCGGATTATGAAAAACGTTACGGGCCGATGGCCCGAATTCGGGCAATCTCGCCGCCATTGGATTTCCACGGCGGGGTCACGCCTTGCGGGCCAGGCAGATCAGGCTTACGCCAAAGGGCAGGCCAATGAATCGCAGGGGAAGGCTTTCGGCCGCAAACAGCAGGTAAAGCAGCAGATTCAGCGGCGAAAAGGGGACTTTTTCGGTGTCGCTGGCGGTTTCGCCACGGTCGGGGCGCAGCAGGCGTACTACCGCCACCGGCGGTAATAACAGACAGTTCAGCCATGAAAACCGGCGGATATTAAACCCGGCGGCCTGGACTTTCCCGCGAAGCTCAAAGTAGGTGTAGCGCCGCACGTGGTGTAACGCGCGGTCGTGGGCCGAAAACATCCACGGGTGCGCGGGCACGGTGAACAACGCGTGGCCGCCGGGTACTAGCACACGAGAAATCTCAGACAGCGCCGCGGCGTCATCGGGCACGTGCTCGAGCGTGTCGAGGCAAGTGACGAGGTCGAGGGAGCTGTCTCGCAAGGGCAGGCGCGTGAGGTCGGCCTGCATCAGGCTTTTGTGGCCGCGCGCGCGTGCGTGTTGCAGCGCCAGCGAACTTAGGTCCGCGCCCGCCTGCACCCAGGGTGCAACGCGCGAAAGCGTCATGCCCGTGCCGCAGGAGCAATCAAGGCCGCGGCCCGGCGGCACATATCGTTTCAACAGTGCGCGCACCGACGCCAGCCGCCCGCGAAACCACCAATGGCGGTCTTCGACGGAAGCCATGCGGGCGTATTCGGCTGAGTGCATGGAGAGGTTATAGAGAGCGGAGCCCGGGGAGAGGAGTGCGGAGTAAAAGCATCGTTCGACGGGCGCTACTCCGCTCTCGGCTCTTCGCTCTCGGCGCTGTATTCGCCCGAGCGCCAACGCCGGCGGATGCGCTGCACCTGCACCAGCATGCGAAAGCCGTCGCGAAGCAACCGCACCTTGCTGCCGGGAATCTCCGTCCAGTTCACGGGCACTTCGGCGACCTTGTGGCCGAGTTTGCGCGCGAGGTAAAGAATCTCGACGTCAAACGCGAAGCCGCTTTCGCGCGCCATGCCAAACAGCTTCGCTGCAACCCCGCCCTTGAAGAGTTTAAAACCGCACTGCGTGTCGCGGATGCCGCGCAACGCGCCCAGCCGCACCGCCCGGTTGAACCAGCGCCCGAGAAACCGTCGGATCGCGCTCGCGCGCACGATCGTTCCCTTGCCCTCGCGGCTGCCGATTGCGACATCCGCGCCCGCGGCCAGCGCGGCTTCCAGCCGCGCTAGTTCGTCCATGGTGGTCGCCCCATCGGCGTCGGCGAACAAGCGCAAATCGCCGGTGGCCGCAAGCATGCCGGCGCGAACGGCCGCGCCTTTGCCGCTGTTGCGATCGAGCGCCAGCAGCCGGACCTCTTTCACCAGAGAGGCGCGCTGCTGGACGACGGCCTGCGTGCCATCGCGCGAGCCGTCGTCGACGACGATGATCTCGAAGCTGCGGCCGGACTTCGTCAAGTACGCAATGGACGCGTCGAGAAACGCGGGCAGCCGCATCTCTTCGTTGAACGCGGGAATGACAAGCGAAAGATCGGGCATCAGGCGGGAATATGAGTCGAGGCAGCGTCCACTTATAGGCCAAAGTTGGAAATCCTTGCCGGGGCTTGAGTTGATCCCGGAAATCGGCCCGCGCCGAAGAGGGCCGACGCACTTGTGAAAATAGTTACCACTAATAGTTGCAGATACTTTACCAAGAAAAATAGTGAATAATACCCTGCATTAGTTGGTATTTAACCAGTTTGATGGGATATATTTGCTCATACTTTAGGTTATTACCTACTAGATTACTAGGATATTAATTCGTTCTCTTATTGTCATTCTCTCCTCTCACAAAGCTCCGAGGAACGACCGTGAACGACCTGCGCCGTGTTTTGAGGTTTGGTGCGTCAGTGGTGGTCGCAATCTTGGCGCTCGGCGCAATGGCGTCGCCGCTTGCCGCACAAGGCTCAGGCGGATACGTGCCCCCGCCGACGCCGCCGCCGCCGCCGGAGCCGCCCTTCCCCCCGGGTTATGAGCTCCAGATGCGGCCGGGCTGGAAAGACCCTGTCGCGGGCGAAATCAAGCGCGCAGACAACCCGGGCAATGTTGTCTTTCAAATTGTTGTGTCACATACCACTATGCCGCCGTCGCCTCCCGGCACGCTGGTCGACACCATTTCAGAAATCAAGTTTGCCAACATCGGCTCGGCAACTGCGACCGACATCGAAAGCTACAAGCTGTGGACGGATACCAACGGCGACGGCGCGCCTGACAGCCAACTGGCTGTCTGCCCGCCCAGCAACCTGACTTTTGGCGGCCTCAACATTGCGGTGAACGCATCCTCCATACTGCACCTGATTGTCACCGCCGACGTTGCGCTGAAAGCGGTCAATCACCGGACGGTCCAGATTGAGATCAAGAAAGAGGACGTCACGCTGTCGTCGCTGAAGGTCGAATACCCGGATTCCATTGCCAGCCAGGTCCATGAGGTCGCCGACGCACTGGCAACGCTCAACTTCAGCAATGGGCCGCAGGTAAGCGACGGCATCGTCCACCGCGGCGCAATGGCGGTCCCGGTGATGCAACTGCTTTTCGCAGCCGATGCTGATGGCCGGCCCGCGATCGTCCAATCGATCGCGACCGTCGCCGCAGTCGGCAATACGGCGCAATATTCCGATATCGTGCGCATGCGCCTGTTCCGCGAAGTCGGGACGGCCAACGGGCTTGTGGACGGGCTGGACGTCCAGGTGGGCGGAGACGCGACAATCGCCGGGGGCTTCGACTATTTGTTCAGCGGGCTTGCCGTCAATCCTGTCGCCGCAGGCACAACGGCGACCTACCTGATCGTGGCGGACATCGCCGCGTCGGCCACAATCGGCGCCGTGGTCAAGTTCACGGTGCAGCGCGCCGCTGTCACCATTGACGGTTCCTGGAACGCGGCGGCTCCCATGCAGGTCACCGGCTCCAACCGCACGATCGCGAGCCTCTTCGCGCAGAGCCTCAATGTCGAGTCCACGCCCGCCGAGGCCACCGCAGGCGCGGCGCTGTCGACCATCGTCGTGAGGGCGCAGCTTGGCGACGGCTCGCCGGACACGGGCTTCTTTGGCCAGGTGACGGCCCTGGTTTTCAGCGGACCCGTCGGCGTCTTCACGTCGACCAGCACCGTTTCCGTGCTGGCTGACGCCGGCGAGGCCACTTTCACCAACCTGTTCCTCACTACCTCGGGAACATACCGCCTGCGGTTCGTTTCGGCGCCGGTCCCTTTCACCGCCGGTGCAGTCACGGATTTCTTCCAGGTTGTTGCGGCTGCACCCAGCCGGCTGTTCATTGCAAGTCAACCGCAAACTGGCCAAGTGGGCGCGGCTCTGCCGCCCCCGCCGGTCGTCCACGTGCTTGACGTTTATGGCAACGTTGCGACCTCTTTTGCCGGCAACGTCAGCGCGATGCTGGTCAGCAATCCCGGCAGCTCCACGTTGACCGGCGGCGTGGTCGCCGCTGAAAATGGCGTGGCGACTTTCAGCAACCTGCAACTCAACCGCGTCGCCGCGGGTTACACACTCAGGTTTTCAGCCGCGTCGCTGATTGACTCTCCGGCCAGCTTGCCGTTCAGCGTGGCCATCGGCGATCCCGCAGCCATCGTGATCCTGCAGCAGCCGCAGAACACCACCGGCGGAGACGCGATGGTTATCGATCCACGGGTGCAAGTGGTGGATGTCGCCGGGAACGTCATTACGTCCTACGGCGTCAACATTGATGTCGCCATTGCCAACAATCCCGGCAGCGGCACACTTTCGGGAACTGTCTCCAAGACGCCCGCCGCCGGCGAAGTGACGTTTTTCGGGCTGATCATCGACAAAGCCGGCCTCGGTTACACGCTTCATTTCACCAGCGGCGCGCTGATCGCCGTTTCCGGCTCTTTCGACGTCTATGTGGGTCCCGCGACGCGGCTTGGCGTCGTGCAGCAACCGGCAAACAGCACGGGCGGCATTGCGCTGCCCATGCAACCGGTAATCCACGTGCAGGACAACGGCGGCAACCTGATCGTGGGCGACACCACCAGCATAATCGAGGTGTCCATCACGGCGGGCTCGGGCGATGCCGGCGCAATGCTCTCCGGCGGCTTGATCGTGTCGGTGGCAGGGGGCGTCGCGAGCTTCTCCAACCTCGCCATCAACGTGGCGAGCGCCACGCCTTACACACTCACCTTCGTAACCACGACGCTGCCCGCCTATACGCCGACCACGTCGGCTTCCTTCATCATCAGTGTCGGGCCCGCCGCGCGCGTAGGCCTGGTGACCCAACCGGGCCTCGCGACCATGGCTGTGCCGTTTGTGCAGCAGCCCGTCGCACAGATCCAGGACTTCGGCGGAAACCTGATTGCGGGCAGCAGCGCGTTGGTGACCGCGATGTTGTCAGTGAGTCCCCCGGGTGCGGCGCTGCAGGGCACGGCGACGACAAGCGCAACGGGTGGCGTCGCAAGCTTCGCCGGCCTGTCGGTCACTAGTCCCGGTCTCGGGTTTGTGCTGCTGTTCGAGTCACCCGGTCTCGTGCCGATTTCTTCAACTCCGTTCAATATCGCCAGCACCGCGACCAAACTTGCCGTCGTCGTGCAGCCGGGCACAGCCGTCATCGACGTGTCTCTTGGCATTCAACCGGCTGTCGAGGTGCAGGACGCACTCGGCGTCGTGGTTTCCGCGGACAACTTCACCACCGTCACGGCGGAAATCGTGCCGGGAACCGGCGGCGGCGGCGCGGCGCTCACGGGCGATACGACCGTGGTTGTGGTCAACGGCCGCGCGACTTTCACAAACCTGGGGATCAGCTTGCAGGGCCTGGGCTACCAACTGCGCTTCACTTGTTTCCCGGCGCTGACGCTGGCGAACTCGACAAACTTCAATGTCGTGGGCGCCGCGGCAAGGCTTATGATCGTCCGCCAGCCCCTTGGCGCGTCCGCGGGCGAGCCGCTGGCCGCTCAGCCGAAGATCGTCATCGTCGACAGCAATAACTTGCCGGTGTTCGACGACAACACCACGGTCATCACGGCCTCGATTACGCCGGGGACCGGCAGCACATCGGCGAGCCTGTCGGGAACGTTGTCGATGACGACCGTCGCCGGCGTGGCGGACTTCACCGACCTGCGCATCGACTGGCCCGGCATGAGCTACAGGCTCAGCTTCGGCGCTGTGCCGGTTGTCCAGCAGGCGGTGTCCTCAAGCTTCAGCATCACCGGCAGCGCACCTGCCGATGATGACGGCGGCCCAGCGAGCGTCGGCGGTGGCGGCGGCTGCTCGTCCTGTGGCGGCGGCGCACCGTGGCTGCTGGCGGCGGTCCTGGGACTGCTGGCCCTGCTCGGGATCGCCCGGCGGCGCGCGAGCTACAACGCTGTTTCAGAACCCTGAGCGAGGCTATTTTCGCGCGCCGAGCGAGCAGATCAAGAAACCCGACCGAGCCGTATCCCCAGCGATACGGCGCACAGAGATGCGACGCTCGCCGCCGAAAAGAGCCCGCGAGAGGGTTTTGAATCAGCGTCTAAGAGCATGTTCAAGAAGCCGCTCGCCAGAAACTGCTTGCGGCGAGCTTCGCTGGACGGCGTTCGCCTCGCCGCAGTGGCTGCTATTCGCTCTCCGTCGCGTGTAGTGTTAGAGCATTTCCAGAAAAGCGATAAGATCGGGCCATCCTTGAGGAGTCGCCCATGCTTCACGCTCGCCGCGGGGTGCTGGTCATGGCCGCGTTTTTTTCATTTCTGGCCGCGCTTGGCGTCACGCCCACGAGCGGGCAGGAGGTGGAAACGCCGCCTGAAGCACCCGCCGAAAAACCTGCCGATGTCGTGGGCGAGTTGCGGCCGTTCCTCAAGGCCGAGCCCGCCGCCGAAGATTGCAAGGCGCTCGCCACTAAGGCTGCCGAAGGCGACGAAGAAGCGAAGAAAGCTGTGCTGGCCGCGCGCCTGACGTATGTAAGCGCGCTCTGCGAGGTGTCGGGCAAATACAAGCGGCCCTCGCGCGAACTCGCCCATGAATGCCTGCGCCAGGATGTCCAGTGGGTGCGCGCAATGCAGGACTTCGAGGCGCTGCTGCTTGGACCGGACTGCGACGCCGTGTTCGCGGCCTACCAGGCGCTCAAGCCGCGCTTTCGCCACGCAGGCGCGGCGCTGGCCAAGGTCGTCCACCACGCCTGGCGTTGCGGAAACCTCGAGGCGATGGCCGCCGCAGCCAGGCTCGAGCCGGGCGACTACTGGGTGAAGGTCGCCCTGGCCTACACCGGCGTCAACATCGCCCCAAAGGAAGCCGTCGAAATCCTGCTGGAGGCGGCGCCCAACGTTATCGCGTTTGCCAAGTTCGCGCTCGAGTTCGAGCCCTCGCAATTTGCGCCCGCCAACAAGCGGCCGCCGGTCTCGACGGGCGACTCGAATTTCGCGAACTACCAGGAGTGCTTCTCGAACACTGTCCTGAACTGGATATGGGACCTGCCCTTTGAGTGGTACACCAAGCGGTTTACGGAGCACATGGGAGCGCTGGCGCTCAACGCCGACGACGCCGAATACGTCCGGGAACTCGAGAAGCGCCTGGCCAAGGCCCTGGGCAAAGCTGAGCCGTCCACGCAGGCCACGTTGCTCAAGGGTTTCAACGCCATCGCCATCACCGCCGTAGGCCCCCAGCCCAAGCGCGAGTGGTTCGAATGGGCTGAAATCGCGTCCTTCTGCGGCGGCCCTGCAATGGCCGGCTTCGGCCTCTACAGCACACCGCCTTATTGCGACGCCCACGACGATCGCACAGCGGGCGCGGTTGTGTCGTACATGTCGGAGCCGGGCATCGGCTACCTGCAACGGGTGGTGCTGTCATTTGGCGTGCGCGCGGGCGATGACGTGCTGGCGCTGCTGGCGCCGCGCGCGGTGATCGTGCTGGACGAAGACAGTCTCGACGCCTACCGCAACATCGCGCGGTCGTTTATGCGTTTTGGCGAAAGCTACAAGAAGCAACTGCGCGCCTACGCGACGGCGCTGGAGGCCACGAAGGTCGCCGATCTCGTCGAGATCGCCCGCATCATCACCGCCGGCAAATGGGAGGAACTCGATAAGCGCAAGGGCGCGCGCATTTCATTGACGCCCTCGCAAAAGGGATCACTGCTGGCGGCCTTTGCCGACGAGCGCGAAGTGAGAGCCGCGGGCGGCCTCGAACACCTTTACTACGCCGACCGCGCGGTTTTCTGCGACGGCTGCCGCCGTGTGCACCAGGCCCTTGGCGCGCACATCGAACTGCTGAAGCTCGTCGCCAACAGCAAGGACGTTTGCGCGCGCAACACGGCGTTTTTCCGCTTTGCGGATTTCCGCCGCCGCAACTTCGCGCCCGCCGCGTGGCCGCGCCTCGACGGGATGCTGAAAGTGCTGGATAAAGACGGCGGCACCGCATTGCGTGACTTCCTCGCGGGTTTTGAAGCGGGCGACGAGTCCGTGTGCCTGCTTGAGACCGGGCGCCTGGCCCTGGCCGAGGCGGGCAAGCCGATCGATTCGCGCCTGCGCCGGCTGCTCTCCGACGGCGCGAACCGTTGGGGCGGCCTTGCGCCGGGACTGGCCGCCGCCGCGGCCTTTGCCGACCGCGATTATGTCTCGCGCGTAAACCTCATGCGCCAGGCGGAGGCGCTTGCGCCGACGGATTTCGACGTGCACTACCATTACGGCCCGCGCGATCAGGACATCGGGACCTTCAGCGGTGCGAACTGGGAGGTCGTAGCCCGCATCACCATGCGCATGCTTCTGCTGCGGCCGTTTTGCATGGAGTCCATCGCCTATGCCACGACATTTGTGATGCGCCGCGGCGTGGGGCTTGCGCTTCCGATCGCGCTGTATTCGATCAGCATCCATCGCTGCATGGCGTTGCTATCACATTGGCGCGCCGTGACGCCGGCGCAGTACGCCCTGTACAAGATGCTGAACGTGCTTGGCTTCATGCGTCGCATGAGCGTGGTGTCGGCGCCCATCGCAAGCGACAGCCGAGAGGCGGACATCCGGAAGTTCGTGTCGACGGTGGCTTATGGCGAAAACCGCTGGTGGCCGATCGCCTGGCTGGCGCTGTTTGGCTGCCGCGTTTTCAACGGCGACCTCGCGGCGGTCGAGTACTGCAACACGCTGGACATGAACGACGTGAACAACCTGCTGAATGCCGCGATGCAGACCTGTAATCTTTCGCCCAAGCGCGCCATCGACTGGGTAGTGAAGGCCGACGACCTCGGCGTCAGCGGTTACGGACGCTTTGTCGGCACCCAAACCCTGTGTTTTGCGCACGGCAAGCAAGGCCAGATGTCGAGCGTGCTGGAGCGTTACAAGGAAATGCGCGGCGGGCGCAACGGCCGACCGGAGTACCTCGACCTCTACCTGCTGTCGGGGATTCTGGCCGGCAACAAGCACGAGACGCTGCCCAAGGCCATCGAGGCAGTCTCGAAGTTCGAGCTGAGCAAGGGCGGCGAATTTTCCTTCGTGTGGCGGCGCGCGCACATGGCGGCGGGCCTTCACGACAAACTGGCCGACATTCCCAACATCGCGGTCGACCGTGCACCCGAATATTCGGGCAATTTCGAGTATTCGCGCCTGTTTCATGAGGCGCGCGCGCTTCTGGACAAAGGCGACTTCGACGAACTGGCCGCGCGCACCGCGCCCTACGTCGAGCTCAACGTCGAGGACGGCATGGGCGTCTACCTCGACGCCGCGCTGTTACGGGCTTTGGCGGCCAAAGAAGCGGGGGCGGACTTCGGCTGGAAGGAAGGCTCGCGCAGCATCAAGGTCGTCGATGAAAAGTTCGTCGCATTCTTCGACGCCACCGACCGCTACATCGACAATTCACTGCTTCGCATCCTTGCCGGCACGCGTACCGTCGACCAGCTTGCGCTTATGAACGAGCTGCACCGGGAAGGCGCGTTTGACGGCTTCCTTTGGCAGGGGCTGGCGTTCTCCGAGCGCCCCAAGGCCCATTGCGGCAGCGGGGTCGCAAGCGTCGATGAGATGTCCGCCCACGACGCTTACGTTCACGCCCTGCTGCTGTACCTGATCGGCGACAACAACCAGGGCAAGGCGTGGGTCGATTACTGCCTGTCTTTCAACCAGCGCGGCAGCCACGAATACCACGTCATCCAATGGCTGCTGGAGAACCGCTTCCGGGAGAAAAAGGAAGAAAAGAAGGAAGACGAGAAGGACGGCTGATCAAAACTGATTCCCCGGGCGAATTAGGTATAACGCTTGCGTGCACTTCGAGCCCTACGATTACGCGCGTGTCGCGACGTCCAATGACCTGGGCGTGCGCTACATCGCTGATTTCCCGCGCGTCGAATCGTTCTACGCCTCCGACTACGCCTCGCCCCAGGCGCTGAGCACCCACGCGCTGAAGCTGCTCAACCGCACCTGGCGCTCGCGCTACGACCGCAACGCCACCGCGGATTTGCTCGACGCCTATGCGCGCGGCCACGGCGCGCCGGCACCGGTGCTCGAAAACATCGCGCGCCTGCGCGACAAGACCACCGTTTGCGTGATGACCGGCCAGCAGGCGGGCCTTGGCGGCGGCCCGCTCTTCTTCCTCTACAAGGCCGTGACCGCCATTCGGCTGGCCGACGAACTCGAACGCGTCGGCGGCGTGCCCGTCGTGCCGGTATTCTGGAACGCCAGCGACGACAGCGACATCGAGGAGGTCAACCGCTTCCGCAGCATCGCCGACGGCAAGCTCCAGCGCTTCCGCTTCAACCTCGAGTCCGGACGCCGCCCCGTGCGCGACGTGCGGCTGCCCGAACGCAAAGATCCGCAGTGGGAAAAACTATTCGCGCTTTTACCCGAGGGCCCCGGCAAATCACGCGCGCGGCTGTGGCTTGAACACGCCGCGGGGCAGGATTTCGGCAGCGCATTCACCGAGCTGGTCCTCGATCTGCTCAGCGCGCGCGGGCTTGTGGTGGTTGAGCCCAAGGCGCTTACGTCGCACCCGGACTGGAAGCGCATCCTGGCGCTGGAGATTGACCAGCGCGACGTGCATCGCCTTGCCATGCGCCGCGTTTCCGACCGCCTCGAGTCGATGGGGTTTTCCGCGGGCGTACCCGTAACCAACCAGGTCAACCTGTTCCAGGTTGTCGATGGCGAACGCCGCCGCATCGTCAGCGAGGGAACGAAGCTCGTGGTGGACGGCGTGCACGGGACAACGACGAAATCGGCGCTGATTGCGGCGTTGCGCAAGGACCCTGCAGCCTTCACACCCAACGTGCTGCTGCGGCCGGTGGTGCAAAACGCGATCTTCCCGACCGTGGCGTATGTCGGCGGCCCTGCGGAGATCGCCTACCACGCGGTGCTCAAGCCATTGCACCGATCGGCGGAGGTCTTCATGCCGGCGCTGTTCCCGCGCATGTCGATCACGCTGCTCGAAAAGGGCGATCCCTTCAGCGAGGTGTTGGCGTTCCGCTCAAAGCTGAAGTGGCGGCAAACCGAGGCGGACATCCTGTTCGCATCGGCTGAAAACCATTTGCACGCTGATTTTGCGCAACTGCGCGCCGACCTGCAGGGCCTGGCGCGGCCGATGGAGGCAGAACTCGCAAAGTTTGAAAAGCGCAGTTCGCGCTCGGTGGCAAGCGTGCGCCACAAGGTCCAGCATGAGCCTCTGGATATCTCCAAGGGCGGGCGCGAGATGCAAGCACTGCTGGCACGGTACTTTCCGGATGGCAACGCCCAGGAACGCGAACTCACCTTTGCGGGCGAATACGCACGGCGCGGCGACTCATTAATAGAGGTTCCGTTCCAACACCCGAACATCTTTGATTTTAGGCACTTCGCGGTGAAGCCAACGTGATCGTCACAGTTGCATCCCTAATGTGGCTAAAGCCTTGCATCCATGCGGGGCGGGCGTACGGTGGGAACTCTTAAACTGACAGAAATCGTGAAGATTATTAGTCACGGGGCGAACCTTGGCCGCTAAGGCCCGTTTGGAATTCGAGTAATACCCGAAATCCGGCCTAATTGGCCCGAAAGTTTTTCCGCGGTTCGCCGCGAGGAATGTTCGACTGACGCGCGCAGTGATCCCGGGGAAGACCTGCACGCACCAGCGGACAAGGAATACGAAGGAGGGGGTCGTGGCACAACAAGAGCAAAACTACGAGGAGCAGCCCGCTGATCAGCAGTATTACGATCAGCAGCAGGCCGAGGAAATGGCCGCCGGTGAAGCCCAGGCCAAGGAACTCACGGCGCTGGCGACGGTGCCGTGGATCGCCATTGCGTTTGCGGGCCACATGCTCCTGATCGTGGTCGCCTGGTTCATGGTTCCGGTGATGCCGCCGGGCAACAAGATCGAGGTGATCTCGAGCCAGGTCGACACCAAGCCCTTTCCGCCCGAGCCCGAACGCAAGCCCGAGGAAGAAGTTGAATATCCCAAGGACGAGCCGCCGACTGAGGACCCGACGGAAGACCCGAAAATCGTCGAGGACGCCCAGGACGACCGCAACGAAGACAAGACCGACTCGCCCAACAAGTCGCTCGCTGAAAACCCGAACAACGACCCGTCAAACGCGGAATCGCCGCACCCCAACCGTGGCCCCAACAGCTCCGTCGGTCTCGGCGGCGGCGGCGGCGGCGGCGGCGGCCGTGGCGGCAAGGGCGGCTTCGAAAATCGCCGCGCCCGCGGCGGCGGCGGCATCAAGCTCGACCGCGTGAAGGCCGCGCTTGAGTGGCTCAAGGATCACCAGAACAACCTGGGCTTCTGGAGCGCGACGCGCTTCAGCGACGACACCAAACGCACCAACGCCCGCAAGACCTACAACGTCGAGTTTGTCAACGTCGGCCAGGCCAAGGGCGACATCGGCTGGGATCAGTCGGTCGACATCGGCCTGACCGGCATGGCCCTGCTGGCCTTTGTCGGCGCGGGCTTTGACCACAAGCAGGGCGAGTACAAGGAAGCCTGCCGCCGCGCCGTCATGTATATCCGCGGCCAGCAAAGTCCTGATGGCTGCTACGGCGCCAAGGATGACGAACACTTCATGTACAACCACGCCATCTGCGCCATGGCCATGGCCGAGGCTTTCGGCCTCTCGGGCGACAACCTGCTGAAGGGTCCCGCCGAAAACGCGGTGCGTTTCATCCTGCAGGCGCAGAACCCGGGCCTGGGCTGGCGCTACGGCGTGCGCCCCGGCGTCAACGACAGCTCGGTCACGGGTTGGATGGTGCTGGCGCTCAAGAGCTGCAAGATGGCCGGCCTCGAGTTCGACACCACGCAGTGCTACGCCGATGCGGCGAAGTGGCTGGACTCGGTCACCGCGCCCTACAGCGGCTATCCCAAGACCGGCTACAACGAACCTGCGGGCAACAACGCCAGGCTGCGCGCCGCGCAGGATTATGAAAACAACCCGTCGATGGACGCGATCAACATCATGTCGATGCTGTTCATGAACCAGCCGGGCAAAGATTCCAAGAACCGCGACCTGCAGGCCCAGGCGAAGGCCTGCCACGAGTTCCTGCCGGCATGGGAGCAGAAGAAGATCGACTATTATTACTGGTACTACGCCAGCCTCGCTCTCTTCCAGATGGGCGACACCTACTGGAAGAAGTGGGACGACGCAATGTCAAAGGTGCTGATGGCGCACCAGCGCGGCTTCATCGAAGGCGACAAGGGCAGCAACAAGGATACCCTCGACGAGCACGGCAGTTGGGACTCCGTGGACGCCTGGGGAACTGCCGGCGGACGAGTGTACAGCACCGCCATCAACTGCCTGACGCTCGAGGCGCACTACCGCTACATGCGCCTGGGTGAAAAGAAGGATCCTCACTAATCGTCACAGAGTTTCGCACCGGCCCGCATTTCTGCGGGCCGGTTTTGTTTGGCTGGAGCATTTCCAATTGCTCTGTTGAAATCCGTCTCCCCCGCGGGGCGCGTAGGAGCTCGCCACACGACGTTGTCAGCCCAGCTACCTCCGACCGGAACTGAGAAGTCCTCGGCGTGCTGGGCAGATTCGCTCTTTCAAATGGGCTCCGCCGCGAACCGTCCGGGTTTCCCGCCGTTTGAACATGCAACCGGAGAACCTTCCCATGCGTGGCGTGCGCGGACCCTTGCTGCTGCTTGTACTGTCGGTGCTCGCGCTGATCGGCGTTTCGCTGTTGCTCGTGCCGCGCGCACGAAACACGGAACACCGCAGTGAAGACCTGGCGGCCACGGGCGATTCTCAGGGAGTTCCCATCGCACCCGGCTTCGGCAACGAAACCGCTGCGCCGGCCAGCAACCGCAAACCCGCGGACGCCGCCGAAGTCGCGCCCGGGCCCGAGGCCGCCGGCAACCGGCTCGCCACAACAGCGCCCGGCCCGGCAAGCGACGACCCTGCGCAGGCGCAACCCCCTTCCGGGCCTGACGCACCCGAGCCTGACGATGGCGCGCCGCCGCAAATCGGCCCATCGACCCCCGTGGAGGAAGACCCCGAGACCGACCCTGTGCTCCCGGGCAAAGGCGTCAAAATGCGCGTCAACAGCAAGCTCGATTGGCTGGCTGCGCACCAGCACGACGCGGGCCAGTGGCGGGCTTCGCTTTTCGGCGAGGACACCAAACGCAAGTCCGCCACGCGCTCGTACAACGCCGAGCTCGAAAACATCGGCATCGCCAACGCCGATGCGGCGGCCGACGAAACCTACAGCGTCGGCGTCAGCGGGCTCGCGCTGCTGGCCATGAGCGGCGCGGGCTACGACCACAAGGAAGGCCCTTACAAGCCCGTGGTGCGCAAAGCCCTGCTGAAACTCAAGGAAGCGCAACGCGAGGACGGCTGCCTTGCCGACCCCGCTTGCGGCGGCGTGTTGCTGAACCACGTGCTCGCGCTGGCCGCGTTTGCCGAGATGTACGCGTTGTCGGGAGACAATCTGCTCAAGACGATTGTCGAAAAAGGCGCGGGTTTCCTTGCCGAGTGCCAGCGCGACAATGGCGGCTGGGGCGACGAGGCGGACGGCGCGGAAAGCAACACCCGCGCCACGGCCTGGGCGGTGCTGACTTTCAAGACCTGCAAGATGGCGGGCATCGAACGCGACTACGAACCCATGAAGCGCGGCGCCGCGTTCATGGAGTCGCTGACGGTCGGCGAAGGCGACGAAATTCGCACCTGGTATGACGAGCGCAACCAGTTTCGCCCCGGCATCACAGCCAACGCGTCACTGGACGCCATGAACGTGGTTTGCCAGTTGATGACGGCGCGCATGAACCGCGACCACCCGACGATCAGGGCGCAGGTCAAACGCATCGCCGCGCATTTGCCGAGCTGGACTATCGGCGACGTCGACCTGGAATGCTGGTACTGGACAGGCCTCGCGGTGTTCCAGTCAGGCGACACCCCGGTCGGGAAGCGAAGCGGCGCGGACGAGACGAGGGAGCCGCCGGAACTTACGGCCGGGCAGAAGTGGCTTGAGGCGGTCACAACCGTGCTGACGGAACACCAGCGCGGGTTTGCTCCCGCTGACAAACAGGCCGAGGCGACGGCGGAAACCCTGGACGAGTACGGAAGCTGGGACGCCGTGGATGTCTGGTCGCGCCAAGGCGGCCGCGTCTGGACCACCGCCATGGCCTCGATCGTCTTGGACATCACCTTCCGCTATATGCGCGTCAGCGGCAGGTAGAAATTGCCTGGCCTATAATTCGGCTGAGAGAATGTAGCGGGACGGGCGTTCCTATTGCCCCGTCAAGGCTCTATTATCCCGGCGCATGACGCGCTCAAAACGCAATCGCGGAAAAAACAAACCTGTGGCTGGGGCTTCCAGCCCCGGCACGCCAGGCGTCCATACACCGTCGGCGACCAATGCGCTGGGGCCAGGAGACCCCAGCCGCGCGCCCGATCCCACCGCGCCCACGGCATCGAAGGCCACGGACCAAATTAAAAAGCCCGCGCCGCTGCCGCGCCCGTTTGCGGCGCTGGGCGCCGATTACGGCCAGTTGTTGAAGATGCGCAACGTGCGCGTGCTGATCGCCTTTGCATGCGTGGTGATCGCGCTGATTTTCGGCTTCTACCTGTCTGAAATTTTCGTGCCGCTGTTGTTTGCGCTGGGCGTGGCCTACGTGCTCAACCCGTTGGTCGACGGCCTCGAGAAAAAGGGTTTAACGCGTGCGCGCGCGGTGCTGTTCGTTTTCGCGGGCTTCGTTGCCGTCTCGCTCGCTTTTGGAAGCTGGTTCGTGACTTCGATTGTCTCCGACGTGCGGCAGATCGGCTCGCAGATCGGCGACGTCATCAACGACGTGCGTGAGCACCAGAAGGAATGGGTCGCGGGCTGGAACCAGAACGCGCCCGGGTTCATGCGCATCAGCGAAGATGTCGAGTTCGATTCCGTGCTCGAGGTCGTGAAGGACAAAGTCGCGCCGCAACGAACCGCCGTGGGCTCGCCGGAAGAAAAACAGGCGGCGGCGGCGCTGGCGGGGGTGAAGGTCCAGTACCTTGGCCAGTTGCAGGCGCTGGACACCAACCACGACCTCGAGCTCACGGAGGGCGAGCTGAGCGCCAGCGCGATCAAACTTGCCGACGTCGACAAGAACGAAAAGGTCAGCATCGACGAATGGTACCTGCTGCACCGCGTACCCGGCGACAACGCGGGCGAGCGCACCATCGCGCCCGAAGCCCGCGCCGTGGCCGAGGGCGTATTTGGCTTTGTCAGCAAGGGCCTGCTTTGGACGCTGGGCCTGGTCCTCTTCATCACGCTGGTGCCGATCTACACCTGGTATTTCATGATCGGGCTCGACGACATGAGCGAAAAAATCGAGGCATGGCTGCCGGGCCGCCACCGCGAACGCAGCATGCGAATCCTGCGCGAGATCGACGGCATGGCCAAGGCGTTCTTCCGCGGTCGCCTGCTGGTTGTGCTGATCATCAGCGTGCTCTCGACGATCCTGTTCATGGCCTTTGGCGTGAAGTACGCGTTTTTGCTTGGCCTGATGTCGGGGCTTGGCGTTCTCATCCCGTACTTCAGTTTCGTCGCGGGCTGGCTGCCGGCGCTTCTGCTCATGTCAATTGCGCCCAACGTGAACTGGGTTTCGATCGGCGGCATGAGCGCAATCTTCTTTGTCATCCAGGCGTTTGAGCAATATTTCCTGACGCCCAGGCTGCTGGGCAACGCGGTCGAGCTTCACCCCGTCACGCTGCTGGTCGGCGTGTTCGTGATGTCGGCGCTGTTCGGGTTTTTCGGCGCGTTGCTTGCCGTGCCGCTTACGGCGATTGCCAAGACGCTGGGCCGCGAGTTCGTGCTACCGTATTTCAAGGCGCTGGCCGACGAAAAACCCCCGCCCGCAACGTCTTAAGACATACACGGATGGACAGGATGTACACGATGTAAAACTTCCGGCCTGATCCTGTTTATCCTGCCTATCCGTGTATGCAGTTTTAGCTGGTAAGCTTTCAGCCATGTCACGGCCCGTCGACATCCACACCGACAGCACGCCCACCAACATCCGCGTTGCGGCGCGCGCGATGATCATCGAGCACGGCAAGCTTCTGGTGATGACCTACAAGGACGAAAAGGGCGGCTGGTGCGTCACTCCCGGCGGCGGCATCCAGAAAAAAGAAACGCTGCGCGAGGGACTGGTGCGCGAGGTGCGTGAGGAACTCGGCATCGACATCGAGGTCGGCGATATCGTGTACGTGCGCGAACTGCTGGGCTCGCGCGCGAAGGTGAAATTCGGCGGTATTACCGACGAAACCCACCAGCTTGAAATGTTCTTCCGCTGCAAGCGCCGCGGGCAGCCCAAAATCGGCGGCAAGCCCGACCACTTTTGCACGGGTTTTGTCTGGGCGCCGCTGGAGGAACTGCCTGCATTGGGGTTTTTTCCGGGTACGCTCGCCACGCGCCTGGCCGCCGACGTCGCCGCCGGTTTCAGGCCGATCAATAATTATCTGGGAGATGCTTGAGCGTCGGAGAGCGTTAGGGCATTTGCCAACTCTCTACCTCTCTATCTCTCCAACGCTCACGCCAACCCGCTTATGCTCATCTCGCCTGCCAAATCTCTCGTCAGCGGCATATTCGACCTGCTTCTTCCCCGCCATTGCGCCGTCACCGGGCGTCCGCTGGCGCCCGACGAACGCGGCTGCATCAGCGCCGAGGCCGCACGCGCCATTAGACTTGCCGCCGCGGACTATTGCTCGCGTTGCGGCGCGCCGCAGGGCCCCGGCGTCGGCGTCGTGTCGGTCTGCGGCCGCTGCAAGGACTTCAAGGACGGCTTTGGGACCAGCGAAGTTGTCGCCGTCGGCGACTACGAGGGCAGCCTGCGTGAAATGTGCCTTGCGCTCAAGTTCGGCGGCGCACGCGCCGTGGCAAGGCCGCTCGCCGCATGGCTGGTTGCGGCGCTGATTGACCGCGGCATCGACAAGAAAATCGACGTGATCGCGCCCGTGCCCCTGCATGCCATGCGCGAATTCGGGCGCGGCTACAACCAATCGGCGCTGATCGCCAACCAGGTGGCCAAGGCCCTGCGCAAGCCGATGCTGCCGCGCCTGGTTGCGCGAACCCGCGCGACCGAACGTAACGCGTTGCTGGATGTGCCGACGCGCCGCAAGAACGTCGAGGGCGCATTTGCCGTGCGCAAACGCATGGCTGCGCGCATCAAGGGGAAATCAGTCCTGGTCGTCGATGACGTGATGACCACCGGCGCGACAATCGCCGAAGCAGCACGCGTACTGACGAAGGCCGGAGCAGGCGACGTGTTTGCAGCCGTCGCGGCACGCTCCACGGTAGGCGCGGACAGCGCTTAGTGGCATCGACCTCTAGGTCGATGCGCCGTTGCCCATAGTCACCGCCGATGGCGGCGACAAAAGCACACGGACCTGGAGGTCCGTGCTACGGTTTCCAGCGTCCGGTAACTCTCTATCGGACGCAATTTGTGCAAACTTTTGCCCTCTCCAACCAATCTTTTTCTCAACCGGGTTGCCGATTCCTGCCGAAGACAGGTTTGCGCCGCATTGGCGCCGTCATCGGAGATCGCATATGTCATCGCGCAACAGTCGTCGTGGCCGCGGCCAAAACCGCGGAGTGATCCTCATCGGGGGCGCAGTCGTCCTCGTGGGCCTCGTAGTCGGCACCGTGTTCATTTTCAAGCCGAGCGGCGCCAATACTAAACCGGCGGACAACGCCGTCGCCGACGCGCTGCCGGAAGCGGGCAACCCTTCGGCCCCGGCTGCGGAGAACAAGCCCAGCGTCAACCTTTCGCAGCTTGCGAAGGTCGCCGCCGAGGCGCGCGCCACGATCGCGCTGCCGCAAGGTGATGCCCGCGAAAAGTCGCTGCGCGAAACCTACGGCGCGCTGGCCGCGCTGCTTGAGGGCCCGCTGCCGACCGACGAACGCGAGAAGTTGATCGAGCCCTTCCACGCCGTGACAACGGAGCTTTTCCTCAGCCCGACGCACAACGAATTCAGCGTCAACTATGTGGTGAAGGGCGGCGACAAGATTGACAGCATCGCCCGCAGCGCGGGCATCAGCAACAACCTGCTGACCGACCTCAACGCCATGCCGCGCGGCTTCAACAAGCTACGCATCGGCGACAACATGAAGCTGCCCAAGGGCAAGCCGCACATCGAGGTGCGCAAGCAGGACTACTGCTGCAGCGTCTATCTCGGCGATTACCTGGTACGCCAGTACGTCGTCGCCCACGGCAAGAACAACAACACGCCTGAAGGCCGCACCACCATCAAGGACATGCAGGTGAACCCCGACGCGGAAGCCCGCGGCCCCGGCGACCCGCGCGCCGAGATGAAACTGCGCTGGATCGGCCTGACGCCCTACAACGACCGCACGGGCATCGGCTTCCACGGCACCAAGGAGCCCAACAGCATCCCGGGCCAGACCTCACGCGGTTGCATCCGTATGAAAGACAACGACGTGGTCGAACTCTACGACTTCGTCCGCATCGGCAACGCCATCGAAATCAAAGCCTAGTTGTTGCAGGCCGGAGTCCGTTGTCCGGAGTCCGGAGTCGTGAAACTGACCTAACCAAATTGGGACGCCGGACACTGGACCCCGGACCCTGGCCTCGGAGCTAAACATGCGTCACTTCCTTGCCTTTGTCGCACTGACTGTGTTCTTCTCGGGCTGCACCTTGACCGGCAGCCAGGGCGGCGATGCCGTCCGTAACGAAGAACCCGCGCCGGCCAAGGCGGTCGTCGAGCAGCCCACGACCACGCCCGCCGATGACGGCCACTTCGGCGACCCGACCTTCGAGAAGGAAGTCGTTTCCGCCGAGCCCGAAACGCCCGCGATCACCGCGCCCGCACGCGACACCGACCTCACGCAGGGCCTCGACCTGAAGGCCAAGGGTGAACTCCGCGCCGCACGCATGTCGCTCACGTTGGCGCTCAGCCGCAAGCTGCCGGCCGCCGACGAAGCGGATGCGCTCAGCGCACTGGACGAGATCAACGGCAAGATTTTCCTTAGCACCGGTGACGACGGCGACATGCAAATCTACGAAGTGAAGAGCGGCGACACGCTGGGCGCTATCGGCGCAAAGTTCAAGACCACCGCCGAGTTCATCAAGCGTCTCAACGAAATGAAGAAGGACACGATCTTCGTCGGCCAGCGCCTGCACCTGCCCAAGGGCGAGTTCTCTCTGGTAGTGCGCAAGGAACGCTTCGTGATGGACCTGAAACTCGACGGCGCATTGATTAAGCGGTACCGGGTTGGCTTAGGCCTCAACAACAGCACGCCTGTGGGCGAGTTCGTGGTCAAGAACCGCATCCCGGAGCCCGCTGACGGCAGTTGGCCCTACGGCCACGAGAAGCACCGCCTTGGTTCGCGCTGGCTCGGGCTCAAGAGCGACGCCGGCCACAGGGGTTACGGCATCCACGGCTGCCCCGCGAGTGAAAACGGCGCAATCGGCGGCGAGTGCTCGCAGGGCTGCGTGCGCCTGACCAACGAAGACGTCGAGGAAATCTACGACATCATCCCCATCGGCGCCAAGCTTACGGTGGTCAGCGACAAGTCGCTGGTTGAGAAACCCACCCGCCGCTAAAGGAACAAGAACAGTCCAAAAGAGCCCGCCCCGTGCGGGCTCTTTTGCTTAACGCCGTTGCGCAGCCCGCGGTCTCGTGCCAGCATGCACCCACCCCGCGCCTCCCATGCCCGAGTCCACTTCCAAACCGGTCGCCGCCGACGCTGCGCTTCCCAAACGCGTGCGGACGCTTACGTTGCTTGCGGGGCTGACGCTTGCGATGCTCCTGCTGCTGGGAGCCACGGGCCTGGCCAGTGTCACCCTGATGTACGTCACTTCGCCCCTTCATGGCGGCCAATACAACCGCTACGAACAATTGCCCGACCTTGAAGACACCGTCGTGAAGACCGTAATCTCGCTACGCCCGCTGATTAAAACCGTACACATGTATGGACCATATGTGACCGTGCTGTTGAGCGGTTTTGCCGCAATCCAATGCATAAGCGTTTCCCGGTTACTGGCCAAATCCGAGGATTCGAAGCAGCGCTCCCGCGGGCGGCTGGTTGCAATGCTGGGAAGCACCGGCGGATTTTTGCTGGCGCTGGCGGTGCTGGCGCAGGCCGCCGCCGGAACGTTCGCGGCCTGGGGCATGAGGTCGCTGGACGACTCTTTTTTGCGTTCGGGCTCGGCGCCGGCTATCGCCGCGCTGCAACCGGACGCTCAACTGGATGAAACGCGCACGGAGGCCTTCGTCGGTTTTCATATTCGGGAGCTGAATTACCCGGTGGGCATCTGCGCGCTGATGTTGCTGGCCGCGATGTCCATGGCCAGGACCGCCGCACAGGCGTCCGGGCCGCCCGCAAAACCTTCGGAGCAAAACAAGGTCTGAGATCATGCATCGCCTTTCCTTTGCATTGATTGCCGTGCTGCTGATGGTCGTTGCGGCGGCGGCTCCCGGTGTGCAGGCGCAGTCGCTTCCGATTGCGTCCGCGCCGCCGGCGGCACACGAGGAAAAAGCCGGTCAAGATCACGCCGCGGCATCGGCCGAACACGAACATCACGGGGTTGTCGGGGCCAGGATGGGACTTTGGCTCATCATTCCCTTTGCGGGCATTTTGCTGTGCATCGCGCTGTGTCCCCTGTTTACCCCCAAGTTCTGGCATCACCACTACGGCAAAGTTGCGGCGGGCTGGGGTGCGTTGGCGCTGCTGCTAATGATCCTGGTGGGCGAAGGCGGCGGTGGCGGGCTCATGCCCGCTCTGCAAAGCGGCGCCCACGTCTACCTGGGCGATTATCTGCCCTTCATCATCCTGCTGTTGACGCTCTTCACCATCGCGGGCGGCATCTACGTCAAGGGCGACTTCCGCGGCACGCCCGCGACCAACACAACATTGCTGCTGATCGGCACGCTGATCGCAAGTTTCGTCGGCACAACCGGCGCGTCGATGTTGATGATCCAGCCGGTGCTGCGCGCCAACAAGGCGCGCAAACGCAAGGCGCACATCTTCGTGTTTTTCATCTTCCTGGTCTCGAACGTCGGCGGTTCACTCACGCCGCTGGGCGACCCGCCGCTGTTTTTGGGTTTCCTCAAGGGCGTCGACTTTTTCTGGACCATGCACCTCGTGCCCGAGACCAGCTTTGCCGCGGGCTGTCTGCTCGTCGCGTTTTTCATCATCGACACCATGATGTACCGCAGGGATCCGCTGCCGCCCATGGACCCGGCGGCGCCGCGCGAAAAGTTCGGCATCCAGGGCGCGCACAACCTGTTGTTTTTGGGCGGCATGATCGCGGCGATTGTCGGCAGCGCGTCGCTGCCGAACTCGATCCCGGCCTTGGCGGGCAATATCGCGCTAGGCGATCTCGTGCAGCTTCCCATCGCGGGCGTCTGTCGCGACGTAATCATGCTGTTGATGGCGGCCCTGAGCCTCGCGACGACTGCAAAGGCCATCCGTGTGGCCAACAACTTCAACTGGGCGCCCATCAAGGAAGTCGCCAAGCTGTTCGCGGGCATTTTCATCTGCATGGTGCCCGCGCTTGCTATCCTCAGCGCCGGTTCTCACGGGCAACTCGCCTTTATCGTCAACAGCGTGCAGCAACCCTGGCAGTACTTCTGGGCCACGGGCTCGCTCTCGAGTTTCCTAGACAACGCGCCGACTTACCTGGTGTTCTTCCAGACCGCGCAATCGACGCCGATGGCCGAGTTCGCCGCGCGCGGCCTCTCGCCCGACCCGGTCAGCCACCTCGTCGACATGCCGCACATTATCCTGGCGTCGATTTCCTGCGGCGCGGTGTTCATGGGCGCCAACACCTACATTGGCAATGCCCCGAACTTCATGGTCAAGGCCGTTGCCGAGCAAAACGACGTCAAGATGCCAAGCTTCCTCGGCTACATGCTCTGGAGCATCTGCATCCTGATCCCGCTCTTTATCGTGATGTCGTTTATCTTCTTCCGGTGATCATCATCAGGGCGTAGACAATCGCCGCCGCGGCCAACAGCGTAATCAAAAACACCAACGCCAGCTTTCCGGCCGACAGACGGCCCGGTTTGATTTTGGCCGTGGCTTTGCCCTGCAAGCCCTGCACGGCAATGCCGCGCTGAGCCAGCGCCTCGCGCATGCGCCGCGCGGTCTTGACCGACGTGGGGTGCGAAACTTCCTGCAGCGCCGCCGTCGGCGCCTCGACTTCGTCGCCGCCCATGTCTTCGTTGCCGTAAATGCGCATTGCGGCGTCGTAAGATTCCGCCGGGACCTGCACCAGAAACCGTGCGTTGCGGGCCTCGATGCGCGCCTCGATGTTCTCGGCCTCGAGGTAGGTGCACACCAGCCGCGCCGTCACATGGTCGCCCTCGCTGCAGACGGGCACCCACTCGCGCTCGTCGCGCGTTGTTTCATCCATGCGGCTGGCGAATTCCTCGGGCATGGTTATCACCGTTCACTTGCGGGTCGCTTCGTGGACGTAATCGACCAGCGCGACCACGTTGTCGACCGGCGTCCTGGGCAAAATGCCGTGGCCAAGGTTGAAAATGTGGCCGGGTTTGCCGCCCGCGTCGTCGAGCACTTGTCGGGCCTTGCGCTTGACGGTGTCGCGGTCGGCAAACAACACGATCGGGTCGAGATTGCCCTGCACCGCTTTGACCCCGAGCTGCTTCCAGGCGGGCGCAATGGGCGTGTGCCAGTCGAGCCCGATCACGTCGCCGCCGGCCTCGGCCATCATCGGCAGCAACGTCGACGTGCCGACGCCGAAATGAATTTTCGGCACCGCCTCGCCGACGGCCTGCAACACCTGGCGCGAATAGGGCTGCACGAACTCGCGATAATCCGCGGGGCTGAGCGTACCGACCCAGCTATCGAATAGCTGAACCGCTTGAACGCCTGCATCGATTTGGGCCAACAGATAAGCCGCCACCACGCGCGAAAGTTTGGCCATCAGCGCGTGCCATGCGCCCGGGTCGGAGTACATCAGCGTTTTGGTGTGGATGAAATTGCGCGAGCCCTCGCCTTCAATGGCGTAGGCGGCCAGTGTAAACGGCGCGCCCGCAAAGCCGATCAGCGGGATGTCCGGCGGCAGCGCCGCGCGGATCATTTTAATCGCGTCATAGACAAAGGGCATGCTCTGGCGCGGGTCGGGCTCGCGAAGCGCGTCGATCGCCTTGCCGTCGCGGACGGCAGGCGTGAGCTTCGGACCTTCGCCCTCCAGGTATTTAAGTTCGAGCCCCATCGTTTCGAGGATGGGAAGTAGATCAGCGAACAGGATCGCCGCATCGACGCCCAGCCGCTTTTGCGCGGTCACGGTCACTTCGCAGGCGAGTTCGGGTTTCTTGCAGAGTTCAAGAAAGCTGTGTTTGCCGCGCACAGCCTGGTACTCGGGCATGTAGCGGCCGGCCTGACGCATCAGCCAGATCGGGGTGACGTCCGTGGCCTCGCCCCGGCAGGCCTTGAGGAATCTCGAATTTAACAGGCGTTCGTCCATCAAACTGACTCTAGCAGTCAAAACGTGCCCGTGTAGACTTCGAACGTGTAGAGGGCTTTTCCAGATGATCTGAGCGAGGCTTTTGCGGAGCGCCGAACGAGCAGATCAAGAAGCGCGAGCGTCCGCGTGGCTGAAGGCCACGCAAAGCGAGCGCGACGCCGAGATGCGACGTTCGCCGCCCGCACAAGCCCGCGAACGGTCATCTGGATAAGCCCTTTGCCTAGGTGGCGGAACTGGCAGACGCGGCGGATTCAAAATCCGCAGTCCTTCACTGGGCGTGTGGGTTCAACTCCCACCCTAGGCACCATAATTCTGATTTCCTCAACCTGATCGCCCAATTCTTCCGATGAACCGTTACCGGACATGAGCCGGGAAGCTGTTTCGTGGGGCGGGCCTCTGGCCTGCCTGGCAGGCTGGAAGCCTGCCCCACCATTGGAGATTCCATGCATCTTCGTGCCGCCGCGATCACCCTGACTGCCGTCCTCTGCATCTTCACCACCGGCTGCGCCACCGCCGAAAAAGACCCCTATCGCGAACTTGGGCCTGGCGAGCTCGCGTTGCGCAAGATCACCGACGCGCGCGAAATTCCCGACTTCACCGAGGCGCTCAAGAATACCGACGACCTCGACGCCGCCATCGCCCACAGCCTCAGCTACCTCGCCAAGCCCTCGTCGCAGAGCTTCTTTCCCAGCGCGGGGCTGACGCACGAACAAGTGCGCGTCAGCCTCGAGGAATTCCGCGCGATGTTGGCTGACGGCGATGACGCCAAGACCCTCAACGCCGAAATCCGCCGCCGCTTCGACGTCTACACCACCGTCGGCTATGACGGCGAAGGGACGATCCTCTACACCGGCTATTACACGCCGATTTTCGAGGCCTCGCTGACACGCGACGACCGCTTCCGCTACCCGCTGCACAAGCTGCCCGCCAACCACGTCAAAGACCCGCTGACCGGTGAAACCAAGGGCCTGCGAGGCGAAGAAGGCAGCATCGACCCCAACTATCCCACCCGCCGCGAATTGCTGAACTCCGGCATGCTCGACGGCACCGAACTCGTGTGGCTCAGCGACCCGGTCGAAGCTTACGTCGTGCAGGTGCAAGGCAGCGCGATTTTGCGCCTTGCCGACGGCACGGAATTCGAGGTCGGCTACGCGGGAACGAACGGCCGGGAATATAAGTCGATTGGGGCTGAGCTGATTAAACGCGGAAAACTTACGAAGGCGGAATTAAACCTCGACAGCATCGTGCGTTACTTCCGCAAGAACCCGCAGGACTTCGACGCCATCACCGGCGCCAATGACCGCTACGTGTTCTTCCAGCAAAACAGCGGGGGCCCCTTCGGCTGCCTGAACGAACAAGTGCTGCCCGACCGCTCCCTCGCAACCGACAAAACGATTTTCCCGCGCGGCGGCCTGTGCCTCGTTGAAACCGTACTGCCGACGCACCGCAACAGCGCGCGCAAGGTCAGCCGGTTCATGCTTGACCAGGACGCCGGCGGCGCCATCCGCGCGCCGGGCCGCGCCGACATCTACTGGGGCAGCGGCGACGCCGCGCAGCAACGCGCCGGCCGCACGCGCTCCGAAGGCCGGCTGTATTACCTTGTGCTGAAAGACCGCGAACTGCGGGGCCGCGAAAAAGTTGCGAAGTAGGGACACGCGGCCGCGTGTCCGCGAAGCGCGCTCGCCCGGTGGACACGCGGCCGCGTGTCCCTACGATAACGCCGTGCGGCTGTTCATCGACAAGCCCGTCAAACGCCTCCCGACGCCCTTTGAGTCCTGCTCGATGTTCTTTCTGGCGGGGGGCGCGGGAATGATTGCGCTTCAACGCATGATTCAACACGACGCGACTTTCTGTCCCCTGCGCGCCGTCACCACCATCCCCTGCCCGCTTTGTGGCGGCACGCGCGCGGTCATGGCATTGGTCAGCGGCGACCCGCCGCTGGCTATTAGATACAACCCGCTGGCGCTGATCCTGCTTGCGGCGATGGTCTACAGCACGATGTGTTATCTGCTGATCGTGCTGCCCTGGGGCCGACGGCCCGAAGTTGAAATGTCCGGGCGCGAACTACGATTGTCCTCGCTGCTGATTCTCGCCGCTTTTGCGGCCAACTGGGTCTATGTGATTTCGGCGGGCATGTATAAGGTACCCTTGGTGCTATAGCCGCAATCTCCCATGGCCGAACCGGCAAAAACTGAACGCCCCCACGGCTACACCGTGATGGCGCGCAAGTACCGCCCCCGGCGCTTTGCCGACATCGTGGGGCAGCCGCACGTCGTGCAGGCGCTGACCAACGCGCTTTCGACGGGGCGGCTGGCGCACGCATTCTTGCTGACGGGGTCGCGCGGCACGGGCAAAACCAGCACCGCGCGTATTTTGGCCAGCGCGCTCAACTGCATGAAGGAAGGCCGCAAGGATTTTGAGCCCTGCGGCGAGTGCCCAAGCTGCGTCGATATCTCGGGCGGCGAGGACATGGACGTGATCGAGATGGACGCGGCGTCCAACAGCCGCGTCGACGACATCCGCGAACGCCTGCTCAGCATCGACACCAAGCCGGCCCGCGGGCGCTTCCGCATTTATATTATCGACGAAGTGCACATGCTTTCGACCAGCGCCTTCAACGCGCTGTTGAAGACGATCGAAGAACCGCCGGCGCACGTAAAATTTATTCTCGCGACGACCAACCCGGAAAAAATCCCCGAGACGATTTTGTCGCGCGTGCAGCGTTACGATTTCCGGCGCGTGACGCTGGCTGAAATCACCGAACGCCTGCAAAGCATCTGCGCGGCCGAAGGCCTGACGCCCGAGCCTGACGTGTTGCGCACGCTGGCCGAACTCTCCGAGGGCGGCCTGCGCGACGCGCTCTCACGCCTCGACCAGCTTGCGGCATTTGCGGGCGCCAAGGCGACATTGGCCGACGCTGAGCGCGTGTTCGGCCTGGTCAGCCGCGGCAAACTGTTGACGCTGCTGGAATCACTCAGCAAAGGCGACCTCAAGGCGGGCATTCTATTTGCCGAAGATGTGTTCGATTCAGGCAAGGACGCCGCGGAAGTGCTTGGCGCGATGGTCGGTTTAACCCGCGCGCTTCTACTTGTGGCGGCGGCGGGCAATGACACGCGCGGCGTCGAGGTCATGGCCGACGAATTGCCGCGGCTGCGCGAAGTCGGCGCGCGCTTTGGCATCGAGGGCCTGGTGTATCTTGCCGAGATGCTCACCGATTGCCGCCAGCGTGTGCGACGTGCGGCGTTTCCGCGCGTCGTGGTTGAAACAACGATGGTCAAACTCGCGATGCTGAAAAATCTGAAGCCGCTTGATCAATTGATCGCGCAGCTTGAGTCGCCGGAATTTGCGCAAGAATCTTTCACGAAGTCAGAAGGCCCCGGAGGCGCGAATGAACGGGCTCCGGAGACGAATCGGCACGCCGCCCCTGTCACCGATGCGTCAAATTTTCTTGCACCCGCACGAGATTCATTACAAAAGGCAGTCGGCGGAACCGAAAAAACAGTGCCCACAGTTGCACAAGACAACACAAAAACAGGACCTAATGACGCACGAATGAAGCGCGCCCCGACCGAAGAGGAGTCGCAAGCGATCGGTGAGCTAAGGCGTAAGTTCCGTGCTAAATAGAAGTTACGTACGACGTTGCATTATTTCATCGTGATTTTCGTTGAACTGGCCAACCAGTCATTTATATATTTAGGCACAGAAAAGGATTCCTCAACAAAGTCACTAATGTTGGCGAAACCTTAAAGGGGGAAGTATGGCCGGCTTGGGGAACTTTTCCGAGCTCATGAAACAGGCCCAGCGCATGCAGCGCGACATGGGCAAGGTTCAAGAGGAGCTTAAGGATCGTTATGTCGAGGCCGCCGCAGGCGACGACGCCGTCAAGGTCGTTTGCTCGGGCGCAGGTGAGATCATCAAGATCGAGATTTCGCCGGAAGCCGTCGACAAAACCGATATGTCGCTTCTTGAAGACCTGGTGCTGGCGGCCGTAAACGCAGGCCTGAAGAAGGCTGAAGACCTGCGCCACGCGGAACTCGCCAAAGTCACCGGGGGCATGAACCTGCCGGGCCTGTTCTAGAAGTAGCGCCGGTCGCGGCGGACAAGGACAAGCAAATGGACGGAATCGAACCTGCGACATTGGACGTACAGACATCGAGAATTACCACGAGAAAGGAACACACGAAGATGCACTCCACGGACTCGCTTGGGGAAATACCGCTGTTCAAAGGACTGTCAGAGAAAATCATTTCGAAGCTTGAGGGTCACAGCACCGTCAAGCGCATTGAAGAGGGCGAGACTTATTTCCGCGCCGGAGAACTCCCTCGGCATTTCAGCATCGTCGTCTCCGGCCAGCTCAAGCTTTTCCGTATCAACAAGGCCGGCAAGGAGCAGGTGTTCAGCTACGCCCAGCCCAACGACGCGGTCGGGTTTGTCGCCGTCACCGACCCCTACCGCGCGTGGCCCGTTGATTGCGTCGCCCGCACCACCACGGAAGTAATCGAGATCGAGCTTGCCTCACTGCGCGAAATCCTGCGCAGCGAACCCGCTCTCGCCCACCAGTTCATGACCGAGCTGTCGAAGCATTTGCTGCGCATGGTCCAGCTTGTCGACCAGTTGTCGCTCAAGGACGCGCACAATCGCCTCGCGCACTGGCTCGAAACGTGGATCACCCGCAATTACCCCGACAGCGGCGACAAGGAACTGATGCTGGTGCTGCCTTATACGCAGAGCGAAATCGCCGCGCAGATCGGGACTGTCCGCGAAGTTGTTTCGCGCGGCTTCTCGAAGATGGAAAAGGACGGCATTCTCAAGACCTCGGGCAAACGCGTGACGATCCAGTCCCGCGCGCGCCTGCGTGAAATGGCGAATGTCTAAACGGTCCTGCGGACCGTTTAGAGAGCGAAGCGTTGAGGCCTTTGGGCGAAAGCCCAAAGGCTGATCGCGAAGCGGCTCGTCTGAGGCCGGTGCAGCACCTTGGCGAAGTCGGAAGCGCGCAGAGAAACCTGCCGCAAAGCAAGTTTCCGCTGGGCACATCAGCGGCGTTCCAGTGCACCTTGACTGTTGAGTTCGGGCAACGACCGGCCGGGGAAACCCGGCCGGTTGTTATTTGCGGTAACTCAGCATCACCAACCCGCTGTTGTAGGCCCTGGCGCGGACAAACCTCAACGCGAGTCTCCTGGTCCCGGCGGGGAACAGAGCCAGGCCGCCGCCCAGCACCAGGGGGTGCACGGCGATCATCGCTTCGTCAATCAGGCGCGCGTTGGCGAAATGTTTCACCAGTTCGCCGCCGCCCATCAACCACAGGTTCTTGCCGTGCGACCGGCGAAGCCTTCGCACCAGCGCCGCGGGGCTTCGCGATGTGAATTCAACGCGCGCGTCCTTGTACCTCGCGGGCGCATGCGTGAAGACGACGCAGCGGCGGCCGGGGTAGGGCCACTGCGGGAAGGTCAGGCAAAGTTCGTAACTCTTGCGGCCCATCAGCACCACATCGATGCCCGCCAGGAACCTGCGGTAGCCGTAGTCCTGGTCGGAGAAAAGCCAGTCGATTTCGCCCCTGGGACCGGCGATGTAGCCGTCAAGGCTTGTCGCAATGAACAGTTGGACCTTGCGCATCGAAATACTGTGGCGCGGAGCCCCGCGCCAGGCGAGAAAAAAAGATGAGGCCCTCGCGGGGCAATCACGAGGGCCTCGATACTACTCCGCTCCCGGGCAAAGAGCGGTGCACGGTTGTCGTGCGTTTTAACTAATGCAAACCGTGTTCCTAACCAGACGTTCGCAAGCTGTGATCGCGAAATGGCGCGGGTCGCAGCCCAAGCCATTTTGGCCAATTAATTTTTGCCGCCTCGTCCCAAATTAATGCAGCGCAATTTTCCACACAGTGTGGGGAATATTCCCCACATCGTACCGTACAGTTAGTTATTAATTGCGCAAATCGCTACCCAGTAGCAGGTTGGATTGAGTATGTTGGTAAATGCCATTTAGCTACCGTTGGATGCTCAATCACACTTCCACGAAATAGCTTACAAAATGACAAGAGCGACCATTGAACTCGTCGAGCACGACCCTCGCGTCCGGTTGCCACTGAAAGACGCCCTTGCCAAGGCTGGATATACCGTCATCGAAGCATCCAGCGGCGAGCAAGCGCTGCGTTCCTTCCAGGAAGCGGCGCCGGATCTCGTGCTGCTCGCACTCAAGCTGCCGGAGGTGGACGGCCTGACGGTGCTGAAGGAAATGAAGCGCCTCAGCCCGCAATCGCTTGCCGTCATCCTTACGCCCTTTGCGACTGTCGAAGGCGCGATCGAGGCCCTCAAGCACGGCGCCGACGATTACATCTCCAGCGTGCTCAAGCCCGAGGAAATCCGGGATATCTGCGCCAAGTTGATCGAGGACAGGCGTTCGGACCCCGGGCCGGTCGACAGCCAGGCAAGCTTCGACGCCATCATCGGTGAATCGCCGCCGATGCGCGAACTCAAGGCTCTTCTGCGCAAGGTCGCCGCCACCAACTCAGCGACGGTGCTGATCACCGGCGAAAGCGGCACCGGCAAAGACCTGGCGGCCAAGGCCATCCACAGCGCCAGCAAGCGTGCCGCCCGCCCGTTCATGAACATCACGTGTTCGGCTTTGCCCGAAACGCTGCTTGAGAGCGAACTCTTCGGGCACGAGAAGGGCTCGTTCACCGACGCGCGGCAGCAGAAAATAGGGCTGCTTGAGCAGGCTGACGGCGGGACGGTGTTTTTGGACGAAATCGGCGAAATGCAGCCCATGCTGCAGGCCAAGCTGCTGCGTTTTCTCGAAGAAAAAACTTTCCGGCGCATCGGCGGCGTGACTGACATTCGGCCCGACGTGCGCGTGATCGCGGCGACCAACCGCAACGTGCCCCAGCACGTTGCCGACGGCCGCTTCCGCGAGGATCTTTTCTATCGCCTCAACGTATTGTGGCTGAAACTGCCGCCCCTGCGCGAACGCCCGGGTGACATCATCCTGATCGCGCGGCACCTCGCGCAAAAATCGGGCATGGACGCGCGCAAGCCCATGCGCGAAATCGATCGCGACGTGCTTGCCATGCTCAGCGCATGCCCCTGGCCCGGAAATATCCGCGAACTGAAAAACGCCATCGACCGCGCTGTGCTGCTCGCCGAATCCGACCGCCTTACCATCGCGGACTTCCCCGACCTCGGCGCCAGGTTCGCCGCGCCGCAGAACGGCTCCGCGTACCGATTCGCGCTGCCCGCCGAGGGGCTCATCTGGGATGACCTCGAACTCGACTTTGTCGCTCAGGCACTGGAGCGCGCGGGCGGAAACCAGACGCGTGCGGGGGCCCTGCTGGGCCTGACCCGCGACCAGATCCGCTACCGCATCGAAAAGTTCAAGCTGGCTTAGGCTGGCCGCGAAGTTTTTCCAGCACCTCGAAGCCGACCTCGACCGCTTCCGAACGATGGCGAAACTTCGCCAGCGTAGCCGCGTCGGCCTCAAGTTCCTTGACCAGCGCCGCCACGCGCGCTTTGGCGCCCGCCGCCTGCTCGACGCGCGCCAAACAGCCACGGTCAACCCTCGGCCCAATTCAGGACCCCAAGGGGGTGAATTAAGGTCTCATACGGCGAAAAATTCACGTTGGACATCTCGCCGCAACAATAGAGTGAGCGGCAAGGGAGACCGCCGGACGAAAACTACTCGACCGATTTATCCGACTTCAGCGGCAAATATTTCGGTAACGGTCACAGTAGTTTGCGCCGTCCTTCTCGGCCACCAGCAGATAGAGCAGCAGAACCATTTTGGACAACGGCAGCTTGGCCGCATGCAGCAGCGTGCCGGCGGTTGCGCTGGCCTGATGGCCGCAGGACTTGCACTCGATCACGTCATAGCCGCGAAGCTCGTAGCCTCTCTTGTGGTCGCAGGCGCGGGCAGATGAGGCCGCCGGGCCGGTGCGCTTTGACCAGCGCTTGGCGGCAGGCGTCATCAGTGGCCTAAACGCGCCTGGCCTCGACGAGGTTGTCAGGCACCGGAAGCAAAAGCACCGCTTGGCTATGCGCGGCATGCGCAAAGCGAGCTCGACTACCGCGGCGGGCGTGGCAACAGAGGTGGTTTGTGGTTGACGTTCGACAGGAGTCTCCCAAAGGACTCCCTCAGGCTACAATACCATACGCCAGAACCTAACTTTGGTGGTTACCCTTCCGACGGGAAGAACGGGTACCCCTACGTTGTTTATGGGTAGTGCGTAGTTTCAGGAGATCCGTATGCGCTGGCGACGGGGTTTGCTGTGGGCAGTGGCAGCGACGCTGGCTTTGGCCGCCGTGCTGTGGTTTCTCATTTTCAAGCCCGTGCAGGTGGTCGGGCATAGCGTAGAGCGCGGAGAAGTGCGCGAGGAGTTCCCCGGCGTGGGCTCGATCGAATATGAACGCGTGGCCGTGCTGGGCTTTGAAGTGGCTGGGCGGATCACAGATATCGAAGTGAAACAGGGCGATCGCGTCAAGGCCGGACAGGTACTGGCGCGCATTGATACGGAGGTCTATCGCTCTGAAGAAGCGGCGGCGGCCGAGAATGTCGAATTCACCCGTGCATCGGTTCTTCGCCTGAAAGCCGACATCGCGCGCGCGCAGGCCTCACACGAGGGCGCCAAGGCGCATGCCAAACGTCAGGAAGCGGCGTTTCGCACTCACTCGGTTTCGCAGGATACGCTGGATCAAGCCCTGGAGCGCCTGGCCGTGACAGAGGCTGAACTGGCCCGGGCTGAGGCTGCATTGAGCGAAGGCGAGCGCCTTGTCGGGTCGGCGCTCAAGAGCCTGGAAGGCGCGCGCGCCCGCCTTGCACGCGGCACACTGATCAGCCCCATGGATGGCGTGCTGATCGCAAGATTAGCCGAGCCCGGCGATGTGGCCGTTACAGGCGGCGTGATTCTGCGGGTGGGCGACAACTCCGTGGTCTGGGCCAGCGTCTGGGTTGATGAGTCGTTCCTGGCGAAACTGAAAATCGGACAATCGGCCCGAGTCGTGCTGCGTTCGGACCCTGCAGGGGCACTTGAAGCGGCGGTGGCCCGCATTGGCCAGGAGGTTGATCGTGAATCGCGCGAACTCGTCGTGGATCTTCTGATCAAGAACGCGCCGGTGACGCTCGCCACGGGCCAGCGCGCCGACGCGTCGATTTTCGGCCAGATCGCGAAGGACGTCACGTTCGTGCCGGCGTCATATATTCTGACGCGCGGCGGGGTGTCATCGGTCTGGGTCAACGACGACGGCCGCGCTTCACGCCGGGAAGTGGAAACAGGTCTGCAAAGCCGCGAGCGTGTCGAAATCAAGGACGGCCTGAAGGAAGGCGAACAGGTTATTCGGCCAGTTGCCGGCGCGGCTTTGACGGAAGGCGCGCGGGTCGGCGTCCAGGAACCACAGCCATGATGGACCTGGCAGTCAAGGATATCCGGCACGACCTCGGCCGATTTGTACTGACGGCCGTGGGGCTGGGGATGCTGCTTTCAGTCGTGCTGGCTATGACCGGCATCTACAATGGCATGGTGGTTGACGCCACTGTTCTTCCCGATTCGCTCGCGGCGGATCTCTGGGTCGTGCAGCGCGACACGCAGGGCCCCTTTGCCGAAAGCTCGCGCGTGCCGCAGCGTTTGGCTGAGCGCCTCCGCGCCGTTCCCGGCGTGGCCAGGACGCGAAGTTATGTCACGTTCAACGCGCAGCAGACCACGCCGGAAGGCGCAACCCGGCGCTTTATGGCGGCAGGGCTTTCGTGGCCGGACGACCAGGGTGACATGCTTCCGCTGGCGCAGGGACGCGCATTGCGCGCTCCGCATTATGAGCTGGTGGCGGACGCTTCGTTGAACCTGCCGCTTGGCTCTCAATTCATGATCGGTCGCGATTCCTACACGGTGGTGGGCGTAACACGCGGCATGGTGAGTTCAAGCGGCGACCCCATGCTGTTTGTCAGCATCGCAGACGCGCTCAAGGTCCAGAATGACCTGGTCAATGAAGCCATGCGCCTTGAAACCGAGGCGCGCATCGGGCGAGTGAGGCGCAGCGCATTTGGCCGCGACCCCGCGAACCTGACGCGGGCCGCGCAGTCGCAGTTGCCGGCTCTGGTGCCGCCGCCGGTCAGCGCGGTGCTGCTGGATCTGGAGCCCGGCCAGGACGTCGAATCTGTCCGGGAGCGCCTTTCGCATTGGCCGGACATCACCGTTTATTCGACAGATGAGCAGCGTGCGCTTCTGGTGCGCGGCGTGATTGACCGCGCCCGCAGGCAGATCGGGCTGTTTCGTGCGCTGCTGGTCATTATCTCGGCCATCGTCATGGGCCTGATCGTTTACACCATGACGCTGGACAAGATGCACTCACTGGCCCTGCTCAAGCTGCTGGGCGCCAGACGCTTCGTGATTCTGCGCTTGATCGTTGAGGAGGCACTGCTGCTGGGCCTGCTCTCGTTCATTGTCGCGCTGCTGATAGGTGAGTTCATGTTTGACCTCTTCCCAAGGCGCGTGCTTGTCGGCGAAGCTGACCGACTCGCGCTGGCATTGGTCGTTGCGGGTATTTCTGTGGCTGCGGGCATTGTGGGCCTGCGCAAGGCGCTTTCTGCAGATCCCAACCAGGTGCTGGCATCGTGACCCCATCTGAATCCAACATCGTCTTGAGCGCGGATTCTCTCTCCAAGGTTTACGGAGAGGGCACCCTGCGCGTGGAGGCACTCAAACCCACGACGTTCACTGCGCATACAGGAGAGGTCGTCGCCATCCTGGGCCCCTCGGGCTCCGGAAAGTCCACGCTTCTGACAATTCTCGGGCTCATAAACCCGCCGACGACCGGCTCGTTGCGCATTGGTCAAACGAAGGTCATTGAAAAAGGCCGCGCGGTCGCAAACCTCGATCAGCAGCGCCGGCAGCAGATAGGGTTTGTTTTCCAGCGATCCAATCTCATCCCGTTCCTGAGCGCCGAAGAAAACGTGCGGCTGGCGCTGGAGCTGGATGACGTGCCGCCCGCTCAATCCCGCGCGCGCTCTCGAACAATGCTGGAGGGCTTGGGGCTTGGCAAACGGCTCCACGCGCTGCCCTCGCGGCTATCCGGTGGAGAGGCGCAACGCGTGGCCATTGCCCGTGCACTGATCCACAAGCCCGCCGTCGTGCTCGCTGACGAGCCAACCGCATCGCTTGACAGCCACCGCGGGCGTCAGGTCATGGAGCTCTTCCGCGAAGCCGCGCGTTCGCAGGGCGCGGCTGTGCTGGTTGTGACCCACGACCACCGCACCCTTGACCTCGTTGACCGCATCCTCGATATGGAAGACGGCGTGCTGTCAGAGAAGGCCGTCGCGGCGCCGGGCTAGGCCGGCCGTGATGCTTCCCGCCGCGCCCGCCTTGATTGCGTACACCACTGCGGTCGCGAGCTCAAGTTCCACCAAACATGGCGAAATCTGCTTACTACAGGCACAGGTGGGAACCGAAGACGACCGACAACGCCGATTAGGTGGCGTTTTTGATCATGTGACGATTGGAGATGACTTGATTCCCGGCGTTGCCAGAATCGCAAAAACACAAGCCGCCCCTAGATTGGCTCTAGGAGCGGCTTTGGTGTTTGGTGGACCGGAAGGGATTCGAACCCATGACCCCCTGAATGCCATTCAGGTACTCTACCAACTGAGCTACCGGCCCGTAGTTGTGGCGCGAAATCGTACATCGCGCCGCCAAAGCCGCAACGGGCCAACCTATTTGCCGCCGACGGGCCGGCGGTCGTCGGGGCCGATCAGCGGGCCCTCGTGCGGCTTCTTTGGGCCGCCAATGGCCGGCACGGGGTCTGCCTGGATCGTCTTGGCCCTGGCGCCCACTTTCGCCAGCGAGCCCAAGCCCGCGCCCGCGATCTGCTCAAGCAGGTAATCGTCGCTCTCGCCGACACCCACGCAGTTGATCTCGACCTTGCGAAACAGGTTCATGCGCCGCACGTCGCGCACGATGTGGAATGTAACCGCGTAAGGCCCGGTGTAACGCACGCGGCCCTGAACCACGCCGCCGCTGGTGTGGCTCTTGCCCGCTTCGCGGTCAACGCTGCCCTTCATGCCCGTGGTGAGTTCGCCAAGGCCCGGGTAGTCGTCGGTGTTGGGCGCGCCGTCGCTCAGCACGAAAATCGTGTCGCAGCCGCCCGCAAACGTCGCGGCGTTGACGTGTTCGTCGTCGCCGGAAATCAGGCCGCCCACACCCATGCGAAACGCGCGCACGATGCCGCCGTGCAGGTTGGTGTCGCCCATCAGCGTGCCGTTGGGGCGGTCGGGGCCCACGGGCCCGGGCGTGATCGCGTCGAGTTCGGCGATCGCAGACCCGACGTTGCGTTCCGTCGCGAGCAAGAAACGCCGGGTGCATTCCAGCAGCTTGCACTCCGTGCCGAACGTGACCACGAAAAAGCTCGCGTCCTCGGGAAGCCGCCGCAGCGACAGCTTCAAAACCTCCCGTGCGGCGTCAAAGCGGCATTTAACACGGTCCCAGGGGATGCCTTCCTCTTTGACTTCGGGTTTATCGCCGGGCTTGCCCGTGACCACGCGCTTCTTGAGGTCGGCGATCTCTTCATCTTTAAGCGGGATCAGCATCGAGTCTGACAAATCGATCACATACGCGATGCGCTTGCCGCGGCCCTCCAGCCCGAAAAATGTCGGGCGCCTGGCCGCTGTCTTGCCCTTGTCGTCCTCGGGCAGCGCAGGCTTGGCGTCAAGCAGCCGCAGCCACGGCTCTGCGTTGAGCCACAGTTTTTCCGTCAGGAAAACGCGGGCGAGATGCCGCGCGATGATCAGCTTCGTGTCTTCGGCGAGTTTGGCGTTGTCGAGCTGGTTGATCACCGCGCGGGCCGCCGCGATGAATTCCTTTTCCTTTGACAAGTCCGCCAGATACAGCAGGGCGCCAGCGCAGGCCGACAGCACCACGCGTTGTTCAAGCGCGTTGCCCAGCTTGCCCTCAAGCAGTTTGGGAATGACCGGCAGGACTTCCTTCCTGGCGCTGTGGGCCAGCGCACTGATTGCCGCCGCACGCTCGAATTCCGTGGCGCCGCGGGCATTGATGACTTCAAGCGCGGCTTCACAGCCCAGGCGCGGCACGCAGGTCATCAGGGCGTTGTAGGTCAGCCAGCCATCGAGGTCCTTGTGCTGGTCCTTGGCGAAATCCCAAAGCGGCTTGGCGCCGGTCGCCTTGAGCTTGGTCGCGCCGAGCTCGCCCAGCGCACCCGCGACGAGATACTTCACCTGGTTGGCAGGCGTTTCAGCGGTCTTGTAGCGTTCGGCCAGTACGCCGACGGCGCGTTCGTCGCCCGTATACGCCAGGCCGAATATGCCCTCGCTGCGGCGCAGCAACGCGCCGATGCCGCGCGATTCGTCGTATGCCGTTTTCGCGCGGTCGTAGGCGGCGGGATCCTGGGCCGATGCGAGGGTCACGACTGTTGCGAGACACAGGACAATTCCAAGCGTGCGGGTTCGGTGCATGCGCGCCTCCATTGCGCCGATTTTAGGCCTTGAGCAAAGGTAGCTCAACGTCAGCTTCGTGTTTCGTGCTACGTGTTACGTGTTTCGTGAATGTCAAAGACACACCCGTGGCACGAAGCACGTTTCACGTAACACGTCGCGCAATGTCGCGGCGGGGGGTAAAGTCGGAGCATGGCAAAGGGAGCCCTTCTCGGAAACCCGCGTGTGGCATATGCGCCGCGCCGGGCGAGCAGCCCAAGGAACCCGAGCGACGCATGGCTGGAAGCCATGTTGAGTGAGGGTGACGCCGGGATGCGAAGGCCGCCGCAAGCAGATGACCACGAGGTTTTTCGAGATGGGCTCTAAAAAAGCAAAGTTGGTGTTCGTGTGCCGCGAATGCGGCCATTCTTCGGTCAAATGGCTCGGCAAGTGCCCCCAGTGCAACGCCTGGAACAGTTACGCCGAGGAGATCGACCCCGAGGCGATTCGGCCCTCGCGGCGATCGATGCTCAACACGCCCAGCAAGCCCGAAGCCCTGCGCGAAATCAAAGCCAACGCCGCCAATCGCCTCAAGACCGGCATCGGCGAACTCGACCGCGTGCTGGGCGGCGGGCTCGTGGCGGGCAGCGCCGTGCTGTTCGCGGGCGCGCCGGGCATCGGCAAAAGCACGCTGACGCTGCAGGCCGCCAACAAGGTCGCACTATTGGGCAACCCGGTCCTGTACATCACGGGCGAAGAAAGCGCCGAGCAGATCAAGCTTCGCGCAACGCGGTTAAAGTGCGACGCGGCAGAACTCTTCGTCGTGGCGGAAACCAATCTCGACGCGATACGCAATCACCTCGCGAACATCAAACCTGCGCTGGCAATAGTTGACTCCGTGCAGACGCTTTATGACCAGGAACTGCCCAGCGCGCCGGGCAGCGTCGGGCAGGTGCGCGAGTGCGCCGCCGCCATCATCATGCAGGCCAAGGCCAGCGGCACGCCGGTGTTTCTCGTCGGCCACGTGACGAAAGACGGAAACGTCGCGGGCCCGCGCACGCTGGAGCACATGGTCGATACCGTGCTGAGCTTCGAGGGCGAAAAATACCAGAGCTACCGCCTGCTGCGCGCGAGCAAGAACCGCTTCGGCGGCACGGGCGAACTCGGAGTCTTCGAAATGCGCGGCGACGGATTGGCCGAGGTCGAAAACGCCAGCCGCATCTTCCTCGATGAATACGACCACGCGCGGCCGGGCTGCACGGTCGTCCCCGCCGCGGAGGGCACGCGTGTGCTGCTGGTCGAGGTGCAGGCGCTGGTGACGCGCAGCCCGATGGCAAACCCGCGCCGCCGCTTTACGGGGCTCGATCAAAATCGCGCGCACATGCTTTTAGCGGTGCTGGAACGCCGCGCGGGTCTAAGGTTGGCCGAGTTCGAGGTGTATCTAAACATCGTGGGCGGCGTGCAGGTTGAAGAACCCGCCGCGGATCTGGCCGCGTGCTTCGCGGTCGCTTCAAGCGCGCGCGAGATCAAGCTGCCGCCCAGCACTGTGTTCATCGGCGAAGTCGGTTTGTCGGGTGAAGTCCGCAACGTGGCTACGTTGCAGCAGCGGCTGGACGAATCGAGCAAGCTGGGTTTCACGCAGGCCGTGATCCCGCGCCAGCGCGGCAATCAGTTGCGCACGCCACGCGACATGAAGCTGATCCAGCTCGCCGACCTGCGCGAAGGCCTCGAAAAGTTCTTCCTGGTCGAATAACCATTTCCGCACCGCTCGATTTGTCCTGCGCGAATTCGCGAAGTCTTTCCGCGTTTGCATTCCGGCACGCCGGCCGGCGCCCCGTAACAATCTCAACCAATCGGGGACCGCCATGAAACTCGCGCTCAGTCTTGTAGCCATCCTGTTCGCCGCACAACTCGCCGCCGCAGACCTCGCCAAGGAAGCGCCCAAGCGCCAGTGGGCCAAGGGTGCAGACAGCATCGAGAAACTTCCGAGTGATTGCACGGCCCTGACGCTTTCCGAGACCGGCGACGCGGCATTCAAGTCGTTGGCGCGCCTGAGCAAGCTGAAGCAACTGGAAATCATTGGTTTTGGCAGCCGCGTCACCGACGCGGGCCTCGCGCACATTGCGGCGTTGGCGTCGCTGGAGGAACTCTATTTCCAGCACTGCGAAGAGATCACCGACGCGGGTATTCCGCACATCGCAAAGCTCGCAAATTTGCAACGCCTGAATCTCGAGGGCTGCATCGGCATCAGCGACAAAGGCGTCGAGGCGCTGGCGATTGCCAAAAAGTTGCAACACCTGAACCTCGCGTTCTGCGCCAACATCACGGGCGCAGGGTTGGGGAAGTTCGCCGCCAACCTGCGCACTCTGCGCGTCGACAGCACGCCGTCCTTCGGCGACGCGGGCATGAAAGCGATCGCCGCGGCCAGGGATCTTTCTGAACTTCGCATCAGCGGCAGCGGCGTCAGCAACGCAGGCCTGGCGGAACTCGCGAATTTCAAACTGTTGAAGGCGCTTTATGTCGGGGGCCCGGCCTTCAACGACAAGGCCTGCGGCGTCGTCGCCGCGTTGACGGGCCTTGAAACGCTGGACATCGGCTTTTCGCCCATCAGCGACGCGGGCGCGGCGAAATTCGCGGGGATGGTCAACCTCAAGCGGCTGGTAATCGGCTTCTCGGACATCGGCGACGAGACCCTGAAGGCCGTCGCAAAGTTGCCGAAGCTCGAAAGCCTGTTCGCGAGCCAGACGCTGGTGACCGGTGAAGGCGTCGCGGCGTTGAGCGGCCACAAGGCCCTGCGCGAACTTCACCTCGGCGGCACGGAAACCGACGACAGCGCCTGCAAGGCGCTGGGCACGATCAAGACGCTGACGTGGCTGAACCTGCACGGCACGGCGGTCACGGATGAAGGCATGGCCGAACTGAAGAACCTGACGGCGCTGGAAATCCTCGACATCAGCGATTGCGGCGGCATCAGCGACAACGCCGTGGACTCACTCTCGGCGCTCAAGGCGCTGAAGACGCTTCACGTGCAGCAAACCGGCCTGAGTAAAAACGGCCAGGAGGCGCTGATCAAGGCGCTGCCGACCTGCAAGGTATGGGCGTGACGGCCTAGGTCCGGCGTTCGCTGTCGAGGTGCGCCATGGCCTGCGCGGGGTAGCGGTCGCCGGCGGTGGCACCGGCCGGCACGGCATTTTCGATCTGCGCGAGGTCGTCCTTCGACAGTTTGACCTCGAGCGCGCCGAGCGACTCCTTCAGCCGCGGGCGAGTGCGCGCACCGACCAGTGGGACGATATCGTCGCCGCGCGTCAGCACCCAGGCGATGGCGACTTGCGCGACGGTAGCCCCGCGCGCATCGGCGATTTTGCGGAGCGCCTCGACCAGCTTCAGGTTCTTGTCCACGTTATCACCGCCAAAACGCGGCAAATACGCGCGGAAGTCACCTTTGGCCAGCGGCTTGTCCTTGTCCCAGTGGCCGCTGAGCAGCCCACGCGACAGCACACCGTAGGCGGTAACGCCGATGCCGAGTTTGCGGCAGGTCGGTAGAATGTCGGCCTCGACGCCGCGCGACATCAATGAATACTCGATCTGCAGGTCGGCTATGGGATGCACCTTGGCAGCACGCTGGATCGTCTCCGCACCCACCTCGGACAGGCCGATGTGTCGCACATGACCGGCCTTGATGCATTCGGCAATGGCGCCGACGGTGTCCTCAATGGGCACGGAGGGGTCAAGGCGGCCGGGACGGTAGATATCGATGTAGCTCGTGCCCAGCCGTTTCAGGCTGTAGGCCAGGAAATTTTTCACGGCGACCGGGCGGCAGTCGACGCCGTTCCAGCCGCCCATCGCGTCGCGCAAGCCGCCGAACTTCACGCTGATCTGCACGTTCTCGCGTTTGCGGCCCTTGAGCGCCTGCGCGATCAGCATTTCGTTGTGGCCCATGCCGTAGAAGTCGCCGGTGTCGAGCAGCGTCACGCCCGCATCGATGGCGGCGTGGATGGTCGCGATGCCTTCGGCCTCGTCGGCGGGACCGTAGAGGTCGCTCATGCCCATGCAGCCAAGGCCGATGGCGCTGACTTTCGGGCCGGTTTTGCCGAGTGCGAGAGTTTTCATCGTGCGTCTCCATTGCGGACACGCTGCCGCGTGTCCCTACGTTAGATTTCCGCGCCGTGATGATAGCGGCGCTGGGCGACTATTGCGCCGAACTTGTCGAGTTCAACGCACAGCCCGTGTTTCAAACCGCCCGCATACTCCTCAATCCAGGTAATGCCGCGCGTGTAATGGGTGGTGCGCGTGCCGTGCTCAACCCCGTCGACGAAAAAGCGTTCGCACTTGGGCGTGCCGTCGAGGTAGTAGTTCATCCAGCGGCCGTGCGCCACGCCTCGGTGGAAAGTTTTTTCGGCGAATTTCGTTTCGCTTTCCTCGTGCCACAATTCCCACAACCCGTCCTTCTCGCCGTCGCGGTAGCGCCCGCGCTCGGCGATGCGCCCATTTTCATGTCTTGACTCGTAAAGACCGTGGCGGATTTCAACACCGCTGTCAATTCGCACCTCCCAGCGTTGCCGCAGGCGGCCGGAATCGTCACGGATTTCGCGTTCAAGCATAGTCATGCAGATGGCGGACAGCAGATAGCAAGACGTCATCAGATTCTGCCTGCGATTCGCGCCATCCGCTATCCGCCATCTGCTGCAAGTCGCCACTGCCAATGAACGTCCGTGACTTCGGCCCCGTCGCTTGCAAAGCAGTGCTTTGCCGCGCGACATCTCGCTTCGCTCGACTTACGCGAACGGGCTCTGACAAAGCGATCTCCAAACGGATGCACCCTGGTTGGAGGCTGCCAAAAGCTGCAAACAACTCACCACTTGTTCCGTGCAATCGGGGCAAACTTTTTTCAGAACAAATTGGGCGACTCAGAATTTCAAGGGATACGGTCTAAATGTATGGAGCGCAAACCCCTATGGTTCTCTTCTCCTCCTTCCCCGGCTCTTCCCGCGCTCCAGGGAGATCTTGAAGTTGACGTCGCTGTGGTTGGCGGCGGAGTCGCTGGACTCACAGCCGCACTGCTTCTGCAGACTTCGGGAAAATCAGTAACCCTGATTGACGCCCGGAGGATCGGCCACGGCGAAACAGGCGCGAGCACGGCCCACCTCACTGAAATATTGGATACGCGCTATTACAGGCTCGAATCCAGCTTCGGTGAAAAGGGCGCCGCGCTCGCGGCCGAAGCAAGCCGGGCCGCCATCAACCAAATCGAGGGTTTGGCCCTCAAATCGGAAGATGGCGGCTGCGGTTTTGCGCGTGTTCCCGGGTACCTGTTTGCCCAATCCCGTTTCCAGGCCGATGAACTTGGCCATGAACTCGACGCCATGAGCCGCATTGGCGTCAATGCCACCTGGGTCGAAAAAACGCCGCTGCCCGGCCGCATCAAGGGCGCGCTGAAAATCGAGCGCCAGGCGCAGATCGACCCGTTGACCTACCTCAACCACCTCGCGCAACGCTTCATCGCCGCGGGCGGCAAGATCTACGAAAACACGCCGATGACCGGCTACCACGACGGCGAACCCTGCCGCATCGAGACGCCCGCGGGCGTGATCAAGGCCCGCGATGTCCTCATGGCCACGCAGGTGCCGGTGTCCAACCGGGTATTCATCCACACCAAGGTTGCGGCCTACCGCAGCTACGCGATATGCGGTCGCGTCGACGGACGAAACATCGAAGCCGGCCTGTACTGGGACATGTACGACCCCTACCACTACATCCGCACGTATACAGACGGCAAAAAGACCTACCTGATCGTCGGCGGCGAAGACCACAAGACCGGTCAGGAGCCCGACACCCAAGAACGCTTCCGCAAGCTTGAAGCGTACACGGCCAGGCGTTTTGGCCGCGTAGCGATAAGCCATCGCTGGTCGGGCCAGATTATCGAGACCCATGACGGCCTGCCGTTTTTGGGTTTGAATTCCGCAAGCCAGCACACCTACATCGCCACGGGCTATGCCGGCAACGGCATGACATTCGGGACGATGGGCGCGATGATATTCGCCGACGCGGTGCGCGGCCTGCACAACCCCTATGCCGAGCTGTTCCAGGCCACGCGCGTCAAACCGCTGGCGCTGGCCGGCGCATACCTGACGGAAAACCTCGACTTTCCTTACCACTTCGCGGCCGACCGGTTACGTCCCGGCGAGATCAACAACGCCGACGAAATCGCCCCCGGAGACGGCAAGCTTTTGCGCGTGAACGGCAAAATGCTTGCGGTCTCGCGCCGCGAAGATGGCCAACTGGACGTTCTCTCGGCGGTGTGCACGCACCTGGGATGCCACGTTCATTGGAACACTGCCGAGAGAACCTGGGATTGCCCCTGCCACGGCGGGCGCTACAGCGCCGACGGCGCCATCCTCAATGGCCCGCCGATCGGCCCGCTGGCCAAGGAAACCCTCGACCAGCCCGAAGTTCGCCCGCGGCCCAAAACCCGCCGGCGCCCACGCCCGCAAAGCCCCGAAGCCCAGCTTTAATCTGCTCCGGCACCCGCGGCCTGCGTATTATGCGAGGCCCGTCTCCGGAGTTCCCATGCGCCTTGCCCTGATCGCCGTCCTTGCCTTCCTGCCCGCACTTGCGGCGCAAACCCCCTCCGTTGACAGCGCCGAGAAAGCGCGCGAATTGGCCGAGGACACGCGCGAACTCAAGGTCTACACCGCCGACGACGCGGCGCTCAAGGCGCTGACAAAGCTGAAGAAAATCGAAAAGTTGAGCGTGTCGGCGCGCAACAGCGCACTTTCGCAAACCGGCTACGAGGCCGTTGGCTCGCTTACGACGCTGACGCAACTTGAGATGATCGATTGCACTTCGCTGGACGACGAGGCGCTGCGCTCGCTCTCGTTTTTGACGGCCCTGACATCTCTGCAACTCGACGAGCCCGGCAAAATCTCCGCCGCGGGCCTGCGGCATCTGCAGGAGATCAAAGGCCTCAAGCGGCTGGAAATCCTGCACTGCACCACGCTGGACGACGCGTGCCTGAAAAACATCGGCGCGCTCAAGGGCCTTGAAGTGCTGACGCTCGAAAACTGCGGCGCCTGCACCGACACGGGGCTAGGCTATCTCGGCGAGCTCGGCCTCAAGCGTTTCGCGTTCACCAACCAATTCGAGATCGACGGTTCGGGCCTGGCGAAGATGAAACTTGAGGGCGTGGAATTCCTGAACCTCAACGGCGCCGATCTCGAAAACGACGGCCTCAAGGCGCTGGGCCGTTGCGCTGCCCTTATGACGCTCGATTTTGGCACGTTGTCGTCGGACGTTGCGGCGTTCAAGGAAATCGCGAAGTGCAAGGCGCTGCGCAACCTCACCGTGATGATGGTCGAGCAGCCCCCGGAAATCTTCGACGTGATTGGCGAGTTGGCGGCGCTGGAGGTTCTCGACATCAGCTTCTGCAACATGACCACTCCCTGCACCCGCAGCTTCTCAAAGCTGGCGAACCTGCGCGTGCTGGACCTTACCGAGACGGAACTCGGCGATGCGGCTTTGGAACCCATCGGCAAACTGGCCAAGCTTGAAAAGCTGGGGCTTGGGAAGTGCGTAATTACCGCCGCGGGCGTCAAACACCTCGCCGGTTGCCAGGCATTGAAGGAACTCAACGTCGCCAACACGGGCGTGGACGATGCGGCGTGCGTCGAGATCGGGAAGCTCAAGAAACTCGAGAAGATTGAACTGCGCGGCGCGCCGATAACGATCAGCGGCGTTGACGCGCTCTCGCGCCTGACATCGTTGAAGGAAGTGGACTTCACAGACTGCGAGAAGGTTTCGGACGCGTGCCTGGTATTGCTGGCGGGCGTAAAGACGCTGACCTACCTCAATTTCAAAGGCTGCAAATCCCTCAGCCCCGAGAAAATCGCCGACCTCGCCAAAGCACTGCCGCTGTGTTTGATCATTAAATGAAAGGGCTGTTCAGCCCCGGCCGCGAGGCCGGCAGAACAGACTTTCGTGCTTTGGCCATTCCCCCGCCCTTGCGGGCGGGCCGAAGTTCACCTTTAGAGCATTTTCAAGATTACCGTGCCGGTTTCTGCTTGCGGCGAGGCGACGTTCGGAGCGTGCCGGAAAAGCGCCAGTGGCGCTTTTCCGGTGGGCATCTCTGCGTCGCGCTCGCTCAGCGTGGCC
>JADLAK010000066.1 GCA_020848275.1 Planctomycetota bacterium
ATCCCCCGCACCTTTTTTTCAACCGGGCGCCTTGGTCGGAGCAAGAGAAGGCCCGGCTGCGCTTGCTCTGGTGCGACATGTCCATCCCGCGCGCCGACCTGCCGGGCATGATGTATCGCACGATGGAGGCGCTTACGCGGATGGCCGCGCGGCTGGGGCTGCCGCCCCGGCCAGCGCCGAAGCCGCCTTCCGACGTATGGCCGGATGAGGATGTGGCGCGGCTTCAACAACTCTGGCCGCTTCACACGCGCCTGGAAATCGCGCGGATTATGGAGCGTTCGCCCACCCAGATTTCGCGCAAGGCGAACAAGCTGAAACTGTCGGCACGCCCGATCGTTCGTGACGTGGAACTTGCCGACCGGATGGCCGCTGCGCATCGGGCGCGGTTGGACGCCATTGCAAACGCTCCGTTCCGTTCGCGCCGCACCCCGGATCGAAAGGCGATTTTGCTTCGCGATTGGCCCACCTATCGGCCCGCGTGGGAAATGGCCGCAGAAATGAACGCGCTGCCTGGTCTGTATATGCCGACGGACGAACTGGCGAAGTGGGCAAAGTCGCTGAACCTGCGCCGGCCCGCCGATTTCCGGCCCCGTCGTGATCCGTCCATGCCGAAGATACCGCCGAAGATCGTCCCGCGCGTCAAAGCGAAGGGCATCGCGCGCAACTGCCTCTGCTGTGGCCGTGGGTTTGAGGCTGAGACGCGGTTTATTCGCATGTGTCCTCCGTGCCGGGGCCGGTCGGAGGGGCTGCTTTGATGGACCGCATCACGCAATCCGTCTGCCACGACCTGCACGACCGCGCCGCGATGGGTCTCGCCAAGTATGGCGTCACCGTCGCGGATAGCCCGCTGAGCCGGCGCCAGTGGTTGCAGCATGCCTACGAGGAGGCGCTTGACCTCGCCGTGTATCTCAAAAAGGCGCTGGAAATGGAGGAGGGGCTGTGACCGCCCGTCACTTCGCAGAATTCGACCTCGCCAACCCCGACGTGTGGGCGCTGTTCTGCCAGTTCGCCGACGAGGCTTGGAACGCCGGCCATCGTCGGTATAGCGCGGACGCCGTGCTGCATCGCGTGCGCTGGGAAACGACCGTCACTGAGCGGAAAGCGCTGCATCTCAACAACGATTGGACGGCGCATTACGCGCGGAAGTTTCTGGCGGCGTTCCCAGAAAGGGCGGGCTTCTTTGAGACGCGGGCGCTTCGGGCCAGCGTGGCGGATGCGGCGTGATGCATTGCGACAACTGCGAAACCGACGTGCCGCTTACCATGTCCGTTCACTACGACACCTGTTTTATGCGGTGGTCGCAGAAAGAATGTCTGCGCTGCCGCATGGACTACCACGCTGCCGATATGGGGCGGTATCAAACTCTGCGCGTTGAGGGGCGATATCGTTTGCCGGGCGCTTGGGCGTTGCCTTGCTCGCTTCAAAGTTTGCTGAGGCGCCAGCCATGACCTCCGCCGAACGCCAACGCCGCTACGCCGCCACCCGCCCGCGTCTGCCAGACGCGCCGAAGCGGATAGACGTGCGGATCATCGACCACGACGGACGCGAGCGCGTCGAGCAGCACGCGAGCCTGGAGGCGGCGGCGCGGGCGTATCCGGGGGCGGTGCGGATTGAGCGTGCTGATGTGACGGGGTTTTGGTGATGCGCGAGGAAGTCATAGGCGACGCGCGGCTGTCTTTCCGAGTTGGGCACATAAGCGAAGCGGCCGAACTTGTTGTCCGTTGGCATTACAGCAAACGCGCACCAGCGAATCCACAATTCGTTGGGACGTGGCATGAAGCGGGGGGGTTGTTTGGCGATTATGGCCCGGCAGTCGCCGCGTGTTTTTTGTGTATTCCCCCAACTAGGTGGGGAGAAGATTTGTTGGAACTTGGCAGGCTTGTTCGTTCTCCTGCGGTAAACACGCCGTTGACAGGTTTGATTTCTGCAACGTGTCGCCGTGCCGGGCGCAACGGCGCTGATTTAATTGTGTCTTATGCTGATCAAACGCAACGACATCACGGCGGCATTTATCAGGCAGCGTCATGGAATTACGCTGGATGCCGCGAACAAGTAATGGATGGATTGATCGTCAACGGACAGTTCGTGCCGGGACGGTCTTGCAATTCTACATGGGGCACTCGCAGTCCGGCCAAGTTGCGGACGTTGTTCCCTGATTGGGGAATCGAACCGCATTACGACCAGGGCAAGCACTTGTACTGGAAGGCGATAAACCGGGCGGGTGAACGTAAAGCTGCGAGGTTGGGATTGCAGAAAATACACTACCCAAAGCCGCGTCTGTTCGCTGAGCCGCCGAAGCAGGCGGTGCAGGATGCGATGGTCTGATGCAGCCCGAAGCCCGCCTCCGCGCCCGCTGCGCCAGCTTCCTCACGTCGCATCTCGTGAAGCCGTGCTGGTTCACGGCTATCGAGCACGGCCGTCGCCATCACGGCACGGTCGAGCAGCGCGCCCGCGAGTGGCAGCACCTTGCCGCGCAGGGCGTGAAACAGGGCATTGGTGACCTCCTGGTTCTGGCGCCGGGCTTCTGCTGCTTCATCGAATTGAAGGCTGGAGCCAACAAGCAGAGCGAGGCGCAACATGCGTTTCAAGCGGTCATGGCGGCGCTAGGCCACGGCTATAGCGTCGTGCGATCCGTGGAGCAGCTCGGCGAGGCGCTCAGCGAACGCGGCATCCCGCTGGCGCCAAATTGGCGCCTAGCCGCGCAACACCACGACGCCGCGCTTGACGGCGAGCCGAAGCCCGCCCGCAAACAATCCAAGCCCCGCGCCGCCAAGCCCACGCGCTCCCAGGTCGCGCGCGGGAACAGGATCGCACTGGCGTTGGCGAGGGGGGCAGGGGAGTGAGCGATCCGTTCCGCATCACCGGACCTGCCATAATCAG
>JADLAK010000067.1 GCA_020848275.1 Planctomycetota bacterium
GAATGCCTTTCGTAGCGCGGGCGTCTCGCCCGCAGTCGCGGGCCAAAGGCCTGCGACGATTGCGGCCAAGATGGCCGCGCTACCCGCAGGCTGGAAGCCTGCATCAATCAAACTGACCCACTACCGGGCCGCCCCCCGCCTGTCAGGCGCTGCCTTGGGCTGGTATGATGCGGAGCCTACACCTGAGGCTGCTGCATCAATGGAATCACTGAAAGAGCTTTACCGAGTTGGTACGGGACCTTCCGCCAGCCACACCATGGGCCCGCGGCGCGCCGCTGAAATCTTTCGCGACCAGAACCCCGGCGCAAGCTCCTTTCGTTGCACGCTCTATGGCAGCCTCGCCGCAACCGGCAAGGGCCACCTGACCGACGTCGCGATCACCGGCGCGTTTGCCTCGCGCGCCGTCGAGATTATCTGGAAGCCGCGCGACCACTTCCCGTTTCATCCCAACGCCATGGACTTCGTCGCGCTTGACGCCAAGGGCACGCCGGGCGCACCTTGGCGCGTCTACAGTGTCGGCGGCGGCGCGTTGCGCGAAGAAGGCATCCCGCCCGCGGACGCCAACGTCTACGACCTCTCGACGATGGCCGACATCCTGAAGTGGTGCGACACTCACAACGCGCCTATCTGGAAGTACGTCGAGCTGCGCGAAGGTCCCGGCATCTGGGACTTCCTGCGCGGCATCTGGGCCACGATGCAGGCCGCCATCGAGCGCGGGCTCAAGGCCACCGAGATTCTGCCCGGCTCTCTCAAGTTGCGGCGCAAGAGCAAATCGCACTACGAGCAAGCTGTCGCGCGGCCGGGCCCGTTGCGCCAGACCGGGTTGATTACCGCCTACGCGCTTGCCGTCAGCGAAGAAAACGCGGCCGGCGGCGTGGTCGCCACCGCGCCCACTTGCGGCGCCTGCGGGCTGATGCCTGCCGTGCTGCGATATGCCAAAGAAACGCTGCCCTGCGGCGATGAGGACATCATCCACGCGCTCGCAACTGCCGGTTTAGTCGGCAACCTGGTAAAGACCAACGCCTCGATTTCCGGCGCGGCCGTCGGCTGCCAGGGCGAAGTCGGCACCGCGTGCGCCATGGGCGCGGGTGCGGCAGCGCAACTCATGGGCGGCACGCCACAACAGATTGAATACGCCGCGGAAATGGGCTTTGAGCATCATCTCGGCCTGACCTGCGACCCGATTGGCGGGCTGGTGCAGATTCCGTGCATCGAACGCAACGCCGTGGGCGCCACGCGCGCGTTGACCTGCGCCGACTACGCGCTTTTGAGCGACGGCCGCCACGAGGTGCCGTTCGACGTCGTGGTCAAGGCGATGAAGCGCACGGGCGAAGACCTGCTCTCGCACTACCGCGAGACGTCGATGGGCGGCCTGGCGGCGATGCACCACAGCGCGGGCAACACCGCCAGTCCCGAGTCCAACCATTGCGGCTAGGCGATTTTGACCGGCGCGGCTTTGACGCTATCGAACGCTGCTTTGCACGCCTGCGCGTCTCCCAGCGCCACGAAGAAGCTTGTTCCGTCGTCGAGGAACACGCGCAAGCCGTGACGGTAGCCCATCAACCCATATGCCGCGCCATTGACGGGGTCAAAGAGGCGCTTTGGCAGCAGGCTGAATACCGGCCGTGTCTCGAGTTCGACCTTCAATATCTGGGGCGCCCAGTAGACCTTTGAATTCGATCCCCAGCGCGAAATGGCTGCCCAACGCAGGGAGATTCCTTCGTCCTGCACCTCGATCGTCATACGTATCGAAAACAGGGTAAAAACCGTGAACGCACCGCCCACGATAAGGCCTGTTACGCCAAAGTAGCCCTGAGCAACCGGCCCCTGAAGCGACAGGAAGAAGGGCGTGAGCGCTGCGACAACCAGAGCGACGAGCACAATCTCCAGCCACAACCCCCAGCCGTGATTTCTCATGGTTTCTGTGTATCGGGTCATTTCAAGCCTATCTGGTCGTTCCGTCGTAAGCGTCTTTGGCCGCCTGCGGGTTGTTGACCGTCACGACAAACGACTTGCCGTTTTTCAGGAAGATGCGCAAGCATCCCTTGGCGCCGATGTAGCTGAAGGTGCTGCTGCCCCGCCAATTCATCTTCCAGCCCCAGCCGCCGAATTCCTTCCAGTCGTACTTCTCAACCGCCACGCGCTCGATTTCATCGCGCGTGAAACTCTTGCGGAAAATGACGCCCAGCCGCGCGCTGATGCCGTCGTCGCGAACCTCGATACTGACGCGGCTGAGCGTCAGCAGCAGAATGAAAACTGTCGTACACGTCACGGCCGGCAGCACGGGCCAGTTCGGCCACGGCTTTGAAAAGTACAGCGCCACGGCCATCACCGCCCCGACAAACGCCATGACCGCAAGCGCGGATATCCAGAACCACTTGCCGCCGCCCGAAGTTTCCTGGTAGCGAACATTCATCGTCAGTCCTTTCGTACCGCGACGCGGCAGGCCTTCGCCTCGGCCGCTTCGCTGATGATTTCCATGATGCGGTCGCAATGCTCTTGCGGCGTCAAGAGCCGCGACATTGCGCGAACCGCCGAAGGCGCGAATTGCGACGCACGTCCCGCAAACACGTCAGCGATGCGCGCGCCGATTTCACCTTCGTCGTCGCGCCGCGCCAGCACGTAACCGTTGCGGCCGTTCTCAACCGCATCCCGGTAGCCTGTGTTGGCGCTGACAATCGCGGGGACGCCGCTCGAGAGCGCCTCCAGCACCACGTTGGCGCCGGGATCGACCTTCGAGGGGTGCACCAGCACGTCCGCGGCGCGGTAATAGCCCTCAATCGCCGCCGTTCTGGCGTCGACGCGCAGTTGCGCGCCCAACGCGTTCTCGCGCGAGATGCGCTCGATGATGCCGCCGTCGCCGCGGCCCACGGCCACGAAAAACATCAACTTGCGGCGGCCGGGAAGCGCCGCCTTCACGGCCTCGCAGAAGCCGCGAGCCGCCGCAACCAGCCCCTTGCGCCTGAAATCCATCGAGACAAACAGCGCCACTTGCGCGTCGCAGGGTAGGCCGAGTTTAACCTTCGCGGCGGCGGCTTGATCGGCCGACGGAGGCGCAAAGCGCCCGCCATCGACGCCGTTGGGCACCAGTGCGATGCGATCGTCGGGGAGACTGAAATACTCGCGCATCCAGCCGGACATCAGCGTGCTCTCGACGATCACGCGCCGCCAAGGTTGCGCGAACACGCGGTCCTCCAGCGCCATGCGCCGTCTGATGCGCCAGGCCCAGCGCAGCTTGCTTGCCCGTTTGCGCGCCGGCCAGTGCGCTTCGACCCATGCGCGCTGCAACAGGTCGCCGACGCGGCAGACGTCGCCGCCGAGGCTTCGCGCCAGCGCCAACGTGACGTCAGGCATTAACCGTTGCGCGGCTTGCGCGGTTGCGGCGGCCCAGCGCTCGTAGGCAAAGGGCCCGAGCCAGCGGCTAAACGGCACGCGAATCATCTCAAAGCCGCGAGCGTCATCGGGTGTCCAGCGGTCGCAGATCACGCTAACGCGGTGGCCACGCTCACGCAGGGCATATGCCAGGTTCACGGCGTAACGTTCAGCGCCGCCGTGCAAGCGGTCGAACCATTCGCGGATAAGCGCGATGTGCATGGGGGGAAAGTGTAGCAAAGCAGTTGTGGCTGGGGTCTCCCGGCCCGAGCAGACAACGCAAGTCGCGGGAAAATTTGCTGGGGCGTGCACGCCCCAGCCACAAAGCTACTTGCCGGGTTCGATGGCCTTGTCGCCGCGCTGGATCGGGCGGCCGTTGGCATCGACGGGCTGGCGGTCCTTGAACTCGATACCGCCCATGGGGCCGTCGACCTTTTCGCCGCGCGTTGCCTTGCGCAGCTCTTCCAGCGCGATCTCGTTGCTGCTGTTGAAGATGTTTGCCTCAAGGGCGGTGCGCAGCTTCGCGGCCTCGCTTGAGGGCACCTGCCGGACCTCGATCTTCGGCTCGTGGCCGCGATGCTGACGGATCACCACTCCGCGCGCCGCGGGGTTGGTGCCGACAACGTCTGGGTCCAGGCCCTGGGTGCGCTTGAGGTCGGGCGTGACAGCGTCGTAGCCGTAGCCGCTGCGGGGCTTGTAAACCACGGCAGCGGCAGTCTCGATCTGGTAATTGCCCTCGTGCACGACTTCACCGGCGCGAATTCCGTAAGTGTAAAGCTCGCCGCGCGGGTTCATCCAGGCAATGCGGTCCCAGGCGTCGTCATAGAACTCGAACAGGAATTCGCCCCGGCGCTCTTCCTCGATGCGGCGCATGTAACCCACCAGCGTCATGACATCGCGCTTTGTCGGGTCCTTGGCGATGTGGACGGTGTAGAACTCGGTCTCGATATAGCCGCGCGTCTGGCCGCGTAGAGGGTCGATGCGGTTTTGCATCTCGGCGCCGGCGTAGTAACGCTCGACTTCGAGGCCATTGCGGCCGTGGCGATAAATGGACAGCTCGGCTTCGCTGCGGTCGATGCCGCCGGCGGTCGCCGAACGCGCCTGGTTGCCAACGGCGCACCCGCCAAGGATCAACGCGGCAAAAATTACGATCAAGGAAACGGGCCGGATCACGGGAAACCCCGGGTCTGCGTGGAGCGGGAGGACGCTTAGTCTAGCCAGCGGCAAGGGCCTTGGCCAGCATGTCGAGGGCCTACTTGTCCTCATCCTCGAGGTCGTCGATGTGGTCCTCTGCGGTGTTCTTGAGGATCAGGACTTCGTTCTGGCGGGTCTCGAGGCTGCCCTTGAGCGCCTTGGCGTCGTCGGCAAGGTCGCTGCCGCCATCAAGCTTGTTGCCTTCCACCGTACGAGCGCGTTTGATCTCGGTGCGCAGTCGCTTCTCCTCGTCCTCGCACCACTTCTTGAACTTCCTGAGGCGGCTGAGATCGCCCGAGCGCACGGCGTGGGCTTCGTCATCGTCCATGTCCTTGGTCGAGCGAACTTCCGGGATGTCGGGCAATTCGCCCAGCGCCTCGGACCAGTTCTTGAGCGCCTCGGCCGCGTCAGCGACGAGCTTTGCCGCCTTTCCCTTGGCGTTCACTTTGTCTTCGGCCGTTTTGCTGGCTTCGTCGCGCAGTTCCGAATACTTGTCGGCGAGTTCTTTGGCCAGGTCCTGGACGGCCTCGCTGGCAACCTGCGCATTCTCGGAAAGCTGGATGGCCTGGCGCTTCAGCTTCTTCCACTCTTCGCTGCCCTGGGCGGCGCGGCGCTGCTTGGTCTGGTTTTCCGTCAGGGATTCAACGGCCTTCTTTTCGGTCTCGCGAGCCTTGTCGAGGTCCTTCTTGATGCTGTCAATCTCCTGCTTCAGCTTCTTCACGTCGGCCTGCACCGGTGAAAACACCGCCGCCAGCGCCATAAGCGCCGCAACGAAAACCAGCAGCCACGAAGCTGCGCTAAGTCGGTTTGCTGATGCCATATTTCTTCATCTTGTATTGCAACGCCGTCCGCCCCACCCCAAGCACGCGCGCCGCACGCGACTGGTTGAACCCGCATTCCTGCAACGCCGCCAGCAGCGCGTTTCGTTCAATTCTCTCGAGGTCGCCCGTCAAGCCTGCCGCCGCATCTTCGCCTTGCGGCGGTTTCATCGCTTGAACCTCGGCCGGCAGGTCGATCAAACGAAGCTCGTTACCCGGCGCCAGCGCGACGCAGCGGCGCATGACATTTTCAAGTTCACGCACGTTACCCGGCCACGAGTATTCCTTCAGCCGTTGCAAAAACGCATCGGGCACACTTTGCCGCGCGTTCTCCTTGCGCATGAAATGTTTGACCAGCAGCGGGATATCCTCGGCGCGTTCGCGCAGCGGCGGCAGCGTGACGGTCACGACATTGACGCGGTAGTACAGGTCTTCGCGGAACGTGCCGGCCTTGACGAGTGTGCGCAAATCTTTGTTCGTCGCGCAGACCAGCCGCACGTCGGCGCTGATGGACTCCGTCCCGCCGACGCGCTCGAAGCGCTTGTCCTGAAGCACACGCAGCAGCTTGACCTGCGTGCTCGCGGGCAATTCGCCAAGTTCGTCGAGGAAAAGCGTCCCGCCGTTGGCGGTTTCGAAACGGCCCTTGCGCTGGGCCTCGGCGCCTGTGAACGCGCCTTTTTCGTGGCCGAAGAGTTCACTTTCGAGCACGCCCGGCGCAAGCGCGCCCGCGTTGACGGCGATAAACGGGCCCGCCTTGCGCGCGCTCAGCGCGTGGACGGCGCGGGCGACGATTTCCTTGCCCGTGCCCGATTCGCCCAGCACCAGCACCGGCACCGTGCTTTTCGCGGCGCGTTTGACGATGTCTGAAATTTCGGTCATCTGCGGGCTGGCGCTGATGATGCCTGGAAGCGGCTCCGGGCCTACAGGCGCCGCGGGCTGCGCGGGCGCGCCAGGTTTAACCGGCGCTGCGGCGGGGCGGCCTTCCTCAATAGCGCGTTCAACCTTGAACTCGAGCTCGGTGAGATCGAAGGGTTTTTCGATGAAGTCGCTGGCGCCAAGGCTCATGGCCTCGACGGCTTCCTTGACGCTGCCGTGGGCAGTGATGATAAGAAACGGCGGGACCTCGCCGCGCGCGCGCAGGCCGCGCAGCAGGCCGATGCCGTCAAGCTTGGGCATCTTCAGGTCGCTGACGATGGCGTCAAATCGCTTCTTGAGGCAGAGGTCGAGCGCCTGCGCGCCGTCGCCGGCCTGCGAGACGTCGATGCCGCGAACGCCCAGCGCCAGCGCCAGCATGTCGCGCATGCTTGGTTTGTCGTCAACAATCAGGACTTGGGGTTTGTCAGCCACGTACGCTCCAGTATCTGTCGAAAGTCGCCTTGAATATCGTACCCGTCGGACCGCTTTGAATCAGCACAAGATCGCCGCCCATGTCGCGCAGCAAACGCCGCGAAATCGCCAATCCCAGCCCGGTGCCGTCAGCCTTGCCCGTGGTAAACGGCTCGAACAGTTTCGCCTTGATGTCCGCGGGCATGCCGGGGCCGTCGTCCTTGACCTCGACGGCGATTTGCCGCGGGCCGGCGTGCGCGAGCACCTCGACCCTGCCGCCGCGCTCGCAAAGCGCCTCGGCGGCGTTGACTGTGACGTTGACCAGCGCCTGACGCACGGCGTTGGCGTCGGCCTCAAGCTCCGCCGACGGGTTATCGCAACTCAGGGAAATCTTGACCGTGTCGCCGCCGCGCGCGCGCGCGGCCTCTATCGTCGGTGAGAGCAGCGTCTCGAGCGTGAGCCTTTCGCTGCTGCCGTGCGCGCCGCGCGAAAACGCCAGGAAATCGCGCACCACGCGGTCCAGCATGCCGGTTTCGGCCACGAGTTTTTCGGCAAGCTGCTTCTGCATCGGCTCGTTGAGCGTGCGTGCGAGAAGTTCGGTGTAGCCGCGCATGGCGCCCAGGGGGTTCTTGATCTGGTGGGCCATGCCGGCGCTGAACTGCGCAAGCTCGGCCAAGCGCGTCTGGCGCGCAAGGTCGGCGCGAAGTTTCGCCTGCTTGCGCATGATCAGCAGCGCGGCGCCCAGCGTCACGACAAAGACGCCAAGCACGCATGCGCCCAGCACGAGGCGGATGGCGCCCAGGCGCTCGAAATAATCGGCTTCGAGTTCGACAACCGCCGCAAAATCCGACGGCATGCCCAGGCCGCCGCCCTCGCCGCGCGTCAGCACCGGGGCAAAGGCGTTGCGGTAGGCGCGGCCTGATGCGTCCTCGTACATAGCCGTGACCAGGGGCTTGCCCTGCACAAAACACTGCTCCAGTTCGTTGGCGTCCTGCTTGGTGCCGTAGTCGGTCTCACCGGGTTTGCCGCCCGCGGTGTCGAGCACCCGCACGCCCGCGCGCGTGACGACCGCGACGCGGCGCACCCCCGCCTCGGCCTGCAGCGCCTTCTGGCGTGACCGCAACAGGGCGATCAGCGGTTCTTCCTGTTCCGACTTTCCCTTCAGCACGTTCTCGAGCGCCCTGACGCTCGCGCCCGTCGCCGCCGCCGTGGCGTAGCTGCGCAGGCGGCGCTCGAGCTGTTCTTCAAAACCCTGCTTGACCTGGAAATACGCGACGAGCGCGCCCGCCGTGAGCGCGCCCGCCAGTGCGAATGTGAACACCAGCCCCAGTGAAACGCTTTTGGCTGGATATCTCATGGATGCCTTTGCTGCCCGTTAGAACGACAACCCTGCGAACAACTGGTACTGGCCGTTGGCGTAGCCGCGATTGTCGAAGTCGCTTGCGCGGCGGTCGAAATCAGCCCTGACGCCGACATAAAGCTTCCAGATCACGTTGGCGCGGACTTCCGCCCAGATGCCGAACAAACGCTCAAAGGTCGTCTCACCTTCGCCGATGTCGTTGAAGTCTACGGCGTCAGTGTATTCGCGCGACCAGCCTTTGACGCCGACCGTCACGCGCACCATAACGATGTTGAACAAGGCCGCGGCGTCAAAACCATACTGCCAGTAACGCTGGAAGCCCTGTGCGCTGTCGTCCTGCCGGCGCAGATATACGTTGGCGACCATGCCAAACAGCGAACCGATTCTCGTACGAATCTCGACCGCGAGCTTGCCCTTGAGCAACTGCAGCTTGTCTTCACCGCTGAAAGAACCGTCGTCGTTCTGGTCAAAGGCGTCGCGGAACCAGTCGTACTCGCCGCGGATGTAGGGTTTGATCTGCAGGAATTCCCAGAAGCGCATCCACAGGCCGAAGTCGAAGCCGATTTCCCAGTAGTCGGCGCTGGTGTCGAGGTTTTCTTCACTGAAATCGCTGTTGCTGCCGAACACCCCGAGCTCAAGCCCGAAGTAGTCGGTAGCCGCGTAGGCAAAATGCGCGCGACCGACAATCGCGCCGCGGCGGACCTTGTCGAAGCGCAGGATCGGGCCCGTGAGTTCGTAGTACGTGGGCTCCTGCCAGACCAGGTCGGCGCTGACGCCAAAGCCGATTTCGCCGCCCTTGCGCGCCTGCTTGCGCACAAAACCGCCGGCATTGAGCTGGAACAGGATATCGTTGTCGGCGTCGAACAGGATGCGGCCCGCGGCATTGCCGCGAACGCCGACTTCGACCAGCCCAAGGTTCACGCCAAAAAACGCCGCGGCCACGGAATCAAGGAAGCCGCTGGTTTCCTTGTGGCGGTCGACATTCAGCACGTTGTCGTCAATACCGATGGAAAGGACGGTCCAGTCCAGCCCGAAACCTGTGCGGTCCTGGCCAAGTTCGAGTTTTCCTTCCTTCTGGAATATCGGCGAACCCTTGATGACCATGTCTTCGATGTTGCCGTCAATACGGTCTTGCGCCGCCAACGGAGCCGCCAGCAGCGTCAAAGCCGCCAACCACAACATGCGCTTGCCCATGTCTGCCCTCCAAAGAATCAATCAGTGAGCGAAGTAAGAAAGGGTAAAGATCGCGGGATGAAGTGACAATGAGAATAGAAGGCGGGCTCGAAGCGCTGCCGGTTTGTTGGCACTCGGCAGTCCGTTGTCAGTGATCCGCGGTCGGCAGCCGGACACCCAGTTGGAGTGCTCTCGTCGCTGGCCGTTACCGACAACTGATGGCTGACAACTGACTACCGGAAAACACAGTGGCAGCCGACAGTGGGGCCATACTGCCGGCTGCCTTTCTTTGTTGCCTGAGAAACCGTTTCCCAGACGAAAAGTAATAAAGCAGTCGCCGTGCCAATTGGCGTGGCGCGCACGCCAATCGTCGCAACTTGGCCTGTGAAGCCGCTTTACGGGTGGTTGATAGTTCAAAAGTCGAGGCGCAAACTGCCAGTGCCAGTACAGAAGTGCCAGTTTTGGCGCAGGGGATTTGGCAGCTTCCAACACTGGCATCGGCTTGTAATCGGATTGGTTGTAACGAGGTGGGTTGGTGATCAGGGATCGGTACGGCGCTTGTTGGACCGGGCGCATAGGTGACATCCGCCGGTCCTGATCGCTCGGTAGTCACGATTAAACGGCTACTGACTCGGTGCTCTGTTCTGCTAAGATGCGCGGTCCGCATTTAAGCGGCATCGCATCCAGGAGCGTTCGTGTCCACCAAACAAGGTCCTGTCATCGTCCAGGCCGACCGCAGCATCCTGCTGGAGGTCGCCCACCCCGACTACGAAGCCGCCCGCGATGCGCTCGCCGCATTTGCCGAACTCGTCAAGAGTCCCGAGCACATCCACACCTACCGCATCACGCCGCTGTCGCTGTGGAACGCCGCGGCCTCGGGCGTAACGGTCAAGGACGTGCTGGCAAACCTGGAAAAGTACTCGCGCTACGACGTGCCCGAGGTCGTCGAAAGCGAGATCGTCGAGTACATGGGCCGCTACGGCCGCCTGACGCTTCGCCTCGAAGACGGCCGATACGTGCTTCATTCCACCGACCCGCTGCTGCTTAAACAGGTCACGCGCCACAAGACCGCCGCACAGTACTTCGGCGAACAACTTGACGACCACCACATCGTGATCGCGCCGGGGGCGCGCGGCTACGTCAAGCAGGCGCTGGTGAAGATCGGCTTTCCCGTCGACGACCTGGCGGGCTACACCGCGGGCAAGGCGCTGCAGGTCGTAATGCGGTCGGAAGCCGTCACGGGCCGTGACTTCAATCTGCGCAAATACCAGAAGGAAGCCAGCGAGGTCTTTTATGCCGGCGGCGGCGTCAAGGGTGGCTCGGGGGCGATCGTGCTGCCTTGCGGCGCGGGCAAGACCATCGTCGGCATCGCAGCCATGAGTTTAGTAAAGGCTCACACGTTGATCCTGACCGCGAACGTGGTCGCTGTCCGCCAATGGATTCGCGAATTGCTCGACAAGACCACGCTGACGCCCGACGACGTCGGCGAGTACACAGGTGAAAACAAGAACATCCGGCCTGTGACGGTCGCGACCTACCAGATCGTGACGTACCGCAAGCGCAAGTCCGACGAATTCCCCCACTTCGAACTCTTCAGCAAGGGCGACTGGGGTTTAATCATTTACGACGAAGTGCACTTGCTGCCCGCGCCGGTGTTCCGTGCGACCGCCGAAATCCAGTCGCGCCGCCGTCTCGGCCTCACTGCCACGCTTGTCCGTGAGGATGGCCTCGAGGAAGACGTATTCAGCCTAGTCGGCCCCAAGCGTTACGACGTACCGTGGCGTGTGCTCGAAAAGCAGGGCTGGATCGCCAGCGCCGACTGCACGGAAGTGCGCGTCGAGATGCCCGGAGAGCAGCGCCTGCCCTATGCGACGGCCGACCTGCGCGAACAATATCGCCTCGCGGCCGAGAACCCGCGCAAGCTGGATGTGCTCGAAGCCCTGTTGAAGCTGCACAAGGACGACCACGTGCTGGTGATCGCGCAATACCTCGACCAGTTGCACGAGATTTCCAAGCGCTTCAACATCCCGCTGATCGAGGGCAAGACCCCCACCAAGCGCCGCGAAGAACTCTACCAGCAGTTCCGCGAGGGCAAGCTCAGCCCGCTGCTCGTCAGCAAGGTCGGCAACTTTGCCGTCGACCTGCCCGAGGCCAACGTGCTCGTGCAGTTGTCCGGCACCTTCGGCAGCCGCCAGGAAGAGGCGCAGCGCCTTGGCCGCATCCTGCGGCCGTCCGGCGACAACCTCGCGCACTTCTACACACTGGTGACGCGCGAGACCCGCGACCAGGACTTCGGCGCCAAGCGCCAGTTGTTCCTGGTCGAGCAGGGTTACCACTATCGCGTCGTCGAGGCCGACGACGTGGTCGAAGGCCGCATGAGCGTCAAACGGGCGCCGGAGCCAATTACTTCGGAGAGATAGAGTTTGGAGAGATGGAGAGTCGGAGAAAAGCACTGTTGCGATCTCTCCAACTCTCAAACGCTCCAGCACGCAAGGCACAACAAATGAAATTTCATGCCCATGTCGGCGTCGTGGAAACGCGCGACGAACAGACGCTGAACGAAGTACTCGTCATCGCCAAGATGGAGGGCAAGCTGCTTGCGCGCCTTGCCCCCAACCTCGCGGTGCTCGAGGTCGACGACGCCCGCGAAGTGCTTGAGACCCTCGAGAAACTCGGCAAACATCCGAAGGTGATGCGTTGAACCCCGCCACCGCCAAGCGAGCATGCAACTATCGCACGGGTGAAGCCGACCTGTTGAGCGTGCTGGAGATCGTAATTGCGCAGCAGCCGCGCGTGCTCAAGGGCGGCCAGCCTAATCTGACGTTCTTCCGCGCCGCCAACGAAGCCCTGATTTCTCCCGACGACGAACAGGGCGCCGCGGGTTTTGTGCAGGTCGAGTTCTGGCTGGCGCTGGCGCGCAGCGCGGGGTTGACCGCGATCGTGGAAGGCAGCCTCGCCGTCACGGCCAAGGCCGACGCGTTCTGGAGTCTCCCCGCAGACCAGCGCCGCGAGCGCCTGCAGCAGGCGTGGCTGGCCGCGGGCGACGTCAGCGAATTCGCGCTGACGCCTGAAATCGAACTGCCCGGCATGCGCAAGACGCGCACCGTCGACGTGCTGTCGGACGTCCCGCTGCCCGCGAAGCTGATTGCCGCTCGCAAGGCGATCCTGCGTCACATCCAGGCGATCAAGACCGAACTCGCGCTGCCGAAGTTCTGCATGCAGATGGAGGAAAACGCGCGCGACCTGTTCATCGACCACTCCGACGACAAAAGCTGGCGGCAGGTCTACTATCGCGGCATCCGCGAGCGCGGCGGCAACGAAGACATCGAACGCGCCGGCGCCTGGCAGCGCGTCGAGGGCAGCGTGATCCGGCTGGTCTGCGAAATGATCCTGCCCAACCTCGGGCTCGCGGCTTACGACGCCGCACGCGGCGTGATCGAGCCGCCCGCGGAACTTCCGCCGACTCAGCCGGCGGAAGTCGTGGTGCAGCCCAACTTCGAGGTGGTGGCGCTGGGTGAAGGCGGCGACGCCTCGGCCCTGTGGAAACTGGCGCGCATCTCGGCGCCGGCGCCCGCACGCCGCGTGCGCAAATACGTGCTTCAGCGCGGCCGTTTTGCAAATGCGCTCGCGCGCGGTTTTGGCCCCGAAGAACTTATCACTTTCGTCGCGTCGCTTTCGCGCACGCCGTTGCCGCAGAACGTGCGCTACGCACTGCAGGATTGGGGCCAGAGCACCGAGAGCATTCGCATCTGGCCGGACGCGCTGCTGATCGAGGCCGAGGGCGTCGAGGATCTCGCAACCACGCTGCCGCGAGCGCTGGCCGACAAGCTGCAACTCGGCGTGTTGCCGGGGGGCCACCGGGCCTGTCCTATGCCCGAGATCGCGCAACTGCGCCCGAACCTGCCGCCACGCAAGCAGTTGTTCGATTATTCGCGCCAGTTGCCGCGCGTGCTGTTCCCGGCGCAGGGGCTGGTGATCAACGCGCCGCGTGAGACGCTGCACTTCCGCGCGCGGCGGCTGCTCGAACTCCTGACGGCGCAGGAGAGCGCCGACCGCTACGCGCTCGACGCGGCGAAGGTCGCCGACACGGCGGGCAAACTTGGCGCCGGCGACGTGCGCCAGCGCTTCGAGGCCGCGCTGGCCGAAGACGCGGGCAGCGCGTTGAACCTGGCGCTGCGGTCGTGGACGGGGGAATTCGGCAGCGTGTTTGCCGGGCCCGCTGAAATCTTGGTTTGCGAAAACCTCGACCAGGCGCGCGCGCTGGCGAGCCTGCCGGAATTCAGCGCATGGGTTGAACGCAGCCTCTCACCCACGGCTTACGTGTTGAAGGCGGGTTCGTCCGACAAAGTCTGGGCCGTGCTGACAAAACTCGGCGTGAAACCCAGGAAGGGCAAGTAGTTGTTGTGGCGGGGGTCTCCAGACCCCTGCACGCAACTGAGAATCTGTTTCAACTTAGTACTGGGGCCTGGAGGCCCCAGCCGCGAGTGAATCTTGCGCTACTGTCCGCTTATCCTGCTTTGCCTGTTGCTTGCGTCCTGCGTGGCGCCCGATCCGCTTGAGGCTCCCGAAGGCGACAAGGCCGCGGAACTCGTTGCGCGCCTGAAAGATCATCCCACCGACGTCGAAGCCTCGGCTGACCTGCTGCGCATCCAGATGGAGCGCTCCGACGCCGAAGGCGCACGCCTGACCGTCGAGCACACGATGTTCCATTGCTCGGGCGATTTCCGCGCCTACTTGCTTGCCGCGCAATACCACCGCTGGCAGCTCGACCTGCTGACGGCCGAAAAGGAGCTCCGCAAGGCGCGTGAACTCGTGCCGCTGCGCGTCGAGCCGCGTGTCGCGCTCGCGGCGCTCTACCGCGACGCCGCGCTCGACACCGACGAACTGATCCAGCGCGAAGCCGCCGTGCAACTCGCCGATGACGCCACGCGCGCCGAACTTCTGCTCGACCTCATCTATACGCGCGCAACGGGCGGCCAGGCGCAAAGGGCGCTCGATCAAGCCAGGGCGCTCGCCAACAGCGCCGCGCCGTCACTTGTGCGCTGCCGCGCGTGGCTGTTGATCAGCGAACTCGCGCTGGACGCGAGCGACGAAACCTCCGCGGTCGCAGCCCTCCTGGAAGCGCGCAAACTCGAGCCCCGCGACCGCTCCGTCGTTCGCTTCGCCGCACGCCTGGCGGCGGCGCTGGCCAACCCCGCGCCGCTGCGCGCGATGTTTGAGGACGTGCTGGCCAAACAGGAAGACCCGGAGGCGCGTTTTGGCGCGCTGTTCGGCCTCTGGACAACCGACGTCTGTCTCGCCCTGCGCGCTGAAAAAGACGCGTTTTCCAAAGAGATCGAAGCGACGTGGTTGCGGCTGCTCGAGATCGACGAAGGCCAGCCCGACGCGCTCTCGCGCCGCTACCTGCTGATCAGCCTCCATGAACACCGCAAGCCCGAGGCCGAGCGCATCAAGCAGCGCCTCGAGCAACTGGGTTTTGGCGCGCCCGCGACGGCCTCAAGTGCGGCGGCGCTGGTGCGCCTGTGGCGGGCCGAAGACTGCCTGCGGCTGGGCGCGGCGCACCCGTGTTTGGCGGAACTCGACCAGCTCATGCCGCGCGAGCCGCGCATGCCCGCGCTGAAGCTGCTGCGCGCAACAGGGTTGTTCGTGACGCGCCAGGACGCCGCTTGCATCGAGTACATCAACGGTTTGCTGGCCGAGACGCAGGGCAAGGGCGACGAACTGATCGCGATGAAACGGCAGATCCAGTTGCGCCAGGGCAAGGCCATCGAGCTGGTGCGCGAACTCGAGGGCAGCGAGCCGACCTCGCAGAACGATATCTGGGTTCTCGCCGTCGCGCGCTTTCACACCTACCGGGTTAAGTAGGGCCGCGGCATGCGGACACGCTGCCGCGTGCCCCTACCTCTTCTTCAATATCCCCGCGTCGAACGCGTCCGCAAATCGTTCGGCCTTCACCGGCTCGCCCGCCGCATTCACCCAGACGCCGACGATATCGAAGCGAACGGGCTCGCGGTCGAGCTGCCGACGTTTCAAGAGCCGGCGCGCGGTGTTGATGACTTGGCGTTTCTTGGCGCCGCGCACGGTGTCGCGCGGGTCAAGCGGACTGCCTTCGCTGCGCGAGCGCACCTCAACCACGACGATGCCGTCAAAGCCGTTTTGACGCCCGACGAGGTCGAGCTCGCCGCGGCTGTCCGAGAGATTGCGTTCGATGAGTGAAAAACCTTCGCGCTGCAACTGGGCGAGCGCAAACAACTCGGCCTTGTCGCCCGCCATGCGCTGAGGCGAGCCTTTTATGTGGGGCTTACGCCTGCCGCGCTGAAGCACGTTCAGGCAGTAATCGGTCACGGCAAAGAACAGGTCGACGACAAACATACCCCGATCATAGACAAACCCCGCGCGTTGGCGCGGGGTTTGAAGGATCGCACCAACAACAACTTACGCCTTGGCGCCGGCGGGTTCCGCCTGTTTGGCCTCGGCCTTGGCGGGCTCCGCGGCGGCCGACTTGCCCGCGCGCAGGATGTTGCGGTCTTCGTCGAGCTTGCCGACGTGGCCCGCGTTGAGCAGTTCCTTGACGCGCGTCGCCTTGCCCACGCGCTTGCGCAGGTAGTACAGCTTGGCGCGGCGCACATCGCCGGCGCGCTTGACGTCGATGCTGACGATGTTGGGGCTGTGTAGCGGGAAGATACGCTCCACGCCTTCACCCTCAACGATGCGCCGGACGGTGAAGGTCTCGCGCAGGCCCGTGCCCTTGCGGGCAATCACGATGCCGTTGAAGGTCTGGACGCGTTCCTTGTCGCCTTCCTTGATTCGCACGCCCACATCAACGGTGTCGCCCACGTTGAACTTGGGAATGTTCGTTTTCTTGATGTCCTGACGTTCGTACTTCAGTGCAAATCCGCTCATGACAGCCTCCCGTACTTTCTGCTTTGCGGACACGCTGCCGCGTGTCCCTACGGCATTAACCATCCAGTAAATCAGGCCTGCGTTGTTTCGTCCGTTCCCTCGACTGCTCGCGCCGCCACTTTTCAATCTCGGCGTGGTGGCCGCTTTGCAACAACTGGGGCACCTTCATGCCCTCGAATTCGACCGGGCGCGTGTAGTGCGGATATTCCAGCCAGCCCGCCTGCCCGAAACTTTCATCGCTGCTGCTGGCCTCGTTGCCCAAAGCGCCTGGAATCAGGCGCACCACGGCATCCGTTATCACCAGCGCGCCAAGCTCCCCGCCCGACAGCACGTAATCGCCGATGCTTATTTCATCCCACGCAAAACCCTGCCTGATGCGTTCGTCAAATCCCTCGTAGCGGCCGCACAACATCAACAGCCGCGGTTTCTGCGCCAGCTCGCGCGCCACCTTCTGGTTGAACACCCTTCCCTGCGGCGTCAACAACACCCTGTGCGGAGGCGTCGGGTCAGCCTTTTCAACCTCGCGAACCGCGGCGAAAACCGGCTCACATTTAATGACCATCCCGGGGCCTCCGCCGTACGGACGATCATCAACAGATTGATGCACGCCCTTGGCGTGATCCCTGAAATTCTTCAGGTGGTAGCTGACCAACCCTTTTTCCCGCGCGATGCGAAGGATTCCTTCGCCCAGCACCGCGTTCACCGCCTCGGGAAACAGCGTCAAGATGTCAATGCGCATGGGAACCTCTCAGACCCTGCGCCTCCAACGTGAAGCAACAGCGAAGGACCCGTCGCTAACGCTCCGGGCTCTTGTTAGGCCTTTTCGACCTTGGTGAACGGAGACTCGACCAGCTCAAGCAGGCACTGGCTCGCCGCATCGCCAAGGCGCTTGCGCGCGAGCTTGATGATGCGGGTGTAGCCGCCGTTGCGCTTGGCGTTGCGAGGGCCGAGGTCGTTGAACAGCTTCTGCAGGGTGGTGTGGCCCTTGACCTTGGTCTTGGTCTGCTTGTCCTTGCCGTCGCCGATGGTCTCGGTGACGACAACAGGATTCTGCAACTCCCGGTCACCGATAAGTTGCGCCGCACGCCGAATGTTCTTCAGCGTCTTTTCCTTGCCGAGGTGGATGATGTGCTCCGCCAGCGGCTGGAAATTCTTGGCCTTGGGAATGGTTGTCACGATGCGCTCGTGGTCGATCAAAGCTTTGACCATGTTGCGGCCCATCGCTTTGCGGTTGGGCGACTTGACGCCAAAGGTCCGACCCTTAACTCTGTGTTTCATGGCTTACTCCGTTTTTCGTGTCTCGTGCTACGTGTTACGTGCTTCGGATTTCCCTGCGCGCCGTCGTATCCCGTAACACGAAGCACGTAGCACGTTCCCCGCGATAGTTATCCCTGCCCGCCAACGCCTGCGCCGGCCATGCCGGCCTCCGCAGTGGTGGCTACGCCCAGTTCGGCCAGGTTCATGCCAAAGCTCAGGCCCATGTCCTCGATCTTCTTCTTGATTTCCTTGAGCGTGGTCTTGCCCAGGTTGCGGATCTCGAGCAGATCCTCCTCGCGGCGCGAAACCAGGTCCGCGATGGTGTGGATGCGCTCGGCGCGCATGCAATTGTTGGCGCGCACGTTCAGGTCAAGCTCGGTGATCGGGCGCATCAGGCGCTGGCGCATGCGCTCGAACTCGTCGCTCTTGCGGCCGGCATCGCCGACCTTGGCGCCTTCGGCCAGCAACTGTTCCTTCAGTTCGAAATATTGAACGAAGGGGTTGAGGTGCTTGCGCATGATCTTGGCGGCCTCGACCAGCGCGAATTCCGGGTCCTTGGTGCCGTCGGTCCAGATTTCGACGATCAGGCGGTCATAGTTGGTGAGCTTGCCGACGCGCGTGTATTCGGTCTTGAAGCGCACGCGGGTCACGGGGCTGAAGGCCGCGTCGACGTAGATCAGGCCGAGTTCCTGCTGGCCCTGGCTGAGTTCTTCGGCCGTCACGTAGCCGCGGCCGCGCTGCACGGTGACGTCGAGGCTGAACTCGCGGTCTTCCGTCAGGTGGCAGATCACGAGATCAGGGTTCATGATCTCGTAGTCAGGATCGGGCGTGAAGTCAGCGGCGGTGATGGTACCCTTCTTCTTGGTCGTCAGCGAAATCACCTTGGGCCCGTCAACGGCGAGCTTCACGCGCAGCTTCTTGACCGCGAGGATGATGAGCGGAACGTCTTCACTCACGCCCTTGGGGCTCTCGAATTCGTGGCTCACGCCCTTGATACGCACAGACGTCGGGGCCGTGCCTTCGAGGGACGACAGAAGAATACGCCGCAAGCTGTTGCCGATAGTCGTGCCGAAACCGCGTTCAAACGGTTCGATTTCGAATTTGCCAAATCGGTCAGTCTGAGTTTCCTTGTCGCAAACAAGACGGTTGGGAAGCTCCAGCCCACGCCAGCGAATTCTCATTCGATTTCTCCTTGGATGTCATTTCCGCCGGGGATCTCGGTGGGACAAGCCCACCCTCTGGTTCCCGTCAGAAGCCGTCGTCAGTTGTCCTGCGTACTGCGAAGCCTGTTTTCTTCTTCTTGTGTCGCGCCTCGGCATCTTCCCTCGATTTGCTCCACCGGAGCGAATCTTCGGGCGCGCTCACTTCGTTTTGCCCTCGTCGCGATTTCACGCGGTGTTCGCCCTTCGGGCTCAACCGCACTCGCCATCCATGGCTCGGTTTTTCGGTCGGATGGCTGTCAGTTCTTAGACGCGACGGCGCTTCTTGGGGCGGCAGCCGTTGTGCGGCAACGGAGTGACGTCTTCAATCGACTTCACCTCGATGCCCGAGGCCTGCAGCGCGCGCACGGCCGAATCACGGCCCGCGCCCGCACCCTGCACGCGAACTTCCACTTCGCGCACGCCCATTTTCTTCGATTTGTCGGCGACGTTTTCGCCCGCGCGCTGGGCCGCGAACGGCGTGCCCTTGCGCGAACCCTTGAAGCCCATGCTGCCTGCGGAATCCCACGCCAGCGTGTCGCCGTTGAGGTCGGTGATGGTCACGATGGTGTTATTGAACGTGCTCTTGACGTGCACGATCGCGCGCGGGACGTTGCGCTTGACCTTCTTGACCTTGACCTTGCCCTCTTTGCCTTCCTTGCCGCCTTCGGGCTTGCCTTCTTTGGCAGCCTTGGCGGGTTTCTCGGTTTTTTCCGCGGCCGGGGCAACTGCTGCAGCGGGAGCGGCGGGTTTGTCCGCCGCCTTCGGGGCGGCCTTTTCGTTTTCTGCCATGACTCTTTTCTCGCTTCTTCGGGTGGGTTCGGCCTCGCGTGCCTGCGAGTAGCCCACCCCTGACTGGCCCCCGACAAGCGCGGGCCGGGCACTGTCTCAATTAGTTCACTACTACTTCTTGGTCGCGGCCTTCTTGCCGGCGATGGTCTTGCGCGGACCCTTGCGCGTGCGCGCGTTGGTGCGCGTGCGCTGGCCGCGAACCGGCAGGTTGGCGCGATGGCGCAGCCCGCGATAGCACTTGATGTCGCGCAGGCGGTTCACGTTCTGCGTGCGCTGGCGGCGAAGGTTACCCTCGACCACAAAGTTCTTTTCGATGAAACCGGCGATGCGCGTCAGCTCTTCTTCCGTGAGCGTCTTGGCCTGGCGCGCGGGGTCGAGGTTCAGACCCTCGCAGATCTTCTTGGCCAGCGTGCGCCCGATGCCGTAGATGTAACGGAACGAGTACGGAAGCTGTTTGTTCGGCGGAATGTCGACACCCAGGATACGAGGCATGCTTGTCTCTCTTGATCAGCACCGCGCACGACGCGGTAAGTTTGGTTGAGTTAGCCCTGGCGCTGCTTGTGCCGCGGATTCTTACTGCACACCACGCGCACAACGCCCTTGCGGCGGATGACCTTGCAGCCTTCGCAGATACGCCTGACAGATGACTTGACCTTCATGGGACCACTGCCTTTTTAGTTGCGATAAATGATGCGGCCTTTGTCCAAGTCGTAGGGGCTCAGTTCCACGGTGACTTTGTCGCCGGGCACGATGCGGATGTAATGCATGCGCATCTTGCCCGAGAGCTGGCAGAGAACCTGGTGCTTGTTCTCAAGCTCCACCCGAAACATGGCGTTGGGCAAGGCCTCCAGCACTGTCGCCTCCACCCGAATCGCCGCTTCTTTCGCCATAAATTCCATCCGACCACGACGCCCGGTTTCCCAACGAAACCTGCAAGGCGCCTAGCGCAAATAATTGCCCGTTCCGGCTTTGCCGGAATTCGGGGCGTGGGACGGTATCACGACCCTCCCCCTCTTTCAAGTATTAGAAACGTAAATCCGGGTTTTTGGTTGAAATGCAAGAACCGGGGCAATCTCCCGACCGGCGGACACGCTGCCCGACTTCGCCAAGGCTTCGTCGGGGAACCCGCGCGTACCTACGCCATCGCAAAGACGTTGGGTGCGCCTTTTAGCACGCTCAGCACCCGGTGGCCGCCCTCAACCACCGCCACATCGTGTTCAAAATGAGCCGAAAGCGACCCGTCATGGGTCAAAATCGTCCACGAATCGTCGCCGCGGCGGGTCAGTTCCGTGCCGAGGTTGACCATCGGCTCGATCGCCAGCACCCAGCCGACCTCCAGCCGCCGGTCCAGCTCGCGCGCGTTTTTGGGCACGTAGTTGGGCACCTGCGGCGGCTCCCACAGGGAGCGGCCCAAGCCGTGGCCGACGAACTCCTTGACGCAGAACATGCCCTGTTCGCCCTCGACATAATCCTGCACCGCGGCGGCAATGGCGCGCAACTTGACGCCGGGTTTGACCAGTGAGATCGCGCGGCGCAGGGCCTCGCGCGTGACGTCGATCAGGCGCTGCGCGTCGTCACTGACTTTGCCGACGGGCACGGTAATCGCGGCGTCGCTGTACCAGCCGTCCACGATCACGCCGATGTCGCCCTTGAAAATGTCGCCCTCTTTCAGCACGCGGTCTGACGGCAGACCGTGGACGATTTCGTCGTTGACGCTGGCGCAGATGGTGCCGGGAAATTCGAACTTCGCGCCGGGCGCGAGCACGCCCTGGAACGCCGGGATCGCGCCCTGTTTGCGGATGTGGTCTTCGCAGGCGCGATCGACGGCGCGCGTGGTCACGCCGGGCTTGATCATGTCACGCATGATCTGGTGGCATTCGGCGGCGATACGACCGGCCTCAGCCATCAGCTCAAGCTGCTGGGGCGTCTTGATCGAAATTTTGTCGCCGCGAGACATTCACTTACCCGAGTTTCTTTACCGCCGCCATCATCGCATTAAACACTTCCTCGACACCTTTTGTTGCGTCAATCGGCGCGAGCAACCTGGCCTTTTCGTAGTGCGTGATCAGCGGGCCGGTATTGACGTCGTATTCTTCCAGGCGCTTCACCACCTTGTCGGCCGCGTCGTCGGCGCGCTGGCAGGTTTCGCCGCCGCAGACGTCGCACACGCCGGCCTTTTTTGTCGGCGCGAACTTCACGTGGCTGATGGCGCCGCAGGCTTTGCAGGTGCGGCGGCCGCTGATGCGCTCGACGATAATTTCCTTGGGAGCCTTGAAATAAAGCGCCGAGCGTACGGCCTCGCCGCGTTTTTCCAGTGCGTTGGCAAGCATGTTGTCCTGGCCCACGGTGCGCGGGAAACCGTCGAGGATGTAGCCGTTGCTGCAGTCGGCCTGGCTGATGCGGTCGAGGGTGAGGTCGACGACGAGTTCATCGGGCACGAGTTTGCCGGCGTTGACGAACTCCTTGGCCTTGAGGCCAAGGGGCGTGCCGCGCTTCATGTGGTCGCGGAAAAGGTCGCCCGTGCTGACGTGCGGAAGTTTGAGCTGCTGCGCCAGACGCGCGGCCTGGGTGCCCTTGCCGACGCCCGGGGGGCCGAGAAACACGAGAACTTGCTTTGCCATGACTTGTCCTCAATGAAACGGGGCGCTCGCGGCGCCCCTTTTATCTGACCGCTTGCTTGCGCGCGCGGCTCGTTAGCGTTTGCGGGCGCCAAGGTTGCCGGCAAAACCCTCGTAGTTGCGCTGGATGAGCTGTACTTCGACCTTCTGCACCAGGTCCAGCGCGACGTGCACGACGATCAAAAGGCCCGTGCCGCCCATGAAGCGGAAAAATGTCTGGTTCGAGCCCAGCGCGTCGCTTTGGCCGAAAATGAAGGTCATGGCGACCGGCAGCATCACCGGCACCACCGCCACCAGCGAAAGGAAGGTGGCGCCCGCAAGCGTCATGCGGCGCAGGATCTGCGACAGGTAGGTAACCGTGTCTTTGCCGGGACGAACGCCGGGAATGAACGCGCCCCATTCCTTGAAATTCTTGGCAAGCTCGATGGGGTTGAACTGGAGTTGCGTCCAGAAGTAGGTGAAGAAGAAAATCATGCCGATGTAGCAAGCCGTATAGAGGAAACTCTGCCGGTTGAACTCATGCTGCAGGTCGGTCATCAGCGTGCTGAGGAAGCCCGAGCCCGTCTGCGACAACAGGCCAAACAGGATCATGGGCAGCGTCAGCAGCGCCGAGGCGAAGATGATCGGGATGACGCCGGCCTGGTCGATGCGCAACGGGAAAGTCTGGCGCTGGCCGCCGACGGTCTTGGGGCCGCGAACGTGCTTGGCGTGCTGGATGACGATTTCTCGTCGTCCCAGCGTGATTATCACAATGCCCACGGTGATGACCACGAACATCGCAAACAGCGTCACGAGGCTGAGGAAGCTGTCCAGCGCCGCAACCGGCTCGGTCTTGGGGTCGAACATGGGCTGGATCAGGCCGATGACGGCATTGGGAATGGCGGCGACGATGCCCGCCATGATCAGCAGCGAAATGCCGTTGCCCAGGCCTTTTTCAGTGATCTGGTCGCCCAGCCACATCAGGAAATACGTGCCGGTCATCATGGTCAGGATCGCGAGGATCGTGAACATGGTCTGGTCGCGGAAGACAATGGTGTGGGCCAGCGTCGGGTTCGACGTCATCAGCTTGATGACGAAGAACGCCTGCAGGATACAGATCGGGATGGTGGCAAAGCGCGCGTAGAGGCGAATCTTGCGCTGGCCGCCCTGGCCTTCCTTCTGGATTTCCTCAAGCTTGGGCACGACCTTGGTCAGCAACTGGAAAATAATCTCCGCGCTGATGTAGGGCATGATGCCCAGCGAGAAAATCGTGAAGTCCATCAGGTTGCCGGCGGAAAGCGCGTTGTAGACGCCGAGGAAGCTGAAAACCCAGCTCCCTTCCTGCTGCTTGCGGAATTCTTCGGCAAAGGCAAGCGTGTCGATGCCCGGCACAGGGATGTTCGTGCCAAGGCGAAACACCGCCAGGACCACCAGCGTGAAGATCGCCTTCTTTCGCAACTCGGGAATGCGGAAGAGATTGAGGAACATCTCCCCCGGAGACTGCGCTTGACCCATGACCGCCTCTTAACCGCTTCTTACAACCGCCTTGGCGGCGGAAAGTTCGCAGGATAGCTCCACTACTGCGCGGCACAACAGTTCTGCTAAACCGACTTCTGCTACTTCTTGTCACCCTTGGGCTTGTCAGCCTTGCCTTCCGCCTTCGGCTTTTCAGCCTTTGGCGCGGCTTCCTTGGCAGGCTTCTCAGCTTTGGGCGCCGCGGCCTTTTCAGCTTTCGGTGCGGCTTCCTTGGCCGGTTTTTCGGCCTTTGGCGCCGCGGCTTTCTCGGCCTTGGGCGCCGCGGGTTTGGCAGCAGCCTTCGGCGCGGCCTTTTGTTCTGCAACCGGGGCAGCACGCACGATCAATTCAACCTTGCCGCCGGCGGCTTCAATCTTGGCCTTGGCGGAAGCGCTGAAAGCGTGCGCCCGCACCGTAAGCTTCTTCTTCAATTCGCCGTCTCCGAGAACCTTCACGCCGTCGAGCATGCGGTTGATGACGCCGGCCTTGATGAATTCGTCGGGCCCGACGCTCGCGCCGCTGTCGAACACATCAAGCTGGCTGACGTTCAACACCGAGTTTTCCTTGCGGAAGATCGCGTTGTTGAAGCCGTGCTTGGGCAACTTGCGAACGAGCGGCATCTGGCCGCCTTCGAAGTAGTAATAGTTGTTAAAGCCCTGGCGCGCGCTGGCGCCCTTGCCGCCGCGGCCCGCTGTCTTGCCCTTGCCGCTGCCGGGACCGCGCGCCTTGCGTTTCATGGCTTTGGTGCGGGTACTCGGCAGTGCTTTCAGTGTCGTCAGGTTCATGGTCTTCTCTCACTTCGTCAACTTGGGGCGAGTGTTCAAGCCAACCCGCCCCGCAAAAGTCCGCCATTTCAGACCGCTCGCTCGCGGCTCGTAACGTTTACGCCTGCGGGGCAGCCTCGCCGCCGCTCGCCTGCTCGCCGCTCTGCGGTGCATCATCGCCGCCGCCACGGTTGTCGCGACGCCCGCCGCCGCGCGGTCCGCGCGCGCCGCCCTTGCCGCCGCCAGGACCGCGGCCACGGCCGCGCTCTTCACGCTTGGGCAGAACGATCGGCTCAAGTTTCGGGCCTTCACGGTCGGCGTGGACGGGAAGTTCACGCAGGCCAAAGATTTCCTTCTTGCCCGCAAGACGGCCCAGGCCGTCAAACACAGCCTTCACCAGGTTGGTGGGATTGCGGCTGCCGTAAGCCTTGGTAAGCAGGTTGCGGATGCCGAGGCTTTCAACCACCGAGCGCACCGTCGCGCCGGCCTTGATGCCAGTACCGGGCGAGGCGGGACGCAATATCACCTTGCTGGCGCCGAAGCGGCCCAGCACCTGGTGCGGGATGGTGTCGCCGCGCAGGGGGTAACGGCGCAGGTCCTTGCGCGCGCTGCGCACGGCCTTTTCGATGGCCTGCGGCACTTCGCGCGCCTTGCCCTGGCCCAGCCCGACCACGCCGCGCATGTCGCCAAGGACCACCAGCGCCGTGAAGCTGAAGCGCCGGCCACCCTTGACGACGGCCGCTGTACGGCTGACGTTGATTACTTTTTCTTCCCCGAGCTCGACATCGCGAGCAGAAACGCGGTGCATCATTAGTTGTGGCTCCTTAGAACTTCAACCCTGCTTCACGCGCGGCGTCGGCCAAGGCCTTCACCCGCCCGTGGTATTTGTAAGGGCCGCGGTCAAACGCGACTTCCTTGATGCCCTTGCCCAGCGCGATCTCGGCGATTTTCTTGCCGACGACCTTGGCCCCCTGCACGTTGCCGCCGCCCTTGACGCCGGCTTTCTTGCCGACGCTGGTGGCGCTGCAAAGCGTGCGTTGCGTCTGGTCGTCGATGATCTGCACCGAGATGTGCTTGGTGCTGCGGAACACCGACAGGCGCGGACGCGTGCCCGAGGCGCGAATGCGGTTGCGCACGCGGAAAGCGCGAGAGCGACGGGCGCGAAGACGACTGGCTTGCTTGTTCATATTCTGCCTCTGTTGATCGCCGGTATCCCGGCGGTTTTTTCGATCAGCGGAACGCGGCTGAGCCGCGTCCCTTCGCTACTTCTTGCCGCCTGCGCCGCCGCCGCCCGCGCCGCCGCCGACGAACGACTTGCCGGCCTTGCGCGCCACGTGTTCACCAACGTAGCGGATGCCTTTGCCCTTGTAGGGCTCAGGCGGGCGTACGCTGCGGATCTGCGCCGCAAGGTGGCCGACCTTCTGCTTGTCGGCGCCGGAAATCTCGATGCGCTGGGGGTTGGGAAGGTTGACGTTCACGCCCTCGGGAATGGCCACGTCGACGGTGTGGCAGTAGCCGATCTGCATGGAGACGTTTTTGCCTTCCTTCTTGGCCTGCCAGCCCACACCCACGATGTCGAGGATTTCCTGGTAGCCCTTGAGCGCGCCCTGCAGCATGTTGTGGATCAGCGCGCGTGTCAGGCCATGCAGCGATTTCGCCAGTTTGGACTCGTTCTTGCGGCTGACCTTGACGACGGCGCCTTCGATGGCGACGCCGATTTCAGGCCGGTGCGTGAACTCGAGCTTGCCCTTGGGGCCGTCGACCTTGATGGTCATGCCCTTGACTTCGATTTTCACGCCCGCGGGCACGTCCACAGGCAGTCTTCCGATTCTCGACATAACTTTCTCCCGGCCTTGGCATGGAGGTTTCCCATGCACGGGCCCCGCGGCGCCTACCGGCGCCGTCGTCCTTTACCCGATACGGGCGATGATCTCACCGCCCACGTTCTGTTTGCGACACTCGCGGTCCGACAGCACACCTTTGGGCGTACTCAGGATGCAGATGCCCATGCCGCCGCGGATGCGCGGAATCTTGGTGACGGGCGTGTACACGCGGCAGCCCGGCTTGCTCACACGGTCGATGCTGTTGATGACGCGTTCGCCGTCGGGGCCGTAACGCAGCGTCACGACCAGGGCCTTCTGGGTGCCGTCGCCCTTGGCGGCCACGGTGCGCACGTAACCTTCACGCGCAAGCACTTCAGCCACGGCGCGCTTGAGGGACGAGAACGGGATCTCGACCTGGTCGACGTTGTTCAGGTTCGCGTTGCGGATGCGCGTCAGCAAATCCGCGATTGGGTCAGTCATTGACATGCAAATACTCTCCTTGCCGGTGGTCTCCTTGCCGCGGGCATTCGCCCTTGCGCGGAAAGGACCTTACCAGCTCGCCTTCGTCATGCCGGGAATCTCGCCCCGGCTTGCCAGTTCACGCACACAGCAGCGGCAAATCTTCAGCTTGCGATACACCGCACGGGGGCGACCGCAAAGCTGACAACGCAGCTTCTTGCGCGACGAGAACTTCGGCTTGCGATTGGCCTTCACAACCAGACAGGTACGGGACACTGCGTTCTCCTAAATTCCGGGCACAGCCCGGTTTGGTTATTTCTTCTTGGCGTCCTTGGCCGGGGCAGCCGCCGGGGCCGCCTTGGCGGGCGCCGCCGCTGCTTTGGCTGGGGCCGCAGCCGCGGGCTTGGCCTCTGCCGGCGCTTCGTCGCGCGGCGGCGGAGGACGGCGTTTCTTTTCTTCCTTCAACGGCGCGCGGCGCAACGGAACGCCCAGGCCCAGCAGCATGGCCTTGGACCATTCCTTGTTGCCGCCCGAAATCGTGAAGCAGATGTCCATGCCCTGCACCGTCGTCACCTTGTCGATTTCGATGTCAGGAAACAGCGACTGCTCGGCAAGGCCCATGCTGTAGTTGCCCTGGCCGTCGAAGCTGTCCGGGTTGAGGCCCGAAAAGTCGCGGATACGCGGCACGGCGATACTGATGAGTTTTTCCAGGAACAGCCACATGCGGTCGCGGCGCAGCGTGACCTTGGCGCCGATGGCGTCGCCCTGGCGCAGCTTCCAGGTTGCGGCGGCCTTCTTGGCGCGCGTGACGACGGGCTTCTGGCCCGTGATCTGCGCGAGATCGCCCGCGAGCTGCTCCGGCAGCTTCTTGTTCTGCGTGCCCTCGCCAATGCCCATGTTGACGGTGATCTTCTTCAGGCGGGGCACCGCCATGATGTTTTCGATATTGAACTGGGCACGAAGCGCCGCGACGACTTCGTCGTGGTACTTCTTCTGGAGCCTCGGGATTACTTTTGCCATGACTGGGTCTCGCTGAACTTTTCTATTCGTCGATGTTCGTGTTAGTGCTCTTGAAGTAACGCTTCTTCTTGCCGCCCTCGAGCTTGTAGTGGACGCGCTCGGCCTTCTTGCTCTTGTCATTGAAGAGCATCACGTTCTCGACCGGGATTGCCGCCTCGCGCTGGACGCGGCCACCCTGGGGGTTGGCTTCACTCTTGCGCAGGTGTTTCCACACCAGGTTCTTGCCCTCGACGATCACGCGGCGCTTCTCGGTGTCGACCTTGAGCACCTTGCCGCTGGGTTTGGCCCGTTCCTCTTTGGTCTGGGGACGGTCCTTGCCCTTGATGATCTGAACGACGTCGTCTTTTTGGATATGCATGTTTGAGTCCGGGGTCCTGCGTCCTGAGTCCGGGGTCAAAACCCCGTCAATTCAAGTTGCCTTCCGCCCGCCCTTTCGCTTCTTTCCTTATCGACTCCGGACTCCGGACACCGGACTCCGGACGAATTCGTTAGACCACTTCCGTCGCCAGCGAGATAATCTTCATGAACTTCTTGGCGCGCAGCTCGCGGGCCACCGCGCCGAAAATGCGCGTGCCGATAGGGTTGCCTTCCTTGTCGACAATCACCGCCGCGTTGCGGTCAAAGCGCACGTAGCTGCCGTCGTCGCGGCGAACCGCGCGGCGCACACGCACCACCACGCAGCGCACAATGCGCTTCTTCTTGTCCTTCTTGGTGGTCTTCTTGAACAACTCGCACGTCGGCACCGCTTGTTTAATAACGCCGACAAAGGTGTCGCCGAGCGAGCACGTGCGGCGGCCGCTGCCACCCAGCACCTTCATGCAGCGCACCACCTTGGCGCCCGTATTGTCGGCTACGTCTAGTTCTGTCTGTTCCTGAATCACGGCTCACTCCTTTAGGCGCTCGTTCCTGCGTTTGCCTCGCGGACACGCTACCGCGTGTCCCTACCCTACGGCGATCGCGGGCTCCGTCGCCCTGCGCAACACGCGCAGCAGGCGCCAGGTCTTGGTCTTGGAAAGTGGGCGCGTGGCCATGATCTCGACCAGGTCCCCCACCTTTGCCTCGTTCTTCTCGTCATGCGCGTGCAGCTTGGTGTGGCGCTGCACGAACTTGCCGTAGCGCGGGTGCTTCACGCTGCGCTGCCACAGCACCGTGATCGTCTTCTGCATCTTGGCCGATTTCACGATGCCCTGGATAGTGCGGCGCTGGTTGCGCTCGTCATCGCCGGCCTCGGCAACAGGCACGCCGGCGGCGGCCTTCACCGGCGCCGGGGCCTTGGCCGGAGCTGCCGGCTTGGCTGCGTTGTCATGAGGCTTTCCACCCTTGTCGCTCATTTAATCTTTCCTCTTTGCGTCTCTTTGAGGACACGCTGCCGCGTGTCACTACGGTTATTTGCCCTTGATCGCGGCGAGCGCGGCCTTGGTGCGCTCGAGTTCGTTCTTGCGGCGCAACGCCGCGGCAAGCTTCTGGCGCTGGACCGGGTCATCGGGGCTGGCCTTGCCGATCTTGGCCAGGCGTTCCTCGACCGCCTTGAGCTGCGAAACCGCGCGGTCGTATGCGACGCGGCCCGCGAGCACGGTGTTTATGTGCGCGACCTCAAGCTTGCGCTTGCTGCGCGCCGCGGCCTTGGCCGGGGTCATGGGCTCGGTGGTAAAGCTTGCTTTGAAGCCCTCGCCGGCGAGCTCCTTGAGACGGCCCTTGAGGTCCGCCTCGTTCTTGCCCGTCAAGCTCGATATGTGTGTCGTTGCCATGTTCGTTCTCTTGTTTCGTTTTCGTTAACCAACGCGGTGGCGGCGGTCGACCATGCGGCAGCGGATCGGCATCTTGTTGGCGGCCTTGTACAGGGCCGCGCGCGCCATCGCCTTGGGTATGCCTCCCACTTCAAACAGCACCGTGCCGGGCTTGACCACGGCGCACCAGTACTCGGGTTCGCCCTTGCCCACGCCCATGCGCACTTCCAGCGGCTTAGCCGTGACCGGCTTGTGCGGGAAAATGCGGATCCAGTAGCGGCCCGTGCGGCCTACGGCGCGCGAAATCGCGATGCGCGCGGCCTCGATCTGCTGGCCGGTGATCCATGCGGCGTCGAGCGACTGCAGGCCCGAGTCGCCAAACGCGACATAGTTTCCGCGCGTGGCGTTGCCTTTGACGACGCCGCGCTGTTCTTTTCTGTAGGTGCTTCTCTTTGGCATCAAAGCCATTGCAAACTCCTCACTGCTGCGTTTTTTGCGGACACGCTTGCGCGTGTCCCTACGTAATCCTTATTGCGGCACGACCTTCTGTTCGAGGCCGAAGATGGCCTCCTGCGTCTGCTTCATCATGCCGCGGTAGATCCACACCTTGACGCCGAGCTTGCCGTAAACCGTCTGCGCTTCCGAGAAACCGTAGTCGATGTCGGCGTCCAGCGTGTTGAGCGGTACGCTGCCCGAAACCTGCTTCTCGACGCGGCTGATGTCCGAGCCGCCGAGGCGGCCGGCGATCTGCACCTTGCAGCCCTCGGCGCCCGCGCCCTTGATCATGTCCATCTCGCGCTTGGCGGCGCGCTTGTAGCTGCCGCGGCGCTCGAGCTGTTCGGCGATACGCTCGGCCGCAAGCTGCGCGTCGAGTTCAGGCTTGGAGACTTCCTTGACGCGCACATCGCAGGCCTTGCCGCCGGTCAGCAGCGCCACTTCCTTCTCGAGGTCGCTGAGGCGGTTGGTCTTCTTCGAAATCAGCATGCCCGGCTTGGCCGAGTGGATGATCAGCGTGATCTTGTTGTCGCCGCTGCGCTCGATCTCGACCTGCGGGATGCCCGCGTACTTGTACATGCGGTGGATGTGGCGGCGGATCTTGGCGTCCTCAACGAGGTATACGCCAAATTCCTTCTTGGCCGCGAACCAGCGCGAACGCCAGGGCTTGGTAACGCCCACACGGAAGCTGTACGGTCTGACTTTCTGGCCCATAGTTAAGCCTTCGCTTTCTTCTCTTCCCACTTCGCCTGCGTAACAGTCTTGATTTCGTAGGGCTTGCCGGCCTTCTTTGCTTCGCGCTTGGCAAGGCGGTCGGCCTTCTCAACGCGCACGCGGGGCTTCTTCCACTCCGGGCGCGGCTTCTTGACGGCTTCCTTCTTCTCGCCCTTGGCGGGTTCCTTCGGCTCTTCCGGCGCCTCAGACACCGACACGATCAGATGGCAGGTCTTCTTCTGAACCATGCCCGCCTGGCCGCGCGAACGCGCACGGAAACGCTTGAGCATCGGGCCTTCGTCAACGCGCGCCTCGCTCACAATCAGCTTCGCCGCGTCGATGTTGAAACCCTTGCGGTTGGCGTGGTCTTCGGCGTTTGCGACGGCCGACTGGATCACCTTGCCAATGTACGGCGCAGCGCGGCGGTAGATGAAGCGCAGGTATGTCAGCGCCTCGTCAACGGGACGGCCGCGGACGACATCCATCACGCTGCGCGCCTTGCGCGCGGTCATGCGGATCATGCGCGCACTGGCGCTGAAAACTCTCTTCTGGGTTTCGGTTGCTTCTGCCATATATGTCCCCTGCCGGGCTTCTGTGCCGCGGACACGCTGCCGCGTGTCCCTACGTTTTTATTAGGCCTTGCGGTGGCCGGTGTGTCCCTTGTAGGTGCGCGTAGGCGAAAACTCGCCAAGCTTGTGGCCCACCATGTCTTCGGTGACAAACACCTTCAGGTGCTGTTTGCCGTTGTGGACCAGGAACGTCATGTTCACAAACTCCGGGAGGATCGTGCTGGCGCGCGACCAGGTCTTGATGCCCTCACGGTTGCTCGTTTCCTTGGCCTTGAGCACCTTCTTCATCAGCTTCGGGTGAACAAACGGGCCCTTCTTCAGTGATCTGCTCATGTTCTTTTTCCGTTTTCGCGGACACGCTGCCGTGTCCCTGCAAAGTCCTTTAGGCCGTGGTCGTCTGCGCCGTCGCCGTCACGCCGCGGCGCGAGCGCACAATCAACGCGTTGCTGGGTTTACGCGGCTTGCGCGTCGGCGAGCCCTTGGCGGGGTTGCCATGCTTGTCCACCGGCACGCGACCGCCGCCCGTGCGGTCGTTGCCGCCGCCCAGCGGGTGATCGACGGGGTTCTGCGCCACGCCGCGCGATTTCGGCTTGAGGCCGAGCCAGCGGCGGCGTCCGGCCTTGCCGTAGCTGACGTTCATGTTGTCGAGGTTGCTGACCTGGCCGATGGTGGCGCGGCAATCAGGGTGCAGGCGGCGCACTTCGCCCGAGGGAAGCTGGACGTTGATCCATTCGCCGTCACGGCCCGCAACCACGCACTGGGAACCTGCGCCGCGCGCGATCTGGCCGCCCTTGCCGGGGTGAAGCTCAACATTGTGCACCGTCAGGCCCTGCGGAATGTTCTTCAGCGGCAGGCAGTTGCCCAGGCGCGGTTCAGCCTTGTCGCCGCTCATTACCTTGAGGCCCTTCTGCATGCCGTGCGCCGCAATGATGTAGGCCTTGTCGCCGTTGTCGTAGTGAAGCAGCGCGACAAAACCCGTGCGGTTGGGATCGTATTCGATGCTGTGGACCAGCGCCTGGATGCCGTCGTGGCTGTTGCGCTTGTTGTCGACAATACGCAGGCGGCGCTTGTGTCCGCCGCCGCGGCCCGCGACAGTCATGCGGCCGTTGTTGTTGCGGCAGCCGGTGCGGCGTTTGCCCTCGGTCAGGCGCTTGTTGGGGCGCGTGTCCGTGAGCTCAACGTACTCGACCAGGCGCGTGTGGCGCAGGCTAGGCGTTACGGGACGGAAGGATTTGATTGCCATTTGATGCTCGTTTTCTGTTCAGCGTCGTTGATCTTTAGTTTTTTACCCCGCCGCTTACGCAGCGGGCCCCGATGCTTCCTTTAGGTGATCTCGATGGTCTGGCCTTTTTCGAGCGTGACCAGCGCCTTCTTCCAATCCGACTCGTTGAAGTAGCCATAACGGTTGCGCTTGTTGCGCTGGCCCTTCATGCGGATCGTCCGCACGCTCTTGACCTTCACGCCGAAAATGTTGCGCACGGCGTCGGCAATCGCGGGCTTGCTGGCGTCGCGATCAACCTCAAACACGTAGCAGTTCTTTTCCGACATCTGCACGCTGCTCTTCTCGGTGATCAGCGGGCGCTTGAGTACTTTGTAGTGTTCTGCGGTGGCCGGCATGGGTTACTTGGCCTCCTTCTTGGCAGCGGTCTTCTTGGCGGGCTTCGCTTCTTTTTCAGCCTTCTTGGCGGGCGCGGCTTTTGTCTCGCCGCCGCGCAGGCCGCCCTTGAGGGCTTCCAGCGCGTCCTTGGTCAGCACCAGGCGGCGCTGGCGCATGATTTCGTAGGCGTTGAACTGCTCGACGGGGCGAACCACCATGCGCGGCAGGTTGCGCGCCGACAGCACGAAATTCTTGTCCGGTTTGCCCAGGCCAAACAGCACGCTTCCGACCGCCAATCCCGCCGTATCCAGCGCCTTGGCAAGCTTGCGGGTGCGCGGCTTGTCGAAGCTCAGGCCGTCGAACACCGCAACTTCGTTGTCGCGGAACTTCGCCAGCAGCGCGCTCTCGAGCGCGAGCTTGCGCATCTGCGCCGGGACCTCAACGCGGTAGCTGCGCGGATGCGGACCGTGGGCGACCGAACCCTTGCGGCGGTGCGGGGCGTGCTTCTGGCCCGTACGCGCGCGGCCGGTGCCCTTTTGCTTCCAGGGCTTCTTGTTGGAGCCCGCGACGTCACCGAGGTTCTTGGTGTTGGCGTTGCCCTGGCGCTGGTTCGCCTCATAGGCATACACCACTTCGCGCAGCGTGCGCGATTTGACCTGTTCGCCAAACACGCTTTCGTCAAAGGACACTTTGCCCTTGGACTTGCCTTCAGCGTCATAAACCGGAATTTCAACCATGACTGTGTCTTTCGTGTTTCTCGCAGCTCACTCGTTTTCGCGGACACGCTGCCGCGTGTCCCTGCGGATCGGTTATTATTTCTTGGCCGGCGCCGCAGCCTTGGCCGGGGCGGCAGGAGCCGCCGCAGCCTGCTTGCGGATTGCGCGGTCGGGTTTGGGCATGGTCTTGGCGCGCGCCTTGCGCACGTGAATCTTGCCGCCGTTGAAGCCCGGGACCGCCCCGCGCACATACAGGAGATTGTTTTCGTTGTCGACCTTGGCGACCAGCAGGTTGCGGCTGGTCACTTGCTCGACGCCGTAGTGGCCCGCCATGCGCTTGCCCTTAAGCACGTGGGCGACGCTGGTGTTGGTGCCGCTGGAGCCCGGCTCGCGCATGAACTTCGTGCCGTGGCCGCCGGGACCGCCAAAGAAGCCGTGGCGCTTGACGCCGCCCTGGTAGCCGCGGCCTTTGGTCAGGCCGATGACATCGACCCAGTCGCCGGCCTTGAACACATCGGCAACCTTGATGACGTCGCCCGTCTTCACCGTGGGCTTGTCCTTGGTTTTCACTTCGCCCAGCGTGCGGCGGGGCTCGGTGTTGGCCTTCTTGAAGTGGCCCTTGCGCGGTTTGTTGACGCGCGTGAGTTTGATCGAGCCGTAACCGAGCTGGATGGCGTTGTAGCCGTCGGTCTCGGTGGTCTTGACCTGCGTGACAGTGCAGGGGCCGACCTGGAGGATCGTGACGGGCACAACCTGCCCGTCGTCCTTGAAGATCTGGCTCATTTCGGCCTTGAGGCCCAGTAATGCGGTGACTGCCATGGCTTGCTTCTTTCGTTTCTTGCGCGGTGCGCTCCGACTTGGCTCAAGACCAGAGGTCGGCTGTTTCTTACTTGTGTCGCGACATCGGCATCCGTGCCTCGTCGCGATTTCACGCCGCTTTCGGCCTCATGGCCTCAGCGGCGGCTCGCCATACATGGCTCGTTTTTTTATTCCGAGCCAGCACTGCAAAAACCGGGCGGGCGGCGGGCCTTGATGATGGGCCGCGCCGCCCGCGTAAACTTCCTACATTTTGATCTTGACCTCGACACCGGCCGGGAGATTGAGCGTCTGCAGGGCATCAACGGTGCGCGGCGTGGGCTGGCCGATATAGATCAGCCGCTTGTGCGTGCGGATTTCAAACTGCTCGCGCGACTTCTTGTCGATATGCGGGCTGCGCAAGACGGTGTAGCGATCAATATTGGTCGGCAGCGGAATAGGCCCGGAAACCATGGCCCCGCTGTCACGCGCACTCTCGCAGATCTGCTTGGCCGACTGGTCAAGCAGCTCATGATCGTAGGCTTCAAGCCTGATCTTGATCTGCACTTTTCCCGCTTCGTTCGACATGACCGCTCCAGACCTCATTGCGCGCGCAATCTGTTGCGCGCGCTCAACTTACGTTTGTCAGATTCCCGTCCAAAAATTTGGAGCGAGAAAGTTAGCTTCCTTATCCACACCCGTCAACTACTGGTGTCGCGTCTCGACATCCATGTCTCGCCGCGATTTCACGCCGCATTCGGCCTTGCGGCCTCCGCGGCGGTCGCCTTCCGTGACTCTTTTTCACACCCTTCAACAACGTACTACTTGCGGCGTTGCGGGCCCGCGCGCTCCGTCATGATCTTTTCCTTGATGTGCGGCGGCGTCTTCTCGTAGCGATAGGGCTCCATCGAGTAGTTCGCGCGGCCCTGGCTCAGGCCGCGGATGGCCTGGACGTAGCCGAACATTTCCGACAGCGGCGCAACCGCCTGGATGATGCGGATGTCGTTGTCGGGCTCCATGCCCTCGATGCGCGCGCGGCGCGAGTTGAGGTCGCCGACGATCGGGCCGACGAACTCTTCAGGCACGCGCACTTCCACCTTCATCACGGGCTCGAGAATATCCGTGCCGACTTCGTCCAGCAGCGTGCGGAACGCAATGCGCGCCGCGTCGCGGTAGGCGAAGTCCTTGGAGTCAACGTCGTGATAGCTGCCGTCGTACACCGCGGCCTTGAAGCCCATGACAGGATAGTTGGCCTTGCCGCCCGAGAGCGCCGTGTCGCGCACGCCTTCCTCGACGTTCTTGATGAACTGGCGCGGAATGCTGCCGCCGACGGTGTCATCCTCGAACTCGACCTGGTCCCACTTGTCGTCGCCCAGCATCTCCCAGCGAATCTTGCAATGGCCGTACGAGCCCGCGCCGCCTGACTGCTTCTTGTGCAGGCCTTCGGTTTCGACGGGCTGGCCGACCTTCAGCGCCGGCAGTTCGCGGTATGCAACGCGCGGCTGGCCAACCACGGCCTCGACGCGGAACTCGTTGAGAATGCGCGAGCGGATGATGTCGAGGTGGAGTTCGCCCATGCCTGAAATGACGGTCTGCTGGGTTTCCGCATCGAGCTTAACCTTGAACGTCGGGTCGTCCTTCATCATCTTCTGCAGCGCGTACGAGAGTTTTTCGCGGTCCGCGTTGGTCTTGGGCTCGATCGACATCGAGATAACCGTCGCGGGGAACGTGATGGCGCCAAGCACCAGCGGCCTGTCTTCATTACATAGCGTGTCGCCGGTGACGGTGTTGCCGAGGCCGACCGCGGCAACGATGTCGCCGGCAATGGCCGTGGGAAGCACTTCACGCTCGTTGGCGAACATGCGGAACAAACGCGTGACGCGCTCGCGCCGCTTGATGCGCGCGTTGTACAGCGTAGCACCCTGCTCAAGCGTGCCGGAATAAATGCGCAGGTACGTGAGGTCACCGTGTTCGTCGGTCACGGTCTTGAACGCCATGAGCGCCAGCGGGCCCTTGGGGTCGCAAGTCAGCTTGACGATCTCGGGATTGTCGGGATCCTTGGGGTCCTTCGCCTCGACCGGCGGCATGTCAAGCGGGCTGGGCAGATACCACACCACCGCGTTAATCATGTCCTGCACAGCCTTGTAGCGATAAGCGCTGCCGCAAACCACGGGCACAAGCTTGAAGCTGATGGCGCCTTTGCGCAGCGCAGCGCGGATCATCTCCGGCGTCACCTTCTCCATCTTGTCTTCAATGACAAGCTCGGCGATCGCGTCATCAACGTCGCCGCACTTTTCAATCATGTGCTGGCGCGCGAATTGCGCGTCCTCAAGCATGTCGGCGGGGATGGGATGCACGACGACTTCCTTGCCGTCCTGTCCCTCAAACGAATGCGCCTTCATGTCGATCAGGTCGATGACGCCCTTGAACTCGACTTCTTCGCCCCACGGAAGCTGCACCGGCACCGGGTTGGTGCCCAGGCGCTTGATCATGGAGTCGACGGACTTTTTGAAGCTCGCGCCGATCTTGTCCATCTTGTTGATGAACGCGATGCGCGGGACCTTGTACTTGTTGGCCTGGCGCCAGACGGTTTCGGACTGCGCCTCGACGCCTTCCTTGCCGTCGAACACGACCACAGCGCCGTCGAGCACGCGCAAGCTGCGCTCGACCTCGGCCGTGAAATCCACGTGCCCGGGAGTGTCGATCAGGTTAATGCCGTGCTTGACCTTGGAGATCGGGTCGTCCCAGAAAGTCGAGACGGCGGCGCTCACGATGGTGATGCCGCGTTCACGTTCTTCCTTCAGGTAATCGGTGACGGTGGTGCCGTCGTCGATGTCGCCGGGCTTGTGGATCATGCCCGTGTAGAACAACACGCGTTCGGTCGTCGTCGTCTTGCCGGCGTCAATGTGCGCGCAAATTCCGATGTTGCGCCAATACTTAAGGTCGATCGCCATCTCAAATCTCTCCGTGCCACCGTCCCCAAAACTATGCGGGCCGACTCCCTTGTTTCAGGCGGTCGGCCCGGACGCCCATTAGCGTCCGCCTCGCGCCTGAAACTTGCCTGACTCGACTGAATGAGTCACGCAGTCTTTCAGTGCTCGCCTCCCGCCAGCATCCGGGAAGCCTGTATTCATCCCTTTGTACTTCCACCCGCCTTTATCAACGGGGCGCAAAGTGTAACGGCCCGCCTGAGGGTGTCAAGCGGGCCGCTGAAGACTCATCTCTACCATGCAAAGTGCGCAAAGGCCTTGTTCGCGTCCGCCATGCGGTGCGTCTCTTCACGCTTCTTGACCGCCGCACCTTCGCGTTTGTACGCGTCGCCGAGTTCTTCGGCCAGGCGAATCGACATTGGCTTGCCCTTGCGCGCGCGCGCGGCCTGGATCAGCCAGCGCACGGCCAGCGCCTGCTGGCGCTTCTTGTTGACTTCCATCGGGACCTGGTAAGTCGCGCCGCCGACGCGCTTGGAGCGCACTTCGACGACGGGGCGGCAGTTGTTCAGCGCCTCGTTGAAAACTTCAACCGGGTCTTTGTCCGGCACCTTCTTCTTCAATTGGTCCAGCGCGTCATACACGATGTTTTGTGCGACCGTCTTCTTGCCCTGGTACATGATGCAGTTGATGAATTTGCTCAGCAGCTTGTTGGCATGCGCAGGGTCAGGCTTGAGAAAGCGTTCTGTCGACTTGTAGTTACGCGGCATTCGCTCGATCTCCTATCGGGGCGTTGGCCCCAAACCCCTTGGGCTTCGGCCTCTGCGGCCTTTCGCTCAAGGGGGCGGAAAGATAGCAACGCGCGTCGAAGCGTCAAGCGGGCGAAACCGGAATGTTCGGTGAATGTTAGTAATGAGGGTTCAGGTGCAGGTTCAGGTCCAGGTCAAGAAAAAGCACGCACGACAATTTCTGTTTTTCTGAACCTGAACCTTGATCTGAACCTCGCAAAAGAAAACGACCCCCGAAAATTCGGAGGTCGTTCAACACTCTCAATCCAAAAACCACATTCTCAATTCAAACCTACTTGCCGCGCTTGGCGCCGTACTTCGAGCGGCTCTGCTTGCGGCCATCAACGCCCTGGCAGTCGAGCGCGCCGCGCACGATGTGGTAGCGCACGCCGGGAAGGTCGCGCACGCGACCGCCGCGGATCAACACAATGTTGTGTTCCTGCAGGTTGTGGCCCTCGCCCGGGATGTAGGCGGTGACTTCACGCTGGTTGGAAAGGCGCACACGCGCGATCTTGCGCAGCGCCGAGTTCGGCTTCTTGGGCGTCGTGGTCTTGACCTGCAGGCATACGCCGCGCTTGTACTGGCAGGCGTCGAGCGCAGGACTCTTGCTCTTGGAAACCATCTTGCGGCGGGGCCGCTTGCAAAGCTGGTTCATCGTCGGCACGTCGGTGTTCTCCAAATCAGAAGGGCCGAGAGTTTACTAATCGGCCGGGGATTTCAAGAGCAGGCGCACGCTAATTTTGGATTTTGGATTGGCGCTACCGCGCCCCGCGCGTCCTGAATCCACATTCGACAATCCACAATTGAACCGGGACAGACGTTCTGTCTGTCCCGGTCGAACAATCCCAATCAACACTATCCGGCGGCCTTGACCGCTTCGCCTTCCGCCTCTTCCTCGGCGACAGGCGCCGGCGGCGCGGCATACTTCAGCGGCGACACGTGGTAGATGCCAAAGCCCGAGCCCGCCGGGATGCGGTGGCCAAGGATGATGTTTTCCTTGAGGCCCACCAGCTTGTCCGACTTGCCCGAAATTGCGGCTTCCGTGAGGACCTTCGTCGTTTCCTGGAAGGATGCCGACGACAGGAAGCTGTCGCTCTGCAGGCTTGCCTTGGTGATGCCAAGCAGCAGCGGCTTGAACGTCGCGGGCTTGCCGCCTTCGTCCTGCACGCGGCGGTTTTCCTTCAGCACCGCGCTGCGGTCGGCGACCGTGCCGCGCAGGAAAGTCGTGTTGCCTTCCGTCGCGATACGGACCTTGCGCAGCATCTGGCCGACGATGATCTCGATGTGCTTGTCATTGATAGGCACGTTCTGCGAGCGATAAACTTTCTGCACTTCGCCCAGCAGGTAATCCTGCACCGCGTCCTTGCCCTGAATTTCCAGGATGTCCTGGGGAACGCGCGAACCTTCCGTCAGCGGCTCGCCGGCCTTCACGCGGTCGCCCGTGCGCATCTTGATCACGCGGCTTGGCGGGATGCTGTGCTCGGCCGCCTCGCCGGTGTCGTTGCGCACGATGATCGTGCGCTTGCCGCGCTTCTTGTCCTCGGTGATTTCCACGACGCCGTCGATCTTGGTGATGATCGCCGGGTCCTTGGGACGGCGCGCTTCCAGAAGCTCGGTCACGCGCGGCAGGCCGCCGGTGATGTCCTGCGTGCCGCCGATTTCGCGGACGGTCTTTGCCAGGAACTGGCCGGCCTTGATCTTCTGGCCGTCGTTGACGAGCAGCGTGGCTTTTTCAGGCAGCGGATAATAGGCGATGGGGTTGCCGCGGTTGTCCTCGATGCGAAGTTGCGGGTGCAAATCGCCCTTGTGCTCAACCACCACGCGCTGCTTCTGCTTGGTGTCGGGGTTCAACTCTTCCTTGAAGGTGCGGCCTTCGATCAGGTCGTCGTACACGACCTTGCCGTCGGCTTCCGACAAAATCGGCGAAGCGTGCGGGTCCCACTCGCAAAGCACCTTGCCGGCCTTGATGGCTTCGCCGTCGGCGAACTTCATGACAGCGCCCAGCGGCACCGCGAAGTGCTCAAGCTCGACGTCGTCCTTGTCGACGATCTTGACGTCGCCCTTGGTTGACACCGACACGATTTCACCGGCGGGGTTCTTCACCACGCGCAGGGTCTTGTCGTATTTGACCGTGCCGTTGCGCGTGACCTTGATGTCCTTGTCGACGCTGGTGCGCGTCACCGTGCCGCCGATGTGGAAGGTGCGCATCGTGAGCTGCGTGCCCGGTTCACCGATCGACTGCGCGGCGATGATGCCGACAGCCGTGCCGAGTTCGACGATTTCGTCGCGCGAAAGGTCGGCGCCGTAGCAAAGCTGGCACACGCCGGCTTCCGCCTGGCAGTTCAGCGCGCTGCGCACGCGGACCTTCACAAAGCCAAGCTGCTCGATCTTCTGGGCAAGTTCGGCCGACAGCAACTGGTTCTTCTCGGCCAGGATTTCCTTGGTCTGCGGGTGGCGGATGGTGTCCATGATGACGCGGCCGCGGATGGCTTCCGCAAGCGAGATTTCAAGCTTCTCGCCCTTGAACACCACGCGCTTGTCCACGCCCACGTCGGTTTCGCAGTCGTGCGTCGTGACGACGACGGTCTGCGAGACGTCGGCCAGCTTGCGCGTCAGGTAACCCGAGTCGGCGGTCTTGAGCGCCGTGTCGGCCAGGCCCTTGCGCGCGCCGTGGGTCGAGGAGAAGTACTCGAGAACCTTCAGGCCTTCGCGGAAGTTCGCCTTGATCGGCGTCTCGATGATTTCGCCGCCGGGGCGCGCCATCAGGCCGCGCATGCCCGCCAGTTGGCGAACCTGCTCGGTCGAACCACGGGCGCCCGACGTCACCATCATGAAGATCGGGTTCAGGTACGGCTTGCCCTCGCGCACGTCGTGCTTGAGCGCCTCGAGCATCGCCTTGCCGATTTCTTCGCGGGCGTGCGTCCACTGGTCAATCACGTGGTTGCGGCGTTCACGGTCGGTAATGACGCCCTGGCGATAACGTTTGTCGAGCTCGTCGACGATGTGCTGCGCGTCGTCGATGATCTTTTCCTTGGTGCCGGGCGACTTCATGTCGTCCTTGCCGATGCTGATGCCCGCGCGGGTGGCCGACTTGAAGCCGAACTCCTTGATGTCGTCCAGCAGCTTGAGGGTGCTGATGCGGCCAAGGCGCTTGTAGCAATGCGCAATGACGGCGCTGATCTGCTTCTTGCCGATGTTGTAATTAAAGAACGGCATGCCCTTGGGCAGGATGTCGTTGAAGAGGATGCGGCCCGGCGTGGTTTCAACCAGGAACGGCTGGTATGTGTCCTCCGCATCCATGGTGAAATCTTCGTAATTGACCGCGTTGGTGAACGTGATCGGGGGCAGCGCCAGCGTCCAGTCGACCGTCGGGTGCTTGGGGTCGGCGGTAAGCACGCCGCCCTTTTCGTCGTACACGACCTGGTGCGGGTTGAGCTGCACCTTGATCTTGGCGTGCACGCCGAGCTTGCCGTGGCTGTAAGCGGTCAGGACTTCATCGGGGCTGGTAAAGCGCTTGCCCTCGCCTTTTTCCTGCGCGTTGTCCGCGGTCATGTAGTAGAGGCCCAACACCATGTCCTGGCTCGGCGTGATAATGGGGTTGCCGTGCGCGGGGCTGAAAATGTTGTGGATCGACAGCATGAGGGTGTGAGCCTCAATCTGCGCCTCGAAGCTCAGCGGCAGGTGCACCGCCATCTGGTCGCCGTCGAAGTCGGCGTTGAAACCGCCGCAAACCAGCGGGTGAATCTTGATGGCGTTGCCTTCGACGAGCACGGGCTCAAAGGCCTGGATGCCCATTCGGTGCAGCGTGGGCGCGCGGTTGAGGAGCACGGGGTGCTTGTGGATGACTTCCTCAAGGATGTCCCACACCTCTTCGTCCTTGCGCTCAAGCATCTTCTTGGCCGACTTGATCGTGTCGGCAAGGCCGAGTTCGCGCAAGCGGCGAATGATGAAGGGCTGGAAGAGTTCCAGCGCGATCTTTTTCGGCAGGCCGCACTGGTGAATTTTCAGTTCCGGCTCGACGACGATCACGGAACGCGCGCTGTAGTCAACGCGTTTGCCCAGCAGGTTTTCACGGAAGCGGCCCTGCTTGCCCTTGATCATGTCCGTCAGCGATTTCAGCGGACGGTTGCGCGAGCCCAGCACCGGGCGCCTGCAGCGGTTGTTGTCAAACAGCGCGTCGGCAGCCTGCTGCAGCATACGCTTTTCGTTGCGGATGATGACCTCGGGCGCGTTGAGGTCGATCAGCTTCTTGAGGCGGTTGTTTCGGTTGATCAGGCGGCGATACAGGTCGTTCAGGTCGCTCGTGGCGAAGTTGCCGCTCTCGAGCTGGACCAGGGGGCGCAGATCCGGCGGGATCACCGGGATGACTTCGAGGATCATCCACTCGGGCTTGTTGCCGGACTCTTTGAGAGACTCAACAGTCTTGAGGCGCTTGATGAGGTCTTTCTGTTTCTGCTTGCTGTTCGTTTCGATCAGCTCGCGACGCAAGTCTTCCGTCAGCTTCGCGAGGTCAAGCTGCTGCTGCAAAATCCGCAGCGATTCCGCGCCCATGCCGGCCTTGAAACCGTCGCCGTACAGGCCCTTCATTTCGCGGTACTTCTCTTCGTTAATCAGTTCCTTGGGTTTAATATCCGACTTTCCCGGGTCGATCACGATGTAATCCTGGAAATAAATCACGCGCTCCAGGTGCGACGCCTTCAGGTTCAGCAGCGAACCAATGCGCGACGGCATGGCCTTGAAGAACCAGATGTGAGCCACCGGCGCGGCCAGGTTGATGTGGCCCATGCGCTTGCGACGGACCTTGCTGGTCGTGACTTTCACGCCGCAACGCTCGCAGACGATGCCCTTGTATTTGATGCCCTTGTACTTGCCGCAGAAGCACTCGTAGTCCTTTTCAGGGCCAAAGATCTTCTCGCAGAACAAGCCGTCCTTCTCGGGGCGGTAGGTGCGGTAGTTGATCGTCTCGGGCTTCTTCACCTCGCCGTAGGACCATGAACGAATGTCTTCCGGGCTGGCGAGGTTGATGCTGACCGAGGCGATTTCGTTGATTTTGTCGTAAAGAGCGTCAGGCATGTGTCGTCTCTTCCTTCGTTAGCGGCCAATTTTGTTGGCCGAGTTATTTTTCTTCGGTTACTCCGCGTCATTTGGGGTTCTAGGTTCTAAGTGTTAGGTTTTAGGCAAAGCCCGCGATCGGCTGCGCCAATACCCATTCAACCCAGTTCCTAAAACCCAATACCTAGAACCTGCTCTACTCCTTGATCAGGTCCGACAGCATCGTGCCGTCCTTGCGATGCAGGCTCACGTTCAGGGCCAGGCCCTTGATTTCGTTCACGAGCACGTCAAAGGACACGGGCGTTCCCGGTTCAAGGACGTTTTCGCCCTTGACCATGCTTTCGTAGATCTTGGTGCGGCCTTCGACGTCGTCCGACTTAACCGTGAGCAATTCCTGCAGCACGTTGGCGGCGCCGTAAGCTTCCAGCGCCCACACTTCCATTTCGCCAAATCGCTGGCCGCCCGAACGGGCCTTGCCGCCCAGCGGCTGCTGCGTGATCAACGAATACGGGCCCGTGGCCCTGGCGTGGACCTTGTCGTCAACGAGGTGGTGCAGCTTCATCATGTACATGTAGCCCACAGCGACCTTCTGATCAAAGGGCAGTCCCGTGCGGCCGTCATACAGCACGCTCTTGCCGTCGCCGTCAAAGCCGGCTTCCTTCAGCACAGCCGTGATGTCGTCTTCGCTTGCGCCGTTGAACACCGGGGTGATGCAGCGGAAGCCGAGCCTGCGCGCCGCCATGCCGAGGTGCAGCTCAAAGAGCTGGCCCACGTTCATGCGCGAGGGCACGCCCAGCGGGTTCAATACCATCTGCACCGGAGTGCCGTCCGCGAGGAAAGGCATGTCCTCGACCTTCATGATCTTCGAAACCACGCCCTTGTTGCCGTGACGGCCCGCGAACTTGTCGCCGACTGACAACTGGCGCTTGGTCGCGAGGTGGCACTGCACCTTTTCAAGCACGCCCGTGGGCAGCTCGTCGCCGCGCGTCAGCTTGTGCACGGTGCGGTTGAGCTTCTGCTCCGCAGTGCGGATCTTCTTGCGCGCGCGGTTGATGGCTTCTTCGGCGGGACGCGTGCTGCGGCCCGAGGCGCCAAAGGCCTCCGGGTCCAGCGTGTCGAGCAGTTCCTTGACCTCGTCCTCGGTCAGCGAGCTGCGCTCATCCTCGTTGAGGATGCGTTTGACGATCTTGCGACCCGACTTCGGCTTCTCACCGAGAGCTTCTTCCAGCTCGGTCATCAACGTGCCGAACTGCTGGCGCGCCGCGGCGAGGTATTCCTCGCTGGCGCGTTTCTGTTCGAGTTTGACCTGCTTCTTTTCTTCTTCGGTCTGCGCAATGCGCTTGGAGAAACGCTCGGTCTGGATCACCACGCCGTAGGAACCGGCGGGCACTTCCAGCGAATCGTTCTTCACGTCCTCGCCGGCCTTGCCGAAGATGGCGTGCAGCAGCTTTTCTTCCGGCGTAAGTTCGCTCTTGGACTTCGGCGCGACCTTGCCGACGAGAATGTCGCCGGGGCCGACCTTGGTGCCGATGCGGATCACGCCGCCTTCGTCGAGGTTCTTGCGCTGGCGTTCGCCGACGTGCGGGATTTCATTGGTGAACTCCTCACGGCCAAGCTTGGTCTCGCGGATTTCGATTTCGAATTCCTCGATGTGGATCGAGGTGAACGTGTCGCGGGCGAGCAACTCTTCACTCACCAGCACCGCGTCTTCGAAGTTGTAGCCGTCCCAGGGCATAAACGCCAAAAGGATGTTGCGGCCCAGCGCGAGCTCGCCGTGGTGCGTGGCGGCGCCGTCGGCGACCACGTCGCCCTTCTTGATGCGGTCGCCTTCCTTGACAATCGGCACCTGGTTGAGGCAGGTGCGCTCGTTGAGGCCGACGAACTTGCGCAGCGTATAGATTTCATCGCCGATGACGATTTCGCGGCAGTCGGCAAAGCGCACGACGCCGTCACCCTTGGCGCGAATCAGCATGCCCGAGTTCAGCGCGACCTGGCGCTCCATGCCCGTGGCGACCACCGGCGGCTCAGTGACGAGCAGCGGCACGGCCTGGCGTTGCATGTTCGAACCCATCAGCGCGCGGTTGGCGTCGTCGTGTTCCAGGAACGGAATCAGCGCGGCGGAAACGCCGACCATCTGCATCGGGCTGACGTCCATCAGCTCGATGTCCTTGGCGGTCATCATCTTGAAGTCATGGCCGATGCGGGCGGTGATGTGGTCGCCGATCAACTTGCCGTTGTCGTCGTACTTGCTGTCCGCCGGCGCGATGATGCGCAGGGTTTCTTCGTCGGCGCGCAAGTAAACGACGTCGTCAGTCACCTTGCCGTTCTTCACCGCGCGATAGGGCGTCACAAGGAAGCCGTAATCGTCGGTCTGCGCGTAGGTGCACAGGCTCGAGATCAGGCCGATGTTCGTGCCTTCAGGCGTCTCGATGGGGCAGATGCGGCCGTAGTGCGAGATGTGTACGTCGCGCACTTCAAAGCCCGCACGCTTGCGGTTGAGGCCGCCCGGTCCAAGCGCCGAGAGACGGCGCTCATGCGTAAGCTGCGAGAGCGGGTTGGTCTGGTCGACGACCTGCGACAGCTCGCCGCGGCCAAAGAAGAAGGCGACGGCGGTCGAGATTGTCTTGGCGTTGATCAAATTGCGCGGCGTCGGCTGCTCTTCCAGGTTCATGCGCTCCTGGACGTTTTTCTTCAGTTTGAGGAAGCCCTTGCGCAGTTCGTCGCACACGAGTTCGTCAATCGTCTTCACGCGACGGTTGCCGAGATGGTCGATGTCGTCCACGGTCACGGCCGGGTCGTTGCGGCGCAGCGCCAGCAGGTAATCGATGGCGCTTTTGATATCTTCGGGCTGGAGAGATTGTTTGTTCTCTTCAACGGACGTGCCGAACTTGCGGTTCAGGCGGAAGCGGCCGACGCGGCCAAGGCGATAACGCGTGTCGTCGTAGAACTTTTCGTCGAACAGCGCGCTCGACTTTTCCTTGCTGACGGGGTTGCCCGGGCGCAGGCGCAGGTAGATGCGCTCGAGCGCTTCTTCCTGGTTGGTCGTCGGGTCTTCCTGAAGGCTGTTGAGGATGATCGGGTCCACCACTTCGGTGATGACTTCGACTTCCTTGACCTTGCTCTCGACAATCATCTTGGCAACGTCGGCGGAAATCAGTGTGCCGGCCTCGGCCATGATCTCGCCGGTATCGGGCTCGATCACGTCGGAAACCGCGTAGCGGTTCTTGACCTTGTTGACGGCGCCCTGGCTGCCGGTCTTGACCTTGGTGGTCGGGTAGAACTGGCGGATGATGGCGTCGTTGGTCGAGAGGTCGGGGCTCATGGCGCGGAAGAACGTCATCGCGCTGAACTTGCCCGACTGGTCGATGCGGATCGACAGCGTGTCCTTCTTGGTCACGGCAAGTTCAATCCACGAACCGCGCTCAGGGATAATCCAGGTCTGGTGCAGCCGGCGGTTGTCGACGGACAGTTCAAAGCCGAAGTCCACGCCAGGCGAGCGGTGGAGCTGGCTCACGATAACGCGTTCAGCGCCGTTGATGATGAATTCGCCGCCGCCGATCATCAGGGGCAATTCGCCCAGATATACATCTTCGTCAATGGCCTTGGCGTCGCGGTTGAGGCGCAGCTTCATGACCAGCGGCGCGCCGTAAGTAAGTTTCAGCGCGCGGCATTCATCGGGCGTGTAGCGCGGCTCGCCGAGTTCGTAGCTCAGGAACTCGAGGCTTGTCGTCCCGTCGTAGCTGTTGATCGGGTAAATTTCGTCGATCAAGGCCTGCAGGCCGACCGCGGCGCGGCGGCCCTGCGGCACGTCCTGCTGCAGGAAGCGTGCGTAGCTTTCGGTCTGCAGCTTGACGAGGTTGGGCAGCTCAACGAGTTCCGACGTGCGCCCGAAGTGGCGCGTGGGAGTCTCGAAGTTGACAGGTTTGGTTTCCTGGACGGCGTCAGCCATGGACATTCCTTAGTTAACTCACCTGAAGGGCGGAATTATTCGCCCGTGGTCACCGGCATAAACACAATCGGGGCATGCCGGCGGGGGCCGGCAGCCCTGAGTTTTTGTCACGTTTCCTGAGGTCCCGGCGAGCGAGAGCCGACCCTGTTCGGCCCTACGCGCGCCATGCTGGTTGCAGGTACGCGAAAGAAGATTCCGCGGGGGCGCCAAAGCGCCCCCGCGTGTATGACACTACTTCAGTTCGACCTTGGCGCCAGACTCTTCCAGCTTCTTCTTTAGAGCCTCGGCCTCGGCCTGCGGCAGGCCTTCCTTGACCGGCTTGGGCGCGCCCTCGACCAGCGCCTTGGCTTCCGCCAGGCCCAGGCCCGTGGCTTCGCGAACCACCTTGATCACCGGGATCTTCTTGTCCGGGGCCGAGATGGAAACGAGCACCACGTTGAACTCGGTCTTGGCTTCCGCAGCCGCCGGGGCAGCAGCGCCCCCGCCGGCCGCCGGGGCGGCAGCAGCCGCAACCGCCTGGGCCTTGACCTCGAACTTTTCCTCGAACGCCTTCACGAAATCGCGAACCTCGAGGAGATTCCACGTCGAAACTTCATCCAGAACCTTGTTGATCTTTTCGGCTACCGCCATGACCTTCTCCTGATTTAGAGCCGGCCTCAATTTTGAGCCGGATCCTTCGATTGTGGATTTTGGATTGTGGATTCCGGAGTGCCGCGGCTGTTGCCGCACGCATCCCGCATCCGCACGTCCAATCCCTCTTCAGTTCCTTGGACTTGCGATTCTGGCACACTCCAAAATCGAAAATCCAAAATCCAAAATGTTCGAACTTCCCGTGTCCCTTCGCGGCCACACCCGACTATGAACAGGCAACCCGCGACCACTGCGAAAATCGGCTACTTCTTCTCCAGCTTGTTGGCCAGCGCATTGAACCCGTAGGCAATACGCGCATAACCGGCCTGCAGCGTCGCCGCCATCTTCTGCGGCAGCGCCAGGAAGTCGCCCGCCAACGTGGACAGCAGTTCCTTGCGGCCGGGCAGCGTCGCCGAGGCCTCAACCTGCTTCACATCGAGGACGTCGTGGCCCATCTGGCCCGCTTTGACCTTGATGGTGTCCTTGTTTTCCTTCATCCACTTGGTGGTGAACTTGGCGATATCCACGGTGCCGTCTCCGCCGAAAAGCACGGCAGTCGGGCCGCGGAAAATCTGCTGCTTGCGCGGCAGCTTCTTGTCGTGCTCGATCAGCGGCTTGAGGCCGTGGGCCTTGAGCGCCGTGGACGCGATGCGGTTCTTGACGACTTCCATCGTCAGCTTGGCCTTGCGCAACTCGCTGCGAAACTGCGCCATCTTCAGGCTGTTGAGGCCCTGGTAGTCGATGATGACGACGTTGTCGAGCTTGCTCATGCCCCGCGTAATCTGGTCAACGAGCATCTGGTTCAGTTTGTTAGGCATAGCTTGCTTTCTCTGCGAAACTGTTTGGTCTGTATCCCGAAATTTGCGTTAGCCCACCGCGACGTTGGACGCTTCAAAGGCGACGTTCAGGCCGGGGCTCATTGTGGCGGACAGGCTGACGCGCTCGATGAAATGCCCCTTCACTGTCGACGGCCGCAGGCCCTGCACGTGCGACAGCAGGTGCTTGAGGTTGTCCGACAGCTTGTCGTTGGCGAAGCTGCGCTTGCCAATAGGCACGTGCAGGTTGCCGCCCGCGTCGGTGCGGTACTCGACCTTGCCGGCCACGAATTCTTTCACCGCCGCGCCGACGTCTTCGGTCACCGTGCCGGCCTTGGGCGTGGGCATCTTGCCCTGGGGGCCGAGAACCTTACCCAGCTTGCCCACGTGGCGCATCTGGTTGGGGTGGGCAATGGCGATATCGAAGTCCATCCAGCCGCCTTCGATCTTCTTGGCAAGTTCCGCCGAGCCGACTTCGATGGCGCCCGCGGCCTTGGCCTTCTCCGCGTCGCCGCCTTCGGCAAAGCAGATCACCTTCATGGTCTTGCCCAGGCCGTGCGGCAGCGAAACCGCGCCGCGCAGGTTCTGTTCGGCCTTCTTGGGATCCACGTTGAGTTTGATCGCAACGCGGACCGTCTCGTCGAATTTGGTTTTCTTGAAATCGGCAAGGCGCGAAACAGCTTCTTCCACCGAATACTTCTTCAGCGGGTCAACGCCCTTGGCGGCTTCCTTGTAGCGCTTGCTGCGTACACGTTCCTTCATGTCTTTCTCCGGTGGCAGTGTTTTTAGCTGTCTGCTGCCTTCCAAGTCGCGCGTCGACAGTTCACGCACGCTAATTTTGGATTTTCGATTCTGGATTGGCGCTACCGCGCCACCTTGAATCGAAATCTAAAATCTAAAATTCCCCTACCCTTCGACCGTCACGCCCATGGAGCGCGCGGTGCCCGCAATCATGCGGCACGCCGCATCGAGGCTGCCGGCGTTGAGGTCCTTTTCCTTGGCCTTGGCGATTTCTTCCAGCGCCTTGCGGCCAATCTTGCCGACCTTTTCGCGGCCCGGGGTCTTGGACCCTTTTTCGAGTTTAATGGCGTTGCGAATCAGCACGCTCGCTGGAGGAGACTTAATCTCGAGCTCCATCGACTTGTCTTTAAAGATGCTGATCACAACGGGCAGGATCAACCCCATGCGGTCGCGGGTTTTGTCGTTGAACTGTTTAACAAACGCCGCAATGTTCACGCCGTGCTGGCCGAGCGCCGGGCCAACCGGCGGCGCGGGAGTAGCTTGGCCGCCGGGGCACTGCAGCTTGACCTTGGTCAGAAGTTCTTTAGCCATGACTGATAATTCCTTGCCGCCAAAATTCAGTTCAGTTCCTGTCGCACTTCAAAGGGCCCGCTCGCTCACGCTCGGGGCTCTGACGCATTAACTTACGGGTTCCACCTGCCAGTATTCCAGCTCGACGGGCGTCGGGCGGCCGAAGATGGTCACGACCACCTTCACGCGGCCCTGTGCCGGGTTGACGTCCTCCACGGTGCCCTCGAAGCCGTCAAAGGGACCGTCCTTGATCTTGACCGCGTCGGCCTTCTTGAACTCGATCTTGACCACGGGCTCTTCGCCCTCGGGCTTGGGCTCGGAAATCTTGAGAATTTTGCGCACGTCGTCCTGGCTCATGGGCACAGGCTTGTCGCGGTCGCCCACGAAATCGCCCACGCCGGGCGTCTCGCGAATCAGGTGGTAGGCGTCGCCGTTTAGCGTGTAGCGCTGGTCGGCGTGATCGGACGTGTCCTCGATGGTATCGATCTCGAGGTACAGGTAGCCGGGGTAGACCTTGCGCGAACGTTCGCGCTTCTTTCCGCCCTTGATTTCCTGCACCGTCTCCGTCGGGATCACCATACGACCGAACAGTTGCTCAAGGCCCTTGGCCTTGACGCGCTTCTGCAGGTTCTCCTGGATCTTCTCTTCCCGGGAACTCTGCACCCTCAGCACGTACCACATGAGCGCCATCTGTTCTGCCTTCCGTTCGTCCATCATTCGGTTACTTCGTCGCTTCTTCCGGCGTCAGCGCCGGGCCCTTGTCCGCTGTCGGTTGCTGGTCGAGCCTCAACACCATGCTCACAATCCGGCCCCAGCCCACGCTCTTCCAGCTCTGGCCCTGCAGCACACCCACGCCAAGGCTGAATGTCAGGTCGTACAAAAACACGATGATCGCAAACCACATCACAAAGTAGAGCACAACCACCGTCGCGCGGCGCACGTCATTTTTGGGCGCCCAGCGCACCTTCTTGAGCTCCGCTTCCGTCGCCACCAGCAGGTCGACGTATTTCGGGCGATTCAGCCACCAGCGCACGCCAAGCAGCCCCACGACGAAAACCGCCAGCGCAATAATCAAACTGGGCGACAGCCAGTCCGTCATGCTGCTGCCGCCGCGCAGCAGCGATTCGCCAAAGAACGGCTCGATGCCAAGCAGGCGGTCAAAACGCGTGTTGCCGTACTCGAAGATCGCGTAGCACATCCACACCAGCGCAAGCAATAGCATGGCCGACGCAAAGAACCGGGTCTTGCGTCCCGCCCCGCGCCTGTATGTGTCAAACATGGCCATGCCTGCTCCTGGTGGCGCGGGCGCCTCGCCCGCGACCCTATTCTTAACCGCACTGCCCGCGGCCGAGGCGGCCGCGCCACACTGGCACGGCGGGAGGGAATCGAACCCCCAACCTGCGGTTTTGGAAACCGCTGCTCTGCCAGTTGAGCTACCGCCGTATAATCCGGTTATCGGAGACCGGCTTTCGGTTGTCGGTATTACCGACCGCTGACCACCGAATACCGACCGCCGGCTTACTTCTTCTTTTCCTTGTGCAACGTGTGCTTCTTCAATTTCGAGTTGTACTTCTTCAGCTCGATCTTCTTGATGTTCTGGCCCTTGACCCGCTTCTGCGTGCGATACACGCGCATGCCGGTCTCGGTGCACTCAAGGAACACGTATTCTCTGTTATCACCGGCCATCTGAGCTCATCCCTTCAAACGCGCGGCGGCCTTCGACCAGCTCAGGCCGCCGCAACTGGGCAACTTTTTACTTCAGGATCTTCACAACTTTGCCTGCGCCGACGGTGCGGCCGCCTTCGCGGATAGCGAAGTTGGCGCCCTCGTCCATGGCGATCGGCTTGCCAAGCTTCACCGAGAGCTGCACGGTGTCGCCGGGCATGACCATTTCCGCGCCGCCCATAAGGTCGGCGGTGCCCGTAACGTCCGTCGTGCGGAAGTAGAACTGCGGGCGATAACCGGTGAAGAACGGCGTGTGGCGGCCGCCTTCTTCCTTATTGAGGATGTAGCACTGGCACTCGAAGTCGGTGTGGGGCTTGATCGTGCCGGGCTTGGCAATAACCATGCCGCGTTCGATCTGCGCCTTTTCAACACCGCGCAGCAGCACGCCGACGTTGTCGCCGGCCATGCCGCTATCGAGCGTCTTCTGGAACATTTCGACGCCGGTGATGGTGCTCTGCATGGGCAACTCGCGCAGGCCGACGATCTCGACGTTGTCGCCGACCTTGATCAGGCCGCGTTCGATACGGCCCGTGGCGACGGTGCCGCGGCCCGAAATCGAGAACACGTCTTCGACGCTGAGCATAAACGGCTTGTCGACTTCGCGCACGGGCTCGGGGATGTGGCTGTCGAGCACGTTGAGCAGGTCCTGGATGCACTTGGTCTTGCCCGCGTCGCTGGGGTTTTCCAGCGCCGCCTTGGCGTTGCCGCGGATGATCGGGATCTTGTCGCCGGGGAACTTGTACTTGTTGAGCAACTCACGCACTTCGAGCTCAACCAGCTCAAGTAATTCCGCGTCGTCGACGAGGTCGACCTTGTTGAGGAATACGACGAGCGCCGGGACGTTCACCTGGCGGGCGAGCAGGACGTGCTCGCGCGTTTGGGGCATCGGGCCGGTGTCGGCGGCGACCACCAGGATCGCGCCGTCCATCTGCGCGGCGCCGGTGATCATGTTCTTGATGAAGTCGGCGTGTCCGGGGCAGTCGACGTGCGCGTAGTGGCGCTTTTCCGTCTCGTACTCAACGTGCGCCGCCGCGATCGTCACGGTCTTGTTGGCGTCACGGACGGTGCCGCCCTTGGTGATTTCCGCGTAGGTCTTGGCCTTCGACAGGCCCTTGGCCGCGCAATAGGCAACCAGTGCGGCGGTCAAAGTGGACTTGCCGTGGTCAATGTGTCCGATGGTGCCGACGTTTACGTGCGGCTTCTTACGTTGAAAGGTTTCGCGCGCCATTGCTTACGTACTCCTGAGTGATTTCGTTTTTTTATTCAGTCCTGTTACCGGTTTCGTCTACAGCAAAGTCTGGAGCTGCCCATGGGATTTGAACCCACGACCTCTTCCTTACCAAGGAAGTGCTCTACCCCTGAGCTAGAGCAGCGAATTCTTACGCTTTCGCTCCTCGGCATCCTGCCTCGTCGCGACTTCACGGCGGCATTCCCTTCGGGCCTGCCGCCGGCTCGCCATCCCTGGCTCGTTCTTCCTTCCGGGGTGGCCCCACCCCTTCTTCCTTTATCCAGCCCCGTCGGGCCACAGCATTCTGGAGCGGGCGATGGGATTCGAACCCACGACATTCTGCTTGGAAGGCAGAGGCTCTACCACTGAGCTACACCCGCATTTCCCGCTAATCCTACACGCCCGGGGCGTGAATCTGGTGGGCAGAGAAGGATTCGAACCTTCGAAGGCATAAGCCACCTGATTTACAGTCAGGCCCCTTTGGCCGCTTGGGTATCTGCCCTAAAACCCTTCTTTTCTCCCTCCGCGCCTTGCCCCGCATGCTCAATTTGGAGCCGGCGGCGAGAATCGAACTCGCAACCACCGGTTTACAAAACCGGTGCTCTGCCATTGAGCTACGCCGGCGATGGCGCGCCGAAATTTGGAGCGGGAAAGATAACAATAGTCTTTGGGGGCGCAATGGCCCGTCGCAAGTTTCTTGCCAATGGGCGTTTACACCCGCCTTCGGAACCCTTTTACCCGCGAGGCGTCAGGCTTCAGGCCTCAGGCGACAGTTTTTCGCCTTGACTGCAGCCTGGTGCCTGCCGCCTGTCGCCTCTTTCGCTGCGGGTGTTAAAACCTCAGCCATGACCCTGCTGATCCTTAAAGCCTGCCGCTGGTTGTACCGCACGCTCAACAGCGACGCGAGGCCCTGGCAGATCGGGCTTGCGGTCGTGCTCGGCGCGCTCGCGGGCCTTCTGCCGCTGGGGCTGGGCACCGTTGCCGCCTTCCTCCTGATTCTTCTCGTCAACGTGCACTTCTCCACGGCGTTCTTCAGCTTCGCCGTCTTCCAGCTTCTCTCGCTAACGCTGCAAACCGCGTTGATTCGCCCCATCGGCGAACGGACGCTCGACCTCGCGCCGCAAGCGCTGGTCGTCGGCGCCGCCAGGACGCCCATCGTCTCGCTGTTTCGCTTCGATTACTTCGACGTCGCGGGCGGTATTGCCCTGTGGCTCATTATCGCCGCGCCGCTGATGGCGGGCGTGACACTTTTCTATGCGCGCTACCAGGCCTGGATGAAGGCGAAACTCGCGAACTCGCGCATCATGAAGTTGCTCAGCCAGACCTGGCTCTTCAAAGGACTCCGCTTTGTCTTCATCGGCCATGGATAATACGCCGCCAAAACGCGTGGGCTTTCTGCGGCTAAAAGCCGTGATCGGGTTGCCGTTGGTCATCGGCATCGCGCTTCTGGTTTACAACTTCACCATCGACGGCGCGGTAAAGGACTTTCTGGTCGCCCAGGGAGCCGGTATGGCGGGTTACGCGGGCAAGGCCAGCGTCGACGAAGTCAAATTCTCGATCTTCGGGCCCAAGCTCTACGTCAAGAATCTCCATATCTACCAGGCGCCGCCCGGCGGGCCGGAACACACCGTGCTGCGCGCCGGCGAAGCCAACCTCGACCTCGAACTTCTGCCGTTGCTCGAGCGCCGGCTGGTCGTGCGCGAAATTCGCGCAACGAAGATCGAGTTCCAGCGCCCGCTCGCCGCAAGCGAAACTGGCGCGCCTCCCCCGCCGCCGCCGCAAACCGAAAACAAGGACGCCAACGATTACATCAAGCAAGTCGAGGGGTTCTTCAAAAGCGATGAATTCGCCGAAATCCGCAAGTGGCTCGAGAAAATCCGCGCGTCGCAGCAACAGGCGCCCGTGGGGCAGGGCGATGTTAATGTTAAACCCGCGCCGCAGCAGCCCACGCTGCTGGACCCGGGACCCGCGGGCCGCGCAGCCTATGTGACCAGGGCGCTGGCCGACGACAAGGCGCCGCCCGCGGTCGTGGTCATGCGCGCGGCGCTGGAGCAGCTCGACTTCAACTTCGGCAAACCCGGCGACAAGACACTCGCGAGCAGCATCACGGACGTCAAGCTCGAGGCCAAGGAGCTTAGCAGCGACCCCGTGAGTTACGGCCGGCCGATAACCATGAGCGCGGGCGGCAACCTCGGCGGAGACGCAGGCAAACGCCTCGATCTCGACCTGGTCGTGCGCTTTGACCCCAAACAGCTCATCAAGATCGAACAGGTGCGCGGCAACGCGAGCTACGCGCAGGTTCCACTGGCGGGCATTGTTGACACGTCAATATTCGGCGACTACCTGCGCGACCTGCGCATGAGCGTCAGCTATTACGCGCCCGAGCACGCCGAACTTGCCGGGCGCGCGTGCATTTCGCTTTCCGGCAATCTGACGCCGCCGGGCTCGCTCGACACGCAAGGCTCGCGACTTGCAGTGAACATCTGGCTGGGCGGCTACAAGGGCACCGACGCCGCGGCGGCGCTGATGCCCAGCGGCATCGGCTTTTCCGTGGAACGCGTGCCGCTTGACGGTCTCCTTAGACAGGCGGGCGGCTCTCCGGCGGCCGTTGAGCCCGGCGCGACGATCAGCTTCGGCACCTGCGACGCCAACGGCCGCACCGGCACACCCGAAGCAGCGTTCACCTGGCACGACGGCATGAATTGCCGCTTGCGGCTGAGTATCGACAAGCTGGCGATCAAGCCCAAGGCCGGCAACGACAAGATTCTTGGCATCTCGTCCAAGGACTTCTGCAGCGCCTTCAACACCTTCATGACCGCACAGGGCAAGGACGCGACGTTCCAGCTCAGTTTGTTCGACGCAAAGGGACGCTTTGCGCCGGCGCTGGAAAAACCTGGCACGCGCGGCCTGATCGACGGCATTGTCGCCGTGCTGGCCTACACCGGCGCGGAGGCGAACAAGGCATTCGACCTGCCGTTCACGCTCTCGGACAAAGCGGTCATTAAATGCGCGAGCATCAATGCCGACGGCAGCGTGCGCACGATGTTCGGGCCCGACAGCATGCGCGGCGACCTCGGCGATTTGCGCATCCGGCTGCTTGTCAAAGACATCTACGCCGCCAAGAAAGCCGGCCGCAACGAAGTGATGGGCATTCCCGCCGAGCACTTCACGTTTGCGTGGAATGCGATGGTCGCGACCTTTCCCGCCGAGGGCTTTCCGTTTGTGCTGCGGCTGTTCAACGACAAAGGCGTTTTCGAGCCGACCGTCGTCAGCCCGACGCCGACGGAACTCACGACAATGCTTGGCGCCGCCGTCGGGATATCGTTGTTCGAGAAAAACTTTGGGCAGCTCGCTACAAAGTTTGGCCCGCAGTTTGCGCAGTTCCAAAAGGGCGGGCTGTCGGCGGCGCCGGATATCGCCAAGGCGCTGACGGGCGGCAAGGTCATCGACCCGAAAACGCTGCCCGTGCCGATTCCGAAGGAAATCCCGAAGGAGCTACCCAAGGAAGCTCCGAAGCTGCCCAATATCAAACTGCCGTGGTAGCAAAGCCCCTATAAGGCCGGGAGGCCTTAGAGCACTTTCAAGATTACCGTGCCGGTTTCTGCTTGCGGCGAGCATCGCATCTCTGCATCGCGCTCGCTCAGCGTGGCTTCCAGCCACGCCGTCGCTCGCGCTTCTTGATCTGCTCGCTCGGCGCAGCGCATAAACTCGGCACACTAACCTTGAAAAAGCTCTAAGCGGTCCTAGATAATTGTCTTTAGGTGGCGCGGACATTCCTGTCCGCGGTGGCGAGCTTTGCGAGCCACAATTCGACCGGCTACGCCGGTCGGGCGGACAAGAATGTCCGCCCCACAAC
>JADLAK010000068.1 GCA_020848275.1 Planctomycetota bacterium
GAATGCCTTTCGTAGCGCGGGCGTCTCGCCCGCAGTCGCGGGCCAAAGGCCTGCGACGATTGCGGCCAAGATGGCCGCGCTACCCGCAGGCTGGAAGCCTGCATCAATCAAACTGACCCACTACCGGCGTTTCGCGTGTCACCGGTCGAAAAGTGAGGACTCGCGACGCGAGATACGGCAGGCGACAAGTTCTTATTCGTCGTCTGCGCGGTAGCCGGGCTGGTGGGTCATAATGCCGTGGAGGCGGCGCAGGGCCTCGTTTTCGATCTGGCGCACGCGTTCACGCGTCAGGCCGATCATCTCGCCGATTTCAGACAGCGTCATAGGCCGGTCGCAGCCGATGCCGTAGCGCAGCCGCAGGATTTCGGCTTCGCGCTGGTCGATGGCGGCCAAGAGGTCCGAGAGCTTTTCGATCTCCGCACGCGTCGTTACTTCTTCGGCGGGGTTGGGGCTGCGCTGGTCGGCGATCATCTCCGTCAGGCTGCTTTCGCCGTCAGGGCCCGATTGAAAATCCGTGGTCTGCGCGCCGCTGCTCATGGCGCGGCGCAGCATCTCAAGCTGGTCCGCGGTAAAGCCAAGGATGTCCGCGACTTCCTGTACTTCCGGCGTGATGCCGCCGCGCTGCTTTTGCAGCTCAAAGGACTTCTGCTTGAAGTGGCTGATGAGCTCGACCATGTAGCTCGGGATGCGCACGGTCTTTGAGGAATTCACCAGTGCGCGGCGGATGGATTGCTTGATCCACCACGTGCCATAGGTGCTGAAGCGGTTGCCTTCTTCGGGCCTGAATCGCTCGACGGCCTTGAGCAGCCCCAGGTTGCCCTCGGCTATCAAATCCATGAAGGAAAGGCCGCGGTTGAGGAATTCCTTGGAGATGGCGACGACGAGGCGCAGGTTGGCGCGGATCATGTGGTCGCGCGCGACGGCGTCGCCGGCCTGGACCTTCGCGCCAAGTTCCTTCTCCTGGTCCGCCGTGAGCAGCGGCGTCTCGCGAATCTCTTTGAGGTAGATTTCGAAGTTGGCGTCTTCAACGCGGGGCATGCTGCGGCGACCTCGATAGACGACCTGCAAACCCGACCTTGAGATTTAACGACCTTCGGGCCGCGCTTACAAGCAAGTAACGCGCGCGATGAGCGCGAGTTATAACCGGGTCCATGAAGTTTTCGCGATACGGCATCCGACAGCTATTGCAATGGGGAGTCTTGTTCCCCTTTTTAATGTCGTTGCCGATATTGACGCCGATCTGGTTATTCGGCTGGTGGTTCCTTGCGGCGCTGCTGATCGTGCCGCTGGGCATGGCCGCCTTCTCCTTTAACTTCTTTCGCGACCCTGACCGCGCGGCGCCCGGCGACGAGTTCACGCTGGTGAGCCCCGCTGACGGGACTATCACTGACGTGGGAAGTCGCAACGAGCCCGATTACTTCAAGGCCGAGGTGCAGGGCGTCGGTATTTTCCTTTCGGTGTTCGACGTCCACGTCAACCGCTCGCCGCTCGACGGCACCGTCGACTTTCTGTCACACCGTGAAGGCAAGTATCTCGATGCGCGCGACCCGGATTGCAGCACGCTTAACGAGTGCCAGAACATCGGCGCGAAATCGAAATGGGGCCCGCGTTTTTACGTCCGGCAGATCAGCGGCATGATCGCGCGCAACATTGTCTGCCCGCTCCAGGTGGGAAGCGCGCTGAAACGCGGCGAGCGCTTCGGCATGATCAAGTTCGGCAGCCGCACGGAGCTATACCTCGATGACGCGTTTGAAGTAGAGTGGAAGGTGAAGAAGGGCGACAAAGTGCTGGGCGGCGCGACGGTGCTGGCGACGCTGCGGTTAAAGGAAAACCGGGGGACGAATGCGTAGACTTATTGCGGCGGCGGCGGTGATTTTGGTGGTGGGCACGGTGATGGCGCTGGCGGACAATTCGGCCGCCGACAAGCCGGAAGCGCCCAAACCGGACGCGCCCAAGGCCGAGGCGGCACAACCGGCGACGATGAATTTCCACTCTTATGGCGGCACCGCGCGCGAGGCAGTGGAAGGGTACTCCGAGATGCTGGGGTACAAACTGAAGCTCGATAACAGTTTCGATACCGAAGACACCTGCTGGATTCACATGGTTGCGGCATCGCCCGAAAACGTGCGCTGCGCGCTGGAGCATTCACTGGCGTCGGCGATTGTCGTCAACGACAAAAAGAAGACCATTACCTGCTACGGCATCGCAGCCAGCGCCAGCCACGGCTCGGCGCGCATCTATGACGTCAGCGCCCATTGCGGCCGCTATGTCGATTACGTCAACAAATACGGCAAGGCGAAGCTTCCCGCGGCTCCCAGGGCCGGCGAACCGCCTCTGATCCCGGTCATCCCCGTGTGCGCGGCTGAGCACCTCCGCGATGTGATGGCCGACGTGCTTTGGGCCGGGGCGGCCGGCACGGCTACGGCTATCGGCGACCGCCTTCTCGTTCGCGCCGGCGACGCAACCGACGGACGCATCCGCGAATTTTTGTACCAACTGGTGGCGGACGCCCCGGGCGTTCCTGCCTCTGTCGCGGCAGCCATTGAAGCGCAGGGCAAGCTGGATAAAGCCGTCGAGGTGAAGGTCGAGGAAACTCCCGCCGCAAGCGTGTTGATGGAAATTGCCCGCAAGTGCGAACAGAGTGTTTATCTGACGCCGTTTGCCAAAAGCGTCTGCGGCAGCCTGCACGTGACTGTCACAAGCGAAACAAACGAAAGCGGCCGCCACTTGGTCGATCGCTTGAGCCCCGATGTTCCCCTGCAGGTGCGTTACCGCAACGGCAGCATCGTGATCGACGACGCCAATGACAAGAGCGCGCCGCACGATTGCTACTTCGTGTTCGAACTGGCCGGGCTGCTGGAGCGCCTGGCCAAGGCCTACGAACGCCAGCGCACGGCGTCTGGGCGCGAAGGCGGATACGACGGCAGCTTGCGCGACGAGGGCGGCATGGGAGTCGTCTCCGGCGCGCTGAATTCATACTTCGGCGACGACGCGCAACGCATGAAGGCCGGCTACTTTGGTTCGCGCCTGATCGTGCAAGGCGGGCCGGAGATTCGCGAAGAAGTTGTCGAAATTCTCAAGGGACTGGGCTGGGAGGACCCGGCAGCGTCGCCGGACGAGCCGCATGGCCGCTGATCCAAACGAGCCGAAGTCGAACATGGACGCGGCGCGGGATGCCGCCTGGATCGACGCGTCGGACCTGCCTGATAACGAAGAATCGCGGCGCTTCCTGCGCCTGCTGTTCAAACGCGGACGGCGCAAGCGCCGCCGCCTGCCAGGCCTGGCGATGTTGCCCAGCATGATGACGCTGGGCAACGGCATCTGCGGCGTCGCCGCAATCTTCGAGTTTTCCCGCGCCCACGCCTACATTACCACCGGCGCGCTGCAGCTCGCCTCGGACCATTTGTTCTTTGGCGGCTGGCTGATTTTCGCGGCGATGATCCTTGATGGGCTTGACGGGAAAATCGCGCGCCTGACGGGCGTGACAGGCCGCTTTGGCGCCGAACTCGACAGCCTTAGTGACGCCATCAGCTTCGGCGTCGCGCCGGGCGTGTTTCTCTGGACCTTCGGCCAGTTCTTTTACGGCAGTGGAAATTTCGAGACCAAGGCGCTGTGGGCCGTCGGCCTGCTGTACGCGGCCTGCGCTATCCTGCGGCTGGCGCGCTTTAACGCCGAGACCGACCCGGACCCCGACCACCAGACTTTCCAGGGCATGCCGTCACCCGGTGCGGCGTCGGCGATGCTGTGCCTGTTTTTGCTGCTGAACTGGCTGGCGAAATTCCCGTGGTTTGGCTCGTCGGTGATGAAGACCGTGCTGCCGGTGATCGTGCCGCTGGTCGGCGCCGCGGTCGGGTTGTTGATGGTCACGCGCGTTCGCTACGTACACTTCATGAATCGCCTGCTTAATCGCCAGCGCAGTTTTCGCTCGCTGATTTACGTGCTTTTGAGCGCGGTAATGTTGCTCGTTCTTGCTGAGCAATGGATGCTGGTTTTGCCGGTAGGCGTATTCGCCTACGTGCTGTCCGGTCCTGTTTACCTGGCCTATCGCTTCTTGCGCGGCCGCGGCGTGCTTGGCCGCCGCCAGTTGATGGCTGAACGCCAGAGGCAACGCCGCGAGCGCGCCAAAGTCGCCTCACGGGAAACCGCCGCGCCCTCACTCGCAACCGGAGAAAACCAATGAAAGTTGCCATCGCAGGCGACCATGCGGCGCTCGAACTTCGCGCCATTGTGCTAAAGACGCTCAAGGACCTCGGGCACGAGGTGCAGGACCTGGGACCCCACACCGGCGACTCGGTGGACTACCCCGACTTTGCCAAGGCGGCATGCCAGCTTGTCGCCAAGGGCGAGGCTGAACGTGCGATCCTTGTGTGCGGCTCGGGTGTGGGCATGGCGATTTCAGCCAACAAGATCAAAGGCTGTCGCGCGGCGGTGCTGCACAACGAATTCGAGGCCGAGATGACGCGCAAGCACAACAACGCTAACGTCGCGTGTTTTGGCCAGCGCCAGCACGGTCCTGCGATTGTCGAGCGTTGCCTGAAGATCTTCATGACGACCGAGTTCGAAGGCGGCCGCCACAAGACGCGCGTCGATAAAATGAACGCGCTGGAAGGCTTTTAGAGAACCAGAGCCCGTCGCTTAGGCAATGGGCTCCGGTTCTTAGGGTCGGCCTACTTAATCCCTGCCGGGTTGCTGCCGATCATTGACAGGCCGCGCTGCGTTTCTGCCGGCAACAGGTTGAAGATCGCCGCACGGTTGTCCTTGTTGCGGGCGCGCGTCAGGGCGAAATACAGGTCCGACAACGGTAGGTACTGGAGTTGAGGCAGCAGCAGTTCCGGCTCGCGGCTTGCATCGATGTCGCTGACCAGTTGTTTCAGGCGCGTGTCCTTTTCCTTGGTGTTCCATTCGGCGAGTTCCTTTTCGTAGCGCGCCTTGGCGCTTGCGGCGGCGGCCGCTTCCTCGCCTGACTTCGTGCGTTCGGCGTCATAGGCGCTGCGCCGGGCCGCGATCCGGTCGAGCGATTCCTGTTCGGCCTCCATGCGACGTTCGCGCGCGTTGCGGCGTTGCGCGACATCGCGCAGCAGGATTTCCTCAAACGCCGGGGAGTCCTTGACCACGTCCAGACGCAAGTTCAGTTCCGCGTCGACGAGATAGTCCTTCAGGGCGTCGTCGGTGAGTGTGCCGGCCTGTGCGAGCGTTGCGGCAATGTTCCGGACGGTCTTGCGTTCTTGGGGCGTGTAGCGCGAGGTGTAGTCGCGCAGGAAGCCGGCGTCATCAGGTGCGTTGAGCGTGACGTAAACCAGCGCGCCCGCGGCAAGCGCCAGCGTAAGCAGGCTGAGCATACCCAGCGTAAACATGAGTCGTTGCATGGATTCTCCTGTAGCGCGGACACGCGGCCGCGGGTCCCTACGACGCTTTCCGTTTCGCCCGGACTTGTGCGGCTTCGTCCAGAAGGTTCTGTTCCTCGCGCCCGGTTTCGGCCCGGTGTTCTTCAAGGCGATGCTCGCGCACGGTCTCCACCGCCTTGCGCTCCTGCGCGGCTTCGATCAACTCGTCGCGACGCTGCGCAACCTCGCCGCGAAGCTTGTGCAGGCTGGCTTCCTGTTTGTGGCGCGTCTGCTGCAGGCCCGCGAGATAACGGTTGAGCAGCTTGAGTTGTGCGGCGTTGACGCGGCCGGTCTTGGCGTCGCGCATCTGCTGTGCGGCGGCGCTTTGCTCGCCCGCCACGCGCGCAATGTCGGCGTGGGCGGCGTCTTCGCGGCTCATGGACTCGGCAAGCTTGCGCTTGCGCGCTTCTTCAAGTTGCTCGCGCACGCGCAGTAGCGGATCGAGCCTGAAATTGAACTTTTTCATCGTGCGGCCCTCATCGGCAGACGATTAGCAAGCGGATGAACGCTCTTGGGCTGCGCCGGGCGCGCTGGAGGCGGGCCGAGTTTTGCGGGCGCGACCGCGGGTTTGCCGTCGGCGAGCGATTTTGTCAGGGCCTGCACGGTCGTGGGTAGCGTCGACTTTTCGTCCTTCTTTTGCTGCAGGAAGTCGCGGATAGCGGGCATCTTGGCAATCGCTTCGTCGATATCGGCGCTGCTGCCCCTCTGGTAGGCGCCGATGTTGATCAAATCTTCGCTTTGGCGATAGGTCGCGTGCATGCGGCGCAGGCGCGCGGCCAGCGCGCGGTGGTCCTCGCCCGTGACGCTCGACATCAGGCGGCTGATTGAATCGTCGATGCGGATGGCCGGAAAATGGCCGCGGTTGGCGAGGTCGCGCGAAAGCCAGATGTGGCCGTCGAGGATGCCGCGCACGGTGTCGGCAATCGGTTCGTTGACGTCATCGCCCTCGACCAGCACGGTGTAAAACGCCGTGATCGTCCCGCGTTCGTTGGCGCCGGCGCGTTCAAGCAACCGCGGCAGCATCGCAAACACGCTGGGTGGATAGCCGCGCGTGGTGGGGGGTTCGCCCGCGGAAAGGCCGATTTCGCGTTGCGCGAGCGCCAGGCGCGTCACGCTGTCGAGCAGCAGCAGTACGTTTTTTCCCTGGTCGCGGAAGTGCTCGGCAATTGCGGTCGCAGTGAACGCCGCACGCACGCGGATCAGCGGCGGCTGGTCGCTGGTCGCGCAGACGACGCATGCGCGTTTGAGGCCAGCTTCGCCGAGGTCGTTGTCGAGGAAGTCGCGCAGCTCGCGCCCGCGCTCGCCGACAAGGCAGACGACAATGACGTCGGCGTCGGTGTTGCGCGTCAGCATACCCATTAAACTCGACTTGCCGACGCCGGAGCCCGAAAACAGGCCGACGCGCTGGCCGCGGCCGCAAGTGAACAGGCCGTCGATGGCGCGAACGCCCGTGGTTAGCGGCTGCGTAATGGGTGGGCGTTTCATGGCGGCGGGCGGCGAACCGAAGACATCGCGCGACGCGGTTGCAACCGGCGCGGGCTTGCCGTCCAGAGGATTGCCTAGCGCGTCCAGCACGCGGCCGAGCAAACCTTCGCCCACGCCGACGCGGGCGCGGGCGTGCACCAGTTCGATGCTGTCGCCGCGCGCAATGCCCCGGCCCTCGCCCAACGGCATCAAGATGGCGCGGTCGTGGTTGAATCCGACGACTTCAGCCTCGAGGCTGCCCGCCCCGTGGCGACGGTGAATGCGCGCCAGTGCGCCGACGGGCACGCAGAAATCGTCGGCTTCGATCGTCAGGCCAATAACCTGCGCGACCGAGCCGGAAATCGCGGCGAGCAATATCCCGTCGAGGCGGTTGATCGTTTCGGCAAAGATCGTCATGGCGATGTGCACAGGCGGCATAGGCGCCCCCGCCCATGCCGCAAACTCAAGATCATTCGCAAGGGCGAGGGCGCCCGTGCCCCAGCTATTCACTCAGCAACGCTTGTGCGATGTCCTGCGCGCAGTGGCCGAGCTCGATGGCGACGCTGCCGCGTGAAGTTGTGATGCGCACGTCACCGCGTTTCATGGCGGCGTCGGCATGCACGCGCACCTGCTTGAGGTCGAGATAGCCGCGCGTGACTTCCGGCAGCAGCTCGCGCACGCAATCAAGGTCGGCGTCATTGACGAAAATTTCGACGGCGCTGCGGTCGGCGACGAGGTCGATGGCGGCGCGAAGCTGGGCCGCGACGCGAGCGGGATCAAGTTCGAAGCTGCGCCGCGCGAGTTTTTCGCCGATGGCGACCGCGAGTTTTAAAAGGTCCTTCTGGGCGTCCTCGATCAGCGACAGCCGTTTGCGCTCAAGTTCGGTCAGGCCCGCGCCCAGCATCTGCGCGGCGGGCGTGTGCAGCGCCTTGAATTCCTCGGCGGCCTTGCGAAGGCCCTCTTCGCGGCCGAGTTGTTCGCCGGCGAGGCGGCCTTCAGCGTGGCCTTTCTCGAAACCTTCCTGCAGCCCAACGTCGCGTGCGGCCACGCGGGTTTGCTCGCGCAAGCTGTCGGCATCGCGCCGGGCCTGGGCGAGGATTTCGTCGGCGTGCACGCGCGCCTGGGCCACGACGCGTTCGGCGTCGCCCTCAAGATCGCGCAGGTTGAAGGCCTGCAACGCGCGGCGCTCGATCTCGGCGGCCTTGATGATGACGGCCGTGTCTGACTGGTGTCGTGTCTCGGCATCCATGCCTCGCCACGACTTCACGCGGCCTTCGCCCAACAGGGCTCGGCCGCGCTCGCCATCCTGAGTCGGCTCCTGGGAGCCATCGGCGGGCAAGCCGAAACTGGGAACTGAATCTTTCATACGTAGACCTCCTGCTCGCCGCCGCGGCCGGAGATCGCGATCGTGTTGTCACTCTGGAGTTTGCGCACGACCTCGATGATGTGGTGCTGTGCGGCCTCGACCTCCGATATTCGCATGGGCCCGGCGTATTCCATGTCCTGCTGGACCATTTCGCTGGCGCGGGCCGACATGTTGCGGAAAACATGGGCCTTGAGCTCGGGGCTCGCGTTGCGCAGGGCCGTTGCAAGGTCCTGGTGGCCGATTTCGCGCAGGATGATCTGCACGCCTTTGTCGTCGATGCGAAGCAGGTCTTCGAAGACGAACATGTTGTCGAGCAACTGGCGCGCGAGATCGGGATCTTCCTCCTCCAGCACTTCCATCACGCCCTTTTCGACTTGCGACTTCACCTGTGTCAGGACTTTTGCGGCCATCTGCACGCCGCCGGATGTTGCGTATTGCTGGGTGATGACCTCGGACAGGCGGCGTTTGAGGGCCTCTTCGACCGACGTGATGACTTCCGGGTTGATCTGGTCGAGCTTGGCCAGGCGCGTCACGACCTCCACCTGTTTGCGGCCTTTGGGCAAACCCGCGAGCAGCACGCCCGCCTGCTCAGGTTTTAGGTGCGCCATGATGAGGGCGATTGTTTGAGGATGTTCGTCCTGGATGAAGGTGAGGAGATTTTCCATCTCCGCCTTCTCGAGGAATTTAAACGGCGCGGGGCGCACGGAAAGCTCGAGGGTATGGATGGCGTTGCGCGCTTCGTCGGCAGGCAGCGTGGTCGAAAGCAACTTGCGCGCATAGTCTAGGCCGCCCTCGTCGATATATTTCTGCGCGAGGTTGAGGTTGTGGAATTCTTTCATCACGCGGTCGCGCGTCTCGGCGTCAACGGTTTCGATGCGGGCGATCTCGGCGGCAATCGCGTCGACGTCGGCGCGCGGCAACTCGGCGAGGATGCGCGCCGCCTGCTCCGGCGGGAGGCTGATGAGCAGCACCGCGGCCTTGCGCGTGCCCGTCAACACAGGTTTTTTCTCTTCGCGCGGCATACGTTCCTCGACGGCAACAGCAGTCAGGCTGGAAGCCTGCCCCACAGGTTTACTCGTTGAAAATCATCCAGCGGCGCACGATGTTTGCGGCCGCGGCGGGGTTCTCCTTCACCAGCCCGTTGATGCGTTCGAAAATCTGGTTGGCCTCGGTATTCAGCGCCGGGGTTTCGAGCGTGGTCGCCAGCGCCACAGTTGTTTTCGTTGCGGCGGGCGCGCGCGGGCCGCGGCGCAACATGCCAAACACCAGCAGGAACGCGCCGACCAGCACCAGCAGCAGCAATACCGAGCCGATCATCGGGATGTACGCCGTCAGCATGCCGCCGGGCCCGATCAGGTTGCGAACCCAGTCTTCGCGCGTATCGCCTGCGATGCGCGGGGTGAATTCGACTGCAATGCGCTCGAGCGGAATGCCCGTGGCGCGGCTGGCGAGGTTGCGGACTTTGCCGCTCAGCGCGCCCTGTGCTTTCTCGTCGCCGCCTTCGGGCAGGCTGATGGCCAGGCTGGAGAGCCCGTAATCGATGACCAGCTTCATGCGCTCCAGCTCCGAGCTGAAGTTTTCATCGACCGCGGCCTTCTCGAGAATTTCCTTGCGGTCCTCCGTGCCGACCTTGGCCCCAGACGCGGCGTCCGTTCGGTTGCTGTTGCCGGCTTCAGCCCGGATGCCCGCGGTGCCGCGCGGGTCGGCGGTGGTGCGCTTTTCAGTGGCGCTTTCGCGATATCCCACAACGGGCTCGGCGCCGTCGGGTTGATAGTCGGTCGTCTTGCTTGCGCGCTCGTCGATCAGCGTGACTTCCAGCGTCGCGGCGACAATCGCGTCGAGCCCGGCCAGCGCCTTGAGCGCCGCTTGTTCCTTGTCAGCCTCGATGCGGCGGCGAAGTTCGTAGCGGTCCGAGGTCGATTGCATGTCGCCCGTAACCGTGTAGGGGCGGCCGGAAGTGTCGGCGATGAAGACGTCCTCGGGTGCGAGGTTGGGATAGCTTGCCGAAACAAGATTGGCGATGCTGACCACTTGCTGCGGGTTCAGGCGGTCCTGGCCCACGAGCCCGACGGTGACCGCGGCTTTGTTGCGGCCCGCCCCGGGCTTGAAGAGCACCTCGCGCGAGGCAGGCGTTATGCGCACGCTCGCCTGACGGATGCCGTCCATCGCAACAATGGTCGAACGCAGCAGATCTTCGATCTGAACGCGGATGCGTTCAAAACGTTGCGGCTCGGTTGAGGTGAAATCGGCCTGGCCGAGGAAGTTGTAGTTTGGCAGGCCGTCGGGCAGCAGCTTGGCGGCGTTGAGGATGATCAGGGCGCGGTCGCGCTTTTCGCGCGGGACGACAAGGTCCGACTTGTCGGTGCTGTAATCCGATTCGATCGAATACTTCTGGAGCTCGATGCGCGCCTGCGTGAGGTCCTTCACGGGGCTCTGCAGCGGGACTTTGCCGCCCTCGCGCGCCGTGAAGAATACGAGGCAGAACACCAGCGCGAACACCGCCGCGCCAACGCCGGCGGCGATCCAGCGCTGCTTGATGGAAAGCTTGCCGAACGCGGCCTTGCCGCGCTCGCGGATTGCCTTGATAGATTCCTGCCACGCCATGCTGCCCCCCAAGCATCATCAGATCCGCAGGCGGGAGATTTCCTCGTAGGCGTTGACCAGCTTGTTGCGGAACTGCATCAGGGTGCGAAACGCGAGGTCGGCTTTCTCGACCGCCGCAAGTACTTCCGCCAGGTTGTCGGTCTGGCCCGTGGCAAGCGCCTCGATGGCTTTGTCGGCGTCCTGCTGGCGAGCGGAAACCTCGGCGATGGTGTCGCCCAGGATTTCGCGGAACGACTTGTCACCCTTCTGCACTTCATGCGCTGGCTGTTGCGGCCCAACCGGCTGGATGGGCCGAAACGATGCATCGCCTATGGGACGGTTCTCCATAATCAGTTCCCTGCGTGGTGGCAGTATATGCAATAAGCCTAAACAAACAAAAACATAAAATAGAGAAAATTACGGAAATGTTGGCTAAGCGATAATCCTCAGGCTTTGCGCGATCATCGTCTTGGTCACGTTCATCACCGCCGCATTGGCCTCGTAGGCCCGGCTGGCAAGCATCGCGTCGGCCATTTCGCGCACTGGGTCGACGTTAGGGTATTCGACGTAGCCGATGCGGCTATCGACCAGTCGATTGAAGGCTTGTTCGTCCAGAGCGGCGTATTCGTTGCGGCGTTCGCGCGTGGGGTTGCCGGCGGCGTCGAGCTTGAAGAAGTCGGTGAATCTAAGGGCATCGGGGTGGCCGGGCTCGTACGCCAGGCGCGGGGCTTCGTCGCTTTCGACGATCTCAGGCACGTCGACGCCCGCGCCCGTTGCTTCGAAGACCGCAAGCTTGCGTTGGTAGGCGTGGCGGTTGCCGAAGGCGTCGCGCGTGGAGTTGGCGTTGGCAATGTTGTTCGCGATGAGGTTGAGCCGGATGCGCTCGGCGCGCAGACCGCTGGTGGAGATGTCGAGGGTGGAAAACATTAAGGCCTTTCGCTGATCGTGTCGCGCAGCAAAGTCCATTGCTTTTTCAATAAGGTGGAGAAGGTGCGGAACTTCAGGCCGTTTTCGGCCAGCCGCGACATTTCCTGGTCGATATCGACCTTGTTCTCGCCGTGGCGCAGGATGCTGCCGCTGCGCTCTGGCCGGACAATCAAACCGCCATCGTCGCGGATATCACGGTTGCCAATCAGGCGGAAGGTGCGCACGGGCTGTTCGTCGCGTGCTTTCAGGCTGCGCGCCAGCACGTCGTGGAATTCGTCCTCGGGCAGGTCCAGCGGGATAAAGCCCGGAGTTTCGATGTTGGCGATGTTGTCGGCAATCAGCCTGTGCCGCTGCTCGGCAAAGCTGGCAGCTCGCTCCAGCACAGGAGCGGCACCTTTATCGAACATGGTCGAACCGACGGACATGTGGGATGTAAAGCACGAGGCGTGCCAACGTTGTTGTCCGGGAGGCTGGTGATTTGAGGAAGAAAAAATGTCCCAGCGGGGACAAACTTCCTTAGGGTATCAGGTATCAGGTGTTAGGGATCGGTAAGGCTGATCCCCGGCACCCAATACCCGATACCCGCCCCATGACGCTGACCTATCGCCATTACACGCCTGACCTTGACCCCGCGATCTGCGTGAGCGTTGACGGCAACGCGCCGGGCAAGCTGCACCTCTCGCACTGGCCGGACAACGCAACGCCCAAGGAGCTCAAGCACGATCTTTCGACCGGTATCTGCCTCAACTTGATTTCGCGCCAGGATATGGCGCAGCGCCTGGAAGGCATCACGACGGTCACGAACAATCATTACGACACCGACGGCGTGTGCAGCGTGTTTACGCTGCTGCACACGGACATCGCGCGGCATCAATCGCACGTGCTGCTGTCCGCGGCGCTGGCGGGCGACATGAGCTTGTTCACGACGCCCGAAGGCCTCAAAGTCGACCTGACACTGACCGCGCTGACCAAACGCCCGGACAGCCCCGTGGCCAGCGAGCGCTACACGGACGACCACGTGCGCCGCCAGGCGCAGTACGACTACGCCGTAGAAATACTCCCGAAGTTGCTGGAGACGCCGGACCTGCACGCGGACTGGTTCGCCGAGGAATGGTGGCGCATCAATCGCGACCTGCGCGACCTGCGCGAGGAAGTCGCGTCGCTCGAACATTTATCGGCGCTCGATCTCGCCGTGGTGCGCTGCGAACGCGCGCTGCACGAATATGCCGTCAACACCGGCGCGGGCATGGACCGCATCCTGACGATGCAAACCGTCGAGGGCGGCCACTTCTTCGACTTGCGGCTGACGACCTATTCATGGTTTGAACTCGTGAGCCGGCCCTTCCGGCCCCGCGCGGACTGGGCCGAGTTGGCGGCCACGTTGAACCAGCGCGCGCCCAGCGTTGGCGGAAACTGGCGCGCCGATGACCTGAAGGACCCGACGCCGCAACTGGCATTTGTGAACGAGTTGGGAAATCTCGCGCCATCGAAGGCGCAGCCTGAGGTGGTTCGCGCCGCGGTCGTGGAGTTTTTCGGCAAGCACCCGGTGCTCGACGCGGGAGTGTAACCGTGGCAAATGGCGGACACGCTGCCGCATGTCCCTACCGCAGCAGATCCAGCCGCATAGCGTAAATCGGGAGGCCGAAGATCTCCTTGATGAGGAAAATCGGTTCGCTGACGAGTTTTGGACCCCGGCAATTGACGGCAAAGGTCTGGATGCCCTCCTGCTCAAGGCACACGCGAACGCGGCCAAGATGGAACCACTGGCTGACTGCGATCGCGCTTTTGATACCGCGTTTGTGAAGCAACGGCGCACTGAGCTGCGCGTTTTCGCGCGTGGTGCGCGACTCGCGTTCGCGGATGATTGCGCCGGCAGGCACGCCGTGCTCCACAAGCCAGTCCGCCATCACGTCAGCTTCCTGGTAATCGCCGACACCGCCGCCGCTGACGACGATCAGGGGTGCGGCGCCCGCGCGATAAAGCTGGACGGCCTTGAGCAAACGGGCTTCGAGCGCTTCGCTCGGCTTTCGTTTGCGCCAGACTGCCGCGCCCGGCACGAAGATGCAGTCCGCCTTGGCGCCCACAGGCGCTTCCGCGCCAAGAGAAATAAGGGCGATAAACGACGACACGCACAGCAGCATCGTAAGCGCGATCAGCGTCAGGACGCCGCGCCACAGCCAACGCAGGCGCGAGCGGCGATTCTTGGGGACTTTGTTCGTGATCGCGTCGTCGCTCATGGCCTGATTATCGGTCAAACACAGCCGCAACGGCAGGAATTCTCTCAACCGGCGGCGCGGGTTTGCCGATGTATCTGATACGAAAGATTGCCGGTGAACCCCATGCGCTATGCAGGCGTGCTGGTGTTATTGCTGTTGGCGGGTTGCGCGAGTGATCGGCGCGAGGTTGCGTTTTCGCCGGTGGGCTACGACCTGGGCGTCTCGCCCGCCCGTGGAGCAGCCGTGAACGGGCCCGTGGTGTTGCTGACCGACCACGACCGCGCTCGTGATTGCCATCCGGTTTTTGCGGCGGGCTGGCTGTATTTCGCCAGTGACCGCGACGGCGACGGATTCAACATATATCGCAAGCGTCTGGATGCGCGCGCCGCGGAACGCCTCACGGCCATGGAAGGCGACGAATACTGGCCACGCGTGACCGTGGACGGCCACTGGCTGGCCTTCGGCGGCAACGCGCGCGGGCATTGGGATATTTACCTGGTCGACTTGACGGCGGTGGGACCGCCGCAACTGCTGACGCCCGCTGATCGGCAGGATTGCGTCCAGCCCGCTTGGTCGCCCGACGGCCGGAACGTGGTCTATAGCGGCTATTCGCCGACGCTGGACGGTTGGACGATCCGCGGAATCACGTTCGTTGACCCCGCGCCGCCGCCGGAGGAGCCGGTGCCGAGTGCGATGCCCGACCGCGTTACCCCTGTGTCGACCGGTGTGCGGCGCCCGGCTATACGCGCCGGCAACAATGCTAGTCCTCAGATTGAAACGGTGGGCTATCGCCCGAAGCCTGTGGAAGCGAACAACGCGCCGCCGCCGCTGCGCGCGATCTCGTCGCACTGGAATCTGCTTGCGGCGGGGAACGTCCCGCTGAGGGGCCTGCACGCCGATTACGCGGCCGATGGATCGCGGCTGGCCTATCAAGAGTATCGACGCGACGACAGCAGTTGGTACTTGGTCAAGGTCTACGACTTTTCGTCGGGGCTGACGACGACGCTATCGCCGCCGCGCGGCTACGGCGCGATTCAGCCGCGCTTTGCGCCCGATGGCACGCTTGTCTTCCTGACGTCGGCGAAAGCCGGCGCGCGGCCCGAGACTGGCGACGGCTTTGCGCTGGTTGACCTTAGCGGCAACGTATTGCGCGACATCCGCAACCCGCTGGGCCGCGGCGAGGTTAGCGACCCGGCAATTGCGGTCGTGGACGGCAAGGCGCAACTGATTTTCAGTTGGGCCGATGGCGACGGCGAAAGCCTGTGCTGGCTTACGCTACCTGGCCCTTAGACGCTGCAGAAACCCGGACATCTTCGAGGGCGCTTAGACGTGCAAGCAACGCCTGCACACCGCGCTCTACCGATTTGGCTTCCTTTTCAGCAATAGCGCCGAACAGGTTGAGCGCGAAATCTTCGCTGGCGTCGAAGAGTGTGGCAAGGATTTCCGCACCGCGAACCGTGAGCGACGCGATGCGCTCGCGTTTGTCACTGCCGCGGCGCTGCCCGATCAATCCCGCGCCTGAAAGTTTTCGGATGGCGACCGTCACGCTTGGCAGCGTAATGCCGAGCGCGCGGGCGAGCTCACTGTGCCGCAGCGAGTATTCCGGCGCGGCATAGAGCAGTTTCAGCACTTCGAAATGAGTGGGGGCGAGGCCGCTGGGCGCGAGCTTCAATTCCAGTGCGCGGTCGTAGCGATGGGCCAGCCGCAACAGTTGCGCGCCGAGGCGCACGCGGTCATCACCTTGAAGTCGAAGTTTGCCGGGCAGAGCCATGGTCGTTCCTCCGTCGAATGAATCGACGCGCGACCGGAGAAACTTTGATGATTAACTTGTTTCGTGAGCAGGCCGGAGGCCCGCCCAGAAACCGCTCAGTGATTTTCCAGGACCGTTAGTACTTGACCTTGTTTTCGGACCACCAGGCGCGCCAGCGTTTGGCGTCGAACGCCGCGCCGGTGCCCGTCAGTACATTCAGGGCCTTCATGCGCGCACGCTGCAGGGCAAGGCCGCAAGTCTCGAGGTCTTCGCCCGCAAGCAGGTCGCCCGCGACGCGGTACTGCTTCTTGTCGACCAGGTGCGCCATCATGAACACGTCCTGCGCGCGGTTTTGCGCCAGCGCGTCAGCAAGTTCCTTCATCGGCTTGGTCTTGGCCGCGGGCAAGTCGAAGTCTGCGGGCAAAATTTTGGCCACGCGCGACGGGAACGCGACCGGGCGCAGCACAATCGGTTTGCCCTCGGCGTCGTTGGCGCCATAGATGCGCAGCGCGGCCTTGAACGTGACCACGCCCAGCGCGTATTTCTTCGAGGCGTCTGCATTAAGCGAATTCAAACCGTCGAGCTCGACCGGCAACTCGTAGCTTTCGCCGGGTTTGACGGTCACAGACTCGCGCGCCGCAACCGGCAACAGCACGCGGCCTTCGGTCGCCATCACGTTGCCGAGGTAATCCTGCTCTTCGTAACGGATCGAAAGCTCGAGGACGCTTTCGCGGCCGGGGCCTTCGAACAGCCGCAGGGTGATCTCCTGCGTCGAGACGTTCTTGAGGAAGCAGCGCACGGTCAGCGGCTTTTCGAACTTCGCTCCCTTCTCGCGCTTGGCATAACGTATGGTGTTGGGCTCGACGTTGAGCGTGCCGGCCAGCAGCGTACCCGCCTGCGCCTGAGTTTTGCTTTGCAGCAGCACCTGTTCGAAATCGGTGCGGTAGCGCGTGTCCGGCAGCATCACCAGCGCCGCTTGCGCAATGCTCTCGGCTTCCTTGGCGTCGCCCTGCGCGAGTTTCGCGCGCGCCTGGCCCAGGCGATTGGCCATGAACTTCTCGACTTGTTCGCGGTCGAAGTCGGCGGCGGCGTCGGGATAAGCGGGCAGGTCCGGCAGGTCTTCGGCGGCGACGCCCTCGCGTTTGATCGGCGGCGTGGCGGGACGATCAACGCGCGGCGCGGCGGGGGCAGCGGTTGGTTCTTCAATGCGCGAAATGACGTAGAGCAGGTCGAGCGCGAGGTCATCGTTGTCGATGCTGCGCAGATAATCGGCGTAGCGCGATCCCAGCTTGACCAGCGCCTGCAGCGCGTCCGTGCGTTCGCTTTCAGTCTTGGCGCCGGCCAGTTTGCTGACGATGAGTGCGGCGTTGGCGCGTTCTTCGCTTGTAAGCGGCGCGTTGGCCGGCTTGAGCGGCCCGCGCGGCGCTGCGTTGACGGCGTCGGGCGCGGTTTCGCCGGCGATGAAGTCGTTGCCCTCGGCGGCGACGAAATCACCGTTGCCGGCAGGCGCGGGCGCGTTCGCACACGCGGCGAGAAGAAGCACAACAAGCAGCAGTGGCCAATACTTCAACGTGAATGCCCGGGGACCGACTTGGGGACGCCTATTGTAGGTTCAGGTTCAGGTTCAGGTCCAGAGTGCGGGTTGCACGTTTTCGCTGAACCTGAACCTGAACCTTGTGTTATTCCACGGTGACGGACTTCGCAAGGTTGCGGGGTTTGTCGACGTCACGCCCAAGCTGCGTGGCGGTGTAATACGCCAGCAGTTGCAGCGGCACGACCGCGAGCACGGGGCTGAGTTCTTCAAGGCACTCGGGAATTTCAATCAGATAGTCGGCGAGTTCGCGGGCCTCTTGATCGCCTTCGGTGGCGACGACGACCACGACGCCCTTGCGCGCCTTGATTTCCTGAATGTTCGAGATCATTTTCTCGCGTGTCTTGCCCTTGGGCGCAATGGCGATGGTCGGGAAGGTGCCTTCCACCAGCGCCAGCGGCCCGTGTTTCATTTCGCCGCCCGCGTAGCCTTCGGCGTGGATGTAGCTGATTTCCTTCAGCTTCAGCGCGCCTTCCAGCGCCGTCGGGAAATTGAAGTGGCGGCCGATGTACATGAAGTTGAAGACGCTCTGGTAACGCTTGGCGCAGCGTTTGACGCCCACAATGTCGCTGTCGAGCAGCTTCTTCACCTGTTCGGGGAGCTGCTTCAGCCCGTTGACCAGCGTTCTTTCCGCGGCTTCCGTTGTCGCGCCAACGATGCGGCCAAGCCCCGCCGCAAGCATGATGAAGCCGACGAGCTGCGTGACGTAGGCCTTGGTCGAGGCCACACCGATTTCCGGCCCGGCGCGCGTGTACAACGTCGCGTCGCACAGGCGCGGGATGCTGCTGCCCATCACGTTGCAGATGGAAATCGACTGCGCGCCCGCGGCCTTGGCCAGGCGCAGGGCTTCAAGCGTGTCGGCGGTTTCGCCGCTTTGGCTGACGGCGATCACGAGGCAATCTTTGTCAATTACCGGCTCGGCGTAGCGGTACTCGCTGGCGCTGGAAGTCTCGGTGGGGATGCGCGTGAAGTGCTCGAACAGGTACTTGCCGACCATCGCGGAATAAAGGCTTGTCCCGCAGGCAATCAACTGGATGCGTTTGACCTGTTTTAAACGCGCAGGGTCAAGGTTCAGTTCTCGCAGATCAATATGCGAATCGGCAACGCGGCCTCGCAGCGTGGCCTCAATGGCCGTGGGCTGCTCGTGAATTTCCTTGAGCATGAAGTGTTCGAAGCCGCCTTTTTCGGCCGCCTCGATGCTCAGGTCGGTGGTTTCAACGTGCGCCGGAATTTCCTTCAGGTTTTCGTCGTAAACTTTCGCGCCGCTGCGCGACACCGACGCAAGTTCGCCCTCGCCAAGGAAAATCACGCGCCTTGTATAAGGAAGCAACGCGGTCACGTCGCTCGCGACGAAGTTTTCGTCCTTGCCAATGCCGATCACGAGCGGGCTGCCGCGGCGCACGCATACAACCTGGTCGGGGTGGTTCTTGTGGGCGACGACGAGCGCGTTGCCGCCGCGGAGGTGCGCGCGGGTCAGCGCCGCATGCAGGGCCTTGAGCAAGTCGCCGGAATAGCAATCGGCCACCAGGTGGGCCATGCACTCGGTGTCGGTCTCGGATTTGAACTCAACACCCTTGGCCTGAAGTTCGGCCTTGAGCTCGCGGTAATTCTCGATGATGCCGTTGTGGATCAAACTGACGCTGCCGTCCTGGCTTGAGTGCGGGTGCGCGTTGCGTTCGCTGGGCACGCCGTGGGTGGCCCAGCGCGTGTGCCCGATGCCTAGCGTGCCCGTCAGCGGGTGTTCCTTCAGCTTGATCGCGAGATTATTGAGGCGACCGACGGCGCGCTCAACCTTGAGGCCGCTGCCGTTGAGCACCGCGACGCCTGCGGAGTCGTAGCCGCGATATTCAAGACGCGACAGGCCGTCGATCAGGACCTTGGTGGCTTCACGATAACCGACGTATCCGACAATTCCGCACATGCCCAACCTCAAAGCGTTTCATGCCAGGAACTACCAAAGCAATTTCCACGGAGAACATGGAAGGCACGGAAAACGGCAACAGCTTTTTCAACCACAGATAAAGGCGGATGAAAACGGATACGGAAAAGGAACTATGTTTCTATCTGTGTCCATCCGTTTTTATCCGTGGTTTGACTTGTAGTTGTTGTTCTCCGTGCTTTCCGTGGACACTGTTTTTCTTTGCGCCTTGGCGCTCTTTGCGTCTTTGCGTGAAACCAAAAACTAGCCGCCGCGGCGGTCCAGTAAGTTTTCGGCAATATCGTCCAGCAACATGTATTCGATGTCGCGAACGCGTGCGACTTCTGAGCGGCTTAACTCCGCATCTTCGCCCTTGGACACCATTTGCATCAATTCGACGTCCAGTTTTTCGTATTGTTCGCGCTTCACGCGCGGTCGCCCACGCCCGTACAGGTTGTACAGGATGAGATAATTCTCATAGTAGTAATCGTAGACGTTGCTGCTGTTCGCCACGCAATAGATTTAGCATGGTAGCCGCACTTTAAGAAGTCCGCGCTGTTGATTAGTGAATGCTAGGAAGCCCTTGGACCCCCGCCTTACCGCCATCCTCTCCGGTGTTGCTTTCCTCCTGGTTAGCGCCGGCGCTATCACCTACGTCTCGATCCTCGACGACGCTTTGCACGGCTACAACCTGTCGCACCTGTTTGAGCGTATTCCCGAAGGCAACAAGACGTTGCGCGAACGCTTTGCGATCCTCACGCGCCGCGACCAGGAATTCATCCTCGTTTGCAGCCTCGGGCGCGTGCTGTTCTTCGTCCTTCATCTTTGCGGCTGGGTACTAGTGATCGGCCAGGACCTGACAGAATTCGGGTTGGTGCACCTTGGATATGCCGCCGCACTTTCGGTCGGGACGATGCTGGTGTTTGCGATGGTTGTGCCGGCGCTGATTTTGCGCGGGCGCTTTGAATCGGCGCTGCTATCGCTGCTGCCGACGTTTGCGCTGGTCGCGCTGCCGTTCAAGCCGCTGACGTTGTTCAGGCGCACGGTGCGCGAGGTCGGCGCCAAGATGGAGGGCGATGACGGCGGCGCAACGGCGGCGTCGACGTTTAAGGAGGAGCTTGCGGATCGTCTTGAGGAAGGCGCGCGCGAGGGCGTGCTCGACAGCGCCGAACGCAAGATGATCCACAGCATCGTCGAGCTTTCCACCACTCCCGCGAGCAAAGCCATGATCCCGCGCATGGAAATGTCCTGTGCGGACATTGCCGAGGGCCTGGATGCGGCGTTGAAGATCGCGGCCGATTATGGGCACTCGCGTGTGCCGGTGTTTGAGGGCACGCGCGACAGGATTGCGGGCATATTGCACACGCGTGACGTGCTTGCGCGCTGGGCCGAGCTCAAGGCCGGGGGCGCGGCGGACCTGCGCGCGATGTTGCGCCCGGCGAAGTTTTTCCCCGCATCCAAGCCGCTGAATGAACTGCTGGATGAAATGCGTCGCGAGCGCCTGAGCATTGCGATATTGATGGACGAGCACGGCGGGACCGCGGGTTTAATCACGCTCGAAGACATCCTGGAGAGAATTGTCGGCGACATTCGCGACGAATTCGACCGCGAAGAGGCAAAAAAACAGAGCCTGAAGATCAAGCCGTTCACGGCGGGCGTGGCCGAGGCTGATGGCGATGTGGACCTCGAGGAACTCAACCGCGTGTTGGACCTCAGCCTGCCCGAGGGCACGGACTACAACTCGCTGGGCGGCTACATCCAGAACCAGATGGGCCGCATCCCGGCGGTAGGGGAATCCGTGACATCGGAAAGCCTGCGGTTGACAGTGGTCGACGCCGACGCCCGCCGCATCAAACGCGTGAAGTTGTCGCGCGAACAAGCCAACGCGTAAGTTCAGCCACAGATAAACACGGATGAAAACCGATGGCTGAAGCCATCGGTCGTTTCATTCGCATGCCTTGGGATTGGCCATTTATAACGCGGCTGGGAGTCCTGCTGGCGGTTATGGCCGTTGCCGCCGCGAGTGATTTAGCGATCAAGGGGTGCGCGTCACAACGCTGGCGCGAGTACCTACTGCTGATCGGATTTGGATGTTTGGGCGCTGTCGTGGGGGTAGGCAACGACGTTGTGACGGCCAATCTTTCGCCAGATTACTTCGTCCTCGGCAAAGATGTGCGTGCAGGTGCTGACTTCTGGCCCGGCGTATTGGCGATCGCCACGGAAGCTGGTTTTATCGCCGGAGTTGTTCTCGGCGGCGCGCTTCTGCTTGCGAACTCGATGTCGAAAGGATGCCCGCCGTTGCCCACCGGCAGAATTGTTCGGTTCGCGCTGCTGCCTGTCCTTGCCGCTGCAACCGGATCAATTTTGGGAAATGTCATCAGCCCGGCGTTGCCGCCAATTGAAGGCGTTGTCGCAACGCCATTGGGTAGTTGGCAGAAGTCCGCGATGCATCAGGTCCGGTGCATGCATATCGGTCTCTACATCGGCGCGACGTCGGGCACGGTCCTCGCCGCTGTTAGCATCGGGCAAAGTCGGGTGAAGCTGTCCCGCGAACAAGCCAATGCGTAGGTGTTAGCCACAAATGAACACGAATACTCGCGAATAATTCGTGTTGATTCGTGTGCATTCGTGGCTTAGCACATGCTTTACCGATGGCTCTGGTTACCACGACCGCTCTTTGCTTGCGCAAACTCGATTTCTCCGAGACCAGCCAGATTTTGTCACTGCTTACGGACAAACTAGGCACCGTCGCCGTGATCGCCAAGGGCGTCAAACGCCCGAAATCCAGCACCGGCGGGCCGCTGGATGTCATGTGCCTCTATGAAGTCGTGCTCTACGACAAGGCAAAGCGAGGTGTTCTCAGCATCCTGGCGCAGGCGCAACTGATGGATTTTTTCCCGTGGTTGCGGCGGCGCTATAAGGCTTTCTATGCCGCCGAAAGCCTGCGCGAACTGCTCATGTCGATCGAGGTGGATGCGCATGACGCGCCGCCGATTTTGATTCTCGCCGTCAAGGCGCTGCGCGACCTGAAGGACCCCGGCGGCGAAAACCGTGCGCTGGCGACCTTCAGCTACGGCCTGCTGCGCGCGCTGGGCACCGAGCCCGTGTTGACGCATTGCATCGTCACGGGCCGCGAGCCCTCGGGCAAACGCGCGGTAAGCTTCAGCGTCGACGAAATGGGATTGGTGTCGTCGCCGCACGACCAGGGCCGCAAGGATATCGTGCGCATCGGCCCGCAGACGCTGCGCGCGCTGCTTGCTTTGGCGCGCGGCAGCGGCGCGCCGGACATGCCGGTTGACGGGTGGCGCGGGGCCTTTACGCTGCTGGCCTGGTTGGTGGCGCGGCAGGGCGGGCGCAAACTCAAGGCCGCGCCAAAGCTTGACACGTCAAGGGTTCTGTAAAGCCATTGTGGATTGGCGATCGTGGATTGAAAACAAAGGCAATCTTCGTGACCGAACAGACGCAATCCAAAATCCACAATCCAAAATCCACAATCGCGGTGGTGTTGATACTCGCCGGCGTGCTTGCGATGTTGACCGCCTGCCATGGCGGCCCCGTGCCCGTCTATTCCGGCCCGCAGGGCATGGGCCGCCTGCGCTACGACAAAGAACGCGGCATTTTCCGCGAGGGCAGCCAGAACGTCGGCGGCGAAGTTGCGATGTACGAGGCCGCGCGCACTGCGCTCGCCAACAAAGACTGGGCGAAGTGCGTGTCGCTGGTCGACGCGCAGCTCAAGGCTTACCCCGACGGCGGGCGCGCGGTTGACGGCATATTGACCCGTCTCGAGGCGCGTCTTGAGGCCGGGCGCCCGCAAAGTGGCGGTCTGCCGCACGTCGTTTCGCTCGAAGGCTGGTTCTTCCTTTACTTGAGCCCGAGTTACGACAGCCGCATCAAGTCCTTCATGGCCCGCGGCGGCGAAAACGCCAGGATCGCGCGCGAACTTCGCGACCGCAGCTTCGAAGGTTTCATCGAATGGATCTCGGCGGACGCGCGGTCGTTTCGCAACGGCGGCTACCTCGAGCCGCTGTCCAACGACGTGCGGCTGCTGGTGAATTACTACCTCCCGGCGATGGAGTTCGAAGACTACCGCGTGCGCACGGCCGAAATCGCGCGCAACGTCGTGTGGCTGGCCTATGCGGCCAAGGCCTACGACTATGTCGTCAGCATTTCCGCCGACATCCACGTGATGAATCCTTCGCCGTCGGTGAAGGCCGACGTGCTGTTCGTGGAAGGCCTGGCGCAGATGCACAACGGCGCATATTCGCTTGCCGCCAATACGTTTAACCGGCTGTTTCGCGGGGCCAACCTGCGCGACACGGACACGCCCTGGCGTCCTTACGCGCTGTACTGGCTGATCGTTTCCACCACGCGTAAGTCCAAAGGCCCGCAATACGACATCGTGCCCTACGAACAAGGCATCGAACTGCTGGGCGACTACAACCTCTACCTGGTCGAGAACCCCGGTGTTTCGCCCGTGCTGCGTGAACGCTTCAACCAACTGATTCGAGAAGTCTACGAGGTCATGGTCCAGCGCGACCTTCACGCCGCCCAGACTTATGCGTTGCTCGGGCTTGCGGACACGCGCGACTATTACATCGCCCATGCCGAGGAATGGCGCAAGGCGCGCGACAAGCGCCTTCCCGCCGCGAGTAAACCGTGATGCGCTTTGGCCTTTCGATCCTGTTGCTGGCGGCGGCGATTCTCGCCGGCTGCAATTACCGCATGGCCAGCAGCCTCGACGGGGGACCCACGCGCACGATTTTTCTCACCACGGTCGAAAACCAGCTTTACCCGCCGCGCGCGGGTCTCGAATACGACCTGACTCGTCGCTTCAAGGACGAGATCGCCGTTGACCGGAGGCTGCGGCTGGTTGATGGCGCCGCCGACATCAACATGCGCGCGACGCTGATCGGCTTTGACGAGCCAACAATCGTGAAAACCCTGGACAGCGGCCTGCCCGCGGAAATCCTGGTGCGCGCTACGGTCGTGGTCGAAGCGTGGGGCGACGGGATTGCCGGGCAACCCAAACGCATCGGCGATGTCGAGGTCGAAAACGTCATTACGCGGCGCATCACGGTCTCGGATACCTACGCGCCGGCGGCGGGCGATAGCCGCGAAACGGCGCTTGAGCGCCTGTGGCGCGACCTGGCACGCGAGATGATCGATTTCGTGACGGATTACGAATGGGCGCGGGGATGAATTTGCGCAATTAACGCGGCTTTTGGGCGTTTGTGGCCGTTTTGTCTTTGGCTTTGGAGGCAAAGGGGCGAATAATCGGCCTTTCTGCACTGTTATAGGCCGGAATGTTCGTGTTACATTAACGAATGGACAGCAGGAGAGGTGATGCAGCAGGAAGATAACAACCAGGGTGACCGCGGCACGAAACGTCGCCAGCAGGGCCCCAATAATGGCAAACGTCCCAAGGGTTTGCCGCTGATCGTCGTCGCGATGACCGCGTTGGTGTTGGTGCTGGTGTTGCTTGCCAACTTCACGATGGAGCCGCAGGTCAAGGACCTCAAGAGCAGCGAACTCATCAGCAAGCTTGAGCGGCACACCATCAAGAGCATGGACCTGCGCAGCGTCACGGACACGGGCGACTTCGACGTGCGCGGCGAATTCCTTGCCCCCGCCGAAGGCGAGCCCAAGAACTTCAAGTCGCGCCTTTCGCGCCAGGAGTGGGAGCAGCTCGTAACCCAGAACCGCGCCGACCCGCAGAACAGCCTGCTTGGCGGCGTCGCTTATTCCACGCAGACCGTCGACAACACCTTCGACTGGTTCCTTAAGAATATCGTGCCGTTCCTGCTGGTGTTCTTCATTGTCTGGTTCCTGTTTTTCCGGCGCGCCGGCGGCCCCATGGGCGGCGGCGTGCTTCAATTCGGCCGCTCGCGCGCCAAGATGTTCAGCAAGGAAGACGTCACCGTCACCTTCAATGACGTCGCGGGCGCTGACGAGGCCAAGGAAGAAGTCACCGAGATCGTCGAGTTCCTCAAGAACCCGGCGCGCTTCACGCGCCTGGGCGCGAAAGTCCCGCGCGGCCTGCTCATGGTTGGCCCGCCGGGTTGCGGCAAGACGCTGCTGGCCAAGGCTATTGCCGGCGAAGCCGACCGCCCGTTCTTCAGCATCAGCGGCAGCGACTTCGTTGAGATGTTCGTCGGCGTCGGCGCGAGCCGCGTGCGCGACTTGTTCAAGACCGCGCGCGAAAACGCGCCTTGCATCCTCTTCATCGACGAAATCGACGCCGTTGGCCGCCGTCGCGGCACCGGCGTTGGCGGCGGTCACGATGAACGCGAACAGACCCTCAACGCCATTCTCGTCGAGATGGACGGCATCGGCAGCGCCGAGGGCGTGATCGTGCTCGCCGCAACCAACCGTGCCGACGTGCTGGACGCCGCGCTGACGCGCCCAGGCCGCTTCGACCGCAACGTGGTGATCGACCTGCCTGACGTCAAGGGCCGCGAAGAAATCATGAAGGTGCACCTGAAGAAGGTGAAGGCTGCGCCGGATATCGACGCGGGCGAACTCGCGCGCTTGACGCCCGGGTTCTCGGGCGCCGACATCGCCAACCTTGTCAACGAGGCCGCGCTGATCGCGGTCATCCGCAACCTCGATTACGTCGACCGCGAAAGCGTGTTGGAAGCCCGCGACCGCGTGCGCTTTGGCCGCGCCAAGAAATCGCGCGTGATGGAAGAAGAAGAGCGTCGCAAGACCGCGGCTCACGAAGCGGGCCACGCCATCGTCACGCAGCTCACTCCGACGTCGGATAAAGTCCACAAGGTCACGATCATCCCGCGCGGCCAGGCCCTGGGCGCGACGATGTCGCTGCCCGAAAAAGATCGCTACTCCATTGGCTACACCCGCGCCGAAGAACTGCTGATGGTCTGCTACGGCGGCCGCGCCGCCGAACAAGTGCTGTACGGCGCGGTTGACGCCGGCGCCGCCAACGATATCCAGAAGGCGACGGAAATCGCCCGGCGCATGGTTTGCGAGTGGGGCATGAGCCCCAAGCTCGGCCACGTGAATTACATGGGCGAAGAAGACGCGACCTACATGGGCTACCAGACGCACAAGCCCGTCCTGCACAGCGACGAAACCGCCCGCGCAATTGACGATGAAATCAAACGCATTACCAGCGAAGCGTACGAGAAAGCCGTCAAGCTGGTGGCCGATAACAAGGCTCAGCTAGAGGCGGTGACCGCGGCGCTCCTGAAGTACGAAACGCTGGAGCGCACAGACCTTGAATGGATCATGTCGGGCAAGAACATCGACGACAAACGCAAGAACGACGAGGATGGAAAGAAGCACGCCCAGGCCGCGATGAAGCTAAAGCGCATGGAAGAACTCGGCACGCCGATTACCGACAAACCGCTTCCGCCCCCGGGTCTTGCGCCTTCGACCGGACAGCCCGGCGCGGCATAAAACGCGCATAAGCGAAAACAGACGGGCTTGCCCGTCTGTTTTTGTTTTTGCGGGGCACTAAGCGGTCCTACATATATTCTGAGCAGTTGTGGGGCGGACATTCTTGTCCGCCCGACCGGCGTAGCCGGTCGAATTGTGGCTCGCAAAGCTCGCCACCGCGGACAGGAATGTCCGCGCCACCTAA
>JADLAK010000069.1 GCA_020848275.1 Planctomycetota bacterium
GAATGCCTTTCGTAGCGCGGGCGTCTCGCCCGCAGTCGCGGGCCAAAGGCCTGCGACGATTGCGGCCAAGATGGCCGCGCTACCCGCAGGCTGGAAGCCTGCATCAATCAAACTGACCCACTACCGACGCGACGCATGCGTCGCCCCTACGGCGCATCGAAGTTACAATGACCCGTCAACCTTTACGGGTACATCGTGGCGGGCGTCGTTCAATCAACGGTCATTCAATCGGCAGCCGCAACGCGGCAGCGCCCGGTCATTGGGTTGCTGCGCGGGCCAACCTTTGACGCTGTCCTGTTGGTTGGCACGGTCGCGCTGGCGGTCGCGGGCGGGCTCACGCTCGCGGCGCGGCCCGACCTGTGGGAAGGCGCGGTGTTGCTGTTTTTGCTCGCGCTGGGGCTGCATCACATCGTGGCGACCTACACGCGGCTGGTCTTCGACCGCGAAAGCTTCCGGCAGCACTGGATGCTGGTGACGATCCTGCCGGTGGTCGTGGTCGGCGGCGTGGTTGCGAGCGCGTTCGTGATCGGTTTCTGGACGCTGCCGACGGCGTACTTTTACTGGCAGTCGTGGCACTTCGCGCGCCAGAGTTACGGCATGGAGCGCATGTACTGGCGCAAGGCCGGCGGGCTGGGGCCGGATTGGGCCACGCGCGCCGTGATTTACGCCGTGCCGCTGTGGGCGATATTAAATCGCTCGTTCCAGCGGCACTTCGAGTATCTCCGGATGGAAGTGCGCTGGCTGCCCGTCGATCAATGGATGGTGCTGCTGGCGGGCGGCGTGGCGCTCGGCTCGGTTGCCGTCTGGGCGTTCACTCGCGTGGCGCTGGCGCGGCGCGAGCCGGCGAAGCTGGCGCATATGGGTTATTTGCTGACGCATGTCGGGATCTTCGCGTTCAGTTACGCGGTGCTGGAAAACCCGGACCACGGCTGGCTCGCGGTCAGCATCTGGCACAGCCTTCAGTACCTGATGATCGTGTGGATGTACCACAACAACCGCTTCAAGGGCGGCGTCGACCCGAAGCATCGGTTCTTGTCGGCGCTGGCACAGCCGCGCAACTTGGTTGTGTACCTGGCGATTTGCATGGCGCTTGCGGCGGCGATTTACTTCGGCATCAAGGCTTCGGGCGATCTCATTAAATACAATGGCGTGGCGCTGCTGCTGATGTTGTACCCGGTAGTGAACTTCCACCATTACATTGTGGACGCGCTGATCTGGAAGCTGCGCAAGAAGCCGGTCGCGAGGCAGTTGGGGCTCGAATAGTCGATGTTGTGAACGCGAGCCCATCGCGTTAGCGATGGGATAGAACCAAAATCGAACGTCCGTGGCTGCATCCCACCGTTTACACGGTGGGCTCAGGTTTAACCGTCCCGTCCCACCAACGAATAATTGGTCCTGCGATCAAAAACACGACCGGCACGATCGCGATGCCGACCACGACATCGATCGCGTGGTGGTAGCCCAGGTAAATCGTTGCGGCGATCACGCCCGCGACACACGGCGCATACGCCAGCCCGATTACGCGCTGATGTTTCAGCGCAAATACCAAACACACCAGCCCCATCGCGGTGTGGCCGGATGGAAAGGCATCCCAACGGATTACTTCGACCGAATTAATAAATCGCGCAACGGTCTCGGCGCCAAACCAGCCCGGCTCAACCGGCAGCCACGCTTCCGGTCCGCCAAAGGCGCGGGGACTTGTGGCGGGAATCAGGATGTGCCCGAGATACGTGAGGAACAGACAGGTCATTGCCAGCGCCGATCCCTCGCGCACCAGCTTCCACTGGCCGCGAAACAACGGCGGCAACACGGCGACGCCCGGCGAAAGGTAATAACCGACGTACAACCACATCAGCACGCCCGTCAGCCACGGCTGCTGGTAGTCGCGGACGGCCTGCGGCAAGTACACGCCGAGCAGGCGAACTTCCAGCGCGCGCAGTTCGAGATCCCACCAGGTTGCGGCGGGGTCATAACTCGCCGCGGGATCAAAAGCCGGGTGGGCAGACGGGTTCGGCGCGCCGGAAACGCCCGCGATGAAAGCGCCCAGCAACTGAAACACCGTGGGGACCAGCACCAGGGGGGACAGGCTGAAGACGAAATTCAGGGCGGTGAGTGCTTTCGAACTCGGTTTGCCCGACGCCATTTTCCGGTGATGCGCCAGGGCGCCGCGTTGCAGCAACAGGTAAGCGGCGATCAGGCCGGCGAAGTAGAGCGCAAGTGTCGGCAACGGCTGTCGCGCCCAGTGGTACCCTCCCGGTGTGGAATGGATGTAGTGGGGGAGGCCGAAGCTTGCGACAATGGTCCACAGCAACAGCGCGCCGACGAATCCCAGATAAAGGATGTCCTGGGCAAAGAAGTTGCGCCGCAAGAAGTTCATCGCGCCAACCCTACTGAAGCCGGGCTGCGCGGTTAAGGAAATTCATCGGGCGGGGCATGGTGGAGCACACCATGACGACCAAGCGCAAACCGGGCCTGCGTCGGTTCCTGTATGAAAACTCGCTGTCGATCGTGATGCTGGGGTTGTTTGTGTTGTTTCTGGCCGGGCAACTGGTGTTTGGCTGGATGGAATACAACAGCTCGCATCCGCTGGCGTTGTCGGAGTACGTGACGTCGGGCGAGTTCATCGAGGCGACGTTCGAAAATTGGGAGAGCGAGTTTTTGCAAATGGCGGTGTTCGTGATTTTGACCAAGTGGCTGCGCCAGTGGGGGTCGTCGGAGTCCAAGCCGCCCTACGGAAAGGACGCTGTCGACGAAGATCCGCGCAAGCACCGTCACGATCCCAAGGCGCCGTGGCCGGTGCGAAAGGGTGGCCTGGTGCTGAGACTTTACGAACACTCGTTGTCGGCGTCGCTGCTGCTGCTGTTTGCCTTCTCGTTTGGCATGCACGCGCTGGGCGGGGCGCGCCAGCAGATCGAGGAAGGCCGGGCGATAACGACGCTTCAATACATGGCCACCCCCAAGTTCTGGTTCGAGTCGTTCCAGAACTGGCAAAGCGAGTTTTTATCGGTCGGAGCCCTGATCCTGCTTTCGATCTACTTGCGGGAGCGCGGGTCGCCGCAATCCAAGCCAGTCGCCAAGGAACATTGGAAGAGTGAAGATGAATGATATAAATCTCTTAATCTCAGAATAATCCTAGTGGTCGCTAACCTTGATGCAGGGCCGGTTTGCAGGAAAATCGACGTAAGTCTTGCACAGGTTGCATGTTGAGACTGAAGCGTGCGAAAAGATTGTCGTTGACCCCGTCAAATTGCCGACTACTATCTGAGGCTTCCCGTTAGTTCCGAAGGGAGGGACTATGAGGTGGGCTTTGGGTTCTAAACGCGGTGCACCAGACGGTTTGTGGATGCGATGCGATGCCTGCGAGGGCATGGTCTATCGCAAGGTCGTCGAGGAAGCGCATCATGTTTGTCCTGAATGCGGGTTTCACTTCCGCATCACCGCTGAACAACGGATCGGCTACCTGCTCGACCCCGAATCGTTCAGCGTCCTGTTTGACAACCTCGAATCGATCGACGCCCTGAATTTCAAGGGCAAGAAGAGCTACAAAGACAAACTCGCCCAGGCCCAGAAGAACACCGGCCTGCGCGAAGCGGCGCACTTCGGCACCGGCAGCATGGGCGGCCAGAAGGTCGTGTTCGGCGTTATCGACGCCAACTTCATCATGGGCAGCATGGGCAGCGTGGTCGGCGAGAAAATCGCCAGGGCGGCCGAAACTGCTCGCAAGGAAAGACTTCCGCTCATCATCGTCAGTGGTTCGGGCGGCGGCGCGCGCATGGAAGAGGGCATCCTGAGCCTGTTCCAGATGGCCAAGACCTCGGCGGCCATCAAACGCCTGCAGGATGACGGCGGCATCTATATTGCGGTGCTGACTAACGCGACCATGGGCGGCAGCATGGCGAGCTGGGCCAGCCTCGGCGATGTGATTGTCGCCGAACCGCAGGCGCTGCTTGGCTTTGCCGGCCCGCGCGTGATTGCGCAGACGGTGCGTCAGGAGCTGCCCTCGGGCTTCCAGACGTCGGAATTCCTGCTTGAGCACGGCTTTGTCGACCAGGTGGTGTCGCGCAAGGACCTGCGCCAGCGCCTGACTTCGCTGCTGCGCTACATGGTCAAGGACATGGCGGCCTTCAGCAAGAACGGCGTGACCAAGTCGACGGGCAAAATCGACAAGGCAACTGCGCCGGTCGAACTCGCCGCCAAGAAGTAGCTTCCTCTATTAACTGAACCGGGGCCCTTTAAAAGGGGCCCCGGCATTGTTATCGGCGCGGCAGTCGCCAGTTCAGGGCCGGTTGCGCGTCGGTTCCCCAGCCGACCAGGACTTCCTTGGTCGAACCCTGCGGCGATTCCTCAGTCGACATCACCTTGCGGTGGAACCAGCCGTCGTTCGCCAGCCACTCGCAACGCGTGTACTTGCCGGCATTCATCGTTGTCCGGCGCATCGTCCCGGACCAACTCTTGCCGGCTATCACCAGCCCCGAGAACGGCGTTTCCGTGACGCCCGGAGCAAGCATCGTCGAGCCGTCGCCGGTCTCGAGCCCCGGCCACTTGGCGACGCGCTGCTCAATGGGCCGCTCGCCGCTTACGCCAACCCAGGCGCGCTCGACCCGACGGAAGTTCGCCCTGGCCAGCGACGGATTCAAGCGGTCAAGCGATGGATCCACCAGGGAAGCGAACACCATCGAGTCGCGGACATTTTCGACCAGCAGCCGGTCGCCCTCCTGCCCGACGACCTGGTAACGGGAAGTCGACTCTTTAACCGTCCGCTGGCCCTTGCGGTTGGTGCTGACCTCGACCGCGCGAGTTTCCCACCACTGGCCCAGCGCCGCGCCCTCGTGAAGAAAATCGACAGGCTGCGCCTCGGTTGCGGCGATCATCAAGGTCGCGAGCTCCGAGCCATCCATCATCACGTTGATCGAGCAACCGCTCAGCGCGCACAACAACAAACCCACTACGGCCAAGTGTCTCATGGCGTCGTCTCCTTTCAGTACGTTAGCGAACCAGCGTGATTTCCTGCTCGAGGTTGCTGCTTCGCGCGACGGTGACGTACACCTCAAGGGGTTGATAACCCTCAAGCGTGACGACAATGCGGTAGGTCCCGCCCGGCAGCGGCGACAACTTGATGGCCTTGCCCGCCGCGGTCTCGGGCTCGATGCCAAAGGCGCTGGTCAGGTCTGCGCCAAGCGGCACAAGCTTGTTGTCGGCGTCGAACACCTGGACTTTGGCCTTCTGCACCGTGGCGGCATCGAGTTCGGCGTTGTTGACCTTGAGCTTGATGGTCGCCGCGCGTTGCAAAGTGACATCGAGGTTGGTCGTTTCGCCTTCCTTGATCGTCGCGCTGCCGGACCACTTCTCCATATGCATCCCGACCAGTTCAACGCCGTATTCGCCCGCAGGCAGCGAAGGAACTACCTGGGCCGCGCCCTTGGCGAAGGTGGGCAGGCGTTGTCCGTCGGTAAAGGGCACGTCCTTGCCCTTGGCATCGCGCAAGGTCAGCAGCATCAGGCCCGAGATCACGGAGGTTTCGACAATCGGGCCCGCGGTATCTTCGCCAAGGATGTCCTTGACCACGAGGTGAAGCGTGCCGGACTTGCCGCCCAGCGTGAAGTCGACGACCTTGGCGCCGTCGAGTACTTGTTCCTGCGACACCGGGGGCATGTCGGGCGCTGTCGCCGTGATCAGGTACTTGCCACCCGCCAGAAGGTCCGCCTTGAACCTGCCCTCGGCGTCGCAGGCAAGCGTCCAGCTTGCCATCATCGCCACCGGGTCGACGCCCGCGCTGTCGTCCAGCACGTGGCTCAGGCGCACTTTGACCTTCGTGTAGGAAAACCCATCCGGCTTCGCGGCCAGCCGCACCGTGCCGCTCAAGGAAGCTGCGGGATAATCGCGTTCGACGCGGACGGAGGGGTTATCTTTGTCGACGGTGACGGTTTCGCGGAAGAAACGCTTGGGGTGGTATTTGTTGTCGGCAAACCAGAGGTAGTAGACGCCGGGCTCGACATTGGCGAGTTCGAAGTTGCCTTCCTTGTCGATTGCCGCGCTGCGCATCGAAGCCATGTCGCCGCACTTGAGCAACACGGCTTCCTTGAACTCCGACTTGCCTCCGACGGTGGCGCGGCCGCTGATTCCGGAGCCGGCGCTCTGCGAGAAATCGAGGTTCTTCTCCACCTTGGCGCCCTCGGCGATATTGACTGCCCGCGAGGCCAGTTGCGTCGCGCTCATCAGTTCGCCGTCGCCGGCGACGCGGAGGTAATAGCTTCCAGCGGCGACGTCCTCGAAGCGATAGTTGCCGTCGGGGTTGACGACAGCGTCGAGTTCGCTGGAGTAGGAGTACGTCGTCAGGCTGTAACGGCCGAGGCTGATCTTGAGCCCCGATGCGGGTTTGCCCTCGCGGTCAAGCACGCGGCCATAAACCAGGCCGCCCGCCGCGAGGTTGATGTCGGCTTCGGTCACGGCGTTTTCGCGCACGTCCACGCCGTTGCGGACGCTCGTGCGATCGCCCAGCCGCACCGCGACGGTCCAGCTTCCCGGCGGCACAAACGCGACCTCGTAGCGTCCAAGATGGTCGACAATGGCGTAATAGCGGGAGCGGATCTCGGCGCCGCCGGCCGTTTTGCCGGCGATCACGTGGACTTCCAGTTGTTGCGGCGCGCCGGTAGCGCCCAGTTCGCCGGCCGTGGGCGCGCGGCCTGCGACCGTCACCTTGCCGCGCAAGCCGCTGCAGGATGCCGTGAGGGTGATAGTGACGTCGGCGGGTTGGCCCGCGGCCACGGTTACGGTGGCGCGTCCCTGCCCGTGCGTGCGGTGGGTCGCCAGGATCTGCCAGGCGCCTGGTGCGAGGTCGAGCATGAACTCGCCCGCGCTTTCAGTGTGGGAGTACTTCGTCTCGCTCGAACCTTGTTTGGTCGCGGTCACGGAAACGCCGGCCAAGGCACCTTCGGGCCCGATCACGCGGCCAGTGACGGCATTAGCTGCGGCGAGCGTCACGACGCCGAGGTCAAGGTCCTTGCCTTCGACCGGGGAGAACTCGCAGACCGCGCTGCCGCGGTTAGTCGTAAGTGCGATGGACGAAACTCCGGGATGCAGGCCCGCCATGATGAAGCGGCCGTCTGCGGTCGGGCTGAGATAGTAGTACATTTTTATCGGGCCGACCGGTTCCGAGCCGGGAATGATTATCATCGCCTCGACCTGCACAGAGGCAACCGGCGGCGAGGTCTTGAAGGTCAGCAGCGCACCGTCGTATTGAAGCGTGATCGGCCCGGCGCTCAGCCCTTCGGCTACGGTGGCGCTCCCGGAAAGCATCAGGTTCTCCGCATGGTAGTCGGCATGGTCGCGACCGCGGCCGGCAAGTTTGTTCACGATTGCCACCGAGTAGTCGCCCTCGGCAATGCCGTCGAAGACGAAGAGGCCGTCGGCTCCTGTCTTCCTGGTATGTGTCTCGGGCATGATGAAAGGCAGTGAACGGGAATTTCCCGTCAGCATGGACCCCAGGGAGACTTCGATGCCGGCGACGGGCTTGTCAGTGCCGCGGTAGACGACAACGCCATGTATCTTCGCGGGGCGGCTCATCACGATGTCCACGCCGTCCTGCGAAACACCGTCAAGCACCCACAGGTCGCGTGTTTTTGCGGCGGCGAATTCCGGCCGCGCTCCGCGCACGGCTGCGGCGCGGGCGTGCAGCACGAAATACACCGGGCCTTCCAGCCGGGCGGTGATGACGGAGAGGTCGAGCGAGTAGCGGCCGTTGTCGTCGGTGATTGCGCTGCCCGAGGGGCGGTCGAGGGTCGTGCCGCCTTCGACGTCCCAAAGCAACTGCGGAATGTAGGAGGGCCCAAACGCCTGAACGTCAACCCCGGCAATGCCCTTGAGCGCCTTGTCGGTGACCCGACCGCTGATCTTCGCCTTGACGGTGCGCGCTGTCGGTGCCGGCGCGGGTATCGGCCCGGCGACGTCGGGCGGCGTCCGTTCAGCCTTGGGCATCGTGGTGGTCCCGCTGTCAGCGGGGGTCTTGGCGACAGTCGCGCCGGAATCTTTGCGCGTGTCTCGGGCATTCTCGCCGCCGCGGTCGCGCGTGCCGGCCACGTCCTTGACCGCAATCGTTTCGGGCTCGTTGTTGGCTTGTGTTGCGGCGTTCTGCGCGCGGGCCGAGTTGTGGAGAAAGAAGGCGCCCGTGCCGCCGCCCGCCAGTAATAGAAGAAGGATGATCGCGATTGCCGTGCCGCTGAGAGTCTTGGTTCCGATAGCTGCCATGACTGCCGTCTCCACGCTGTAGGCCAGGGAAGTGGGAACGGCGACGGGTGTGAACGGTGTTTGCGCTTTGCCGAGAAGGTCCGCGAGGTCAATGCCGACGGGCAGCGCGAGGCTGACGCCAAGCCGCTCGCGCAGACGCTCAAGGGCGCTGCGCTGGCGCGTACTGACGGTGCCCTCGGGCACGCTTAGCGTATCGGCGGTCTCGGCCAGCGTCAGCCCGTGCTCAAAGCGCAGCAGCAGCGGCTCTTTGAGGTCGTCGGGCAGGTTGTGGACGAGTTGCCAGGCTTCGCGCGCCATGGCGGCCTGCAATGGATCGCCGCTTTGGGTGTGTGTCGGCATGGCTTGACCTTCGCGTGCCCTTCGCAGCTTGTCGTCGCGCAGCGCGTTCTTTGCCAGGTTGCTGGCCATGCGATAGCAATAGCCGCGCAACGTTCCGCCGGTTTGCAGTTTGCCGCGCGAACGAAACAGCCGGATGAACGTCTGCTGGATGACGTCCTGGGCGGTTTGCGGGTCGCGGACGATGCTGGAAACATAGCGGAACAAGGGTTCGGAAAGCGCCTGGACGAGGCCGCGGAAGGCCTCGGGTTCTCCCGCGCGCACGGCGTTCAGCAGATGTTCGACGTCGGCTGTGTGCATCGCGGGTCCGGTATTACGGTTCACTGTCGCCGTTATTAGAGCATCGCCGGTGACCTTCGTCGCCGCGCAATGCTCTTACGCCACCACTACCCGGCAGGCGGTCGGACCCATTTGGAAAATTGGCCGGGGCCTGCTCTCGATGGCACGAGGCGAGACTCCGGTCATTTTGTTTTTGCGTATTTTATATATTAGTTATAATTTGGTTATTATGGCTACGAATATATCCCTCGTGCCGGCTCAATCGCCGGTGGCTGGATCACCCGGGCGGCACGTTGTCATTGCCTTGATCGGCGTGGTGTGGCTGATCGTCATTGGCGGCGGAATCGCAATCGTGTTCAGCAAGGACTTTTCGCCCGGGGTCCGGGGCAATACGCCCCAGTCCCGGCCTGCGGCGACAGCGGATCTGCCGAACAAACGCGGCGCCACGCTTACAATGTTCTTTCATCCTCAATGTGTTTGCTCGCGCGCGAGCATGGCCGAACTCGAGCGGCTGCTCCCGAAAGTCCGGCGCGAGGTCGAGGTTGTCCTGGTTTTTGTCCGGCCGTCGAGTTGCAAGGCCGGATGGGAGCGCACCGATCTCTGGGAACGCGCAACAAAGGTTCCCGGCGTCACGGTGCTTTGCGATGTGGACGGGGTCATGGCGGGCAGGTTTGGCGCCATGACGTCCGGCCACGCCGTTGTTTACAGCGAACACGGCATGCTGATGTACAGCGGCGGCATAACCCCGGGGCGCGGCCACGAAGGCGACAATGCCGGCGCTGAGGCCGTCCTGGCCAGCCTCAACGGCGAAGACCCGGCGGTTTCGCAGGCTCCGGTTTTCGGCTGCGAATTCTGCTGTGAACAGGAGTCCTGATGGACGTCGCGACTATTGTGCAAGGGCAGAATGCGGGCCGGTCGGCGACTCTTGACGATCTTGCGGCGGATCTCTTTGACGCCCATCGCAACCAGATTTACCGGCAGACAAATTCCCTGTTTTTCAAGCTGATGATCCTGCAATGGCTGGCGGGCATCGCCGCGTCAGTGTGGATTTCACCCCTGGCCTGGAGTGGCGCGGAAAGCCAGGTGCATTGGCATGTGTGGGCCGCGGCGCTATTTGGCGGTGCTATCACGGCCTTTCCGTTGCTGTTAATCAGGCTTTACCCCTTGAGCGCGTGGACGCGGCACATCGTCGCTGCCTCCCAGATGTTGATGGGCGCCTTGTTTATCCACCTGACGGGCGGCCGCATCGAGACGCACTTCCACGTTTTTGGATCGCTGGCGTTTATCGCGCTTTACAGAGACTGGTGGGTTCTGGTGACCGCGACGGCGCTTGTGGCAACGGACCATTTTGTACGCGGCGTTTGGTGGCCGCAGTCGGTGTTTGGCATCGCTGTCTCGTCGCCGTTTAGGTGGCTGGAGCATGCGGGCTGGGTGATCTTCGAGATTGTCGTGCTTGTTCGCGCCACGTTTCAAAGCATTGGCGAAATGCGCGAGATAGCCGTGCGGGAGGCGACGTTGAGGCGCACCAATGCCTCCATTGAGGCGATTGTCGTTGAGCGCACGGCGGACCTCAAGCGCGCCAACCAGGAACTTGACGCCGCCCTCGAAAAGGCGACGGAGGCGACGCGGCTCAAGAGCGAGTTCCTTGCCAACATGAGCCACGAAATCCGCACGCCCATGAACGGCGTGATCGGCATGACCGGCCTGTTGCTCGAAACGAAGTTGACGCCGGAGCAGCGTGAATACGCGGACGTAATTCGCGGATCGGGCGAAGCGTTGCTATGCATTATCAACGACATCCTGGATTTCTCCAAGATCGAGGCCGGCAAGATGGTGCTTGAGCCGGTGACGTTCGATCTCTATCGCGCGGTGCACGAGGTGGCCGAGCTGCTTGCGACATCGGCGCAAAACAAGGGCCTGGACCTTCTGGTGCACTACGACACGGAAGCGCCCCGCACGGTGGTGGCCGACCCGGGCAGGTTGCGGCAAATCTTGCTGAACCTCGCCGGCAACGCCGTGAAATTCACGACTGCCGGGCACGTGCTGATAACCATATCTGCGCAAAAACGGACGGCCGGGCCGGCGCGCGTGCGGTTCTCGATTTCCGATACCGGAATTGGCATTCCGCCTGAGAAACAGAAATTGTTGTTTGAGAAATTCACGCAAGCGGATGCCTCCACGACACGCATGTTCGGCGGCACGGGCCTTGGTCTGGCCATCAGCAAACAACTTGTCGCGTTGATGGGCGGCACAATCGGCCTCCAAAGCGAGGTTGGCAAAGGGTCCACGTTCTGGTTCGAGGTAGAAGTGCCTGCGGCCGAGATCGCCACAGATGCTTCGGGCAATTTCACCGTGGCCTCCTCCGTGCGGGCGCTGGTGGTGGACGACGACGCTGTGAGCCGCCAGGTGCACCGCCAGCTATGTGCGGGGATGGGCTTGCGGACCGACTGCGCTGACTCGGGCTTCGAGGCCCTGCGGCTCTTGCGCGCAGCCCAGCTCGAGAGTGAGCCATATACGCTCGCATTGCTGGACATGCGTATGCCATTGATGGACGGCGTGCAACTCGCCCGCACGATCAAGAAGGATGACCACCTTAAGGACATCCGGTTGATCATGGTCAGCGCCCACATGCGCCCCGACGACACGACGCTTCCAGTGGGGATGTTCGAGGCGATGCTGGCCAAACCGCTTCGCGCCGATGTGCTTGGCCCCGTGGTGCAGAAGTGTGCCCAGTTATCCACCCGCACTGTCACCACGACCACGTCCGTCAAGCCTCAACCCCAGGCGCCGGCGGCGGAAAAGGTTCTTCCCGGCCGGCCGAACCGGCGTGTGCTCATTGCTGAAGACAACGCGGTAAACCAGAAGCTGGCTTCAAAGATACTCGAGAAACTTGATTGCCACATTGACGTCGCCGGCAACGGCCGCGAGGCCGTGGCCTTGGTGCAGCAAATCCCGTACGACCTCGTGTTCATGGACTGCCAAATGCCGGAAATGGATGGCTACGACGCTACGCGTGAAATCCGGCGGCTGTTCAAGGCCGTGCGTCACGTCCCAATCATCGCCATGACCGCCAACGCTTTGCAGGGCGACCGCGAAAAGTGCCTGGCGGCGGGAATGGACGACTACATTTCCAAGCCGATGAAACTCGAAGACATCCGCGACGCGCTGAGCCGCTGGCTGCCGGCTGACACCGCGAAGTCGTCAATTGCGTTGTAGCCTGCGTCACTGATGTATGCGCTGGCGGCCCGGGACGGCTGGAGCAATTCCGTGTTTGCGACCGCGGGCATGACGGTCATGTTGGCGGTTGCCTCCGCGACTTCGTACGTCCTCGACCGTTACGAACCCAAGTACGCCCCCGAATTGAGCACGCCAAATAAAGCAGGGGCGACGCATGCGTCGCCCCAAGGGTCCGACAGGCGGGGACAGTCCGCACGCTCGTCCTTCGACAAGCTCAGGACTCGCTGGGACAGTCCCCTCCGCTACTAGCAGCCGCAGGAGCCGCCGCAGCAGTCATCCTTTGCGTTGACGGCAACTTTGGCGCCGACCGCCGCCGCAACTGTGGCTTCGGCGCTACGGGCGCGCTGTTCGCCCGGCAGCGTGTCTTCACACGTCCCGGTGCGGCAGCAGGCGCCCGCTTCTTCACGTTCTTCTGAATGCGAACCGCAGCAGGAGCCTTCGGCATGTTCGGTGCCGCTCGCTGACGCTTCGTGCTCTGTTGCGCAGGTATCTTCGAGCAATTGCTCGTCGTGTTCGCGCTTGTCTTCGGCGACGCGGTCGGCGCCGCGAGTGTCGGCCTTACCCTCATTGTCGAGTACGCGTTGCTTGCTGCACGCGGCGTTGTCGGCGGCCGCCGCTTCACGGGCAAGCTGCTCGACCTCGGCGATGCTTAGTTTCTGGTCAACCTTGCGGCTGTAGTGCTTCTTCATCTTCTTGGCAACGAGGTGCAGCAAGTTGCTCGCCACGCCGACTTCTTCGTGCGGCAACTCAAGCAGCGAATGGCTGAACTGCGGGTTGCCGTCCACGTAGGCGCGGAATTGCTCGACTGAGAAGCCGTAGCCCGTCAGCACGCGGTTGAACTCTTCGCGGCAGCGGACCTTCGCCTCGTACAGCTTCATCTGCACGCGCGACTTCACGTTGATCTCGCCGTCGCCGCTGGTTTCGATCGGGATGAAGATGCAATCCGGGTAATCGTTGACGACTTTGCTCTGCACGCCGTCAGACTGCGTGCTGGGCATGCAGCCGAACGGTTTAACGCTGATCACCATGTGGGCTTTTTTCTCAACGACCGCATAGATGTTCTTGCCGACCTCCATGTGGCCTTCGCCGCCGCGGATATCAGCGGTGTAATACTCGCGTGCGAACTTGTGGATCTTGCCCTGGTCGGGAAGCGGCAGCGGCTTCATGCCCAGAATCTTGCGCAGCTTGTCGTATTTGTTGCGGAAGAAGAACTTCATGGCCGACAGCAGCACCCACGACTTCATCTGCTTGAGGCGGTTCACTTTGCCGTCGGCCAGCGGCAGCCCGAACTTCCGTTGAATATCATACTTCCCCGTGTACATGAGATAGTCGATCCAGGTGGTGACGGGCTCGACCTGCACCTGCGCGCCTTCGCTTTCAAGCCAACTGCCCATGTGGTAGTTGCCGTCGCCTTCGGTGGTCATGGCCCAGAATTCGCCGGTGATCTTGACCTTCGGCTTCACGCGCGTGAAATCGCAGGGAATGGCCGCGAACATCTCGCGCACCTTCTTGAGCGTAGTTTCGATCTTCTCGCCCTTGCGCAAAGTCTCGCCGCACATCTTCTTGGCCTGCACAAGCACCGCGGCGGTCTGGCCCTTGGTCTTTTCGTAGGGGCGCAGTTGGTAGCCCATGTCGTTGAGCAGGTCGCCGATCATCACGGCGCTGATCAAACCCATGAAGAAATCTTTGGTGAATTCGAGGCCGTCTTTTTCGGCCGCCTCGTCACCCGCCGCCTGGCTGATTCCCTTGGTCTGTTCAAATAGGAGAACGCGGAAGCCGCCGAAGCCCGCGTCGTTGAGGGCTTTGCGGTATTCGGCCTCGTACATGCCAAAGCGGCACGGGCCGCAGGCGCCGGCGGTCAAGAACACGTACTGGTCTTTAATATCAGCGACGGACATGCCTTTGTCGTCACGAAGATGCTGGAGATACTTGACGACATTGCCGACGGTGTAGTACGTCGGGTTGCACTGGCCGCGGTTGCCGAACTCTTTGCCGATGGTCAGCGCGGCGTTGTCGGGACACGGCAGGGGCGCGATTTTGTAGCCCAGGCCGCTTATGGTGTCGGTGAGCAGTTCTTCGTGCGCGAGCGTGAGGCCGCCGAACAAAATCGTCGTGGTCTCGCGCGAGTTGCGCGTAAAGCGCTTTTCTTCGGGCCGCGTCCATTGTTCGGCGCTTTCGTCGGCGATGCCGAGTTCGGCGCGCAACCTGGCCTCGTAGGCCTCGAGTTCCGCCTGCGACTGTTCGTCAAGGCCGGTGTCGTTCTGCTTTTCGATCAGTTGTTCAGGAGACATGCGTCGTCCTTTCAGGTTTTTGTATCCAAGCCCATTGCGTTAGCGATGGGATGCAATCACGGTTTGTCGTTACATCCCACCGCTTACGCAGTGGGCTTGCGTCATTTCAAGTCGGTGCCGTTGATGCCGATCGTGCCGGAGCCGATGGTCAGCGTTACTCTTTCCTCGCCGCGTTTGACGATCATTTCCGCCGTCTGGCCGTCAGCGACGGTTTTCTTCGCCTCGGTGATGTCACCCATGCTGCGGATTTCTTTTCCGTTGTAGCTGACCAGCACGTCGCCGACCTTTACGCCGGCAAGCGCCGCCTGGCTGTTGGGAAACACGTTGGTAATCAGCACGCCCGGGCCCTTGGCGGTCTTCTTTATCAACTGGGCCTGGGCCGCGGCTTTCACCTTTTCGTCGGGGTCGTTCGCCGCGATTTTCTCGATTGTCGCCCAGGCTTCCGGCGTGTTCTTGGCGCCCAGCGCGCTGATGGCGTTTTCGCGCGCCATGGTGTTTTCGCTGTAGGTCTCGACGTATTTGACCAGATAGCCGACGGTGCTCTTGTCTTCGATCTCGTTCAGCGCGGTGATTGCGGCAAAGGCGTCGTAACCCTTGGCCGCGCCCAGCGCTTCGCCGGCGATCTTCGCGCGCTCCTCGGCCGGGACCGACGCCCGATAGGGCAGCCCGTAGATCGAGGAAATGCGGAAGGTGCTGGGTGTGCTCTCGTTGGTGATGCTGTACTTGATCAGGTCCCAGTTTGAGATCAGCGTGTACATGTCCGGGTCGGAGAGCCCGAGTTCGCGCTTGCCCTTGCCCCAGTTCATGCCCGTGCCGTAGTCCTCGGCGACCTTCATCCACATCTCGATGGTCTTGTCGTAGGCCAGCGGGCCGAGTTTCTGCAGCGCGGCAATGGCCTTGATGACGCCTTCTTTGTCCTTGAGCTCGAACGCGCGCTTGAAGAGCCCGTCATTTTCGTCGATGCGCGCCTTGATTTCCTCGGGCGTGAGGTGCTCAAAGATGCCGTACTTCTCGAGGATCGCCGCGTAATCGGCGCTCTTCTTGTCTTTGCCCTCGAGTTCGGCCTTTAGCTGGAGTTCCGTCTCGGCGCCGGCCTGCTTCAGCTTGTGCAGCGCGGCTTCGGCCCGGTCGGCGCGTTCGTTGGCCTCGCCTTTTTCGCGCGCCAGGCGGTCGGTTTCGGCCGCGATTTCAGTGGCCGCGATCTTCTCCGAGCCGCTTTTGTTCTTGAGCCTGTCGAGGTCCGCCTTAAGGCGCGTGTTCTCGTCGCGTGCGGCGTCGCGCTCCTGCGAGAGCGTGCCGATCGCGGATTCGAGCTCGCCGGTCTTCTGTTGCCCGGCCTTGCTGGCGCCGAACTGGTACATGCCCGCGGCACCGGCCAGGCAGGCAATGATCGCGACAACGATTGTAGTGATGCTGTTCTTCATGTTTTTGTCCCGAAGTCCTGAGTGCGGCGGCCTGGGTCAAAGACCCCGGCCCTGGCACCCTGTACCCCGGACGTTTTAACCTACCGCGGTCAATTCAGGGTCAGATTTCGGTTGTTCGGCGCGCTTGGCGAGCAATTCCGCCTTCTTGGCGGCAATCAGTTCGGCCAGCTTCTTCTTCTTGTCCGCTTCCTCGCGCTTGGCCTCGGCATACCGCGTGAGGAAGTAATTGATGGTCTCGGTGCGGATCTTGATGCTGCCCGTGGGCTTGTTTTCGTCGATGTCGTGGAAGGTGAAGTAGGGCGTCTTGCTGGCGCTGACGATTTCGTCGACGGCTCCGTAAATCGGCGCGTCGTGCCCGCACTTGAAACTGGATAAATCTAAACCGACGAGATTGGGGTGGCGCGCCGTATATTTCGCGCCCCACAACTTCTGCGAGCTATTGTGGCTGTAGGAATTCTTCCAGACGTCGCTGATCGCCATCGGGCCGGGAATAAGACCCTTCTTGACGTCCTCGCCGAACACTTCGTCGAGGATGTCCTGCTCAATGGGCAGGCTGTCGAGAGCGAAGATCGGGTAGCCCATCAACTGCAGCTCCTCGAGGATTTCGTGGTTCAGGCCCGGGTCGTTGTGGTAGGGGCGCGCGAGCAACACCACGCCGAGCTTGCCCTCGGCCTTGAGTTTATCGAGCGCCTTGCGCCCGCCGACGCGAAGCTCCTCGCGGAAGGCCTTGAGCGCCTTTTCGGCTTGTTCGAGCGCGAACTTGTTTTCCGCGCGCGTGACGCCCAGGCGCGGGCCGAACCACTCGAACATCTGGCGCTCGGCCAGCGCGAAGTTCTTCATGTCGATGCACGGGTCCCAGTACTCCATGCCAGCTTCCTTGAAGAGGTCGCGTTCCTTGGTGAACGCGGCTTTCACGACTTCGGGCGTGGCCGAGACCGTCGGGCAGGCGTAGCTGTCGACGACGTGCGTGAGCTCGGAGATCATCGTGTTGGGAATCGGGAAGAAGATGACGTCCGGCTTTTTCTTGTAGAGCAGGTTGTGGATGTGCGCGAGCGCGACCTTGGCCGGGAAGCACTGGTCGATGCTGCCGCGGCGTGAACCTTCCTTGTACATCTCTTCGTTGGTCGTCTCGGACCAGATGATGTTCTTGCGGTCGACGCCGATGCTTTCAAGGTACGCCGACCAGTACGGCCCGGTCGAGTACATGTTCAATACTTTGGGCATGCCGATTTTGATCGTCTTGCGCCGCGCGCGTTTTTCCAGTTGCTCGCGCAGGCGCGGCGTGCTGATGAAACCAAGTAGCTTGCCGGGCTCGTCCTTGACCGCGACTTCGGGCTCGTAGCTTTCGAACGCGCGGCGGGCCGCGAGGTCGACGAAGTTCGGGTTGTCCTTCTTCAGGCCGTCCATCTTCGACTTGATCTTGCGCATCGCGGCGACGTCTTCGACCGTGCCTTTTTCGCACGTCGCGATGATGAAGCGCCGGTTGTCGCCCGCGGGCGTCTGCGTATCAATGAAGGTGCGCAGGCACTTGTTCTTGCAGAAGTAGCAGCGGGTGCTTTCGTCGCGCTTGCTGCTGTAGGAAAGGCCAAGCAGCGCCTCGAAGCCGATGAAGTTGGTCTTGCCGGATTTGCCGGTCACGCGGTGCGCTTCAATCGCGCAGCCGATTGCGCCGCTTTCTCCGCAGAACTTGTGCACGATGACTTCAGCGCCGGGCACTTTGCCCTTGATGAAGTCGACCTGCGATTTGACCGCGGCGAGGTTGCGCTGCGTGCCGCCCTGCAGCACGAACTTTTTGCCGAGCTTGTTGAGGTTGGGCTCCTGCACGACGTAGAGCCAGATATTTTTCGGCAGCACGTGGGCCAGCCCCGCCATGATTTCCTGCGGGCTCCAGCCAAGCTGCTGGAAGTTGACGATATCCGATTCCATGAACACCGCGCAGCCGTAGCTGAAAATCGGCAGCTTCTTGGCGCTAAAGGCGGTCTCGGCGAATTTCTCCACCGGGTGGCCGAACTTGCCCGCGGTGGATTGCAGGAAGTATCCGTTGCCCGCGCTGCATTGCGTGTTGAGCTTGAAGTCCGCGACGCGGCCATCGTTGAGCATGATGACCTTGATGTCCTGGCCGCCGACGTCGACGATCACGTCAACGTCCTTGTAGAAGTGCAGCGCGCTTTGGGTGTGCGCGACGGTCTCGACCAGCGCGACGTCGCCGCCGATCGTGTCCTTGAGGATGTCTTTGGCGTAGCCCGTGGTGCCGACGCCCTTGATAACCAGCGTCGCGCCGTTCTTTTCGATGACTTCCTTTAACCCCGCCACGACTTCCTTCGTGTCGAGCAGCGGGTTGCCCTTCGACAACTGGTAATACGCGCCGATCAAATCGCCCTTGTTGTTGACGAGCACCGCCTTGGTGCTGGTGCTGCCGCCGTCGATGCCCATCCAGCCTTCGACCACCTGGCCCGCGGCGAACTCCGGGAACACGTGGCGCGGGATGGTGTAATCCTTGACGAACTGCGCAAGTTCTTCCTGCGTGTCCCACAGGGCCTTGCCGCCGCTGGCCTCGCGCATTTTGTCGCGCCCGCCGCCGATGTACGCCGCGATCGTTTCCATGCCGCTGAACACCGCGACGTGGGCGTCTTCGCTTTTGCCGTAGAGCACCGCGCCGATCGCCGCAAAGTACTGGGCGTTGTTCGGGACGATGATGAGATCTTTGGGGTCGACGCCCTCGGGCAGCGGGTATTTACGCTCGGCCCAGATTTTGGGGATGTTGTTTTTCCAGGCATCGCGCATGGCGGGAATAAACGTGTTCGGCCCGCCCAGCAGCAGCACCTGGTGCCGCAGCGTATTGCCGCGCGTCAGCACGCTTAAATTCTGCTGGACAATCGCCTCGAACAGGCTCGCCATCAGCTCGCCGGCGGGCACGCCTTGCTTCTGCAAGCCGTTGATGTCCGTTTCGGCAAACACGCCGCATTTGCCCGCGACGGGGTGCAGCTTGACGCCGAAATAAGGCAACTGGCGCAGCGTTTCGACAGGCACCTTGAGCTTGGCGTTGATTTTGTCGATCACCGCGCCCGTGCCGCCCGCGCACTTGTCGTTCATGCTGGGCACCTTGCGGCGCTGGCCCGTGCGTTCATCAAGCTGCCAGATGATGATCTTGGCGTCCTGGCCGCCGAGTTCGATTACGCTGCCGGCATCGGGGTAATACTTTTCGACCGCGAGGCTGACCGCGTTCACTTCCTGCACGAACTTGGCGTTGATCAGCGATGCCAGCGCCGTGCCGCCCGAGCCGGTGATAAAGCAGCGCACGCGGGTGTAGGGCAGCGGGAAAGACTGGAAGATTTTTTCGAGCAGCTCAAAGACTTTCTCGGGCTGCTTGGTTTCGTGGCGCTGGTAATCGGACCACAAGATTTCGTCGGTGACGGGGTCCATCACCACGGCCTTGACGGTCGTGGAGCCCACATCCATGCCGATGGTGACGCCATTGGGATATTTGAGCGAGGCTTCTTCAGCCTTCTGCATGGGCGTCTTTTCAAGCGCTTTGACGGAATCAATCATGCCGACACTCCTTCCGCGACTTGGGCCGGGGCTTGCGCCGAGGCGGCGGCAAACGCGGGCAGCGCCGGTTTGCCTTGTTTCATGTCTTCCACTGAAAGCTTTTCGAGATAGCAGCCGATGGCGTCGGCAAACGAGCCCAGCGCGGCGCGCAGCGTGCAGTTTTCGCTGAACTCGCAGATGCCGGGATTGCCCACGCACTTGAAAATGCAGACGCCGCGGTCGGCCGCCTCCAGCACGCTGGCCACGCTGATAAGCCGGGCTTCACGCGCAAGGCTGTAGCCGCCTTCGCGCCCCGCCTTGGAGCGCGCGATGCCCTTGTTGACCAGCCGGCGCATGATCTGCGCGCATAGCTTCTCGGGAATGCGCTGCGCCTGTGCGATCTGGTGCACCGTCTGTCGCGAGCCGCTGCGGCTGAGGTGCAGCGCCGCACGCAGGCCGTAGTCGGATTTTGCGGTTATGAGCACGTTGAGCCGATCAATGCGGACCTAAAAAGTCTTAGTTGACCAAAACCGTTTAGGTTGTCGAGCGGACTAGCTCAAGAGCTATTCGGGAAAGATGTTAGGGGATTTCATGCCGGAATTATCCGGATTTGCCGCTGCCCGCAGAGCCGCTTGGCGCGCGGGTTTTGCGGCGGCGCGATTTGACCAGGTGGTTGAAGGCCCGGCTTCGAACGGACGCGCCTTGACCGCGGAGGACTTGCGTCGCAAGATTCGCTGGTGGGTCCATTTGTCGGTGGTGGGTCCATTTGAAGGTGGTGCGGGCCTCGCCCGCATTGCGCCTCGAAACGGACCAACGACGCAAGCTTTGGTGGCGCGTACAGGAAGACAGCGAATTTGCAGGCGTAGCTCAGTGGTAGAGCTCTTGCTTCCCAAGCAAGTGGTCGTGGGTTCGAGCCCCATCGCCTGCTCCATCTAACTTGCGGCCCGCCCGGCACCGTTGGGTGGGCCGCTTCGTTTCCAGAACCAAGAATTTGAGACTTCAACGAGTTGCGGCTTCGCAACGTCCCACGCAGGCAGCATTTCCAGCCAAGTCTGCCACCGTGTGATATGATGGTTGCACTCCGGGCACGGGGCACAGATCCACGGGACGGCGAATCGCCGCGGTGAGGTCTATATGGACGACCGTGCTTCCTCTAATCGGCACTTGCAGACGCTGGCACCCCTGAGTGTCAACGACGCCGGCGATTTCCTCGAAAACGGCAATCAACCGATGTTCTGCCTTAGCCCCCTTGGCCGCATTGTCTGGGCCAACAAGGCCGAACTCGCACTGCTGGGTTACCCGGCGGAAGAGTACATCGGCCACCACATCAGTGAATTCCACGCCGATACCCGCAAAGCTGACGACCTGATGAGCACCCTGGCGGCAGGCGAGGAGGTCCGGGAGTTTAACTGCCAGTTGCGCGCCAGGGACGGCGCCCTGTTACATGTTGCCGTCAACGCCAGCGGCCTTTGGCGCGAAGGCAAACTTGTGCACTGCCGCGTGTTCACGCACGAAATCGGCCGCCAGCGGCGCATGGAAATCGAACTGCGGGACCGCGCCGGGCAACTCGAACAACTGCTTACCCAGAACGAAGCGCTGCTCGCCCAACTGTCGTGCCTGCTCGACACCGCCCCCGTGGGCATCGCGTTTGTCGACACGCAGATGCGCTACGTCTGCCTCAATGCGGCCATGGCAAGCCTGCACGGCGCGCCCGTCGAAGCACACGTGGGCCGCATGCCGCACGAGGTCATGCGAAGCGGCGGCGAAGAGGCGGAAGAACGTTATCGCCGCGTGCTCAAGAGCGGCCAGCCGGAAATTTCCGTGCAGGATTCGGAACTCTGGGGCCGCAAGACCGGCCAGCGCCTGGCGTGTTCGTATTACCCGGTCAGCTCGCCCGAGGGCGACGCGCTTGGCGTGGGTGTCGTAGCGACGGACCTGACCGGTCACATGAACATGCTTGCGGCGTTGCGCGAGGCGCAGGATTCGCTGCACAAGGTGATCAACAATGCGCCACTGGTGCTGTGGGTGATCGACAAAGACGGCAAAGTGCTGGTGAGCGAAGGCAAGGCTCTGGAGGCGCTAAAACTTTCACCGGGGCAGGTGGTCGGCCAGTCGGCCTACGATTTGTTCGGGCACCTGCCGGCAATCCAGAACTTGCGCAAGGCGCTTGAGGGCGAGACGGTGCACTTCACGGCCAATGTCGACGGCCCCTGGTTTGACGTCCACATCAGCCCCACGCGCGACGACAACGGCGTTGTCACCGGCGCGTTTGTCGTCGGCGTCGACATTACGCAGCTCAAGCAGGCGGAAACCCACCAGCGCGAACTCGAGGGCGCGTTCACGCAGGTGCGCCGCCTCGAGGGCTTGCGCGTGATGGCAAGCGGCATCGGCCACGACCTGAATAACCTGCTGACCGCCATTGCCGGCAACACGCGTCTTGCGCTTATGCGCCTGCCTCCCACGGCGGTGGCGCGATACAACATCGAGCAGATCGACGCCGCGGCAAAACGCGCGAGCGACCTGACGCGCGAAATGCTGGCGTGTGCGGGCGGCACGAAGTCAGAGTTGCAGCCGCTCGATATCAACGAGTTCGTCAACAGCATGGCCGAGGTCCTCGACCTTTCGCTGGGAAGCAAGATCGGCATGCGCAAGGATTTCGCGCCGATGTTGCCCGCTATCAGGGGCGACGTCGGCCAGCTTGGCCGCGTCGTGATGGGTTTGATCAGCAACGCCGCCGACGCCATTGGCGGCGAGATGGGCACCATCACGCTGGCCACGGGCAGGCTTGAGGCCACGCGCGAATACCTGTCGAAGTGCGCGGGCGGCGAGAAACTTCCCGCCGGCGAGTACGTCTACCTCGACGTCATTGACAACGGCAGCGGCATGGACGAAGCCACGCAGGCCCGCCTCTTCCTTCCTTTCTTCAGCACCAAGCGCAGCGGCGCGGGCCTCAGCCTGGCCGCGGCGCTTGGCCGCATGCGCGCGCACAACGGCGCAATCATGGTGCAGTCGACGCCGGGCAAGGGCAGCATCTTCCGGCTGCTGTTTCCTGCCACGGACGCCGCCGTGCCGGAGGCGCCCGCGCCGCCGCCGGAGGTGAGCGTGCCGTGGCAGGCGGGCCAGACCGTGCTTGTCGTCGATGACGACGAGGCCGTGCGCAACGTGGCCAAGATGATCCTGGAGGAATTCAAGCTGACGCCGCTGCTGGCTGAAAGCGGCCAGCGCGCGCTGGAAGTCCTGCGCGAAAACCGCGACACCATTTCGCTGGTGATCCTGGACCTGACCATGCCCGGCATGAGCGGCGAAGAGACACTGCAGGAGTTGCGCAAGATCAAGCCCGACATCAAGGTGGTGATCTCGACGGGATATACCGAGCGGGAAGTCGGCGCGCGTTTGTCGAACCAGCGGCCCGCGGGCTTTTTGCCCAAGCCATATGGTCCGGCGCAGATGCGCGATATCCTGATCCAGGCGCTGACCTAGCGCCGCTTCATGGGCAGGGGTGAAGTGCCGAAATTGGACGACAAACTCTCGCGGCTGCTTGTACCGCCCTTCAGTGCACGGGCCTTGGCCGCTCTATTTGTGGTGGCATTCATCTATTTTGCGGCGGCGCGCTTTGGCCTCAGCTTCGCGCGGATGACCACGCAGGTTTCCGCGGTGTTTCCCGCCACCGGCATTGCGGTTGCGGCGTTGCTGTTGCTGGGGCTTCGCGCATGGCCCGCGATTCTGGTTGGCGCCTATGTCACCAATTCGGGCATCGGCGACTGGATCATGGCGTCGCTGAACATCCTGCCCTCGGGACCGCTGGGCGAAACACCGCTGACGGCGCTGGGCATCTCCGTTGGCAACACGCTGGGGCCGGTGGCCGGCGTGTGGCTGCTTCGCCGCGTGAAGTTCGACAGCGCGCTCAGCCGGCCGCGAGATATCGGGTTGCTGGTCGTCTTCGGTGCAATGCTGGGCATGGCGATCACAGCGACCAACGGCGTTTTTCAACTTTGCCTGGCCGAGCACAAACCCTGGTCGCATTTCGGCGCCGTCTGGTGGGTGTGGTGGATGGGCGACGCCATGGGTGTGGTTCTTGTCGCCCCGCTGATCCTGGCCTGGGTGAAGGGCCCGCCAATAGCCTGGAGTCGCGCCCTGGTGGCCGAGTCGGTCGCTTTCACAGTCGTCGCGCTCTTCGTTTCGCTATTTGTGCTGACCAATCTCTTCCAGGAACCGGCGCAACTCCTGCGCCGCGCGTACTTGCTGTTCCCGTTTGTGATCTGGGCTGCGCTGCGGCTGGGACAGCGCGGCACGACGCTGATTGTCTTTGCCATCGTGGTCCTGGCCCTGTGGGGCGTCGCAACGTTGCCGCCGCAAGGGACCGCCGCCCTGCAGATGTCGCACGAAGATCGCCTGGTGGCGCTGGACATCTTTGCGGCGGCGATTGCGCTGACGGGATTCTTTCTGGCGGCGGCGATTGCCGACCGCTCGGCGGCGCGCAACGCACTTCAGCTTGCGAACAGCGAACTCGAAACGCGGGTGATGGCCCACACGCGCGCGCTTGAGTCGGCGACGGCCGACCTGGAGCAGAAACAGCGCGAGGTAGCCAACGTGCGCGCGCTGGTTGAATCCGCGCCCAACGCCATGTTGATGGTGGACGGGCGCGGCAAGATCGTGCTCGTGAATCGCCAGGCCGAGGTGATGTTCGGCTACCCTCGCGACGAATTGATCGGCAGCCAGGTTGAGCGCCTTGTGCCTGAGCGTTGGCGCGGCAGCCACCCGCTGGAGCGCGAAAAATTCATGGCCAGCCCCAGCGCGCGCGCCATGGGCGTGGGTCGCGAGCTGTTTGGCATGCACAAGGACGGCCACGAAATCCCCATCGAGATCGGCCTCAACCCCATCAACACCGCCGACGGCATGTGCGTGCTTGCGGCCGTCATCGATATCACCGAGCGCCGGCGTCTTGAGGCCGAACAACTTGTGCTGCACGAACGCATGCAGCACGCGCAGAAGCTCGAGAGCCTGGGTGTGATGGCCGGCGGCATTGCCCACGACTTCAATAACCTGCTGATGGCGATTCTGGGCAACACCGAGATCGCGCTTTCGCACCAGCCGCGCAATACCGCGACGCATGAACACCTAAAGCAGATTGAGGCCGCCGCGCGCCGCGCTGCGGACTTGACGCGTCAAATGCTTGCCTATGCGGGCAAGGGCCGCTTCCAGGTTGTGCCCATGAGCCTGTCGATGGCCGTCGAGGAGATGGCGCACCTGCTGCAGGTTTCGGTCTCCAAGCGCGCCACGATGAAATACACTTTTGCGCGCGAACTGCCCCTGATCGAGGCCGACCCGGCCCAGATCAGCCAGGTGGTGATGAACCTGATCACCAACGCGTCGGAAGCCCTTGAGGACCGCAACGGGACGATCACCCTTGCCACGGGCTCGGTGGTCGTCGATGCGGCGTACCTGGCTACCTGCGTGATTTCCGGGGGCGTCGAGCCCGGGCGTTTTGTGTTCATCGAGGTGTCCGACACGGGTTCAGGCATGGACGCCGTTACGGTCAAGCGCATGTTTGAGCCCTTCTTCACTACCAAGTTCAAGGGCCGCGGCCTGGGCCTTGCCGCCGTGCTCGGCATCATGCGCAGCCACAGGGGCGCCATCCGCGTTTATTCCGAGCCCGGCCACGGCACGACGGTGCGCGTGCTGTTTCCAGTCATGCCGCTGCCGCAATCGCTCGAGGCGCCGGCGGAAACGGCCCGGTCGTGGTCGGGCGAGGGCACGGTGCTTGTGATCGACGATGAAGAGAGCGTGCGCAGCATCGCCCGGGTGATGCTCGCCGAACTTGGCTATACGGTGCTCGTGGCCGAAGACGGCTTGCGCGGCATCGAGGTATTCAAGCAGTCGCCGGAAAAAATCGTCGCCGTGTTGCTCGACATGACCATGCCGCAACTCAACGGCGAAGAAACGTTCCGCGAATTGCGCCGCATCAAGCCCGACGTGCGTGTGATCCTGTCCAGCGGCTACCCCGAAGAAGACACGCTGCGGCGCTTCAAGGCCGCCGGGCTGGCCGGTTTTGTGCAGAAGCCCTACACGCCGCAACAATTGGCAGATGTGCTGCGCAAGGTCTTCCAGACCACCTGAGTTGGTAAGCCCAAATGCAGATTTAATCGCGAATGCGTTTGCGCAAGGCGATTTCACGTTGTACTTGTATTGCCATGCAAACGATGCGCGCCAACGGCCGCTGGTGGTGGACCTCCTTGGGGTGGTCCGCGTAATCGTTTGCAGATTGACGACCGCGACCGCCCGAAAGGGCGGTTTTTGTTTGTCCGCCCGGATTGATGACCCAAACCGACGGACACAACAATGCTCGCCGACCTTGAAACACCGACATCCTTGTTCCTGAAACTCGCGCCCTTCAAACCGGCGTTCTTGCTCGAATCCGTCGTGCAGGGCGAACAGCTCGGTCGCTTCTCATTCATCGGGCTCGACCCTCTACGCAAGATCGAGTATCGCGGCGGCGGGCTCGAGGCGCTGATCGCCAAAGAGCTCGCGGCCATTAAACCCGTCGCCGCGGGCCATCGCCTGTGCAACGGGCTGGTCGGGGCGGTCAGCTACGAGGCGCTGCACGAACTTCTCCCGACCGGCCGTAAGCCGCAGGCGCAGAATGATCTGCCGCTCGCGGCGTTTGTCGTCCCGCGCGCGGTCGTGAGCTTCGACCACGTGCGTCAACGCATCGAACTCGTGCATGCCGATGGCGACGGCGCGGCGAAAAAGATGCTGGCCGAGATCGGCAACGTCGTCGGCAAGCAGGCAACCCTGCCGCCGCGCGGCGGCAAATACGAAACGCCCAAGGCTTCGTTGTCGCTCGATCAGTTCACCGGCATGGTCGAGCGCGCCAAGGAACACATCCGCGCGGGCGATATTTTCCAGGTCGTGCTGTCACTCGCGTTTGAGGGCAAAACCGACCTGCATCCTTACCAGGTTTATCGCGCGCTGCGCCACCTCAACCCCTCCCCCTATCTTTTCTATCACGACTTCGGCGACTACCACGTGATTGGCAGCTCGCCCGAGGCGCTGGTCCGCCTCGAGAACGACCGCATCATGATTCGCCCGATTGCCGGCACGCGCCCGCGCGGCAAAGACGCGGCGGAGGACGCCGTTCTCGAAAAAGAACTGCTCTCCGACGAAAAGGAAAACGCCGAACACAACATGCTCGTCGACCTCGCGCGCAACGACGTCGGCCGCGTCGCGCGCGTCGGCAGCGTGAAAGTCGAAAGCCTGCGCAAGATCGAGCGCTACAGCCACGTCATGCACATCGTCTCAAGCGTGACCGGTTCGCGCGCCGAAACCGCCAACTGCGCCGACGTTTTCCGCAGCGCCTTTCCCGCGGGCACGCTCAGCGGCGCGCCGAAAGTCCGCGCCTGCCAGATCATCGACGACCTCGAGCCCACGCCGCGCGGCTTCTACGGCGGCAGTTGCGGCTACTTCTCGGCGCAGGGCGAGATGGACCAGGCGATCGCGATCCGCACGATTGTGATGCACAAGGGCCGCTACATCGCGCAGGCGGGCGCGGGCATCGTGCTGGATAGCAAACCGGAATCGGAATACGCGGAAATCCAGAACAAGGCGGCGGCGCTGCTCAAGGCGCTCGAATTCGCCGCAACGGAGCTCTAACCGTGAACCTGCTGCTGATCGACAACTACGATTCGTTCACTTTCAACCTGTACCAGATGCTCAGCGAGGCGGGTGCGAAGCTGAACGTTGTCTACAACGACAAGGTGAGTGCGGCCGACCTGAAGGCTGCCGACGCGGTCGTGATTTCGCCCGGGCCCGGCGCGCCGGAGGAAGCGGGCCAGTGCATGGGCGTGATCCGTGATTATTCGGCCAGCAAGCCGATTTTCGGCGTGTGTCTCGGGCATCAGGCGATGACGGCCGCGTTCGGCGGCAAGGTCGTGCGCGCGGCCAAGCAGATGCACGGCAAGCAATCGAAGGTCTATCACGACGGCAAGACGCTCTACGCCGGGCTTCCAAACCCTATCACGGTCGGCCGCTACCATTCGCTGATCGCTGACGAGAAGTCGCTGCCCGCCGATTTCGAAGTCGCGAGTTACACCCGCGACGGCGAGATCATGGGCATTCGCCACAAGCGCCTGCCGCTGGAGGGCGTGCAGTTCCACCCCGAGAGCATCCTGACAGAACACGGCGCGACCATGTTGAAGAACTTTCTGGCGAGCCTCAAGCCCACTGCGTAAGCGGTGGGATGTGATCCCGGACGTGCGACCATGGCTTTATCCCACCGCTGACGCAGTGGGCTTGGAACGCGAACCATGCGTGAGACGCTCGAAAAACTTTTGAAACGTACCGACCTCACGGTTCCCGAGGCCGAGGCGCTCGCGCTCGCCCTGTTAAATCCCGAAACGCCGGATGTGCAGATCGCCGCGGCCCTGGCCGCCCTGCACAGTAAGGGTGAAAACGCCGGCGAACTCCAGGGTTTCATTGCCGCGCTGATGTCCCTCGCGAAAACGATTGCGCGTGACGGTGGCATCCGCGTCGACACCTGCGGCACCGGCGGCGATGGCGCGGGGACGTTCAATATTTCCACGGCTGCGGCGCTTGTTTGCGCTGCGGCGGGCGAACCGATTTTCAAGCATGGCAATCGCGCCGCGAGCAGCAAATGCGGCAGCGCGGACGTCATCGAGGCGCTGGGGATACCGTTCACTGACGCAAACGGTAGCGCCGGCGCCCCGGCGGCACGCTTTCATTTCCTGTTTGCCCCCAATCATCATCCCGCGCTCCGGCGGCTGGCGCCGATCCGCAAGGCGCTGGCCTTCCGAACGATTTTCAACCTCGTCGGCCCGCTCGCCAACCCCGCGTTCCCGACGCATCAACTCGTCGGCGTCGGCGTGCGCGAACGCCTGACCGCTGTCGCCAACACGCTCGCCGCAAGCGGCAGCCACGCGATGGTGGTGTGGGGCGAGCCGGGTTTGGACGAGGCGACCCCCGCGGGCGCCTTCGATGTCCTGCGCGTCGCGAACCAGAGCGTCACGCCCTCGCGCATGACGGCGGCCGATTTCGGCCTGCCCGCGTGCAAGCTCGAAGACCTGTGCGGCGGCGATGCCGCGGAGAACGCAAAGATACTCAGCGCAATTTTCGCCGGTGAAAAGAGCCCGCGTCGCGACACCGTGGTTCTCAACGCCGCGCTGGTGTTCATGCTCACCGGCCGCGAGAAAGCGCCGCAAGCAGCGGTGCGGCTGGCGGCACAGATGCTCGATTCCGGCGCGGTCGCGGCGCTTGTCGCGAAACTCAAGGGAGGCGGCCGTGGCTGATTTCCTGCGCGAAATGGCCGACGCAAGCGCCGAACGTGCGGCGGCTGCCGAAGAATTGTTTCCCGCCGAGATGCTGTTCCGCAGCGCCTTTGAACAGCCGCCAACGCGGCAAATCAACTTCAAGCGCGGCGAACTGGCCGTGATCGCCGAAATCAAACGCGCCTCGCCGGCGGCGGGCGTGTTTAATCACGACGTCGACGTGGCCGCGCAGGCGAAAGCGTACCGGAGCGCCGGTGCGAGCGCGGTGAGCGTGCTGACCGAGCCTGTTAAATTTCTGGGCCGCGACGAAGACGTGCGCGAGGCGCAAGTCGCGGGCCTGCCGGTGATGCGCAAAGATTTTCTCGTCAGCGAATACCAGGTGGCGCAGGCGCGGCTGCTTGGCGCTGACGGCGTGCTCTTGATCGCCGGCATCCTGAGTGACGTCTACCTGCGCAAGATGCTGAGGCTTGCGGGCGAGCTGGGCATGTTCGCGTTGGTGGAGGCATTCGACGAGCGCGACCTGCAACGCGCGTTGACGGCCGGGGCGAATCTCATCGGCGTGAATTGCCGCAACCTGCGCGACTTGAGCGTGGACTTCTCGCGCTTCGAAAAACTGCGCCCGCGCATCCCGGCCGCGGTCAAAGCCGTCGCGGAAAGCGGCATCACCACGCCCGAACAATTCAAGACGGTGAAGAATCTCGGTTACGACGGCGTGCTGATTGGCAGCGCCTTGATGAAAGAAGGCGACGCGGGCAAGACGCTCGCGAGGTTACGCGCGTAGGGACACGCGGCAGCGTGTCCGGGAAAACCATGGCACTGTGGATCAAAATCTGCGGCATCCGGGACCTCGCCACGGCGCAATTTTGCGTCGATCACGGCGCCAACGCGATCGGGCTGGTATTCGCCGATTCGCCGCGCAAAGTATTGGTCGAGGAGGCTCGCGAAATTGCCGCCGGGTTGCCCGCCGGCGTCGAGAAGATCGGCGTGTTCAAGGACTCCGGCGTCGACAAGATGCTGCGCGTGGCGCGCGATGCCGGGCTGACCGCGATCCAGTGCCACTATCCGAGTGGCGGCGCGGCGCCCGGCGGGCTGGCGGTTGAGCTGATCCCCGCTTTTGCCGCCGATGCGCTGGGAAAGGCCGACTTCGGATTTCTGGCGGATCGCCGCTATCTCGTGGATTCGCCCGCGGGGCCGGGCAGCGGCCGCGCGTGGGATTACGCGCGCGCCGCTCAGGGCAAGGGTCGAGCGATTGTCGCGGGCGGCCTGACGCCGGACAACGTCGCGAATGCTATCAAACGTGCGCGGCCCTATGGTATTGACGTGTCAAGTGGCGTCGAGAGCAAACGCGGCATCAAGGATGTCGCGCTGATCAAGGATTTCATCGGGGCCGCACGGGCCGCGGAAAAGGAGATGGCGTGAGCACGGCAACAATAACCCACCGCTACGGGCCCTACGGCGGCCAGTACGTCCCCGAGACGCTGATGGCGAATTTAATTGAGTTGGAGGAGGCCTTTGTCGCGGCGGTCGAAGACAAGGCATTTCTGGCCGAACATCACGACGCCCTGTCGCACTTTGTCGGCCGCCCGACGCCGCTGTATCACGCCCAGCGGTTATCCGAAGCCTGGGGCGGGCAGGTTTATCTGAAACGGGAAGACCTCACGCACACCGGCGCACACAAGATCAACAACGCCGTCGGCCAGGCTTTGATTGCCAAGCGCATGGGCAAGCGGCGCATCGTTGCTGAAACCGGGGCGGGCCAGCATGGCGTTGCGACCGCGGCCGCCTGCGCGCGGCTGGGCCTCGACTGCATCGTCTACATGGGCGCGCTCGACTGCGAACGCCAGCAGCCCAACGTGCAGCGCATGAAGCTGTTTGGCGCCAAGGTGGCGGCCTGCGAGGCCGGCACGCGCAACCTGAAGATCGCGATCAACGAGGCCATCCGCGACTGGGTGGCCAACCCGCGCGAGACTTATTACCTGCTCGGCTCGGCGGTCGGCCCCGCGCCGTACCCGGCGATCGTGCGGCATTTCCAGAGCATTATTGGCAGCGAAGCGCGCGAACAATATCAGACGCATTTTCCGAAGAAGCTGCCGGACGCGGTGATCGCGTGTGTGGGTGGGGGAAGCAACGCGATCGGCATCTTCGCGGGCTTTCTGGAGGACACGAAGGTCAAACTCTACGGCGTGGAGGCGGGTGGGGACGGCAAAGAAGGCCACACATCCTGCACGCTCGCCGACGGCCGCCCGGGCGTGCTGCACGGTTCGTTCTCGTACCTGCTGCAAAACAACGACGGCCAGATCACCGGCACGCACAGTATTGCGCCCGGCCTTGATTACCCCGGCGTCGGGCCTGAACACAGCGCGCTGAAAGATAGCGGCCGCGTGAAATACGAAATCGTTCACGATGACGAAGCGCTGACGGCGTTCAGCGAACTTTCGCGGCTGGAGGGCATTCTGCCGGCGCTCGAGTCGAGCCACGCGCTCGCGTTTGCCAAGCGGCTGCTGAAAAAGTCGCCGGGCCAGAAATTGATCGTCAACCTCAGCGGCCGCGGCGACAAAGACATGCCGACGCTGATCGCGCGAGGGCTCGTCTAATGGACGCACTTGAGCAAATAATTCTGAAGGTTCGCGCAGCCGGCCGCAAGGCGCTCGTGCCGTTTCTGGTGGCGGGCTACCCGACGGCGGCGAAGTTTCGTGAAGCGTTGATGGACGCCGCCAAGTACGCCGATGCCATCGAGATCGGCATCCCGTTCAGTGATCCGCTCGCCGACGGCCCCGTGATCCAGGCGGCAAGCGCGAAAGCACTTGCGGGCGGCGTGACGCTTGAGGGAACGTTCAAGGCGCTGAGCGAACTTGAGGTCGCGAAAATGCCGCCGCTGTTGTTCATGCTTTCGATTAATCAGGTGCTGGCGGGTGGGGGCGCGAAATTCCCGGCGCGTTGCGCGAGCGCCGGAGTTGCCGGCCTGATTGTGCCCGACCTGCCGCATGAAGAAGCCGGCGAGATGCGTGCAGCGTGCAAGAAGGCCGGGATCGCGCTGGTGGCGATGATCGCACCGACGACGAGCGACGCTCGCGCCAAGGCCATCCTGAAGGAAGCCGAAGGATTCGTTTACCTGATCAGCGTCGCGGGCGTGACCGGCGCGCGTGGCGAGTACTCGCGCGAAACGGTCGATTATCTGCGCAAGATCAGGGCGATGACGGACAAGCCGCTCTGTGTCGGCTTCGGCATCAGCGGGCCGAAGCACGTTAAGCAACTGAGACAAGAGGTGGACGGGTTCATCGTTGGCAGCGCGCTGGTTCGTGAGTTGGAATCCGGCAAGGCGGTGAGCGATATGTTGGATCGTTTGAGAAGTGCCTGTGATTCAGAACGAGGCTAAAGGCGAAAAGCTAAAGGCTAAAATTTGTGCTATGGCTCCCGGCGACTGGAGATCAAATTTTCGCTTTTAGCCTTTAGCCTAATACTTGGAGTTCCCATGCTGATCGTCATGCGCAACAACGCGACACTGAAAGACATCACGCACGTGATCACGACGCTCGAGGATCGCGGCGTGTTTCCTGTCGTCAATAAAAACGGCGACCAGACGTTGATCGGCATCGCGGGGAAAAACCCGTTCACGCAGGAGCAGCTCACGGCGCTCGGTGGCGTCGAGGATGTTGTCGACGAGAAAAAACCCTTCAAGCGCGTCAGCCGCGAATTCCACCCAGAGCCGACGGTTATCCGCATCGGCAACGTGACGATCGGCGACGGCAGCTTCACAACCTTTGCCGGCCCGTGCGCGATCGAGAGCGAACAGCAGATCCACGAGATCGCGCGCTTCGTTAAATCGCAGGGCGCCCAGGGTCTGCGCGGCGGCGCATTCAAACCGCGCAGTTCGCCCTACAGCTTCCAGGGCCTGGGCGAGGACGGCCTGCGATTCATGCGCGACGCGGGCAAAGAAAACGGCCTCGTCACGGTCAGCGAAGTGATGGACGTTCGGCAAGTTCCACTGCTTGTTAAATACGTCGACATGATGCAGGTCGGCGCGCGCAACATGCAGAACTTCGACCTGCTGCGAGAAGTCGGCATCGCGGGCAAGCCCGTCATGCTAAAACGCGGCCTGAGCGCGACGATTGAAGAGCTGCTGCTCGCCGCAGAATACATCTACAACAGCGGCTCGCCGCAGATTGTGCTTTGCGAGCGCGGCATACGCACGTTCGAGCAAAGCACGCGCAACACGCTGGACATCTCCGCGATCCCGCTTTGCAAGCAGCTCTCGCATTTACCGATCATCGTCGACCCCAGCCACGCGGCGGGGCGGCGCGACCTGATTAAACCGTTGTCGCTCGCCGCGGTCGCGGTGGGGGCCGACGGCGTGATCATCGAGACGCACCCGGTGCCCGACAAAGCTACGAGTGACGGCCCGCAGAGTTTAACCTTCCCGCAGTTCGGGGAGTGTGCCAATGCCGTGAACGCGCTGGTTGCGGCGACCAGATAATTAAATGAAAAGGGGTCAGGCACGATTTCGGCCAACGACGCCGAAAACTGACCTGACCCGGACCTGAGCTGCCGTTACCCCTTCTTGGGCGCGCCGAACGCCTTGTGAACTACTTCTTGGGAGCGCCGGCGCCCATCTTGGCGAAGAACTCTTTGCCGCGTTTTTCGATCTCTTGCGGCGTCAAGTCTTCCTTGTGCGTGGCAAAGGACCAGATGTAGCCATGGGGATCGGTGATTTGCGACATGCGGTCACCCCAGAACTGGTCCATGGGCGGCATGTTTTCCCTGGCGCCGCCGGCGGCCATGGCCTTCTTGTGCGAGGCGTCGCAATCGTTGACGTAGAGCCACAGGCTGGCGGGCGAGCCGCCGAGTGCTTTGGGGCCTTTGTTGCCCATCACCGGGTCGTTGACCATCAGCCGCGAAGTGCCGACTTTCAGCAGCGCGTGCATGATCTTGCCGTCGGGACCGCGTGCGATGTCGCCGATCACTTCCGCGCCCAGCGCGTTCTTGTACCAATCGATGGCCGCCTGGCAGTTCTCTATCGTCAACTGGGCGGTGATCGTGGTGAATCCTTCGGGAACAGCTTTGACGTTTCCAGGCATCGTGATCTCCTCTTGAATTGAATGCCCCTTCCCGCGCGCACATTTGCGCGGCGGCCGCCTGGAGTCAAGCCAAGGTTTGGGGAATCCGGCGAATTGGTGGGCCCGCCGGGACTCGAACCCGGAACCAAAGGATTATGAGTCCTCTGCTCTAACCGATTGAGCTACAGGCCCAAAACTAGCTCTACAGGCGGCTTTCAAGGCGATTTTGCGATGCATTCAAGGTCCATCGCGTCCCCCGAAACGTACCCATTTTCGGCCTCTACTTGGGAAAATACCCCTTGAAAGACGCCCCCGCTCGGCACAGTAGAACGCCCCGCCAGCCTATCCGCAAGCGCAAGCGGGTTTCAACGTCTGCGACGTGAGACACGAGACAGCAGACCCCGCGTGATTGGCGGGGTTTGGCGGCGCGCGATTGTCTGGCATGGAGAATGAGGCAATGATGCGGGACACGAATCGAATTGAGAGGGGGCGGTTATGGTAGTGCCAAGTCACGAGGCTTTCCGCGAGGCGCTTGCCAAAGCCAAAAGTGATTCGCATCGAGATACCGAAGCGTTCCGCGCCACAGATTTATTGAGGCAACTCGACCCCAATAAACAGGGCTTGGACTCACACCCGCTACGTTTTCAGGTCAGAGAATTTTTGTGGGATTGCGTGCGGAAGGGATTTCTCGTGCCTGTCGAAGTCTCCGACACTGGCCAATATGACACATCCTCGTTCCGTAAGACGGCCTTGTGCAAGCAGTGGCTGGAAGCCCCGAACGAAGACCCGTTCCACAAAGACACCGTTGAAAGATTGAGGCACGACGCGCCGATTTTTGCCGTGGAACCCGCCGAAATTTATCGGCTGGCCCTCAGAGCGCACGACGCGGCAATTGAGCGGGCGGCCCTCTTGCTGCTAGGGCTGTCGGCAGAAACGATGATCGGGATGATTTTTGAGACACATGCGGACAAGACTGTGAAAGTGAGCAAGGCGAAGGGCAAAAGACTAAGGGCGTCGGACATTCAATCGGACGTTGAATCGTCGTTGCGGAACACAGAGCTAGATCACGAAATCATCAACGAGTGGAACGCTCTGGCGTCCACCTATCGGGCGCATCGGAACGCTTGCGCGCATGAAAGCGACTGGACGCCAGACCCCGGAGTGGTGAAGGGCGCGTTCTTTACGTGGCCCCGATTCGTGCGCCTGACGCAACAAGTGTCGGACGCATTGAAACAGGAATGACGTGGTTAGGTCGTGGCCGGTTACTTCAAGGGCTGGCCGGACGGCCAAATGCGCTCGGCAAAGAATCGCACGGCCCACGGGTCGCCCTTGCCTGCCAGCTTGACGACAGCTTCAAGCACCGTATCCCGAAACTTGAGGGCTTCCGTGCCTGCGCCCGTGGCAATCTCGGCCAGCAGTTCAACTTGCGACGGCTTTTGATTCGTCGGTTTTGGTTTCATCGTTGGATTCCTTTGTGCCCGTGAGGGCTTCTAGTTTTTGTTCGGCAAAGTTCGCGCGGCGCATGGATTCGATTGCCAGCATGAACACGTTGCCGCCTGCCGCCTCTGCAAGCGGCTTGTGTAGCTCCGGCGGCAGGGTTTGGACGGCAAGCCCCAGCTTGTCGCGTGAAATCAAGTCGCGGATTACGCCTTCAAGGTTGCTACTGCTTTCGACGCCGGATTCAGCACCAATGCCGACGGTTTTCAGCACGCCCAGCGCCGCCTGTACCTTTGTGCCGGGTAGCGCGTCCTTATCGTCAAGCACCTTGCCCAGAGTGTCCGCCGCGCGGCCCGCCAGCGCCTTTAGCCGATTCTTGGCAGCTTCGATTAGATCGGCCCGCCCGTCTGATAGCGCCGCACGGAAGGGGCCAGGTTTGTTTACCCATTGGCTTGCTGTTGACCTGTCAACCTTTGCGCGACGTGCGGCCTCTGAAACACTTGCGCCGTCGAGTAGGGCAAGCAACGCCACACCTTGCGGCCCGCTAAGGCCGTCAAACTGTGGCGTTTTGTCGCGTTTCGTTGTCAGCATTTTTCGTCAGGACAATCTTTGTCCCGCCATTCTTGCGGTGCGTCTGGCCTGCCAATCACGATGTTGTAAATTCGCGCGTGCAATTCATCGCCGCGCTTTTGGAGCGCAATTAGCGTCGCCGTCGGCAACTTCTCTAGCTTGGACATTAGGGCGTCGCGGAAGATTGCGCTGGGGAAGTCGTCAGTTAGGTTCAAGGCTTGCTCCAAGTAGGTTGAAAAAGTCATCCTCTGGCGTTCCTTCGCGTTCGGCCTCTTGCGGCAAGAGGTAGCGGGCAATGAAGTCTCGCGCCTTTGCATCGCCTGCCTTTGCGTCCACCACGGCCCGCCGAACAATCGCGCGCCAGTCAGAAACGGAGACAGCCGCTATTGTCACGTCAAGATATGCGGCCTCAGTCTCGCGTCGAGGTCGCCCCGGCCCGCCCTTCCAGCCGGGCCGGAATCTCCCCTGCTTGTCTCGCTTGTCCATTTTCGCGCCTTCTAAATGGCCGTCGCCTAGTTCAACGGCTTGCCGTTGAGGAAGGCTTGACCCAGACCCATGCTCCCCGGCCCCGCATCACGCACGGGCGGTGCCGTGCGGGCGCGGGCGAGAAATTCTTTTTCAAACGCCTTGGCTTTTTCGGCTTCCTCAGCGGCCCGCTTCGCGGCGGCCTGTGCGGCTGCCAAGTCCGCGAAGCGTTTGCGCTCCTCTTTGGCAGCGTCAACCTTGCGGCTGGCCTCAACTGTGGCGCGTTCATCGGCGGTCAAGTCACCGGCCTGTGCTTGCGTGACAGTGGCTAGACGTGCCTGTGCTTTGCGACTGGCGGCAAGGCGTTCGCTCGCAAGTTCCAACGTGCGCTGGCCTCTGGATAACGCGATCAAGTGCAGAGCATTGACGAAGTTCAAGCCGGTAGGACCGCTCGCGCCTTCGACCGTTGCGATCTCGGCAGCGGACAATCCGGTGTCGCGGTAATCCGGTTTCGTCATCGGCCTCAGCTCGGCGATCTCGCGCTCGCGCATCGCGCGGCGGTAGAAAACGGCGGTCTCGTCTACCAGCTCGCGCTGTTCCACCGTCAACGCCTTGTCGGCCTCGACAATGATGGCCGTTTCCTTTGTGTCCATCGCTTCCGGCTGAAGGTGGAGCTTTGCCTTCAGCAACGCCAGTCGGCGCGGGTCGAAAATACCAGAGTTCGGATTCGCAAGGTCCGCGCGCAAACCAGCGTAATCCCGGTTTTCGGCGTCCAACATCAAAATTGAAATTCTCTCCGCCAGCGTTTTCATATCGTTGTCCTTTGGGCCTGTGGCCCGGTTGTGGGCCTAAGCCCGGTCTGTAAGTCGGAAGCCGCGCCGATCACGTCCGGCGGGCGTTCTGGATTCGTCAAAGTCGCCATGCCCGTCGCGTGCGAGTTCGGCAAGTGTCTCCGCCGCGCGTTCGGCGTTGCGGGCGCACGGCGGGCCAGTGCGGGTCAAGTCGCGCAAGGTCACGTATCCGCCTTGCTCGGCAATCCACGCCAGCACGCGGCGCGCATCGTTGCCCGCTGTCACGCCCCCGGCCATGAAAGTTCGGACGTGGTACGTGTGAGCGGCCAGCCATTGCGTGACGGCGATTGCGCCGCGCATCGTTTCGCCGTCAATCTGTGGACGGTTGAACACGTCGGCACCGTGTTTCAGGTGATGCAACGTCAGCGCCACGCGAAGGCATTGCCCGGCCAGCTTCCCGCCGTAGCCGCGCAAAAGTGGCGGCAAGTCGCGGCGGTCGCAGGATTCATAGAACAGCCCGTAGACAGCGACGGCATCGGGCGCGAGTACAAACAAGCGGGCGTCAACGTCGGCAGGCGGTGCATCCCCATCAATCTTGGGGCGCAAGTCGCCCGGCGTAACAACGGGAAGCAAAGCCCGTAGCGCCATGTTCCAAGCATGTTCAAGGGCAGGCGGCACAGGCGGCACGTCAAAGCGCGGCGCGGATTCGTCGCGGCAATCAATCCAATGGAAGCGGTCGAGTAGGCCGTCCGATTCGTCAAAGGCTTGCAACTTGCACGCGACGGCGGGCTGGATTCCGGCGATCAAAGCCATGCGCGGGCGCTTGACGTAAACGAATCTCCCGCGCCGATTCACGCGCACGGGTTGGCCAGCCCACAGTTTCAAGTAAGCCGCGCGGTCGCTGCCCTTGCCCGACTTGTATTGATTCATTCCGCCGGTGAACGCGGCCAGTTCATCGGGCGCGCAAAGCAGGCCCAGGTCTGTCGGCTCGTTTGCGGCCAGCACGTCGGCAAGGCTTTCGACGGTCGCATCATCGGCCAGCGCTTGCACGCGACGCGGCTCTGGCGGCAGCACGGGCTTTGCCCCTCGTTTGGATTGCGCCTGCAACGCGGCACAGTCCGCCCGCCATGACTCATGCGCGACGGCGAATGCCGATTGAAGGCCCCCGTCATAGTCATTCAACGGCGACGTGACGCGGGAAATTGTTGGCGATTTCTTGCTCCCCGGCATTGCCAGCGGGGCCAACCACAACGGGCCGATTTCAACGTGGCCCGGCCTGCCAAGAATCCGTGCCCCTGTCGGTACGCAAGTGCTGGCCGTCGCCAGCATCGCGGCGAACACAAGCGGCAAGGGCGCTTCCATGTTTACGGAAACGGCTTTGCCGTAGTCCCCAAGTGGTGCTGGCAATGCGTCCAGAGGCACGTCGGGCAATTTTGCGGGCGTCGGCGTCGGCGTTGCCTCTGCCGGAAGATCGGCGGTTTCGTTTGCGGCCTGTCGCGCACGGTAGTCATCGGCAAGCTGGATTGCCCAGCGTTGCGCCGCCGTTGTGGATTTCATGCCAGCGGCCCGGTTGGCAATGTCTGCCGCCGTCGCCGCGTCTTTGGTACCGGCTGTCAGTGAAGCTTCCGATATTTCCAGCCCGGCATCGTTCAAACTTCGCAACACACGCCAAGCGCATTCCGTTTCGGTACAGGAAAGATAGTCGCCGTTCGGCCAGACTTCGCGCACTTCCGCGATTCGGCGCGGGTCTTTGAAGCAAGCGGCCAGCACGCGGGTTTCCCGGTTGTAAAGCGCATCGGCGTTTGCCTCTGTCGCGCCAAATGGTACACTTGACCCGTCAAGGTTTTCGTTGTCCGCCGCGCCCCGATTCGCAGTCGGGGCGCTACTGTTTTCAGGGATAGTCATTAGGCGGCCTCCCCGGCCAGCAACGCCAGCAAGGCGGCCTTACAGACAAGCACGCGGCCTTGTTTTGACGGGTGAGATTTCGCGGCGCGAAGTCGGCCCGATGCAATCCAGCGGGAGAGTGTGCGGCGGTCAACCTGCGCGAAGTCAGCGGCCTGTTTACGGGTCAAGAGCGGCGGCAATGCAACGGCGGCTTGCGCCAGATCGGCGCATAGAGTTGCAACAGACATAATCGGCTCACGATTCCCGCGACGGGCGGGGTTCCGGTGCGCGTTGCGCGCACGTCCAGTGAACGGTTAGTTCGTCTTGGAACCTCTGCGTTAGCGCCGCAGGTGCGCTTACTTCTGTAGACCTCGCCAATATCTCCGTGGCGGTCGGGATCGTGAGACCTCTGACTTATCGGCGTCAGGTGCCGTTTGTGTCTTCTCTGCGTTTGCCGCCGCAGGTGCGGTCACGTCAAGATACCCCATAGGACGCCAAGTGCAAAACACTAAGTCAAGTTTTCCCGATACTTATTCCCCACAGGCTTTCCACAAGGATTCGCGGGCAGCGTTGACGGTCACAAGCGCGCCACTAAACCCAGCCTATGAAGCGGCTTTTGCTGTCTCACGTCGCACGTCTCTGGCGTTGGAATTGCATCCGGCGATTGCTTCAAACAGGTCGGAACACTTCATGGCGGCTTCAAGTGTTGTCGCGCCCGGTAGGAAGTCCTTTGCGCGGCCCGTATAGAATTGCTCTGCCGTGGCCTTCCCGTGGCCAAGTTGCCAGCTTGTTTCGCTTATGCTGTCGCGCCCGTAGAGGCTGGAACAAACCGAGTATGTGCCGCACGTCCGCCTGCAATCGTGCCAAGTAAACTTCCCGGATGCGAAGGCCCGTTGCAAAAGCTTGCGAGCCTTGACGGCGGTCGAGTGTGTGACGTGCGGGAACACGCGAGATTCATCCTTGGAACGGGCAAGTTTCATGCGTGCAAGCATGGCGACAATCGACGGCATTTTCTCCAGACTGACCGTGCGCTCTGTCTTTGTTTTTGTTCGCACTGACAGTGTGATTTCTTGTTTCTCAATGCTCACTTCATCCCAAGTCAGTTCGGCCAGTTCTGTAAAGCGCATCCCTGTCAGCAGCGCGGCCAGTGTGAAGGGCGCGAAAGGCGCGTTGCCCTCAGCGTCATAGCGTTGCACGGCCTCAAGTAACTTGCGGATTTGAAGCGTGTCGAGAAACCTGGGTTTAGTGCGTTCCCGCTTCACAAAGGGCAGGCTGTCATAGATCGAATCGCTCGTTAGGTTCGGAAGCTTGCCCTCACGGCGTAACTGCGACAGCACAATGCGAAGGGAGTTCAATTGCTTGTTTTGTTGAGCGGGGGATTTCTTTTGCTTGCCTTCAAGGCGCTTTCCCTTGCCAACCCCTTGCCCTTTGGCGGGGACGTGCGCCAGCAGGCCCACAAACCACGTCCTGTATTGCGCCAGCAGGGGCGCAGTCAAACCCTCAATGATCGGCAATGGCTTTGAAGCGCACCACGCCTCAAACGGCGCTGTGCCCTGTTTATAGGCGACTAGGGTTCTCGGCCTCAGTTCGGCCTCTTTGGCCGTGTAATAGGCTTCTATCGCTTTGGAAACGGCAGTTTGCGTAGTAGTCGCCGTGCCTGCTGCGATTGCAGATTTCGTTGCATTGAGTGAGTCGGCCTTGTTTTCGCACCACGTCCGGCGGCTTTCGACGGTCGTTTTGCCCAAAGCCGTGAGGCTTTCCTGTTTTTCCTTCCCGGTCACGGGGTCAGTCCATCTTGCAACCCATGAATCCCCGTTAGCGCGCTTGAGGCGCTTCAACTTGACGCCCCTGTGGCCTCTGTCTTGACGTTTGAGCGGCCTGCCAACGTTTGCCATGACTGCCCCTCAGAGTTATTGACGTGTCAAGGGGACTGTGCGTCCCCCAGAACGTCCCCCAGTTTTTGCCCCATGACGGGTTATTGTGCCCTACCCGGCTGGAAACACGGAACGCCACAGAAGCCGATATTACTAGGGCGTCATGGGGTCTAATGGTACTTGAATGGACAAAGGCGGGAAAGGGCCTAAAAGGATTATGAGTCCTCTGCTCTAACCGATTGAGCTACAGGCCCTTACCGGGTCTCAACATATGACGCGCGCTGGCGCTTGTCATGTGCGGTTGTCGCAACAGCACCGATCGCACCGAAACATTCTGCTGCAATCACGCGTTCGCGGAGTACAATTAAATCACGGGGCCGGTATGCCTGCCGTGCAACACGGATCTACGGCATGCCGCAATCCCTCGGGCCGCTGCGGGCTGCAGGAGCAGCGAAGATTCGATTCCATGAAGCACGGTGAATTCGCCGGGTATTCGACACCTCCGGGCAGGAGGACGAGACATGAAAGTATTTCTCTTTATTTTGACGATCGCAGCAGCAGCTGCAGCAGTAGTGCTTACCACGCCAACGCCCGCAAAGGCTGACGTGGCTGTTGAAATCGACTTCGACTACTTCCACGAACGCCTGCTGCCAAGCGGCCACTGGGTGGAGGTCGAAGATTATGGCATGTGCTGGTATCCCGCGGACATCTACGACGACTGGTGCCCCTATGAGGACGGGCACTGGGTTTATCTTGATGACTACGGTTGGTACTGGGAATCCGATGAAGACTTCGCCTGGGCCTGCTACCACTACGGCAGATGGCATCGCCACCACCACCACGGCTGGATCTGGTTGCCCGGCTATGAGTGGGGACCGGCGTGGGTAAGCTGGCGTCGCGGCGGCGGATATTGTGCATGGGCGCCGTTGCCGCCAAGAGCCACGTTTGAAGTCAGTTTCGGCGTGCGCATTGGCGGCGCATGGGAACACGACATCCACCATAATGACTGGATCTGCGTAAGCGAGACCAACTTCCTCGCAGGCCGCGTGCGTGACGTCAGGGTTCGCAACAACGTCACCATCATCAACAACACGACCATCATCGGCGCTGTCCAGGTGCAGAACAATGTCGTGGTGAACAAGACCATCGAGGTAAACCAGGTTGAACGCAACACCGGCCGCAAGGTCGAACGCCGGCAGGTTCGCGAAGCGCGCACACTCGGCGACGCGAAGGTCAGGCCGGAGGGCGGCAACGAGGTCAAGGTGTTCAAGCCGCGAGTCAAGCAGGGCAGCCGGGTTACGCGGCGCGATGACAATGATGAACGCGCCCGCGAAGCCAAGTTGAAGACTGTCCGCGAACGACACGAGGCCGAACGCCAGGAAATCGCGGCCGGCGAAAGCGACCCGAAACGCCGTTCGGAACGCGAGCAGCAGATCCGGACGCGCCAGGAGCAGGAGGAAAAGAACGTGCGTGAACGGCCGATGCGCCGTGAACGCAGGCCCGCGGAAACCGCGCCGCGTGCGCCGGGCCGCGAACCGGACCGGGCGGAGCCTCGCCGCGAGGAACCGCGTCGTGAGCCCCCGAAGTCGGAGCCGCGTCGCGAGGAACCGCGTCGCGAGCCCCCGAAGTCGGAGCCACGTCGCGAAGAACCGCGTCGTGAGCCGCCGAAGTCGGAACCACGCCGCGAGCCTCCACGCTCGGAGCCCCGTCGCGAGGAACCCCGTCGCGAACCTCCGCGCTCGGAGCCGCGCCGTGAGGAACCACGTCCTGAACCCCGCGCCGAACCAAGGCCGCAGCCGCGTCCCGAACCTCGCGCGGAGCCAAGGCCGCAGCCGCGTCCCGAACCCCGCGCGGAGCCAAGGCCCGAGCCGCGTCGTGAGCCCAGGGCGGAACCCCGCCCGCAACCGCGGCGCGAGCCCCGGACGCCGCCGCGTCCGCCTCGGCGTCCGCCCTCAAAGGAGCGTGACAGGAACAGATAGAACACCGGACGAAAGCACCGGGGTCGGTCGCAATCGTCCGGAAAGGTGAAGGCGAGGCAAGCCTTCACGGCAACAAGGAGGACAGCCCCGATGGGCTGTCCTTCGCCTTTATCCGCCAGAGCACGACAAAGCTGGCGATCCAGGCTGCCGTAAGCACCCAGGTCGGCCCGCCCCAGATATAATAGTTCAGGATTACACGGGCTGCCGATGCTATCGCCCCGGGGCCAAAAACAGCCCTGAAGATGTCGTACGAAACCACGGTGCCCAGCGCCAGCAGGACCATAATCACGACGAAGGCGCGGCGCGAAATCGGCGGCTTGCCTTCGCCGGATTTGCGGCTGAGCGCAATCAGCGGCCCGGCCCAGAGCACCAGTGCGCACAAGTGATGGGGCCAGCAGGGCAGGCTTCCAAGATGTGCGGCGGCGAGAGCCAGGCCCGCGGCCCCGGCCGACACCAGCGGCATGGCGCGTTTGCGCCATGCCAGAAGAAGCGAAAGCAAAAACAGAGCGCCGGGGATTGCCAGGCCTGCGAAGCGCACAACGGTTTCGTTGACGGGTGCGATCAGCGGGCCGCGCTCGGGCATTCCGTAATACAGCGTCGCGCCACTTTGAAAGCAGCGGCTCAAGGCAGCCGAAAAAGAAATGTTGGGTGCGCGCGTGCCGCCGACATACTGGCCTTTTTGATGGGCGACTCGCTGCACCGCGCGGCCGACGAAATACTCCATGCCGATCTGGTTGTTGACGCGGATGCCCTCGACGATGCCGTGCCGCGGCACAGTCCAGATCAGCGGCGTGAAATAGAACAACACAAGGCCAAAGCCCACCCCCAGGCAGGCGCGCCAGCGACCCTGCACCGCGAGCACGGCAATCAGCACAATCGGGATCACCTTGAGGTGAAACGCAAGGCCGACCAGGGAGCCTCCGACGATGTCGCGTCGGCGCGCGATCAGCGCCAACCCGGTACAGGCGGTGGCGGTAACGAGCAGGTTGATCTGCCCCTCATAGAGATTGGCGGGCAGCGTGCCCGCCAGCGGCAGCAGCGCCCAGCAGAAGCGCGCGAATGTGCCCAGCGCCGGGTTGCGGCAGATGTCGTATACGGCCCGGACCGAAACCAGGACGCCGAGCATCAACACGCCGGCCCAAAGGACCATCCCGACGTCGGGCGGGAACAGCGTAAAGAACGCGAAGATCGAGGCAAACGCGGGCGGATAGACGTAGAGCAGAAGGTCAGCGTTTTCGTCGACCGCCAGGTCCCGCGGAACGTCGTAAAGGCGGGCGCCGCCCTCGCGCATCTCGACGCCCGCGCGCCAGTACACGCCGGCGTCGAGGTTTTGCGCCGCCCATTTCAGGCTGACTGCGCCCAGTATCGATGACATGGCGAGCACTACGCCGACCAGGATGACTTTCTGGTACGTGCGCAGTGGTGCGGCGGCGGGCGGCAGGTCGGCAGGCGGCGAAGATGGGGGCTTTTCGGCGTCGGTCACAGCGCGAATATAGCGGCTTAAATGAAAGGAGACAGCGGCGAGGCTGTCTCCTTCGTGCGATGAAAAAGTTGCCTTAGAACGAAACCACCCTGTCACACTGCGAGGCGAGCTCGGCGGCATCCTTGGGCGTGTACCACTTTGCGTTCAGCCACTTCAAGTTCTCTTCGGTGACCCCACGGGCCTTGCCGCAGAGTCCTCAGACATACACGGGTATCTTGTGTTCCAGTGTAAATGCGGCGAGGTCCTTGAGCGGAGGCAGGCCAACGGGCAGGACGTTGTCCACGACAACCTTATTGGCCAGAACTGCGGCATCGCCGGTAAGCAGGAGTTCCGGTTTGTGGCCGGCTTCAACAGCGCCCTTGACGAACGCAAATGCCAGTCCTGCCCGCGTCGGGTTTTCAGAGCCGCTGCTGCTGACAATCATCAGTCTTGCCATGATTTCTCCTTAGGAAATGGACGTGCTACAAAGTGAATTCGAGCACGTTAATGCACATAACGGCGGAATCAAGCTAAGAGCCTGTTTAACCCAAAGGAGACAGCCGCGAGGCTGTCCCCTTCTTGTCCGTGATTGAGGCCCCGCGCCAACGCCGGGCGTCATTGATTACTGCTTGTCGACGATGGTGGTCACCCATTCCTCGCTGTTGGCCTTGATCTCCGGCACGTACATGCTGCCGCCCTGGGTGGGCAGAGCACTGAACGTACCCGGGATCTCCGCGCGCAACTGGTATTTCAGGCGGGCGCTCCCCTGAGGCATGTAGCTGACAAAGAAGGCCACGCGGTCATCACGCAGTTCGACGTTCTGGCAGAGGCCGCCGGCAAAGCCGGTTCCGCTGCGCAGGGCCACGGGCTCACAACCCGCGGGTTTAAAGTCCTCGAAGGCGAGATAGTCATAATCATTTTTCGCGGTGAGATTGAGCTCGACCTCGATCAGGTCGCCCGAGGTCAGCTTGGCGCCGTACTCGAGCGCCGTGCGGTCGTAGCTCAAACGCTTCTCGACCACGTCGGCCACCGTGCCGTCGGTCAGCGTCTTCTTGACCGTCACTTCGCTGACCTTTTCCGTCAGCTTGTAGTACTTGCGGTCGATGGCGATCTCGTTGGTGTTGCTGGCCTTCAGGCGGTCTTCCTTGCTGAAGTAGCTCAGGTAGCTCGAGAAATACACCTTGCCCTTGCCGCGGCGCGTCACGGTGAAGTTGTGCTTGCCCGGCGTCAGTTCGTCGCCGGTCATGCGCAGGTTGCCCTGTAGCGCAAACACGTTGTTGGGCGTGACGTCCCAGGTCTTGATCGTCTTGCCGTCCATGGCCACGCTCACGCTGTATTCGCGTTCGAGTTCACCGCTGGCGCGGGCATAGGCCATCAGCGCGCTGACCGCGTGGCTGGTGTCCTTGGTGCTGTTCCAGATGCTGCCCTTGCGGTTCTGCGCCAGCCACTTCACGTGCTTTTCGAGGTATTGGTTGCCCGGGTCGACCATCGTGAACGCCTGCATCACAAAGGCGTTGGTTTCGATCTTGTCGTTCCACCAGCACCAGTATTCCTTGCCGCCCCACCACCACACGGTGCCGTGTTCCTTGTCTTCCTGGCGATAGTCTTCCAGGTTCGACAACTGGATGCGGGCGCGTTCTTTGTCGCCCGACAGGTACTGGGCCATGCACATCATCGCGCGCGACATGTTGCTCAGGTCGTCGCGGCGGTCATAAACCTTGTCCAGCAATTCCTTGTCAGGCTTGCCGGCATAGGCCATCACGAAGCTGACATAGGCCGCACGATGCACGTTCTTTTCCTTGCGGGCTTCGCCGGCGATGAAGTTGACGGCGCGATCAATCATCGAGTGATCGAAGTTGATGCCCGCCGCCTTGGCCGTCGCCAGGCCGTAGACGACATAGCTGCTCATGTAGGTGTCGCTGTCGCCGTACTGCCACCAGCCCCAGCCGCCGTCGGCGTGCTGGAAGCGCGTCAGGCGGTCGATGCCGGCGTCAAGAATGGCGTTCATGGTGCCGGTGTCGAACACCGGGTTGCGCTTGTACCAGTAAGCCGCCTGCGGGTCTTTGCCCTCGTAGGCCAGTTGCGCGCGGCGCTTGCCGACTTCCTCAAGGCTGATCTTGGCGTCCTGCAGGGTCTTGCGCACAAGCACAGCCGGCAGGAAGCGGCTCATGGTCTGCTCGACGCAGCCGTAGGGATACTCAAGCAGGTAAGGCAGCGCGTCCATCGCCAGGGCGGCAACGCTCGGGCTTAGCATCAGGTCGAGGTTGGTCTGGGCCGGGTCGAGCTTGTCGGGCAGGTTGACGCTGAAGGTGTTGCTTTCTTCGCCGTCACGGATGACCGCGGTCGTGGCCGCATACATCTCGGCGCCGCGGACCTTGCAGTTGTAGTTCTTTTCGGTTGCGTCGGACTCGAGCTTGGAAAGCGCGAGCATGCGGATGCGGAAGTTGCCCGCGCCCGTCATGCGCACGCGCCAGTCGATGCGGGCCTCGCGTTTGGCGCCGATTTTGACCTCGACGCGCGCGGGGGTTTCCGGGAACAGCTCGTATTTGCAGAAGGCCGCCTTGTCAGCCGCTGAGGCTGTGTCGACGGGATTGAGCTGCAACTGGGCGATGACGTCGATATCTTCGTCATAGCTGTTCATCACGATCGCGCTGAGGGTGACCGAGTCGTTTTCCACGAAGAACCTTGGAGCCTGGTCGCGGAGGATCAGGTTCTTGCGAACCTTGACTGCCGCAAACGCCTCGCCGACCTTGGCCTTGGCGGAAATACCGCGCAGCGCAATGCGCCACTCGGTCAGGTTGTCAGGGAAGGCGACTTCGAACTTCGCGATGCCGTCGGCGTCAGTCACGACGCGGTGCGAATAGAACGCGCTGTCCTTGAAGTCGCTGCGGACTACCGGGACGGCTGCGCCTTCACCGTGGGCAATTTCCTTGAGGCTATCCACCTTCTTTGCCAACTCCATCGCCGGCGCAGGCATGGCGGCGTCGGCCATCGGCGCCTCGCCTGCCATTTCGCCCGGAGCGCCGCCCCAGCCGCCATCCTTGGTGCCGCCGCCGCCGCGGCTGCGGCGCATCGCCGTGCCACCAGCGCCGCCGGAGCTGGCCATTTCTTCGTCGCCCTGTTCTTCGTTGTACTTGCCGCGCAGGCCCCCTTCGGCCTTCTCGGACTTGCCGGGATCACCCTCGGGTCCATTGCTGAGCTTGCGCTTGCTGTCAAATCCGTCGCGGTATTTGTCAGACCGCGACGTGTCGTTGTTGAAATCAAAGGCGTATTTTTCCCACTGCAGCCAGTTCTTGACGCCAAAGCCCAGCGGCGCGCCATACCAGCGGATTTTCTCGTAGCTCTGCTTGTCGTACCACGCCGCATGCACCACGGTGTTGTAGCTGTTGGTGTAGTTGAGGTTGTAGCCGCGCAGATCCCCGTAGAAGTGCTTCATGATGTTGGGGATGGTGTCGGGCATGATGTAGGTGAGGCTGCGGTCGAACACCGTGGCGTTGAACTCGGTGACCACGGGTTTGCCGTTGTTGTCGGTGACCTTGACCGTGACCACGCCCTTGTCGCGGGGTAAATACGCGGGCTTGTCGGTGGTCATCGTGACGTTGAGGAACTGGTCAACGGGCGGAACGTAAATTTCAAGCGTGTTGGTGTGTAGTTCGCCGTCGCGGATGGTCATGGCGTTGATGTGGAAGTTCGGCACATGGCGGCGGTCGACGTTGAACACGATTTCCTGCTGGCCGGCCGGCATCGCGACATAACTCTGCTGGATCACTTCCTTGCCGCACATGATGCTCAGAAGCATGTGGGTGTTGGGCAGGTCGCTGGCCAGCAGGATGCCGACTTCTTCCTTCTCGCGGTACACGCGCCTTTGCGTGATCAGCTCAAGGGTGTTGAAGCGGTAACTGCCGGGCGACCATTTTTCGGTCTTCACGATGATGCGGGTGCTGCCCTCGATGATTTCGCCGAACTCGTCCTTGCAGGCAAACGTGAGTTCGTATGTCCCGAAGCCCTCAACGATGTCGGTGAACTTCGCAATGCCGTAAGCGTCGGTCTCAAGGTTGACGCTGCGGATCCTAGACTTGGTTTCCTCGATCTTGCCCTCGCCGGTCTTGGCAAAGGTCACGCGTGAGATCGTCAACTCGCCCTTAACCTGCACGGGCTTGTTGTCGGCCGTCACGGTGCGGATTTCGACTTGCTGCTTGTCGCCCGGGCGGTAGTAGCCGAGCTTGTTGTCGAGGTAGACAAAGAACGCGCGGCGCAGGGCCTTCACATCGCCTTCGCCATTGATTGTGCGGCGCGAAGCGTCGGTGACCTCGGCCTTGATGGTGTACTTGTGGTCCCATTCGCCCCAGTCCTTCAGGGCCTTCTGGGACGACCACTCGATCACGAGTTCGCCGTTGTTGTCGAGCTTGCCCTTGCCGTCGAGCACGAGTTCGTCGTAGTCGTTGGCGTAGAAACGCTGGTCGGGCGTGCCCCAGTACGTCGGCGCGTTCCAGTTGAAGAGCCAGTCGTACTCACGCTGGAAATACACCGACGGGCGGAAGAAGCGGCGGAAGACCTTGTAGCTGACGTTGGCCTCGGCAACCGGCCCGCCGAAGTAATAATCGGCCTTGATCTTGGCGGAAATCGCCTGGCCCAGCTTCACGGGCTTGTCGGGCGCCTGCACGGCGACTTCGAACTCAGGCTTCTTGTATTCCTCAACCTGGAAGCGGCCATTGCCGATCCAGCGGTCGCCCGAATAAATCGTGTAATTCCAGTTGCCCAGCGCCGCGTCTTTGGCCAGCGCATAGTCCACCTCGAGCGCGCCGAACTTGGTCGCCTTGAAACTCTGGTCCAGCTTCGCCTCGCCCTTGGGGTTGTTGAGCAGCAGGCGGAAGGTGTCGTCGGCAACGTTGGCCCACTCGCCGTTGCGGCGGGCGCGCACGATGATCTTGGCGTGCACGTCGTCGCCGGGGCGATAGACCGGGCGGTCGGTCATGGGGTAAATGCGGGTGCTATAGGTGTCGTACTCTTCGTTGCCGCGGCGCTGCCACCAGTCAAAGCCGGTCTGCACAAAAGCGAAGCGGCCTTCGGCCTCGGCGTACATCAGGTAGCCGTCCCAACCGCCGCCGCCGGTGGGCACGCGCATGCGGCTGTCTTCAGCGCCGGTGTAGCGCGTAACGTCGATGTTCCAATGGGTCTTGTTGTCGTCCCACCAGTAATCCCAGCGTTTGTAGGTGTACTTCGGCTTGGTGAGGGGCTTGCCGCTGTCGGCGTCGACCATCAGGGCGAGGTTTTCCGTGGCGCTGTAGGTCTGCATGATGAGCTGCGTGTCGGTGACGATGATGGGGTTGAACTGTTCGACCACCTGGCCGGCGACGCCGCCGCGGCCGTCGGTGACAAGCTGGACGATGTAGCCGCCGACAGGGAGACTTTTGGGCAGCGCGAATTGCATCTGCGTGAAGCGGTGGCGACCGTCGTCGCCGGTTTCGAAGTCCTGCTTGAAGACTTCTTCGCCCGTATATTGGGCGATGTGCTGCTTGATCGTCTCGTCGCCCAGCGAACTCAGGCCCGCGGCCTTGGCGTTGAGGAAATCGTTGTCTTTCATCAGGCCGCGTATGTCGAGCGTGCGCGCAATGAGCGAGAACTTCCTGGCATTGCGGACTTCAACCCACATGCCCAGTTTTTCGCGCGGGTGAAACACCGTGCGCTCCGTGCCGGCGTAGCTGCGGAAGCGCCAGCTTGAGTCGTTGCTCCACTTGCGAACCTGCTTGTCGGCCTTCACTTCCTTGTCGTCGACCATGGTGCGGGCGCGCAGGTACTGGGCCCGTATGGCCTGCAGCGCGGCGCTGGCGCTGGAGCGTTCGGTGCTGTCCTTGAACGCCGCGTCGTCGACCAGCGTCTGGTAGGCCTTCTCGGCGAGGTCGAAGTCGCCTACCTGCTGGTGGCAGTAGCCGATGAAATACTGCGCGTCGTCGGCGTAGGCCGTGTCGTGGTAGTCCTTGTAGACCTCGGCAAAGGCCGGCAGCGGCGAATACTTGCCGTCGAAATACTTGCGGTTCTGTAAATCAGGATGCTGGATCAGCTCACGCACCGACCAGTCGTCGATTTCCGTCAGCTCAACCAGGAAGCAGCCCTTGCGGTAAATCGAAAGCGCCGACATGTCGGGCCCGCGCTTCTGCGCCAGGCCCGCGGCGTCCATGATTTCTTTGGGGAACTCACGCGCCTGCGTCATCAGCGAGACCGCGGCCTGCTTCAGCTTCTTGCCGAGTTCGGCGGCGCGATCGTAGATGGCGATGATGCCGTCTTTGTCTTTGTAGTCGTTGGCCCAGTAGGTGTAGGTCTGCTTCTGCTCGTCTTTGTCGAAGTAGTCGATGTTGCACTGGATCTGATTGTAGTGGTACTGCCAGGCGCTGAGCGCCGCGGCTCCGTCGACCAGCGCGCCAAACGCCTCGTCGGCGAGTTTCACGGCCTCCGGGCCCTTTGCGCCGAAGTTGCCGATTTTATCCAGCGCTTCCTTCTCGAAGGTCTCGTAAGCGGCTTTCAGGCGGTCTTTGCTGCGCTCGGCGTCGGTGCGGCTGACGTCGTGGTAGGTGGAGTCGGCGATCCAGCGATCCCAGGAGCGCTCGCCCTTGCTGTTCTCATAATAGTAGTGGGGGCGTTCGCCGAAGTAGCCGCCGAGGCGATAGTTCGCGCGGGCGCGTTCGAGGTCGGTCAGGCCTTTGTCGTCGGCGAGTTCCGTCAGGGCCTTTTCGGCCTTGTCGTGGTTGCCAAGCTGGGCCTGCGAATGGCCCATGCGCAACTTGAGGCGGAAGCGTTCGGGATGGTCGGGCTTGTCCTTGAGGACTTTCTCGTAGGCTTCATAGGCCTTGAGGTAGCTCTTTTCCTCAAAGTGTTTGTCGCCGGATTTCAGGTTGTCTTCCGGCGTTTCAGCGGCCAGCACCCCGCCGAAAAACACAACGGCGGCAATCAATGCCGCGGCGCCAAAACCGGTGAACGTGCCGAACTTTAGATATCGGCTGAGCTTGGACGTGACCATGCGTGATCTCCAATGCGCGAAAATCTTAAAACGGACTTCGAGACTCCCCGTGCACACTATGACGAAGTTTGCGGGCCGTAGGTTTCAAGTTATCGTGCGATTTTTGTCAAGGAAGGCAATAAAGGGTAGTGGGTCAGTTTGATTGATGCAGGCTTCCAGCCTGCGGGTAGCGCGGCCATCTTGGCCGCAATCGTCGCAGGCCTTTGGCCCGCGACTGCGGGCGAGACGCCCGCGCTACGAAAGGCA
>JADLAK010000070.1 GCA_020848275.1 Planctomycetota bacterium
GAATGCCTTTCGTAGCGCGGGCGTCTCGCCCGCAGTCGCGGGCCAAAGGCCTGCGACGATTGCGGCCAAGATGGCCGCGCTACCCGCAGGCTGGAAGCCTGCATCAATCAAACTGACCCACTACCCTAGGCAGCAGCGGGAGCTCCGACAACCCCCGCGCGCGGCGAGTGCCAGCGGTTCAAAGTGAGTTCGGCGGCGCGCATCAATCCGACAATCACGGCGCAGAAAACCCACACGCGCCAGCTTGGCACGCTCACGCAAGCCAGTCCCGCGCCCGAAAGCACCACGGGCCAGCGGATCAGCGTAAACGGCCCGAAGATCAGGATGTTCATCATGCTGCGGATGTCCGTGGACGGCGCCATTCGGAACACAAAACCCACCAGCACAATCCCCGCATAGGGCGCGTAAACCCACACCAGGCGCTCGCCGCCGGCGATCAGCTCCCGATAGGCGATTTCGCGCAGGGGCGCCGTCGCAAGCAACACCTGTACCAGGACAAAGGCGATCAGCACCGCCCCGTTCCCCAGCGCGGCGCCGCGCAGCATCGCGCGCGTGTAATAGCGCCGCTTGTTGATCAGTGCATTGCGCGCCGCCGCCGCACGATAGCCCATGAACGCGCAATCCATCACCGCCAGCAGATAAAGGATGACCGGGATCAAAGCTCGAGCCTTCCCGCGCGTGAACCCAGCGCCTTAAGCACGTGCTCGCGCAGCGCCGGGCGAAAGCCCACCAGCGTGTGAAACACGCGCGGCAACGGCTTGCGGATGAACCAGCGCCCGAACATCGCGCAGGTGAAACCGGGCAGCGCCGTTGTCGCCGCGGCAGTCAAAGTCTGGGCGGAATGCGCGCGTGCGGCGGAAAGGCAGCCGTCGTGGTGCGAAAGAGGGATGCGCATGCGCACCTTGTGGAACAGCCACGCGCCAAAGGGCGCCAGCGGCGAGGGCTGGAAGTCGGTGTGCAGGAAGACCTGCGTTGCGTCGCCGGCGTGCGAGGCAAAGAAGCCGCGCAGTTCGTCGCCGCGGAAGTGGTGGATGACGCCGGTCGAGACGTAGACGCTGCCGGGCTGCGCCAGCGTGAACGCGTTGGCGACCTCGAAGCGGCAGCGCGAGCCCTCAGCGGCGGCGAGTTCGCGCGCGCGGCCCACCAGCGCCGCGTTGTAGTCCGCGCCGATCAGCTCAACGTCGTCGCCGAGGTCGCCGTGCAGGCCAAGCCAGCGCATGACAAAGCCGCCGCCACAACCGATGTCGACGACGCGTAAGGGTCGGGCCGCGCCCGCGGCGCGCAGGGCATTGAGGAAAGGAGCGAGCAGTTCGCGCATGCGCCGCCCGTGGTTGAATTCCTCGGACAGCAACTGCATCTCGCAGTGGACCTCGATCAGCAGGCGGTCCATCGCGTCGTTGTCGAGCACGCCATCATGTGCGGGCAGCGCGTCGGCAATGGTTGCGGCGCGAACATTGCCGCGCTGCCGGAAGTAATCGACGACTTCGGCTTTGCGCACGGGCAGTCGCGCCAGCGTCGCCGGGTCGTAGGCGACGATCAGGTCGGAGATTTCGCGGGGATGGTCGTCCACCACGGCAGTTTCGCGCGTCGCTCCGGTTATGGCGACACAAATCACCAAAGAACTATTTACACTAAAACATATAAAAGATATAAATCGCAAAGAAGCGCGAGGACAGTCTTTGGGATTTCTGCGCAAATACTGGTGGGCGTTATCTCTCGTCATCGGCGTCGGCCTCTCCGCGCTGATGATTTCGCGCGTGGTCGCGGGCGAATACGAACTCGAACGCCGCGCGATCCTCAACGACTTCCGCGTGGCGAGCAGCAGCATCGAAAAACTGGATGCGTTCGCCGAGGCCACAACGCGGCGCATCGAGAACGGGCGTCTCGACGCGCGCAACACCGACATCGTTCGCTTCCTGGCCGCCCGCGCGCGCTATGCCTCGGCGCGCGCGAAGCTCGATGCGGCGCTCAAGGGCGACGACCCGCGCCCGCAAGTTTATGACGACGTCTACGACGCGTTTGCGCGGAGGCTGGAAGATCCCGGGCTCTACCTGCATTCAAGCGGCGTTTCCGCCTTCAGTGCCGACGACGCGCGCGACCTCGACGCCGCGGGGGCCGGGCCGCTGGACCGCGCGCGGCTGGCCCGCGAGCTTGAGGACGACTGCCGCCAGCTAGGCCGCCGCCTCGCCAACATCGGCGACCCGCTGGGCGCGTGGGCCTACCTTCGCACCCTCGCTGAGGGCGTCACGCACGGAGAAGTCAAAGTCGCGCCGCTTGCCCAAAGGGTGCGCGACGCGCGCGACACGGTGCTGGCCCAATATGTGCGCTGGTCCGCCGCGCCGGAGGAAGGCGGCGCAGCGTGCCTCGCCGCCCAAGCCGAGTGCGAAAAACTCTGGGCCGATTTTGCCGCCGAGGCGCGGCAGGCTGCGGCCGTTGCCGCGCAGGCGCGCGTCTTCTGGCGCCGCCACGAGGCGCAGATTAGCGGACGCGAAAGCCGGCTGATCGAGGACATCGCGGCGATCGAAGGCGGCAAGCTGACGCCCGATGAGGAGCGCCGCCGGCTTGCGCGCCATTTCAGCGGCGAGGAACTCGAGGCCGCGCTTCGCCTCAACGAAGCGCAGCGCAGCGGGCGGCTGACTGAACGCCGCGCCGCATTTGTGCGCGACGTCGCGCGCCGCAAGTCGCAACTCGAAAGCGTGCAGGCCTTCGAGCGCATGTGCGAAGGCCTGGCCGGGCCGCAGGCGACGCCCAGCGTAGCGCAGACGGCGGCGTTGCTTGAAAACTGCAACGGCCTGCGCGGGCGGTTGGTTGAAAGCCCCGGCGTCGCTGCGGCGGCGCGCATGGCCTTGATGGCCGACCAGTACGTGCTGGCGGCCGACCTCCTGCGCCGCCTGGGCCGCGAGGAAGAACCGCGCCGGTTGCTTGCCGACGTCGGCGAGGGCCTCGCGTCCTTAGTTGCGGCGACGGGCTATGTCCCCAGCCCCGCGCGGCGGCTGAACCTCCCGCCGGGCCTGACAGGCGCCGGACCGGCAATTGAACTGGCGATGCTGGAGGAAGCGGCGGCCGATACCGCCGACGCAGCAACGCGCGCGAGTTCGCCGGGCCAGAAGGCGTTGCTGGAATTTGAGAGCGCGTGGCTGAAGCGCACGCGGCAAGCGGTGCTCGACGGGGCATTTGAGCACGCGCGCGGCAAGCAGCGCGAATTCGCCGCGGCCATCCGGAAGCTCGCCGGGCCGCAACGCCCCGCCGCCGATTCTGTTGACCCGTCAACGGGCGTGCGGATGCTGACAGTGGCGGAAGACGACCTGCGCCAAAAACGCGACGAAGCCCTGCGCGCCATTGAGCCCTTTGCGCGCCTGCCCGAGCCCGATGTTGCGGCCCGGGCGCGTCTTATCGGCGCGGGCGTGCTGATAGATGACCTGCGCTACCGTTACGAGTACTGCTACTGGCTTGACCCGCGCGGCCTCAGCGCGTTTCGGCGCGAAGTCGAAAGCGTCGAGGGCGCCCGGGCGCGCCTCAACCTCGGGCCGCCCGCGGATATCCGCCGCCGCGCCGCGCAATGGCTGGCTGAACTCGAATCCCGCGTCAGTTTCGCGCGCGACCCGCAAACCTGGGTCGCCGTGCGGCTGCGCAAAGGCCAACTGATGGAGCTGACGCCCGAGCTGCGGCCCGGCGTGAGACCGCGGTTGGCGACCGGCGATTTTGCGGGCGCGGTGCGCGACATCTACCTTCCGCTGCTGTCATCGGCGGATGTCGAGGCGGGCGCGGGGCTCGACGCCGCAACCGGCAACGAAGTCCTGCCGCTGGCGGAATTCCTGGCGGCGTACTCGCGCAAGCTCGAGATGATCCTGGACTACCTGCCGCCGACGTCGCATGGCGGCGACCCTTCGACAGGCTCAGGGCAGGCCGACCTAGCCGAAATCGAGGCCGTGCTGAAATGTATCGGCAACCCCGCGGACCACGCGGCGATGCTCAAGGCCGCGGCGCGCCTCGCGCCGGACCCGCAGTCGGCCCGCACCGCGGCGCGCGTCTACCGCCGCTGCGCGGGGCTCGAACAAGCCCGGGCAAGCCGCCTGCCGCGCGCGCTTGCGCCGGCCGCCGAGGAGGCCGCTCGCCGCCACTTCGAGCGTGCGGCGCGCACCCTGGTCGAGTCGTCGCCCCAAAACGACGACTGGGCGCAGGCGGGGGCGGACTTCCTTCGCGCCGCGCGCTACGCCGAGGCGCTGATTGCGCTGAAGCGTTACTTCGACGCCGACAATCTTGTCGACCGGCGCGACGGGACGGTCACGATGTACGACGCCGCACGCGCCATGGGCGAGGCGTTCGAGGCCGTCGAGGCTTACGGCGGCGCGGAACCCGACCCGACGCCGGGGCGGATGCAGGGCGCGATTGACTGCTACCTTTGGTCGGCGCGCGAGGCGCGCGCGGTGCTGGCGCGCAGCGGCGAGTTGCCCGCTCCCGCGCTGGAAACTTTCATCGCGCTGGCGCGGGCGCGTTATCGCTGCGGCCTGGCCGAGGGCCGGCCCGAGCAATTCCGTGCGGCGATTGACGAACTCAACGCGCACATCATCAAGGCTGAAATCTTCCGCACGCCGCCCGCGGACCTCGATTCTTCGGGTGCGTGGCGCGACGCGCAGTATTACCGCGGCCTGTGCGCGCTCGAATTCGCACGCGCCGAGCGCGCCGCCGATGCAATTGGCGCGGAATTCGAAAACTGGCTCAGCCTCGCGTTCCTTTCGTTCGATGACGTTGTGCAGCGCTTCAACGACCAGCGCAGCGCAACCACGCGCGACGCGCAATATCGCGCCGCGCATTGCGAATGGCTGCGCGCGGCCTGGCACGCGCAGCCGCTTTCGCGTGCGGGCGTCGAACCCCTGCGCCGCGCCGCGTTGCGGCTGGATGCGCTGATCGAGGAAATCCCCGCGGGCGACGAACTGCTGCTGCCTGCGATGACGCTGCGCGGCGACGTGCTGGAACTTCTTGGCCGGCGCATGTTCGAGCAATTTGCGGCGGACCCGGCGCTCGACCCCGCCGAGGCGCGCAAGACGCAGCAGGCGGCGCTGGCGATCTACGAGAAGGTCGAGCAGCTCGACCCGCACGCGTGGCAAAACGCCTGGGCTCTGGGCCAGCGCGTCCAGATCCTGCGCAACCTCGGGCGCTATGCGCAAAGCGAGCTTGACCGGGCGCGCGAACTGCTGGCCAACGCGACGCTGGTGCTCGACCGCATTCCCGACGCGCAATGGAAACTCGCGCCCCGCGGCCAGAACCGCGCGTACTGGGCGAGCTACTTCGAATGGGCGGCGAAATGACAATCGATCCCGCTACTTTGAAACAGTTCCTTCTCGACCTGCAGGCGCAGGACGATTGCTACGGCCGCATGTTGAACATGACGCGTGCGCAGGTGGAAAAACTCGGCGTGACGGCCGATGCGGCGGAAATCGGGTCCATGCTGGCCGAGAAACAAACTTTGATGGCCGAGCTTGAAGTGCTAGGGGCCAGGCTCGCGCCTGTTAAACAGCAGTGGCCGCAACTGCGCGGTGAACTCGCACCCAGCATTGTGGAATTTGCCGACAAACGGTTGGCGGCGCTGCAGGCGAGCCTGAAAAAGCTGATCGAGGCCGAGGACCAGGCGTCGAGCCTGATCCAGGAGCGCTTGCTTGGCAACCGCGACAAACTTGCGGGTCTAACCCGCAAAACGGCCGCCGGCCGCGCCTACAACGCCGCGACCGTTAGCGCCAAGTTCATAGACGTCAAATAGCGAACAATGGAAGACGTCCGATGCCGTCACTATGCTGTCCGCCGATGAGCGACGAAACCATCATCGTGCTCGATGTCGCGGTCGCGATTATCTTTGACGGCCCGCTGATGCTTGTCAGCAAACGGCCCGAGACCGGCTATTACGGCGGCTGGTGGGAATGGCCGGGCGGCAAAGTGCACATCACCGAAAGCGGCGAGGAGGCGGCGCGCCGCGAACTGAAGGAAGAAATCGGCATCCAGTGCGGCACGCTCGAGCGGTTCCACCGCATGGACGCGAGCTACCCCGGCCGCCGCGTGAACCTGACGTTCTTTGTGGGCAAGGTGCTGCCGCGCCAGAAGGCCAAGCCCGACGCGATGGAACACCAGTGGGTGAAGCCCGAGGAAGTGCGCGAGATGAAGTTTCTTGAGGCCAACAAGCCCGTGCTCGAAAAGTTGATTGAGCATCTTGCGGCGCGCCGCCGCTAACGCGGCGAATGCAAAGTTCAAAATGAAAAATGCAAAATTGGACGGCCATGGTGCCGTTCATTTTGAATGTTGAATTGCGTCAATACGCCGGACCCTTCATCGGGTCCCAGAAGAACGTGCGCAGGTTGCCGAACACGAACGAAATACCGAACGTGAAGCCGTGCGTGCCGAAATTGCCGCCGTCGACGTTCAGCCACTTCCAGCCCGCCGTGACGAAGATGTGCCGGAAGACCTGCACGTGCGCGCGCAGGTTGAACTCATTGACCGCGGTCCCGTCAATGAACTGCGCGCGTTGCGCTTCCAGCTCCAATCCCAGCGGCCAGATCGGGTAGACCAGCAACCCGGCCTTGAAGCTTAAACCCGCACGCGAAAGCCCGTTGGTCTGGTCGAAACCGGCGAAGCCAATGCCCGCATCCAGATAACCGAATTGCGGGATCGGCAGGCTTGCGCCCAAATGGCCGCTTGCGTGGGTGATGTAGGCGTAGTCGCGCACCGGCGGATTCTGGAAGAAGCCGATCGCGCTGCGATAGCTCGCGCCCTGCACAAACGCCGCATCGGCCCATAGCGGCCCGAAGTGCGCGCGCATTCTCGTTGCGGCGCCGCGCGTGTCGCCGGGTGCAAACCAGAGTTCTGCGTGGAAGTCGAAGAAGATGTCGCGCGCGACGAGGTCGTCGTCGCAGTCCATGGTGAACGGCCCGTCGTAGTAGGGATACGGCGCGCGCTTGGCAAACAGGCCCCAGGGCTTGGACTTTTTTAGCTGCGGCGGCTTGGGGATTTCATCGGCGATGAGGGTGCTTCGATTTTGGATTTTGGATTTTGGATTTTGGATTGAAGCGACGTCGAAGGGCAACCCGATTGTGTCGTTCAGCCCCGACTCGTCCGACGAAGCCCGCAGGGCGAAGTCGGGAGGGGCGTCGCGTAACAGCCCGGCCAGGAATGGCCGGGCATCCGTGGGTGAACATGGACGTCCGTGATCGGCGTCGGACGCCCGGGCATCCCTGCCCGGGCTGTTCAAGACGTCCATGCACGGCGCCGCATGCGCAAACGCGCACATCGCCAACACAAGAACGCCGAGCCGTCGTAACATAGGCCGGGAGTATATGTGGCGCGCCCGTCTTGGGCATAGTTTGGCTGACAAGTTGGAACAGAATGTTCAGCGCGGCCGCCAAAAGCTTGCCTCTCGCAATGTCCGCAAAATACGCAAGCGAAGATAGGCAGGCCGGAAGCCCGCCCCACGAATTGCTACTCTGACACCCATGTCCGTCGCATCAAAATCTGAACGCCTGAAACCGCTTGAGGCCCTCAAAGGCCGCGAGAAGACGCACCTTCTTATCGCCGAAATTTACGCCAGCATACAGGGCGAAAGCACGCATGCCGGCCGGCCCTGTGTGTTCGTGCGCACGACGGCCTGCAACCTGCGCTGCCAGTATTGCGACACCGCCTGGGCGTTCACCGAGGGCAAGGTCATGGCCTTTGACGACGTGCTCAAGCAGGCGCTGGGCTACGGTGTTCCTTTAGTAGAGATCACCGGCGGCGAGCCGCTCCTGCAGCCGCTGATTCCCAAGCTCTGTCAGAAACTTCTCGACGCGGGCTGCGAGGTGCTGGTCGAAACGTCGGGCGCGCTCGATATTTCGCCGCTGCCGCAAGGGACCAAGACGATCCTTGACATCAAAACACCAACGAGCGGCGAGGATAAGGCGAACGATTACAATAACCTGCGACGGTTGCGCCCCGGCGATGAGGTGAAGTTCGTGCTGTGCAACCGGGCGGATTACGAATGGGCGCGCGATTTGATCAAGCGCGAAAAACTCCACGAGCGCACAACGGTGCTGTTGTCCTGTGCATTCAGGCAGTTGGAACCCTCGCAACTTGTGACCTGGATGATCGAGGACAAACTTCCGACGCGTTTGAACGTCCAATTGCACAAGTTCGTCTGGCCGCCGGCCCAGCGTGGCGTGTGACGTGCTACGTGCTTCGTGCTACGGAAAGGCGTTTCACGAAACACGTAAACCGAAGCACGTCGCACGTAATTGCACTAATCGCCCGCAAACCCGCTTACAATCAAGGGATTTGGACCATTGCCCTTTCGTGGTGTAAGATATCTGCACGCGCTTAATACTACGACAGCAACCCGGCCCGAATTGACCCGACATATCCCGACTGTTTTTCCGCCACGAAAATCGCACTCGATCCGACCTGACCGCAACGCCGGTTGCCAGTGATGTACACCCAGGAGTTGGGTCATGGCCGTATTTGACGATCCCGGCAACGACACTACAGTCTTTCCCGACACCGACAGCCAATACACGGTAGAGCCGGCCTTGGTAAAGTATGCGGCTGACGGTATGCCCATGAACGAAGCCAACAACCCCGACAAGCAACCCAAACCGCCCGGCAAGGGTAGCAGCGCCACGTTGCCCCCCATGCGGCCAAAGACCAAGGGCACGTCACGCCCGGCGGTGAAGCCGACGCAGGAGGACCTGGCCGAAATCACCCAGATCGCCGAGGAACTCGAGAACCGCACCCGCGCCAAGCCCGTGCCCGGCGCGTCTTCAACCATGGGCCAGCGCCCCGCCTCGGACCCGTACTTCAACCGCATCCAGGACCAGTCCACCGGCGAAGTCAAGGCCATCCGCCCGCTGTCCGAGCCCGTGGTCGCGCGCTTCTTGCCGCCGCAACCTCAGCCGACGTTCGAGGGCAGCTCCGGCGACTCACTGATTGTCGAGCCGCAGTCCGAGGACGAAACGCTCAATGAGGCGATCCTCACCAAGCGCTTCCCCAAGCCTGTCGCGAAGCCGCCGACGCAGCGCCAGGACCGCGACGACAGCCCGACCAACCGCAGCGGCGTGAGCGTGGCCGACCTCGAGAGCGTTGTAGCGCACATCCCCGAAGCCGGCGGCAGCGACACGCAGATTCGCCAGATACTGCCCCAGCGCGGCGTTATCCAGGATCCGGGCCTGATGGTCGCCGACCAGGACATCCCGGCGCTGCACGTGCGCATCGCGGGCGGCCTGCTTGGGCAGTTGCACGAGGTGATGCAGCGCCGCGCGCGCCACTTGCTGATGGCCGAGGGAAGCGTGCCCTTTGGCCTCGACTATTATTCGCTGCAAAGCGTCAGCAAGGACGCGCCGATTTATGAAAGCCCGAGCCTGCTTGAGACGGCTTATCTCGGCCGCGTACACAATGACGGCAACTACATCGATTGGTCTCGCCGCGCGCTGCTGAATAAATGCCGCCAGAGCGGCGGCAAGTGGGGCAATACCGCGGCCGAAGGCGCCAGGCGCCTGCCGGGCGTGGGCACGCTTTCGTCCATTCGCGACGTCGCGCTGGCCTACGACGCCCTGCGCGCGGTGCTGTCGAAGGAAGAAGTCGCCGAGATTCTCAAGGCGCTGCACGGCAACGGGCTTGATTGCTATCGCCAGCTCACACAGAAGCCGACGGAGAGCAACCTGTTCTTCTACGACGCCGCACCGCCCGCGCTGGGCCTGGCGTCGCAGTTGTTGATGAACGAAGAGCGCTATTACGGCGACGCCAAACGTTGGGCGGACTTCGCCGAGCAGCGCGTGACCGCGATGCTGCAAAACCGCGTCAGCGAACAGGGTCACCCGATCAACGGCGATTTCGGCGGCCTTACGGAGGTCATGCGCTACATCCTGCCCTACGTCGAGTCAGTCAAACGTTACTCGCAGGCCGACCTGCTGATGGGCGAGGGCGGCAACCTGTCGAAGGTTCCCGCCTGGATCGCGCACCAGTTCGGCCTTGGCCGCCGCGGGTTGCTGGAATCCGGCGGAATTTCCGTCGATGACCTCAAACGCGCCGCGCCGCTGCTGGCCAAGCTCGCTGATACCTACCGCGACGGCGTGGCCCAGTGGCTGCTGCAGCAGATCAGCATCGCCGACGCCACCAACCGCATGAAGAAGGAAACCACGCGCGTCACGGCGCACATGCGGCTGGAACTGCCCGCCAGTTACGGCCTCGACAGCGTGATGAGCGTGCTGTTCTACGACCCCTCGCTGATGCCCGCGAGCCCCGCCGCCAAGCTCAGCCCCGGCGCGCGCCTGTCTGACAGTGCCGCCGTCATGCGCTCAAGCTGGGACGAAGCCGGCGCACTGCTGAACCTGCAGGGGCAAAAGGGCGCCCTGCCGGACCTCGGGCTGGTGTCGACGGGCGTGCACGTGAAATTCGCCGTCGGGCACAAGGGTTTTGCGGGCGCGGGCGGCGAAAGCGTGATGGGCCGCGTGCGCGACTACGTCGACATGGGCGGCGCCGCGTACATGAACGGCGAATACAAGGGCACCGAGGGCAGCCTCGCCCAGCGCCACGTGCTGTTCCTGCGCCCTGAGCAAACCGCGCTGGTGTTCGATCGCTTCGACATCGGCGACGGCCGGACGCTGCAAAAGTTCCGCTTCGACCTTACGGGCGGCGAAAAAACCGAGATCGTCGACCGCGGCACGCTCAATGTGCCCGCCAGCGACGGCTCCGGCCGCTCCGCGCGCTTTACCTTCTTCAGCAACGGCTTCTCCAACGGCGTCGAGCTTGGCGACGCCGGTAATTCCAACCTCAGTGTCGAGTTCATGCGCGGCCGCGGCGACCTTGCCTGCGTCGTCAACTTCGGCAAGAAAGAAACGCTGCCGCAAGTGCGCCGCCTTAACGCCAAGGAAAAGGGCCGCGTCTACCGCAGCTCGCTTGGCGAAGGCCAGGTGCTCTTCAACGGCTGGCCCAACGGCATGCCGCAACAGTGCGGCTGGCTCTGGACCGACGGCCTGCTGAGCTTTGTCGACCGCTCGGACGACTACCCCGGCCGCTACGTCGCGATAAAGGCGACCAGCGTGCTGGCTTACGACATGCAGGACGGTATTCACCTGGGTTTTGGCGCCAGCGACCCCGACGACCCGGACAAGCCCGTTGAATTCAGTGTTTGCGCCGCGGGCCCGCAGGCGGTGCTTGAACTTTTTTCTCGAGCGCACGTGCGTCTCGCGTTCCCTGGCTTGAAATCGGTGACGGTGGACGGCACGCAGGTGGAGCTCGAGGGCCAGGCCAACGTTTTCGTTATCTCGCGTGCGCTGGAGCCCGGCCGCCATTTGATCGAAGTCGACCACGAAAGCCCCGGCCCGGAAAGCAGCGTGGTGCGCCCGGCGGAAAAGCAGATGATCGGTTCGAGTTTCGCCTTCCAGGCCAGCATCGGCGACCCCATCGGCGTCGACAGCGCCAACCTCGTCATCGACGGCGAATACCTTGGCGGCACGCTTTCGGCGGCGCCCTGGGTGTGGCAAGTTAAGACCAGCCAGTTGTCCGAGGGCATCCATGAAGCGGCCATCGAGGCCAAAGACGTGCTCGATCACGTGCGCCGCTCGCAGCCCCGCCTGTTTATTGTCGATAATACGCCGCCGACGGTGAAGCTCATTACGCCCGCCAAGGAAGGCAAACGCGTGCGCGGCGTGCTGGCCGCCGAGGCGCAGGCCGAGGACCCCAACGGCGTGGTGCGCGTGCAGTTCTGCCTCAACGGCAAGAGCGTAGGCGAGCCCGTGAGCATGCAGCCCTACGCGCGCGACCTTGATACCCGCAGCCTCCCCGACGGCGATTATCAGTTGACCGCGGTTGCGGCTGACGAAGCCGGCAACGTGGGCGTGAGTGCACCCATCAAGGTGACGCTGGTGAACCACCAGCCGCCGCCGAAAATCGTGGCGCTCAAGATCATCCCGCCGATGTTGCAGATCCAGCCCCTGGCGACACAGCAGATCGAGATTGTCGCCATCGACGAGGAGGACGGGCGTCACCCGGCGAAAGTGGTGTGGCGGCAGATCACCGGCCGCGGCGTCGTCGGCGCGACGGGGCTTGTAACCGCGCCCAGCGCCGAGGGCGCATGCGTGCTGGAGGCGTCACTGCCCGGCACCGACCTCAAGGCCAAACTCCACCTGCTCGTCAGCAAAGAACAGTTTTAGGACGTGGCTGCGGTTTCCTAACCGCAGCACAGCCCCGCGTGTAACCGCGGGGTGCTTTCCCGCTGCGACGACACCCCGACTGCCGGGGGCTTTTTTGCGTTGACACACTTCCCATCCGGTGCTTACTTGTATGCATGAGTAAGAACACTGAGGACGGAGTAAGATTTTCATCCAAGGGCCAGGTGGTGATTCCCCTGCGCCTGCGCAAGCTGTTTCACATTGAGGACGGCACGCGCGCCGTCGTTGAAGCGACCGAAGAGGGCATCCTTCTGCGACCGATCACTTCGGCGACCATCGCGCGCGGCTACGGCCTGCTCAAACGCAAGCCCGGCGACAAGCCTCTGGCCGATGAATGGGCCGAGCACAAGCGCAACGAGCGCGAACTGGAGGACCGCGATGGCCGCCGTCGTGCTGGATAGCTATGCGTTGCTTGCTTACTTTCGCGGCGAACCCGAAGGTGCGGCAGTCGTCGAGCTGCTCGACAAGGCCAGCCACAGGGACCGGCCGCTGCACATGAGCGAGGTCAACTACGCCGAAGTGAAATACATGATCCTGCGCAAGGACGGCGAAAGGGCCTGGAACGACGCTGCGCAGTTGATGTCCGCGCTGCCGATCGAGTTCCACGACGCCGGTCGCGAACTGGCGGATGTTGCGGCGGGTTTTAAAGCGCGCTTCAAGATGAGCCTTGCGGATGCCTTTGCCGCCGCACTCACGCGCCAGCTCAAAGGCGAGCTCGTAACCGGCGATCCCGAATTCAAAGCCCTTACCGGCGAAATCAAAGTCCAGTTTCTATAGATGGCGATTTGAGGTCTGCCACCGGAGCCGTGATGCGTTCTTTACTTTTGCAGCTTCTTACTGCGACCACCGAGGTTGAGGTCAAGACCGTATTGACCAAGGCCAACCTTTGGGATGATTGGAAACTGTGGCCGTGGATTGGTCAAACGCCCAACAATCAATCCGTGGTACTAGCGCAACAAAGCACCCCCGCCGCAGCCATGGTTGAAAAGATCACGAACTCGATTGATGCAATCCTAATCCGCAAATGCAAAGAAGCCGAAATTGATCCACGTAGTGACAAAGCGCCGAAATCGATGGAAGACGCGATTTCGGCATTCATTGGGCGCATTGAGAACGAGCGCACGTTTGCGGAAGAGAACCTGTTAGTCATTGGAACCGGCCAGCAGACTTCGCCATGCATCAGCGTTTACGACAATGGTGAGGGCCAGCTTGCCGAGAACTTCCCTAAAACGTTTTGTTCGCTGATTCATTCGCAGGGCGAAGCTTCGTCCTACAAGGGCGGTATTCACTTTGTTCAAGGCAAGTTCGGGATGGGTTCGACAGGAATCCTTCCCTTTTGTGGTAAGCAACACCACTTTCAACTCGTGGTATCTCGCCGTCCACTCTCCCTCCAGAAGGCAAACAATCACGAGTGGGCGTTTACGGTTTTTAGGTTCGATGACAACGCGAATTCGCCAGCGTGGCGCTACTTAACAGGCGATGGGGTTCGGGTGCTAACCGCTGGAAGCGACTCTTTGGGCTTGCTCCCCAAAAAAGGTGCGGCAGGCGGAGAAATTTGCGACCCGTATGAACGCAAGGTGCAGTCGGGCACTCTGATTAAGATGTACGAATATGCTGGCGCCCAAGCAAACATATGTGGCGACCCGTTTACCCCCCATCTTGAGCAGTTTCTCCTTTCACCGAAATTGCCAATTTCCGTCGTTGAATGTCGACCAAATAGAAAAGCGAAGGTGATGCGCGTAACGGTGTGGAATAGGCTCGGAACATGGGAAGCTAAAGACAAAATTGAACCTGAGTTTTCGCCTGCACCAACAATCTCGATTGTTTTGACCAACGGAGAGGAGATTCCAGGCGAGTTGCGGGTGTTTCGAAAAGAATTCGGGACAAAGAAAGACGGAGACACGACGGCAGATAAGCCTGTCGCGGGCCTACGGGCGCTGATTAATGGGCAGGTTCACGCGAAACGGGATGCCAACTTTTTCTCAACGTTAGAAGTCGACAAGGACCAAATAGCGGGGAGTCTTCTTGTAACCCTCGACTGTTCGCACTTGTCCCCAAAAACGCGTGGCGAACTGTTCATGTCGAACCGAGAACTCTTCAGGGACGGCGACATCCTGAAGGAGCTAATGGGCAAGCTTAAGGCGATCCTCCGCACCAATGATGATTTGATCGCCATTAACAAGAAGCGCTATGAAGAACAGATGGACTCAGCAACAAAGGATGTCTTCGGCGTCAAGGTGCTCGAAGAACTGCTGAGTTCTGACCCAACTTTGGCGGACATGTTTGGTGGAGAGCAAGCTGGAAGTGTGACGTCGCCGATACCGGGTGCCGGACCGGTCGTTGAGGCCAAAGGGAAAGGGCCTTTTGTGGGAAAGCCATTCCCTTCATTCATCAACAGTCGGGACGGAGGGCAAAACATCGAAATCGATGTTCCGCAGGGCAGCCAACGACTCGCAATTTTCTATACAGATGTAGTCAATGACTACCTCACACGGCGCAACCATCGAGCGCAGCTGGTGGTTACGGGCGATGAGTTCAAGCTTTACCAGGGCAGGAATCTGAACAAGGGGCGATTTGCTTTTACGCTTAAGGCGCCCAAAGAGGTCGAAATTGGCGCCCAATTCAACCTGCATCTCCGCATTACTGATGGCAAAGGCTCGGGGCCCTTTGAACTGAAAGTTAATGGGCGGATTGTTGAGCCGGTCCCTGTTGTAGCGAAGCCTGCCCGGCCGAAGAAAAATGGTGAATCAAGGCCGGACAAAAATTACGCGACCCCATCGTCTCCGGATGTTCATGACCGAGACGATTTGTCGCCTGACGACCCTCCGATCAAAATTGTCAAGAAACCGGAGAGCGAAGTCTACGTGATGTTCTTCAACAAGAAATCTGCACTCCTCGAAAACATTGCAAAGACCCGACCACCCGAGGAAAGAAAAAGGGTGGAATTTGTCTTCAAGTGGGGATTGGCGCTGGTGTGTATGAGTCTCATCGACCACAAAAAGCAGCAAGGCATACTCGATAGCCAGGGCGTAGAAGACATCTCAAAGGCAAGTTTTGCCATCGGGAAGGTGATTGTTCCAATCTGCCTCACGCTCCCGGAGAAATTACCTTCTCTCAAGGGATCGAAGAGGAAGTGATCACCGGAAGAGCAAGAGCCGTTCTTTTGAGGCGTTGTGGTTTGCCTGGCTTCGGGCAAACCACTTGCGACCGGGAACCTGTCTCCAAAGACGGTCTGAGGAAGCCAGTTCGTTTGAGAATTCGGTGAAGCCCGCGGCTTCGATTACTTGAATGAAGCGACGAGACATTTCCGTCGGGTCCGAAAAACCAACCAGAACCGCAAGCACTCCTCCTGCCCGAAGCACACGCCTAAATTCGATTGCGGATTGGCCAAGTTCCGTGAAGTAGTTCTCGACGCCGGTGTCCGACCGCGATCCCATCGTGTAGTACGACTCGCATTGCCCGTCCTGCTCGCCAGCAAGAAGGTAAGGGAACGGTGTTTCTCTTCGGCCCCTGATTTGCCAACGGTGGTAGATCATGTGGACGCCCACGTAGGGCGGCGAAGTAATTATCAGGTCCGCTTTGCCGGCAATACTCCAGAAGTGCCTACCGTCGCTGGCCCGACCATTACGTACCCGTAGGTCTTTCCCAAGCTTTGGCGTTTGAGGCCACACTGCCCGAAGTTCTTCATGATATTGGGCAGCGATGCTCAGCTGATTTGCGAGCACTTCGCCGAAGCATTCATCCAACTGACGTCCGGTAGGGGCGGTATCCCTTGCGTCCAAGGTCAATTGAGCGGTGCGAAGTACGGCAAGGCGGACGAACCGAGCGACCTTCGGGCTGCGCGCGTAGTCCTTGACTGCTGATATCGCCGCTGCGGCCCACTGAGAGGCAGCGGAGGGAACGTACTTCAAGTAATGCTCACGACATGCCTTTGGGAAGGTTGTCGTGCGTGCTGTGTAAACGTGGTCTGCAACAGCGGCAGCTTGATGTCGGGCGTGTTCACCAAGTGGAACTGCTTTCGTCTTAGCGACGAATGTTGCGAGCAGGTTGAGATCACTTCCGATCACGCGTCGGCCAAGACGAAGGGCCTCGACGACGCTGGTCCCGCCGCCGCAAAAAGGATCTACCACCAAGTCGCCGACGGACGAGAAGTTCTCAATGACCGCACGCGCGAACTCCGGCGAGAATCGCGCGGGGTACTTGTAGAAAGTATGGGTTGAGTCCGAGACCTTGGCCTGAATGTGAAGGGCTTCGATTATGGAGTTCATTGATTCTCGCCCCATCGCCTCGTCAGGGGAACTTTACTGACATACCTCCAACGTGGCAACAAAATGGTGAAAACTTGGCCATTATAGCCTGCCCGGCGACAGCAATATGCCTTCGTGCAGGTGAGTGCCACGTTAATCAATCTCGCAGATCACCGGCGTGTGGTCGCTGGGTTTTTCGAGGCGGCGGGGCCAGAGGTCGATGCTCGCGGCCGTGCAGCGTTTGGCCAGCGGCTCCGTCAGCCAGATCTGGTCGATGCGCATGCCTTCGTCCTTCTGGAAACCGAGCGTGCGGTAGTCCCACCACGAATACTGGCCCGCACGCTGATCGTGCAGCCGCAGCGAATCTTTCAGTCCCCACGACGTCAGTTCTTTCAACGCCGCGTGCTCGAGCGGGTGAAAGCCGACGTACTTTGCGGCGATCTTCGGGTTCCAGACGTCGCGTTCTTCGGGCGCAACATTGAAATCGCCGGCGATCACGAGTTCCGACGTCGGCTTGGCGACCGATGCCAGGTGCTGGCGTAGCGCCTTGAAGAAGCGCAGCTTGTACTTGAACTTTTCATCCTCGGGCGACGCGCCGTTGGGCACATAGACCGAGAAGACCTGCATTCCCTCAATGCTGGCCTCGATCAGCCGCGCGTGGCCCTCTTCGCCCGTGAAACCTTCGACCGGTTCGTTGATGGGAAACTTCGACAGGATGGCCACGCCGTTGTAGCCGCCGGTGCCGTAGGCGACGGCCTCGTAGCCGAGTTCGCCCAGCGGGTCGAAGGGGAAGTCCTCGGTCGTCACCTTGGTTTCCTGCAGGCAGACGATGTCCGGCTCGGCACGCTTGAGCCACTCGGTGAGCTGCGGCAGGCGAACTTTGATCGAGTTGACGTTCCAGGAAGCGATGCGCATGGGGGTAGTCTAAGGCGGTATTGGGTTTTAGGTGTTGGGTTTTGGGGAAAAGCCACAAGCCCGTCCGCCCGACCCCAGCCGGTTGTTAGAATCTTTGAGACTAAACCACAACACGGAGATCGCATGCAAAGAAAACTAGCAGCGGCAAGCTTGCTGGTAGCTGCTGCGGCGGCACTTGGAGTTGCGGTTTCGCCGGCGGTTTACGGACAGCCGCACGCCGTGAAGGCGACCTACACGCAGGTTATTGAGACGAGCCAAGGCGCCACGGCCTGGAAGGATGCCGACAAGGGCGACCTCAGCGGCAACATTAAATTCAGCGCCAAGCGCCCGAGCCAGCCCGTGGTGGTGTACCTCGTGGCCGATGACGGCGAAGGCGCCTTTGACGTGCCCGCGGCGATGAAAGTCAAGCAGAAGGGCGCGAAGTTCGAGCCGAGCTTTGGCGTGCTGGTGCGCGGCCAGAAGGCCGAGTTCGTCAACGATGAAGGCGCCGAGATTGACCACAACGTGTACTTCCTGGGCGCGGCGGAAGTTGACCTCGGGATTTTCCAGCCGGGCGCGACCGCCGAACACGAATTCACCAAGGCCGGCGAAGTCAGCGTGCACTGCAGCATCCATAAGCTGATGGACGCCAAGTTGTTCATCGCGCCCAGCCCGGCATTCGCCAATGTCCCGGCCGATGACAATGCGTTTTCGATCAAGGGCGTGCCGGTCGGCAAGTACACGCTCAAGACCTGGCAGAAGTCAAAGCGCTTCAAGGACGCCGAAGTGAAGGTCGAGGTCAAGAAGGGCGAAACCACCAAGATCGACGTGGAGATGACCCGATGAAAGTTCGCGCCGCAATGTTGGCCCTTGCGCTGTTTGCGGGCGCCTGTGCGTCGACGCCGCCGAAGACCGACGAGCCCCAACCTGAGCCCGAACCGGCGCCGACGGACACGCGCCCCTGCGAACTGACCGTCCGCCTGCGCGCCGAGGCCAAGAAGGGCCTTCGGGTGCTCGGTAAGGATGCCGACTATGGCGAAACCGGCAAACCCCGCGCCGACGAGAAAATCAAACGCGTCGATTACTCTCACCTTGGCGGCATCGTGGTGATTCTCGATGGCCCCGGCCGCAACAACGCCGAAGTTGAGGACCAGCCCAAGGAAGACCCCAGCGTCAGCATTACCGACGCCGGCTTTTCGCAGGACGCCGTGGCGGTAATGCTGCAGCGCCCGCGCGATGACGCCCTTGCCAGGAAACTGGGCGGCAAAATGGGTAACGAGGCCGCGGCGATGGCGAAGTCGCTGGATCTCGGCTCCAGCGTGAAATTCACCAATAGCCGCAAAACGCCCGTGACGATTTTCGGTGCGGCGGGCAGCAAGGACAGCTTCGAGATCACGCTGAAGCCCGACGCCGGGCGCTATGTGTTCTTTCGCAACGAGGGCGTGTACGACGTTTATTGCGAGGAGGACGAGGGCTTCCAGATGCGCGTGATCGTGACCGGGTCGGCCTACGTGCGCACGGCAAAATCGGGCGATGATGTGAAGTTCTTCCTGCCGCCGGGGGTTTTCACCGTGAAGGTTTACGCGCCGCGTCTGCCGATGTGGACCGCGGAGGTGAGCTTCGATGGCGGCGGCAAGGCGGAACTAACCACCAACCTCGGCGTGAATTCTCTGCCGAAGAAGTAGGGGCGAGCGTGCCCCGTTATTCCGTGAACGTGCAGTGGGTCGGGTCGAAAAGCGTGCCGAAGTGGTCGACCGGGGCCTTGAGCGTGCGGATGATTTCCTGCGCCGTCAGGCGCATTTCGTCGCGGTGCTGCTGGGCCATCTCTTCACCGGCGATGTCGGTGTAAATCAGGTGCATCGCGACATACGCCTTGAAATCCGCCAGCTCCAGAAACAGGCCATCGTAGGGCGTCTCGAACACGTAGCTGAACGTGCTCTGTTTGCCCTTGGGAATCTTGTTGTTGGGATAGCCGTAGGCATGCACCCCGGCATAAAGCGCCGCCCAGGGCGTGAGATCGTATTCTTCAGCAAGGTCGAGCCGGCCGCGCCGGTGTTCGTCGAGATACTTCAGGCGGGATTTGTCGGCTAACTTCATGCACCATCCAATATGGGTTACTGACAGTATACCCCGTGGACCCCCTAATCGTCCAATTTCAATAACGCAAGTACTTTGTGGGCAATGACTTCGGGCTCAGCAAGGCGGCCTTGGCCCTGCCAGCCGCAGGCCAGGTCGCCCTCGGTGGGATCAACGAAGTGGTAGCCGCGCTTGCGCAAGGTAGTCACGTTGGCGACCGTGGCGGGGTTCAGCCACATGCGGGTGTTCATGGCCGGGGCGAACAGGATGGGTTTTTCGGTCGGCAGGCTCGAAACAAGCAGCGTCGAGACCGGCTCGTCGGCGATGCCAAGCGCCGCCTTGGCCAGGATGTTCGCTGTCGCGGGCGCGATCAGCAGAAGGTCAAGTTCATCGGCTAGGTCGATGTGCCGTGGTTTAACATGCGTCGGCGCCCAGAGGTCGGTGACGACCTGGTTGCCAGTCAACGCCAAAAACGTCTGCGGCCCGATGAACTGCGTGGCCGAGGGCGTCATGGCGATGGTGACGTTGACCTTGCCGCGCAGGTGTGTGAGCACGTTGCAGACCTTGAAGGCTGCAATGGAGCCGCAAACGCCGATCACGACGTGAGGAAGTTTAATGCTGCGCTTGGCGGACTTGCGGGCCATGGCGGGTTTCCGCAGGGCAGGCAGGATGCCCGCCCCACGAAGACTAATTCTTGACCACGGTTTCGTTGTCTTCCGCAAGCGCGATTTTGCCGCGGCGAAGTTCTTCCATCGCAATGCCGATGAAGTCCTTGGTCTGCTCGCCGGGCACAAGCTTGGGCGCGCCGCGAACCAGCTCGTTTACGCGGCGCTGGAGCAGCACAGTCAGGCGGTACTTGCCGCCGCACTTTTTGTACATCTCTTCGAGTTCCGGGTATTCCATCGCTTTCGTTTCTCCTGAGTCCAACTGTTCTAACCCTTGTTGAGGCCGGGGTACAGCGTCTGGCCGGCGTTTTTGCGGTCGCGCAACTGAAGGCGTCGCTCGCGGATCAGCTCCTTGACCTGCTCTACGCAGCGGTCGAGGTCGTCGTTGACCACCACGAAATCGTATTCGCTGTGGCCGATTTTGATTTCCAGGTCTGAACGCGACAGGCGTTCGGTCTGCTGCTTAAGGTTCTCGGTGCCGCGCTGGACAAGCCTGCGCTGCAATTCTCCTTTATCGGGCGCCTTGAGAAACACCAGCAGTGCGTCGAGCTTTTTGTCTTTCACCTGCTTGCCGCCGTCGACATCGATCACCAGCAAAATCACCTTGTTTTGCTTCACGGCGTCGCGCAGCGGTTGTTTGGGCGTGCCGTAACTGCGCCCGAAAACCTCCGCGTACTCGACCAGTTCGTTGGCCGCCTTGAGCTTGGCAAACTCCTCGGCGCTGACGAAGTGGTAATCCCTGCCGTTTACCTCACCCTCGCGCGGCGGGCGCGTTGTCGCGCTGACCGAACGCGTAAAATCAGGCTCCTGCAACAGGCGCGTCGCCACCGTGGTTTTGCCTACCCCGGCAGGGCCGGAGAGGACGACCAGCAGGCCCGGCAATGGTTGGTTGTCCGCCATGTCCGCCTCAACTGTCGCGCCTACTCGAGGTTCTGAACTTGTTCCTTAATACGCTCCACTTCAGACTTCATCTCAACGACCTGCGAAATCAGATGCGCGTCGTTGGCCTTGCTGCCGATGGTATTGCTTTCGCGCAACAGTTCCTGCGCGATGAAATCGAGCCTGCGCCCAACCGCCCCATCGCCCGCTATGATCTGCAAAAACTGCGTGCAGTGGTGCTTCAGGCGTGTGGTTTCCTCCGTCACGTCGCAGCGGTCGGCAAAGAACGCCACCTCGCGCACCAGCGCCGCCGGGTCCAGCGCCACGCCGCTGCCTTTAAGCAGCGTTTCGATGCGCTGGTTCAGCTTGTCGCGGAACTCCTGCACTACTTGCGGCGCCCGCTTCTCAACTTCGGCGCTGAGTTGCGCCACGTGTTTGACGCGCGTCGACAAGTCGTGCGCGAGCATCTCGCCTTCTTTGCGCCGCATCTCCAGCAGCGCCTTGAGCGCTTGTTCGCAGGCTTTGCGAACCGCGGCCACCTGGCCTTCGCTGGCGTGTTTGGCGCTGTCGACGGGCTCGACGACGCCGTCAAGGGCGCTGACTTCGACAAGCGTGGGCGGTGCAGTGCCCAGCTTCCTGGCGACGTCGGTAAGTTGTTTGAAGTACGCCTCGATGATCTCCGGGTTCAGGCGCCAGGCGGCTTCGCCCTTTTGCTTCTCGAGCTCGATGGAGAGGTAGACGCTGCCGCGCGACAACTGGCTGCGGACAAGTGTGTCCAGTTCAGGTTCGAAATCGGAAAGCAGGTCCGGGATGCGGTAGCTGGTCTTGAGGAAACGGTTGTTGACCGACTTGACCTCGACGGTGACGCTGCTGCGTTCACCGCCGGCCTGGCCGTACTCCGCGCTTGCGCGGCCAAAACCGGTCATTCCAAGGGGCAAGCAAGTCCTTTCAAAACTGCTTTCACGAAGAAACGAAGAGACGAAGACACGAAGGAAAACTTAATCTTCTGTATCCAGTACCCGTCTGATCCCGTCTTTCATCAACGCGACATTGAAATTCAGCAACAAACCCAACGGCTGCCTTATCTGGCGCATGTACGTTCGTGTCTGAAGCCTGTCTCGTGGCGCCAGCGCTTCTTCGTGAAAGATGATGGTTCTACTTGGGGGCGTCCTTGGGGGCTTCGGTGGAGGTGTCCGTCGGCACCGCCTCGGTATCCGACGCGCGGCCGCCGGTGCTGATCAGGCTGTAGGCCAGCGCCAGGACGATGAAACAGAAGCCCAAAAACGCGATGACTTTGTCGACGACCTGCTGGCCTTTGGTGCCAAGCGCGCCGCCGCCGTCGCCGCCGCCGAACGCCGCACCGACGCCGCCGCCGTCGGATTGGCGGAACATCGAAAACGCAATCAGCGTGACCGCCACGATGACGAACACCACGCCCAAAATCATCAGCAATGCATCGTTGGCCGCACCAAGAACCATTTCCGTACCCTCTGTCTATTTCCGCGCGGCGTCATCAATAGCCGCGAGACTCTCGTAAGTCAGGCTTGCGCCGCCCACCAGCAGCCCGTCAACATTCGGGCAGGCAAGCAACTCGGCGCAATTGTCCGCCTTCACACTGCCGCCGTACAACACCGGCGTCTTTTCCATGCCTAGCGACTTCAGCTTCGACTTCACTTCCCGGTGCATCTCGTCGGCCTGCTTCGCCGTCGCGTTCAAGCCTGTCCCGATCGCCCAGACCGGCTCGTAGGCCACAGCCGCCACCTGCGTGCGCTGCGTCGGCGACAATTCGGACAACACCGACAACTGCTGGCCGACAATCGCCGCCGCGTGGCCCATTTCGCGCTCGGCGCGGGTTTCACCCACGCACAACAGCGGGCTCAGGCCGCCCTGCAACGCGCGTTTCAGCTTGCGCGCAATCAGCCCACTGCTTTCGCCATGGCCCTGGCGGCGCTCACTGTGCCCGGCCAGCACCAGACTGGCCCCTGCGTCGGCCAGCATTTCCGCGCTCAGGTCGCCGGTAAAGGCGCCGTCGCGATCCGGGCTTACGTCCTGCGCGCCCAGTTGCAGCTTGCCGCCCTTGATTGCCTCGGCGACTTCAACCAGGTGCACCGCCGCCGGGAACAACCACGCCTGCCGGCCATCGCGCGCCAAAGCCGCCGCAAGTTCGCGCGCGCCCTGGCGTTTGAGGTTCATTTTCCAGTTCGCCGCAACGATCTTGCCCACGAACCCTCCGCTGCCTGCAAAAGCAAGCGGAATAGGGTAACAACCGGCGGTTGCCCTGCAAGATTCCGGGACAAGCACCGGTGACGATTGCGCTGGTCTTTACGCGGCAAGTGCAAGCTGTGCGAGGCTTGCGCCATCTCAAGCAGTAGTCGTTGACTTGTGGGGCGGCGCGGCCAATAATTCGAAAGTAAACAACCTATCATCACCGCTGTTTCATACAGTGCTTATCTCCAATGGCCGAGCGCATACTAGTTGCCGACGACTCGCGCGAACTGCGCACGGTCCTCTCGTCGCAACTCTCAAAGCTGGGCTTTGACGTGAAGGTGGCCGTCGACGGCCAGGACGCGCTGCGCTGCGCGCTCGATTTTCAGCCGCAGCTCATCATCATGGACATCATGATGCCCAAGCTGGACGGGCTGAACGCCACGCGGCGCATGCGCGAAGACCCGCGCTTGAAACATACGCCCATTATCCTGCTGTCGTCGCTGGGCGAAGAAGGCGACGTCATGGCGGGCATCGAGGCCGGCGCCGACGAATACCTCGTCAAACCCTTCCGCCAGGGCGAGCTTGCGGCCAAGGTCCGCATCCTGCTTCGCAAACTTGCGGGCCAGAAGAAAAAGCTCGACGAAACCACGGTGCACGGGCTGGAGGAAAAGCCGCGGGAAAAAGATACGTCGGTACGCCGCTTCAAGGAAACCGGGCAGATTGTCTCCAAGGAATTCGCGGGCTTCACGATCCTCGACAAGCTTGGCCAAGGCGGCACAGCGACGGTGTATCGCGCCATGGAGCCGATCCACCTCAAGCCCGTGGCGCTGAAGGTAATTTCGCCGTTTGCGGCGGTGCGCGAAGGCTTCCTGAAGCGACTGCGGCGCAGCAACGAGATCAGCATCAAGCTGGTGCACACGGCGATTGTGCGCACCTACACCATGGGTGAATACCAGGGCGTGCATTTTGTGGTGCAGGAGCTGGTTGACGGAGCGCCGCTGGACCAGCGGCTGGAGAAATCGCCGGGGCACATCAACGAGGCCGAGGCGAGGCGCTATCTCGCGCAGGTGGCGTCGGCGCTTGATTATCTGCACGAGCGCAAGTTGATCCACCGCGACGTAAAGCCCGGCAACATCTACATCAGCAGCAAGGACGAGGCGAAGCTCGGCGACTTCGGCCTCTCGCGCCTGAGTGAAGACACAGCGCAAACGGCAGAGGGCTACCTGCTGGGCACGCCGCATTACATCAGCCCGGAGCAGGCCAACGGCAGCAAGGACATCGACATTCGCAGCGACCTGTACGCGCTGGGTGCGTGCTTCTACCACTTGCTGGCGGGCGAGGCGGTGTTTCCCGGCGACAACATGCAGCAGGTGGTGCTGCAGCACCTGACGAAGGAACCGCCCAGCATCAAGGCCAAGGCTCCGACGGTGAGTGACGGCTTTGCGGCGATTCTGGCCAAGCTGCTGCACAAAGAGCGCGACCAGCGCTACCAGACGCCGGCGGAACTGCTCAAAGACCTCGCGGCGCTCCCGGCGCTGTAATCAAACCCCGGGTATAGTCGTCCGTTAGTAATCACGTACAATATTCTTCCCTGTCCCCGGCGTGGCTGATCATGCGCGCTTTCCTGCGAATTGGGTGTTTGCTCGCCTTAGCGTCCGTTATTGGGCGCAGCGCCGCCGTTGCGCAGGAATCGCGAGAAAGATTCACACCCGAGTGGATTCAGGAACACTGTGGTTTCACGGTGGCTGAGGAGTTCTTTCGTATTCACGCAGACCCCAAGGTAGGCCAGCAAGCAACGTATTCATACGAGGACGGGTCACACGAGACATTTCGAATCGCGAGCGTCAAATCGGGCGTGTGCATCGTTGAACGTCGACAGGGGGATGGTCCCCTGGTAACCGCCACGGAATTTGAATTGTCGGGTCGAATCGAGAGGCTGGTGCGCCGCCAGTGGGCCGGTGTCGTCGGCGGGCGGCCGACGGAGTGCCGGGTAGAACGAATTGCTTCTGGGCCGCGGCTTGCACCAGTCGCTAAGAGGACGGACAACACCTCGTATTTCCGCTTCCGTGAGCAAGTCGGCAGAAACTGGCCGGGGCGGCTGGAAACCGAAGAGGTCTACAAGCAATTCGAGAAAGAGCCGTTTCGAATCGAGCGCGTGTGGTATTCCGACGCCAACTGGTTCAACCTGCCGTTGCGCGCCGAAACATCGGTGTTCGGCAAATTGATCCTGCGCTCGGAGCTTGCGTCCTGCGACGACCACTCCCCGCCCATGCTTGACTGGTCGGGGGCGATCGAGTTGTCGCCGGAAGAAACCCGGGCTGTGCGCCAACCATGCCTGACGCGTATCGACGAGAACGAGTGCTACACACTCGCGCGCGAGCGCATGCTGATTGACCGCGACAGCCTGCCCCAGCTTCGTGCCAACGCCAAAGTGGGCGAATGGGCCGAGTACGGCGACGAGCGATGGACACTGGCATTGCATACAACGGATCGCTTTGTTGTCGAGATTGCCTCGAAGAACCCGGAGATCGGCGTGATCACGGCACTGGAATACGAACTTCGTGAAGGCAAAAACGTGGGCACTTTGGCGCGCTACGTCGGTGTCCGCGGTAACAAGCCGCAGTATCGCGCTGAATACTTTGAGCTGCCGGACGAATACCCGACATCGAGTTTCCGAACCGAGTTTGCAAGCAAGGCTTTCGGGGGCCGGGACTTCAGCGGCTATCGAACTTGCCACCTGACTCAGGGACCGCGGGTGCGTAGTACTTTGCGCCACTGGTCGCCTGAAACGCCTGTGGGCAGGCCTTTGCGGATTTATCGACCGCATGACGGCTACGTCGCGGAACTGTCAGCCTGCGGCGACAACGGCGCGCCGGAACTGGATTGGTCGGCGTGGAAACCCACGCGTGGCTGGGCGTTACCTTGGACTCCCAACGAAGTGAAGCGGTACATCGAGGTCGGCTGCCAGTGGCAGTTTCGTATCGAACAGGACAAACGCCGCGATTGGGAAAGTTCGTACGCCGAAAGCTGGACGATCGTCCACACAGATGAGCAGCGCTATGTTGGTGCTGTCATCGACACGGGTGCCTATGCAAGCCCGCCATGGCCGCGGTCTGGACGGGACGTTGAGTTGAAGATCGTGGTGTGGGGCAAGCTGCACGCCGAGTTCGACGCGCTGCCGCGCGGCTGGACGCCGGAAGTCGACTATACCGTTTACCGGGGGACCGACGACAAGTTGACCGGCGTCTTTTCCAGCGCCTACTACGCCGAAAATGGCGAGTTACGGGTTCGAACCGTCAAGTATGACAAGAGGTGGAAGGGGCTGGCTGCCAACATGGAGGAAGGGCCCTACCCCGGCGAGCGCAGGAAACTTGTTATGTACGATCGCGAACGTCGCTAACCCTATTTCACTGTTACGTCGCCCCAGAGGTAGGGCAGGCGGGCGGCGAAGTCGTCGACGCCCGAAAAGCGCGGCTCGAGGTCGCCGCCGTGCAGGTTCTTGCCAAAGGTGTTGAACAGGAACGTCGCGGGCGCATCGCCGCCGAAGATTTCCTTGAGCGGCGCAGAAAATTCGAACTCGAGCGCGCCCGCCGCAACTTTACCTTTGACCACGGCGCCCGTGACGGGCGAAAGGCTCTGCTTGCCCTCGATGCGCACGCGCCATAAGTGCAGGCCCTTGTCGCCGTCGTCGCCAAGCACAAATAGCCCGTCTTCGTCGGTGGGCTGCAGGCGCGCGGATTTGCCAAAGGCGAAATACAGGCCGCTGCCGACGGCGGCAACCGCCGTGCGCGTGGACTGGAACGTCCCGGCGTAGGCGATGCGGCCCTTGACCAGCAACTGGTCGCCGGCGATCAGCCAGCGCAGGTGTTCGTCCTTCTTGAGGTTCTGCACGGGCAACACGCCCGCGGATTTTTCCCACGTCGCGCCGCTGCCGTCGACGGCGAAACTTGCGGCGACGCGCGGCAACTCAGCGTTGCCGCGCTGCGGAAGCATGCTGGCGTAATCGCGTTTGAGGAAGTTGTCGACGGCGTAAACGTCGCGTTGTTCGTTGCAGAAAACCAGGCGTTCGTGGTGGAAGCAAAGCGCCTCGCACTGCCGCGCGCCGATCAGCGTCTGTTTCACCGGCTTGCCCGACAACTTCTTGCTGTCGTATTGGAAGATGTAGTTGTAGCTGAGCAACACCAGCGTGCCGCCGGGGTGCAGCGCCGCGCCCGTGATCTGCACGCCGGGCTCAAGTTCGAACGAGCCCACGAGTTCGCCGACGTTGCGCTTGTCGCCAAGCTCCCCGGCGGTCTTGAGTTCGTTGAAGCGATAGACGTTGGTCGATTTCTCGCCGCGCGCTTTGCTTACGATATGGATTTTTCCATCGAGCACGAACACGGCCTCGGCGTCGTGGCGGCCGTCGGGGTAAGCGATGGGGTAGGTCGCGCGCAACTCAAGGGCGCCGTCGGTGTCCTTGGGGTAAAAGAACGCGACGCGATAGAGCGTGATGTCATCGCGCGCGCGCTTGTTGTCGCCGATGTCGCAGGCGATCAGGTCGCCGCCGAGCTGTGTCATGTCTTCCCAGTCGACGGCATCGGCGCCCTTGACCTCAAATACGTCGGATTTGTCGAAGTCCGGCGTCTTGCTGCGGAAGAATCGGGCGGAGTCGCCGCTGTCGTTGTGCGCCCAGAAGAAATTGCCGTCGAAGACCATGCCGCTGCATTCATCGAGCCGGTCGTCGGCGATGCGCGCAAGGGGCGCAAGCAGGGCAACGCCGGGCGACAGGTCCGCAAGCGAGTCCGCGGGCTTTTTGGGTGCTTCCTGGGCAACGATGACGCCGGTTGCGCAGAAAAACAGGGCCAGGGCGAGTGTGCGAATGCGCATAAACGGCTCCACGTCGGCCCAGTCTATACACGAAGCAGCGCAACAATAAAGGCACCAAAAAGGCAGTGGCTGCGGTTTGGAAACCGCAGCCGCGTACTGCCCAAGAAACAAGCCGCACCCTTTTGGGTGCGGCGGAAGCTTAGGCGATCCACCTGTGTCGTAGGCGAGGCTGTTTGTGCACCCGATATAAAACGTGGGTTGCCGCAGATGTGCCCGTAAACTTCCCTCTGCATTTAAGGAGGGCTTGCCCCGGCGTACATCGATTTGGCGTCCCCGGCTCGAGAGCATCGGCGCAGCAAACATAGTTGCCGAGCACAGTACGGGCACTGCAGATCGCAGAGAAATTGTAGCCCCGGTCGCCGGTGGCGCAAAGCAATCCCGGGGGATGTCAGAATCACCGGCAGGCGGAGGCAAACGCGGGCTGGCAGGCCGCCCGGTAATCGGTTAAACTTCCTGCCCCTGCGGCAGTACAAGGCAACCCCTCTGGCGGCTTTGCATGGATGCCTCCCGTTCAGCTCATGCCCGCGCGCGGCATGGCTTTACGCTAATCGAGCTGTTCGTCGTGATCACCATCATCACTATCGTGATGATGATTGGTGCGCTTTGGGCCAGCAGTTTCCGCAGCGGCCCGCCGCTTGAGATTGCCGGCGGCGGCATCTCATCGATGGTGGCGCGTATCCGGCAGGTTTGCGCCACCCAGCGCGTGCACGGCGAACTTATCCTCGACTACAAACACGACCGCGTGGTGGCGCTCTCGCGCATCCGTCATTTCGAGTTCGCCTTTGAGGACGACTTCGGCGAGACCATCGCGCAGGGCAGCAACAACGTGTTTGGCGAATACGGCGGCACGCCGCTGGCGCGGCCGGTCAAGAGCCGCCAGTACCTGCTGCGCGACGGCGGGTGCTGCGAACTGGTGACCTCGTGCTCGAGCTTTGGGGTGCCGTGGCTGCAACAATTCGACAACAACACCTCGGGCTACGAAGGCATCGCCATGAGCTTCGATTTTTTCCCCATGGGCGAGGGCGAGGCCAACATCGCGACGCTGGGGCCGATTTTCCAGCTTGGCGTCAGCAAGGCGGGCAAGAACATGGTGCGGCTGCGCCTTAGCTGCGCCGGCGCGATGGTGGACAGCGAGTCGCTGGTCCCGCTGTACCGCTGGTGCACCGTCGAGATTGCCCTCAGCCGCTACAGCGTGCGCCTTTACGTCGACGGGCGCATCTCGGCGCAACTGATCGCGGACGAAAACTTCCGCGTGCCGCTGGGCGGCGCGCCCCTGGAATTCAAGGGCTATCCCTGCCGCATCGACAACCTTCAGCTTTTCAGCCTGATCAGCAGCCAGGAACTCGAGCTTGGCCGCGGCGCCAAGGGCCAAAGCGGCGTGCAACTGTTGCCCGACGACGTCGACGCGCAAGTCGAGATCGATGGCGGCGCGGAAGGCATCTTCATCGGCGATGAGGCGCGTGACGCCGCCGCAGCTCCGGGCGGCGAACGCTCCACCAGCGCCACGCCCACGGGCGATGGTCTGCCGGTACTGAAGGTGCCGCCGCTGGAGACGATTTACTTCGATTCCACGGGAAAGCTTGACCCCTCGATCCACGGCGGGTCGGTCATCATCCGCCTCGTGGCGCGCGGCAACGACGGCAAGCCCGAGCGCGTGGAAGTCATCATCCATCCGCTGGGCACCGTCACCGTCCGCCCCGTCGATCGCTTCCCCTGGGAGCCCGATGTGCAGCAGATTCCTGACCCGACGCCGCAGCAGCAGCCGTTACCCCAACCCACTCCGCCCAAACTTCCCCCTGTGGAGACTCCGGGATGACCTGCAAAACCTCGATGCCGTCCGGCCGCCTCGCCAAGCGCGGCGCGGCCCCCAGTCGCGCTGCCAAGCGCGGCGCGGCAATGATGCTGGTGATGGTGCTGTTGATGCTGCTGGTGGCCATGGCGGTGCCGTTTTTGTTCACCATGGCCCAACAGGAAGGCACCGCGGCGGGAAGCATGGCGGGCGAAGACGCGCGCATCGCCGCGCGCACCGGCGCCGATCATGCTTTTGCGCGCCTGCACCGCACTAATGGGCTGGTCGAGTTCGACCGCTGGTACGCCAAGCGGCCGCAGGATGTGCGCGACGACTACCACAACAACGACCTCTACATGGCCTCGAACCCGAACTGGGACAACCCCTACTTCGACAGCAACCTTGAGAGCCTCGTTGACGTCGTCAACGACATCAACCCGCAGACCTACCCGCGGCTGATGGACCAGAACAACAAGACCCGCATCAACTTCGAAAACTTCCGCGACATCGTCGTGGGCGTTAACGTCGAGGATGAAAGCGGCAAGGTGGACTTCAACACCGCGCCGCCGCTGCTGATCGGCAGCCTGCTTGGCGCGGGCACGGTAGTAGCCGCGGAACTGCCCGCGGGCCTGACGTTCCCGACCATTACGCTGGACCAGGCGGACTTCCTGGGCGACCGCGAAACCTTCGAGAAGCCGGGAACGCCCGAGGGGCCGGGGCTGGTGGTGATCGGCGACATCCTGTTCAGCTACGAAAAGCGCCGCGGCAACGTGCTGTACGAGGCGACGGCTAACGCGCCCTATCCCGGCGACACGGCCATATTCGGCGTGATGTGGGAGAAGCTAGAGCCCAAGGCCAAGAAGGCGATGGTGCTTCGTGAGCGCGCAGTTTCGCCGCTGGCCTACAAGATCGCGTACATGCGGACGTTCAAGAGCCCCGACGGCCGCACGCCCTACAACTTCAACAACCTGCAGGAAATCCGCGACATCGCCAAAGAAACCTGGTTCCCCGGCTGGATCACCATGAACAACACCCGCGGGTTCTGGGAGGGCCTCGACCCGATTACCTACCAGGAACTGCCGCAGATCGCGACCGTGATTGCGCCGTCCAAACGTTTTGACGGCCGCTTCCTGTACCCGCACCTGCTGGCATGGCAGACCTTCACCGGCGGCGTCAACGGAAACGTGGCCTACATCGACGGGGCCATGCACTTTGAGCAGATGGAAAGCGGCAAGCAGGTGCAATGCATGTGGCTGGACACGCGCTACCCGCTGCCGCCGGAACTCTACCACCCGCTGGACGCGCGCAAACGCGCCCCGAGTTTCGGGCGCGGCAGCATGATCCGTATCAGCCAGCAGGGCGGCGAAAGCCGCCTGATGACGTCCTTCATCAACGGCATGCCGCGGTACAACAGCCCGCCCTGGAGCTCGCCGTCGCATTGCGTCGCTGTGCGCCAGACCTTTGAAATGCTGCAACGCGAACCGGTGGTCGTTGAGGTCGCCGAACGCGCCGCCATCAACATCAACACCGCCCCCTTTGCCGTGCTCAAGGCCGCCGTGCTCGGGCAGGGCGGTACGCTCAAGTTTACGTCAGGCGACGTCATCATTGAGGAGCCGCAGATCGAGGACGAGCCGGCTGCGACGTTTGCCGACCGGGTGCTGTCCCGCACGCGCTTCGATGCCGAGAACGTCCAGAACTACAACCCCTTTGACGACCTGCAGGAATTCGTCGAGTTCCTCGAGAAGCTGCGGGATGAAGGCGTGATCAGCAACTCCGCGCTCAATGGCATTGTCGCGCAGCAGCAATATCCCTACGCCGCAAGTTTCAGCGCGCCCTTTTCGTTCGAGTCGCTGGATTGCTACAGCGTCGACAGCATGGCCATCCGCTACGCGCCAAGCGGCAACGAGGTCGCCCGAGAAGGCTTCCGCGAGCAGATGCTGCTGGGCAGCGACGACCAGCGGACCATGCGCTGGCGCCTGTGGCGGCAGTTCGACGAGGAAATACGCCAGCCGCAGGGCCACATCCTGAGCCGCTACGGCGGCGGCACGGAAAACGACCGTGAAATCGGCCTGATCGAGGGCCCTTTCCTGCACTGGCCCGACGAAAAGTGGAAGCGCAACCGCTGGCAGAACATCGGCGAGCCCTTTGGCCGCGGTTCGGCCACGCGCCTTGACGTGTGCAACATTGCGGGGTTCGTACGTCCGCCCAACACGCCCACGGTCGCGCGCGGCGAGGGCGAAGTCTTCTTCGACTACATCTGTACTGACTCAAACGGCAACCAGCTTGCCGACCTTGTGTCGGGCAATTTCTCGTTTTGGTACAAGCCCAACGCCGACCTGGGCGGCAACAACCGCGTGCTGTTCGACGCCGCCGAGCGCAATAATTCCAACCGCATCAGTTGCCTGTGGTGGGGCAACCGCCGGCGTGGCCAGCGCCTGAGCCAGCACAACAGCGGCCTGGTCTTCCGCATCAAGGACCGCACGCTGGAGTACGCCTACACCGAGTGCCGCTTTGAACTCGAGCCCGACATGTTCCGTCGCGGCCACTGGTACCACATCCACCTGAACTGGAAGGGCACCAACCTCGGCGAATGCAGCCTGATCATCGATGGCGACGGTGTTTGCGGCGACCGCGAAAAGCAGGGTTTTCGCGTGCGCGGCGAGACCGACCACACCTTTTATCGCAACATCATTGACTGGGCCGCAGGGCCCACACGCCACGAGGACTGGGTGGCGCGCACCAGCACGCTGGCCGACGATATCTGCGGCCCGCCCCCGACCGCGGCGGGCTGGCCCGCCGGTACGCCGGGGCTGACCGACATCCGCATCCAGCCTGAGGACATCCGCGCGTTTGAAAACTACGGCGTGCTGCTGGTCGGTGACGAAATCATCGAGTACTCGATGATCGATGCAGGCGGGCGGTTCCTCAACGTGCGCCGTGGCGTGCGCGGGTCGGTTTGGCAGGCGCACCCGCGCGGCGCCAAGATCACGATCTACGGCTACACGACCCAGATCCAGAACATCGTCCACGATTTTCTCGGCTACCCGTCGTTTCCCAACGAAACCGGCATTCCCGCGCTCCCTTCGACCAAGAGTCACGACCTTGCCTCTGACATGGGCGACAGCGGCCTTTACCGCATCACGCGCGGCGGCTCTGAGACGGATTACAAAGACCACTTCCTGCCCCAGGTCTTTGCGCCCGACGCCGGCTTTGTCGGCTTTGATGGCAGCTGGACCAGAGCGGGCGAAGAACTCTACCTGCCGGTGTCCAACGGCCGGGGCCTTCAGCAAAAAGGATTTGTGGGCGTTTTTGGCGTCGCCTGGCGCGGCTACGCGCGGGGTTACCCGACACTCAGCCACTGGTACCCGGATTTCGAACCCACTAACGGCGTGGTGCCCGACTACCCGTGCCGCAACAACACGCAGATGCAATGGAACGAGGGCATGCTGAAATTCGAGTTCATCGAGTACGACGGTATCGACAGCCAGGGACGTCTACGCGTCATCGCGCGTTACGACGAGAACTTCACCAAGAAGGTTCCCGCGGAATACTGGCACTTCGCGGGCAGCTACACCGAAGACCAGGTGTGGGCCGATCCCAATGACGCGATCTCGACCTCCATGTGCCGGTTCTTTGGGCGCGGCACGCTGGTGTTCCCCGTCAGCATCCACGTGACCAAGAACGAGAAGTTCCACCCGCACTCGTTCGTGCAAATCGAGGATGAGTGGTTCTTTTACGACCGCAAACTCGGCAACGACCTGCTGGTGATGGGCAATGGCCAATACTGCATGAACTGGGCTGCGGGTATCTCCCGCACGCTCGGCCAACCCCCGCTGACCGACGCGCAACTTCAGCCCTGCGGCTATTTCCGCGGCAACCTGAACTATTTCACCCTGTCGCCGAGGGGCGCTGCGATGCCCCACGCGGTGCTCACGCCTGTGGTGCCGTGTTTTGCCGGCACCATTGAAAACGGCGCCAACGACATGATTACGCTGGTCAACGGCAAGAACCAGCAGAAGGAGCAGCAGCGCATACGCAATGTTCGCGGCTTGAGCTTGCCGCCGCAGGTTGTGGCTCCGCCGGGGGCGACGCCGATCCCGCAATTCATTTATGTGCTGGCGCTGCCCGACCACACCGAATACGACCACATGGCGGGCATGACCAGCATCTGCAAATTCCCCACGGGCGAACTGCCCGTCGAAATGCCTACCAACTGGTCCTTTGGCGGCCCGGACCCGCGCACCGATGACACGCCCGGCGGCCCGGCCGAGGGCTTCTTCGACTCCTTCGAGATGAAGCGTTACAACCGCGGTGACTTCATCACCGTCCAGCCCCTGACCGAGCTGACAAGCTGGGGCGGCGACATCGAGGTCAACACCGTCGCCGGCCTCGCCACGGGCGTGGGCGTCGTCCGCATCGACGACGAAATCATCGCCTACCGCGGCGCCGCCGTGGTGCAGGTGCCGCGCCAGGTGATGCAGGGGTCCCCGCCGCGCGTCGTCACCATCTACGAAGATCACTATTACCTGCTCGATGTCGAGCGCGGCGCCATGGGCACCATTGCAGCTTCGCACGCACAGCACTCCAGCATCATGAACCTGGCCAGTGTTCGGGTGGCCCGGCCGAAGGATCTGACTTTCCCGGTGTATGGCGATCCCAACCCGCGCGTGGTCAATGTGATCAACCCGCGGACCAACCGGTTGGAGCTCATTGCCGGCGACGCGCCCATGAAGTCCTGGGGATTTTTGCGCATCGAACAGGGCTACTGGCGCGTGGGAGCGCGCAAAGCGGACGACCCGCTGAACGAGGTGGTGGGCTACCAGTTCTATGACCCGGCGCCCAACAACGGCAACGCCCGCGGCCAGCAGATCAGGCTGATCACGCCGGTGATGGGCAAGTTCAACATGCAGAACTACCCGGCGCTGTTCCGCGGCGCTTACGGCACCATCCCCGCGGATTGGAGCAACTACGCGCTGGTGTATGACCAGCCGGTGCGCTTCCCGGACTGGTTCCCGGGCGTTGACGAAACCTATCGCAAGGTGGCGCCGTGCGAAGTCGACAGCCTGCACGGCATCCCCGGCTGCCAAAGCCCGGAAATGCAGTACTTCCAGGGCGCCATGACGCTGCGAAATTCCGACTGGGGCGAAATGCGCTGGCAGTTGAGCTGGAATCCCCACGCCAGCGAATTCATGCACAGCGACAGCCTGACCTCCAAGTTGTTCGTGCGTTACGACGGCAAGGGTGACTGGGGCAGCAGGCCGACCAACCAGCCCGGCGGCCTGTACGTCTACGACTTCGACATCAATTCACCCTACACACGAAGCCTCGAGCTCGGCGTCTACGAGCAGCGCGATCATCCTTCGCGCATCAGCACGGCCGCGGCAGGAAGTTCGCCGGTGCCGCCGCAGGGCCAGACGGTGCGCGCCGACCGTATCGAGTGGCGCATCTGCTTCTACTTCACCAAGGGCGCGTTTGACCGCGAGGACTGGAAGAACACGCTGCAGTTCCATGAGTTCAACGTCGAGGTCAACCAGCGCACCCGCGTGCTGCGGCACGAGGAGAAACGTTGAGCCGACGCAGCGCCAATTCCGGTTTCACGCTGATTGAGCTGATGGTTTCCGTCGGCATCCTGCTCGTGCTTGGCATGATGCTGATCGGCTTTCTGCGCGGCGCCGTGACGATTTCGCGCACCGGCGTCTCGCGCGGCAAAGTTTACGAATCGTCGCAGGTCATCATGCGCCTTGCCGCGGAGGATTTTTCGCAGGTGCTGGGGCCGTCTCCGCGCACTGACGGCCCTGACAACATCCAGTCATTCCTGGTCGTGCAGGATCCCTTTGGCCGCGAAATCATCTGCTTCACGCGCGCCTTTGGCGAAGAACCCAACAGCCTCGCGGGCTACGACTCCGCACGCGGCGGCGAGAAGCAGGGGTATGCCAGCAACTTCGAGGGCTGGAACGTCAATGACCGCGTCAAGTCGACGGGCGGCAACGTCGAGGTCTGCTACATGCTTGAGCCCACGGGCGCCGGCGCCAACCTCTACCGCGCGGTGCAGTCGCCGCCGGGCGACGGCGGCCTGATCGACGAAGTCGGCGAGTGGCTCATACGCCACGCCAATTCGCCGGCCGACGCGGTGCTGCCGCAAATGTGGTGGACGCCCCGGCGCTTCGACCGGCGCTTCAACCTGGTGGCGGAAAACGTGCTTGGTTTCTGCGTCGAGTGCTGGGACGAGAACACGACGACCTGGCAGCCGCGCTCAACGGCGGAGCGCGGCCCGCGCACAATGTGGTCCTATTCAGAACAGCGCTCGCGCGGCGCCATCGAGTTGCCATACGCGCTGCGCCTGACCATCATCATCGCCGCCGATCCGCCTATTCGCGCCGACGCGCGGCTGATGACGGACATCGGCAGGGACGACACCTACCTCAGCATGGAGAACACCGATAATTTCCCTGACGTCGGCACGCCCAACGCTTATTGCCGCGTCGACGGCGAAATCATGGCCTTTGGCACCAAGGGCGGCGGCGGGCTGGGCTCGCTTGTGCGGGGCCAATACGGCACGCGCGCCCAAGGCCATCTCGCGGGCGCGCGTGTGCGCGCCGGCGAGGCGTTTTCGCGCATCATCCATCTCCCGGTGACGAGGTAGCGGTGCGCACGAGGTCCCCCAGTCGCCGCAACGCATCCCGCCGTGGTTTCACGGTGCTGGAGGTAATTCTCGCGTTCGCGATTTTGCTGGTGGGGCTTGTCAGCATCTACGCGCTGTTCGCGCGCGGGCTTGTCAGCCACAAACGCGCCGTCGATTACACCATCGCCGGTCAACTTGCGGCGTCGGTCTTCGAGGACATCTCGGCGAATTACCAGATCTACTACTACGACATGGACCTCAACGGCCGGCCCGACTTGTCGGAGGATCGCAACTTCAACGGCGTCGATGACTGGTTCGAACCGGACCAAAGCGGCCAGTTGCCCTACCCGATCCCGCGGCACGAGGGCTATCGGTTCAAGATCGAATACGTGCACCCCGCCGACAAGGATATGCGCCAGAGCATCTTTGTGACCCTGCGCGTTTACTGGCTCAACGCGGGCGAGCAGCGCAGCGAAGTTTTCGAACGCGCTGTCTACGTGCGCTACATGCACATGTACTTCCCGACTGACGGGTAGCTATTCTGCCCCCATGCGCGGTCTTCTCATCAAATATGGCCCCGAGGGCGCCGACATGCAGGTGGTCGGCCCGGGCTACCGCTTCGCCAACGCGCCCGGCGGCCCCGACGACACGATCGTCGAATACGACGTCGCGACGCGCCGCCTCGTGATTCGCACCGACCTGTTTGGCGTGAATTCCGTGTGCATGCTGGTGCGTGACGGCAGGCTGTGGGTGGCGGACTCTCTCGCGCGCCTGCACGACTTGCCTGAAACGCCGAAAGGCATGCTGCCGCTGGGCGCGTGCGTCGCGCTCTGCGTCGCGCCCGCGCAGCGGCCCAGCGTATTTGCTTGCGGCCTGAGCGTGATCGGCGGCTCGGTCATCGAATGCACCCCCGAGCGTATCCGCACCACGCCGCACTGGGGCGGCAAGCCGCCGGCGACGCATCGGATTCAAGACGTCGAGGCCGAAGCTGAAGAGGTGAAAGAACTATTGATCGGCGCAGTCGAAGCGCGGGCCAAGGACGCGATGTTTTGGGTGCAGGGTGTCGGTGGCTGGATGCTGGCATCCCTTCCGTCACGCGCGGACCTAGCAAGGCGAAAGCTAGTCGCCCTGAATGGCGAAGACAACGATGTCGTCGCCGATCTCTGGCGGGTGACACCCGCGCGCTTTGAAGTTGCCGAAGAAGATGTTCCGCTTGCGTTCGAGCAAGCAGTCAAGGCTTGCGAGCTGTTGCTGGCGGATGACACCGCGCCGCGCAACCTGCTTTTCTTTCGCGCATTGAAGTCGGCGGGCCACAGCACACTGATTGCGCCCTTGGGTATGTCCATTGTCGGGGGGACCCGGCACGATCTGGAGTTGACACCTTCGGGCCTTCCCGGGTTTGTCGCCCGTAAGACCGATGAGGCTGTGTTAGCGCGTCGGTTGTTAAAACCCGATTGGGCAACCAGGCTTCAGCCGTCGCATTGGGACCCAAACATGTCCGCCGACGATGCGCGCTGGCTGCAAGTCCGCACCGACTTGCTCCACGTTGACGTGCCGTGCCAGGCACGAACCGCAGCCGCGGCGGGTATTGACCTTCGTCCGCCGTACTTGGACCCCACGGTTGCCGCCAACCTGTTGGGGGTCTCGGCTTCTCACTGCTTGGATGATGGGGTGCGCCCTCCTGCGGCGCGGCCGATACCACCGGGCGGCGTGTCGCCGAGGGCGCGGGCGAACTGGATTGCGCTCTACGACAAGTGGCTGAGCGGCGAGAAGCTGGAAACGCTCGAGATCGTGGATGTCGGCGCCGTGCGCGAAATGTTGATCGCGTATGCCAAGCTGCATTCATATGCGCCGCCGCGCGTGGCCATGGACCGTGTACTCAAGAAGCTAACGTCGCTGAGCATCCTGCGCGAACGTTTAGGTTAAGCGTGGCTGGGGCCCTCAGGCACCAGCCACACATTTTCCCGGTTTTTTGAGGACATCTGTATCCCCTGCCGCGCTTACTTGGCATGGAACCAGCTCTTATGACACAAGGCGTTGATCTTGAGCGGCTAATGCGGGCCCACCAGGCCGATATCTGGCGCTTTTTGCGCGCGCTGGGCTGCGACGCCGCGCAGGCCGACGACCTCTCCCAGGAAACTTTCCTCGGCCTGCTCAAGGCCGAGTTCGAAGAGCGCGACGCCGCGAGCACGCTGGCCTGGCTGCGCAAGGCGGCCAGAAACTTGTTTTTGACGAACGTGCGGCAGGGCCGCGTGCGTGCGGCGCTCAACCTTGATGACGTCGAAGAGCAGTGGGCGAAATTCGCGGGCGACGACGGCGCGCAAAGCAAGCTCGACGCCCTGCGTGCCTGCATGCAGGGGCTGGACGATCGCCAGCGCGAGGCGTTGCAGCTTCGTTACGGTGCTGAGTCCACGCGCGCGGAACTCGCCAAGCGCCTGAAGCTCTCGGAGGGCGGGACCAAAAACCTGCTCGAACGCGTGAAGGAAAAACTGCGTGAGTGCATTGAACGGAGGCTCGGCCATGCCCTCTAACGAACGCTTCATGGACGTGCTGTTCGAGGAAGCGGTGCAGGAAATCCCCGCGCCCGACCTTTTTGAAGCAACGCTGGCCCGTGCGAACCCGGCCCAGCGCCCGCCGGAAGTTGTACGCGAGGCGGTCATCCACAGGCTGCGACTGCGCTGGTGGGTAATGGCCGAGGCGGCGGCGGTCGTAATCGTCGCCGGCCTTGTCGCCTACCTGGTGTGGGCGCCCAAGCCCGTGGACAAACCCGGTGAGCCGGACAAGAGCTGGCTGCGCATCGTCGTTCCTGAGGCAGGCGAAAAGCAACTCGCGGTCGAGGACGCGTTTTCACAGCAAGACTTTGGGGGCAGTTGGTCGCCACGCACGACGGCGGTTGCGCACGGCAAGACGGCGCTGTTTGTGGTCAGCAAAGACGGCGTTGACAGCCTGTGGCGAGCCGACGGGCTCGAGCTGAAGCCGGTGTCGTGGGTCGGCGGCCAGTGGGTAGCGGGCTCCCACTTGCGTTTTCTTGCCGGCAACGACCCGGCATATTTTGAGTACCGGGCTGGCGCATCGGCTGCCGTGGAACTGCTGGGCGTTTACCGTGGTGTGGCGATGGTGGTTGAAAACAAGACCGGCGAATCATTCACGAGTTTTGGGGAACGCCCCTGCAGTGCGCCCGATGGCGGGTGGTACTTCGCGGCCCGGACACAATCGACCAGCGAGATGACGTTGGCGATGGTTGTCGAGAATCGCCTGACGTTGCCGCTTGGCGACAACGGCAAACCTTTTCGCACCACGTCGTTCACGGTGGGCCTCTACACCGATGGACGGCGAATGCTGACGCCTGAGCCGTACCTCGACTCGCTGTGGTTTGTACGCGGCAGCAAGGTGGAGGAGTTTGGAATCCGTCACATCAATGAAGTCGAGCCCCCGGAGGGCAGCATTAGGGGACGGGAAGTCGAGTTCCTGCAGTTGCCGGATTGCAACCTGGTGATGGACACGGACGGTAACATCTGGCGCGTCAAGGACGGAAAATCCGAGTGGATCGTCACGGAAAAAGGCGATCGGTTGGTCATCGACCCATCGTTGCCGACCTTCTCCGACGGGCATGTGTACATGACTTCCGCCCCTTCAAAGGAGTCTCGCATCTATCGCCTTGAGGGCACCACCGCCGTCGAGATTGAGTGGAAAGGCAACTGGCCCCGCGGTTCTGTCCGCCTTGACTGGATGACGCACTTCATCTCGGTCTATGCCAAGGTGGATGGAAAGCAGCAGTACGTGCTTGGAGTGCTTGGCCCCGACGGCGCCTGGCCGGTGATGACCGAGGCCGGAAAGCTTACCTTCCTGAATGAGCCCTCCATCGACCAGCCGTACCTCGAGAACTACAACCTGGATGGCCGCTGGTTTGTGCGCTACACCGTCGACGGTGATTGGCGCTGGGGCGAAGTGGCGGGGACGACACTTTATCCGCTGGAGTTTCCCGGCAACACGCCTTCAGCCCGGAAGGACTTTGTCCTGATCGAAAACTTCGGCGTGTTGATGGCCGACCTTGCGCCGCGGGCGGGCGGGGATTCTCCGCCTGTGTCGCATAACCTCGGCTGGTTTGACGCCGACGGCAAGTTCGTGCCCTTCCGTGACAATTTCGACCAGGCACCCATGACTCCATTCAGCGCGGTCGCCTCCTGCGAGGGCGCCATCTACGTTATCGCCGCCGAAAGCGCCGATGGACCCGTGCGCGTGCAACGCATCAGCGCCAGGTAAACGAGGTTCTTTCCGTGGCGCGGACATTCCTGTCCGCGCCACAACACCTCTTGAGAATATAGGTCGCTTGGCAACGCTAATTTGGCCGACGTAGCCCATGGAGCGAAGTTGGAATCTGAGAAGACGGTGGTTTCTGGTCAATTCCCCAGCTCTCGCAGGTGTACGCGGCGCCGTATCTTCTTCGTGCCGTGCCGGCCATTTAGCGGTTTGCAGGGGTTCAATGCGACGCCCTTGCATGTTCTTCACACAAGCGCCAAGATGCGGCATTCCCTGAATCGTCAATTCTCAGGCCGCTGCACACCGGGACGAAGCCACGTGAACAAACTGACTAACAAGTTAGAAATCGAGACCGCCGACGCTCAAAGCGGCGTCAACCTCGAAAAGTTCCTCGACGTCACCGCCGAATACTTCCGCGAGAACTGGCCGCAGAACCTCAAGGGCCACAAGGATTGGCGCGCGCATTACACGCAGTGGCTCAAGACGCGCTCCAAGGATGGCAGGCGCCGCCTCTGGATTATCAAGATCGGCGGCAAGGTCGCGGGCCTTGCGAACTTCTATAGCTCAGGCCCCGAGCACGAACGCGTCGGCCACGTCGCCGAGTTTTACGTGCGACCGGACTTCCGCCGCCGTGGCGTGGGCCAGGACATTTTCTCGATTATCCGCGAGGAACTGGTCAAGGACGAGTGCCGCATCATCAAGAGTGAAGTCCAGCCCGACGAACCCGGCCGCATGAATTTCTGGGAGAACCTCGGTTTCAAGGTCGAGAAGGTGCAGATGGCGCTCGACTTAACCGACGACGGCGAAGAAGAGTAGGTTCAAGCCATTGGCATCAACACAATTGGGCATCGCGGTTAGCCCGAAGGGCGAAACAAAAATAGCCCAGCGCGTAAGCGCCAATGCTGCGGGGTTAGTGCGATCAGAGCCCGCTGCGTCAGCGGCGGGGCCACTATCACGGACGAGGAATCAAGGGTTCCGGCCCCGTCGCTTACGCGAACGGGCTCTGATTCTCGCGTCGGATTACGTTAATCCAGCAGCATTGGCGCGTAAGCGCTGGGTTTTCAGTAAAAGAGCTTCCGAGCCCGCAGGGCGGCACAACAGAGGGCCAAAATTGTCCCACACCTACACCAGCATTCTTATTCACATCATTTTCTCGACCAAGGAACGGTCGCCGCTTTTGTCTCCAGACATGCGGCTGAAGCTCCATCCCTACCTTCACGGCATTGCGCGTAACCTGAAAGCCACGCCGTTGACCATCGGCGGTGTGGAAGACCACGTTCACCTGTTTGCGACAGTGCCGCCCAAGCTCGCGATCTCGGAATTTGCCGGGAAACTCAAGGCCAACTCGTCGCGCTGGATAAACGAGACTTATCGAAATCGCGGACGAGCTGGCAGGAAGGCTACAGCGCGTTTTCTGTCAGCCCGGTGAAACAGCCGACGGTCATTCAGTACATCCCGAACCAGGAAGAACACCATCGCAAAGTGACGTTTGCCCAAGAACTCCAATGGTTCCTGAAAAACCACGGCCTGCATCAGTCTGATCAATAAACTTGTGCCGCCCTTCCGACTTCGCCCTGCGGGCTACGTCGGACAAGCCGGGCTCGGATTTTCTTTACCGGGGGTTCCCAGGCCTGACGGCCTGGGCTATTTTTGTGACGGCCCTGCGGGCCTCGGGCCTAAGCGGTCCTACATATATTCTGAGCAGTTGTGGGGCGGACATTCTTGTCCGCCCGACCGGCGTAGCCGGTCGAATTGTGGCTCGCAAAGCTCGCCACCGCGGACAGGAATGTCCGCGCCACCTAA
>JADLAK010000071.1 GCA_020848275.1 Planctomycetota bacterium
GAATGCCTTTCGTAGCGCGGGCGTCTCGCCCGCAGTCGCGGGCCAAAGGCCTGCGACGATTGCGGCCAAGATGGCCGCGCTACCCGCAGGCTGGAAGCCTGCATCAATCAAACTGACCCACTACCCGGCGACGCGGGGAACTGCAACGGCTTTCACCGCCGGAATCTATCAGGCGCGAAGCGCCGCAAGCTCTTTAGACACCGGCGCAAGCCGGAGGTTTGCAGTTTCCACCCAAAGCGAAAAGCCGCGTAAGCGGCGGCACAAGTGTCGGCGCTACGCGCCTCGAACATCATTCCGTTCAGGTTTCCACGGGCTTTCGCCCGTGGCTAAACAAATGTCGGCGCTACGCGCCTGATTTCGCAGATGGTCGCAGATTTTTAAAAGCACCTTTTGCATTTATCTGCGCCAATCTGCGCCATCTGTGGATTGCTTTTGCTCATGTCTTTTGCGGCTTTGCGCCCAACTTCGCCAAGGCTTCGTCGGGCAGGCCTTTGCGTGAGGCTGCCTTTGCCCCTATAATCGTTCCACCCTGTGCAGGACCCCGCTGGACCCACCGTGGCCACACTTTTCCGCCCAGACGGCACCGCCAACCCGGCCTATTTGAAACTCGACCTGTATTGCAAAGGTCTGAGGATCGATGCCTCGTGCGAACTGGGCGAGGACGCCCGCGACATCATCCGTAACCGCGCGGGACTGGGCTCGGGCCTCGAAGTCATCATTGGCCGCGACATGTACACCAATATCCCGGTCGTCGAGTGGTGGTGCAGCGTTTCGCCGTACGTGCTGGTGAAGAACGGTGAGCGTTATGAAATCTGGTTGGGAAACGTGGGGCAGGCTTCCAGCCTGCCTGCCGCCGAAGGCGGCGACAAAACTGAATTAAGCAGGCTGGAAGCCTGCCCCACGCGCTACACGTCCCTCGACCGCTCCGCCAAAAATCGCGGGCCGTTTGTTGCGACACTTGACAAGTCAAGGGCGCGATTCGTGGACACGGTCGTGATCCCGCCCGAGCCGCTCTGGTACAAGCAGAAGACGACCAGCGGCAAGCTCATGCAGCGCATCGGCTGCCTGCAGGGGACCTACCTCGGTATTTACTGGGGCCCGCGCTGCCAGAACTGGGGCCCGCGCGGCGAGAACGAATTCTGCAAGTTCTGCACCGAGGGACAGAACCTCGGCACGCAGGAAGAAGCCGTGAAATCGATCGCCGACGTGGTCGAGACGGTGATCGCGGCACGCAAGGAATCGAAGATCACGTTTGTTCATTTCAACACGGGTTTCATCGACAGCAACGATTACTGGGGCCTGTTCGCCGACGTGATTAAAGCCGTGAAAGATGCGACGGGGCTGCTCGTGGGCGTGCAGGCGCCGCCGGACGCCGATTTCGAGAACTACCGGAAATTTAAGGAATTGGGCGTCAATAATGTGTCCTTCTGCTTTGAGGTGATGGACGAAGAACGTTTCGTCGAGATCGGCCCGGGCAAGGCCCGCCGCGCGGGTTTGAAGCGGTATCTCGAGGCGATTGATTTCTGCGCCAACAAGGTCGGCTTCGATACGGTCAACGGCGAGATCATCGCGGGGCTCGAGAGCACCGAGTCAAGCAAACGCGCGATTGACTGGATTGCGTCACACGGCGCGATTCCGACGGTGTGCGTGTTCCGGCCCGTGTTCGGTGCAGCGTACGGGCAACTGGACCCGCCCGCGGTCGAGGACATGCTGCCGGTTTTCAGCCACTTCTACGAGACGGTGATGAAGCACGGCCTGCCCATTGGCATTGCGCCCAACGTGAAAGTGTCGCTCATCATGCTGCCGGAGGAATGCCGCGAACTCACCGCCGCACCCAACGCCTATAAGCTTACGCGCACCAAGTTGTGGGCGCTGAAGACGTTGTTTGGTGCGTATTTCAAAGCCACGGTCAAAGCGTAAGGCAAAAGCCCATTGCGTAAGCGGTGGGATGGAACCATTGACGAACATCCGTGATTACATCCCACCGCTTACGCAGTGGGCTTGAACAGCACATCGACCGGGAGGTCGATGCCACGAACCGGGAAACAATCGTTGTGTCATTGCGACGGGCCGTTAGAATCTCGGGAGCATCCAACCGGGAAAGTGCATGACCACCACCAAGATTGAAGTCTTGTTCGGAAAAATCGCCGTTAGCTGCGGCTTCATCACAGAGCAGCAGCTTTCGAGGGCCGTTGAAGAGCAGGAAAAGGCCGTCGGCGGCAAGCACCTCGGCAAGACCATGGTGGACATGGGCTTTTTGTCCGACGAAGAATTGATGACAGTGCTGGCGATCCAGCGCGAGAACCGCTCGCGCCTGGAGATGTCGCCCGCGGTGCGCAAGATGGGCATGACGCTGGGCCGCCTCGCCATCGAGCGCGGATTCTGCAGCGAACAGCAGGTCCACGATTGCATCCGAGAGCAAGCCAAGCTCGAACGTTTCAACCTGTTCTTCCGCCTCGGTGAAGTCATGGTCAGCAAGGGCTTCATGAAGGCCGAGAACGTCCACGATCTGCTGCAGAGCCAGAACGTGTCGATCATGGGCTGCCCGAGCTGCTTCAGCAAATTCAACGTGCTCAACCACAAGCCCGGGCAAAACATCGCCTGTCCCAAGTGCGGCCACCCGGCGCTGGAAAAGCCCTCGAGCATGCCCGCGCTCAAGGTCGATGGCAGCATCGACGAAGGCGACTCGTCCAACGCAACGGGCAGCGGCGCACCCAAGGCCACGCCCGCCGACGCACCGGAACCGGCGCTGCCGGATTCGCTCAAGGGCCTTGCAGAGCCGGATTTCAAGCCGCCGACGCGCTAACGCGCGAAGGTAAAAACAACAAGCTAAAAGCTATAAGTAAGAGCCCCCGATAGCAGGGGGCTCATATTTTAGCCTGATGAATTTGCTTCCCGCCAATCCATGGGGTACATTTCCCCCATCGGATACCCTGCTGAATGAACGCGGGCGCGCTACCAACCCTTCATAGGTGGCGCATGTACTTACGTAACAGAAAAGGTTTCACGCTCGTCGAGCTGATGGTCGTCATTGCCATCCTCGCCATTCTCATGGGCGTCCTCGCGGTCGCCGTCATGGGCCCGTGGCGCGATGCCAACGCTAATCTGGACAGACTGAACATGGCCAAGCTGGCGTCGACGCTGCAGGCTGCCGCGATGTCCAACAGCAACCGCGGCAAGCTCAATAGCGCGGCTTTCAAAGAAGCATCGGGCCGCGCGTTCTGGGAGCAATGCTTCAAGCAGAAGCTGCTGGACTCAGACATGTTGACCAAGGTTGTATCCCTGGGCTCCAAGACCGGCGATTTGCCCGCAAAGCCCGAGATCACCGACGGCGTGGGCGAGTTCACGCAGCAGAATTGCTCCTACACATCGCCCCTGGGCGGCAAATTGCTCGAGACGATGGGGTCGATGGGTCGCAAACGCACGTTCGTGCTGAGCTTCGACAGCCGCAACTGGAACAATTACCAGGACAAGCAGGGTGTGCTGGTGTCGTGGTCAGACGGCGAACAGGCGCTGTACGTCGACGAAGTGACAGCGGCCAACGAGTTCGGCGTCACCAAGGAAGAATGGGCCAACCCGGCGGAGCACATCATCGGCCGCAAGGGTCCCTGGGCCAGGACGTTTGAAGAACGAGGCAGATAACCCCCGGCAGCAGGGTCGTTGGTGGATAGCTGCCGGCGGGGGGACTGGCGAATGTTCGCCAGCCGCACATGGCTGCCTGCCAACGGCCTGCGGCGGCCGTTGCGGCTTGACGCGCGCGCGCCAGGGCGTAGCATTGGGGCATCGGATACCCCTCAATAGTTGGGCGCGCGTACTCGTTTCAAATTTCAAAGGAGCGCAATGATTTATCTACCGTATCGTAAACGCAGCACCAAGGGCTTCACGCTCGTTGAGCTCATGGTGGTTATCGGCATTCTCGGCTTGCTCGTCGGCATCCTTGCGGTCGCGGTGCTGCCGCAGCTCAACAAGGCGCAGGCGCAGATGGAGCTCAAGCAGATGGGCGACCTGTTTGCGGCCGTGCAGTCCATTGCGGCCAACCAGGACGCCAAGCGCAAGCTCAGCGGCAAGGCCTTCAAGGACACCCAGGGCCGTTCGTTCTGGGAAGCCTGCTTCAAGCAGAAGGTTCTCGACACCGATATGCTGCGCAAGGTGGTCAGCCTCCAGACCAAGACCGACATTGCGGCGGACCCGAAGATCGCCGACGGTGAAGGCGAATTCCTGCAGACCAATTGCTCCTACACCTCGCCCAAGGGCGACCAGTTGTTGCAGACGCTGGGCCTGCGCGGCAAGAACAAGTGCATCGCGCTTTGCTTTGACTCGCGCAACTGGATGAACGCGCCGAACAACGGCGTGCTGGTTTCGTGGACCGACGGTGAGCAGTCGGTGTACATCGACGCGGCCACGGCGGAGTCGGAGTACCAGATCAGCAAGACCGAATGGGAAAGCCCGGCGGAGAACATCATCGGTCGCAAGGGTCCCTGGGCCAAGACGTTCGAAGAGCGCGGCAAGTAGTATTTCTTGCCAGGATTAAATCGCAGCCGCCCCGGTTATCCGGGGCGGTTTCGTTTTCAAAGACACACATGGATGAACAGGATGGGCAGAATTGCTTTGTCGATCCTGCCTATCCTGTCCATCCGTGAAAGCCGTTTGCAGTTTGTTATGCAACTACTGACCTGATCGCGCAGAGTTCGAGCAGTTCCGCCAGGCGGTTGGCGTAACCCCACTCGTTGTCGTACCAGCCGATCAGCCGCACAAGGTTGCCCTTGCCGCCGTGCACATGCGTGAGCTGGCTGTCGAACACACACGAATGCGGGTTGCCGATGATGTCGCTGCTGACAATCGGGTCTTCGGTGTATTCGACGATGCGCGCGTAGTGGTGCTCGCTGAGCGCGTAAATGTGTTCGTTGATCGCCTCGCGCGTGGTTTCTTTCTCGAGTTCGAGAATCAGCTCGACGTTGCTGCCGTCGACGACCGGCACGCGTTGCGCCATGCCCACAAGTTTGCCTTTAAAATCCGGCATCACCTGCTCGAATGAAACGAGGCTTTCGGTGGTCGTGGGCACGATGTTATGTGCCGCCGCACGGCCCCGGCGCGCATCCTGCGAGTGGCCGCCGTCGACGATGTTCTGGCCCGAGGTATAGGCGTGCACCGTCATCATGTAGCCGCGCCGCACGGCAAATTGCGGCTGCATCATCTTGATCAGCGGCGCATAGCAATGGGCGGTGCAGGAACCGGCGCTGATGATGCGGTCAGACGCGCGCAGGTCGGCGTTATTCACGCCCATCATTATCGTGCGGTCGCAGATGCCGGCCGGCAGCGGCTTGGAAACGACGACGCGTTTGGCGCCGGCCTTGACCAGCGCATCGAGCGACGCGCGGTCGTTGTTGCGGCCGCTGCTGTTGACGACGAGTTGCGCGCCCGCGGCTTTGATTTCAGCGTCGCCGACGTTTTCGCTGTGGGTGAGCGCGATCGCGCGGTTGCCAATGAAGAGTTTGTCGCCCTCGACGCGCGTCTCGGCAAAAAAGCGGTTCATCACCGAGTCGTATTTAAGCAGGTACTGCAACTGCTTGGCGGGCAGCGGGTCGTTGATCGCGACGATCTCGACGTTCTGGCTGAGTGAGAGGATGCGGAACAGCGCACGCCCGACGCGGCCAAAGCCGTTAACGAGCACGCGATGCTTGCGCTCTTCGTGCAGATTGATGTCAGGCAAACCGGACATTTAGAAACTTTCACTAAGCCACGAATAAACACGAATGGACACGAATAAAGACTTTGCAGTTAGAATTCGTGTTGATTCGTGTGCATTCGTGCTAACAAATCAGGCCATGTCGCCGAGGCGGTCCTGCACATCCAGCACGCCCTTTTCGTCCAGCGCGGGATTTAATATTTCGTACTGGGTGCGTTCTTTGGCCTTGGCGCCGGGAATTTCGAACACGAGCACTTCCTTCTTGCCCTCGCGCTTGGTCGCCTTGAGTTTCAGCTTTTTGAGCCTCATTAATCCCAGCGCCGCAACGTAGGCGAATTTCGGCATGTCGGCTTCGCCGGCCGCGCGCGCCTTGTGGAAGACCTGCCACAGCAAATCGGGGTCGAGCAACGCGGGGCGCTTCTGCGTTGAATATTCGTTGGGCCAGAACGCGACGAGTGCGCCGGGGCCCTGGCGCGTCCAGCAGGCGTCGCAAAAGTCGTTGCGATCAAACGTGCCCTCTTCGCCGGTGCGCGGGATCAGGCCGACGAAGTATTTTTCCTTGTCGGCAAACGGGCGCGAGCACACCGAGCACTGCTTTTGTCCGCGGGCGATTTTGAAATCCATGGGGAAGGTATCGGGTATCGGGTGTCCGGTATCGGGTATCGGGTGTCCGGTATCAGGTGCTTCAGGTACCCAATACCTGATACCTGATACCGTCATAGAAGCCAGCGCCAGAGTCGCCACTGCTACTTGTACTTATCCGCGAGCAGCTTCGCTTCTTCAAGGGTCTCGACGCGTTTACGCGTGATCTGGAAGATCGCTTCGCCTGCCCCATCGACGTGGTCGGGGTCTTTTTCCCAGAGGCCGACAATCGTCGCCAGCGCCTCGCCCGCGGCCTTTTTGCCCGCCTCGCTGCCGCCGTATTCGATTTTGCCCAGCGCGTTGATGCAGTACTCGTGGAAGACGAAGATCGCGTTGGCCGTGGCCTTGGCGTCGGGCGCCGACTTTCCGTTTTCGTCGGCGCTGTATTCCGTGATGTCGGTCTTCTCGATTTCCTCGACAATCGCCCGCACGCCGCGAACGTCGGTCATCTGCCCCAGCAGTTCGACAAAGAAGCGGCGCGAACGCCATGTGGTGCCGCCGCGCGGCGCCTCGCGAAGCTCGATGATCGCCGCACCCACGACCGCGCGGCCCATGTTGGCCAGCGTGGCCACGGCCTGCTTGTTAAAGTTCAAGTTGCCGGCCTGGAAAACCCACAGCACGTCCAGCAGCGGCTGGATCGCGGGTTCCCCCACCTGCACCAGGACACTTTGCGCGTTGAGCACGATGTCTTCGTTGTCGTGGCCCAGCCGCACGATCATGCAGCTCATCAGCACATCGCGGCCGTCGTCGCCGTGGGCGAGCATCGACTCGGCGAATTGCCGCCAGCGATCGAGCTCGGCGCTTTTGCTCTGGCGCGGGTTCTCGGTCTCGAAGCGGTAGATGAGTTCGTACAGGCGGCCCTGGCGCACCAGCCACTCGCGCGATTTCACGCTGTCCCAGTCGGATGCTGCCAGGCGCTGGCGCACGAGCCGGGGCCAGAACAGCCACGCGCGGTAGGTCTTCTGTTCGGCGTTCAGGGTATCGCCGGCGGGCGGCCACTTGGCTGGGCGTTTGGGTGTGGGGTGCACGCGGCGGCGCACGGCTTCCCAGTCGGCGCGTTCATTGCCCGCGAAATGCGCCAGCAGCTTGGGCATCTGTGCGCCGCGAAAGGCCATGACCTCGAGATACTGGTCAAAGCGCATTTCTTCTTCGGGTGAGGGCTGGTCTTTCTCGATGACCGTCACGCCCTTGCCGCTGCCAAACGGCTTGAGCTCGTTGTTGCCCTCGAAAGTGCCCGTGGGGCGGGCGCCGTCGTCGCTCGAATTGTTGGTGGCGCCCGTCGAGGCGCAGGCCACGATGAGCAGGAACCAAAGAATGGTAATGAAACCGGCGAGATACCGCATGAATCGAGCGTCCGTGGGGCAAACGGGGGCCGACAGTATAGCAGATAGCAGATAGCAGTCATTGCTGTCCGCTAATTGCTGACCGTTGTCTGCGTTTTTACCCGTCGATGGCTTTGCGGTCGGCGATGGCGCGGGCCAGAGCATCAATATCCGCCGCATCCATGCGCTTGAGCAGCGACGCGTTAACCAGCCTGATCTGTTTCTCGAGGTCCACAGCACGGGCGATTTCGCCCGCGCGCACGTGCGCCGCAAGGCCCGAAGCCAAGGCGCCGTCGCGGAACTTGCCGCCGCTGTAGGTCGCCAGGTAGTTGTCGAACAGGCGGCCCGATTGCGCGTAATCGCGGGCGTAAAACGCCTCGCGGGCACGCGAATAAAGGTCGAGTTCCGCGTTGCCGCCCGCGCTCAGGGGCGCAACGCCGCCGCGCAGGCCCGAAGCCGGGCCGGTGTAAACCACGCGCAGGTTGGCCTCCTTCTCGATGCGCTCGGGCACCGCGATGCCGGCAAAAGTTTCGCCGATCATCGCCAAATCGGGGCCGCGGCCTTCGTTGCGGCTGGCGACGAGTTCGGCGTCGATGCTTTCGCACGCGGCCGAGAGGCTGTCGAGGAAACGCAGGTACTCGCGGCGCTGCTCAGCGGGCAGGCCCGCGCAGATGGTGGACAGACGCTGGGCGCGCGCGCTGAGCTCAGAGCTGCGAAGTTCGGCGCTGAGCAATTCGCGCTGCGCGTCGCCGTCAAGGCCGCCGGCAAACGCAAGCTGGCGCGAAACTTCGCGGTAGCGGTGGTAGTGGTCGCACACCACGGCAAGGATGTCGCCCTCGGCGACTTCAAGCGCCGGGCCGCCGTCAAAACGCAGGGCCGTGTCCGGGTTGGCCGCGGGGCGCGGCAACACGCCGGGCATGCCGACGACGGCAAACACCAGCGCGGCGGCGATCGCGCCGCCGCCAACCATCGCGGCGCGCTGCCACAGGGCCATGGGCGCCTGGCGCACGCCGGCAAGGGCGGAACGGGCCATCTCAACGCGGCGAATACGGGCGCGAAGCTTGTCGTCGAAGTCAGCGGGGGGGTCGACCATCGCGACATCGGAGAGCAGCTTACGGGCGGCCTGGACCTCGGCGACGCGGTGCTTGAGCTCGCCATCAGCAGACATGCGGCGCTCGAAGTCGCGTTCCTGCTCGGCGCTTAGCGTCCCGTTAATGAACGCGTGCGCGTCGCTTGAAAGAGGAATGTAATCAGCCGGTTCCATAGCAGCCCCAGAGGTCTCCTGCGCTTGATACGAACGTCCGTCACCGAACTGCCATAAATTTGAAAAACTTGGTTTTACAAATGTGGCAGGGGCCGCCGGCCCCTGCGAGTTTCATTGACGCTCGATTGTGGTAGTTCGCAGGGCCCAGCGGGCCCTGCCACACTACCCCAGATTGATCGACAGGTACTTCGACAGCCGGCGCGTGAAGAACTCGCGCGCGCGCGCCAGCCGCGCCGAAACGGTTTTCACGCTGCAGCCCAGAACCTTTGCCGCTTCTTCGTGCGTCAGTTTCTGCATGTCAATCAGCACGATCACGTCGCGGAATTTCTCGCTCATGGCGTTCAGCGCGTCGTCGATGTGCTTGCGCAATTCCGTCTGGTAGCTCTGTTTTTCCGGGCCGAGGTCCTTGCTGCCGAACTCAAGCCCCGGGCGGTCGTCGTCTTCGCCGCCGTTTCCGGCGTTCTGGCCGCGCAGCACCGTGAAGGTCACGGGGCGCTTCTTGCGCAGGTAATCGGTCACGAGGTTGCGCGCCACGCGATAAAGCCACGCCGAGGCGGTCTCGTCGCGGATGCGGTCGAGTTCATTGAACAGTCGAAGGAACGTTTCCTGCGCGATGTCTTCGGCAGCGGCCTCGTCATGCAGCAGCCGCACCACGTAACTGAAGATGGGGCGGCGGTATTGTTCGAGGTAACGGTCGAAGCGTTCCATGCGAGGGCTCGCGGAACGCCCGGGGTCTCCGGCGACTTCGCGCTGGGACTTGGATCCCGGCCCATTGGCATAAAGCCTTGCGCGCATAGCCATTCCGCACCCCAAACATAGTTCATGCGTCCACCGCCAACAAGGCGGGCGATGGTTCTGGTACGGATGAAGCAGGGGAATCTCGCTAATTTTCGATTTTGGATTTTAGATTTTGGATTGAACGTCCGGCGTGCAGCGGCCCTAACTTGCAAAACCCGAAATCCGCAATCCAAAATCCAAAATGGGTAGTGGGTCCGTTTGGCCGAATGCCTTTCGTAGCGCGGGCGTCTCGCCCGCAGTCGCGGGCCAAAGGCCTGCGACGATTGCGGCCAAGATGGCCGCGCTACCCGCAGGCTGGAAGCCTGCA
>JADLAK010000072.1 GCA_020848275.1 Planctomycetota bacterium
GCTGCGCCGAGCGAGCAGATCAAGAAGCGCGAGCGATGGCGTGGCTGGAGGCCACGCTGAGCGAGCGCGACGCAGAGATGCGATGCTCGCCGCAAGCAGAAACCGGCACGGTAATCTTGAAAATGCTTTAGCCACGAATGGACACGAATCTTCACGAATTGAATTCGTGTCTATTCGTGTGGATTCGTGGCTGACCAAAGGCTTTTCCTTGCGCCTTGGCGCCTTTGCGTGAGGCGCTGTCGCTTTGTCCATTATTCGTGAACCGCCGCGACCCTTGACGCGTATCATTAGTGTTCGAAAATCGGAGACCATCATGAAAAAGCTGCTCTTCGCCCTCGCGCTTGCCGGAGTGTTTGGCGCACCCGCATTTGCCCAGGAAGTCGAAGGCCCGGGCGGCCCCGAAAAAGAAATGTCGCAGGCCGAAATGCTGGCCGAGCTTCATCGCCTGATGGCCAAGGCCTCGAGCGAGATGGAGGCCGCGGAAAGCGAACTCGCCAAGGCGTCGCTGCCCGGAAGCAAGGCCGACGTGCTGGAAGCCCGCGTCAAAGCCCTGCGCGAGCAGATGAAAACCGGCGAGCTCAAGGACGTGCCCGAGGGCCTGCGCGAGTACATCAAGCAGAACCCGGACAAAGCCGCCGAGCTTTCCGGCAAATCCGTCGAGGAACTCAAGAAACTCGTTGCCGACGACAAGGAAGTCGACAACTTCTGCCGCAAGAACCCGGAGATGCTCAAGAAACTCGCCGAGAGCGAAGACACCTTCGAGAAAATCCTCGAGCAGCAGTACAGCGCCGAGCGCAAGCTGGCCGAAGTGCTGGAAAAGCAGGAAAAGACGATTAAAGCGGCAACCGGCAACCAGGATGACGCCATCAACATGGCGCACAAGATCAAGAGTTGCTGAAGCAGCTCCGGTTCTCAGGTCGAGAACAAGGACGCGAAGAAAACTCAGGATCCGAAGGAAGGCCAGCCCAAGAACGGCGGCGGCGATCCCAATAACCCCGCCGCCAAGGAATACACACCGCCCGGCGGCGAGAAGCCGGACGCCAAGACCGAAGATTTTACCAACAACGAAAACAAGGACGGTGCGACCTTCGAAAAGAAGGGCAAGGACATGGGCAACGGCGCAGGCAGCGCCGAAAGCAACAGCCCCGGCAAGTACAACGGCTTCTGGCAGAAGTGGCAGGAGGCGATGCACAAACGCACCGCGGCAGCCGGCAAAACCCCGAAGTAAACACATCCATTTTTAGCCACGATTCCTCACGAATATTCACAAATGCATTCGTGGGGATTCGTGTTTATTCGTGGCCAAAAGCCGTAATTTGCCGATTTATCCTGAACCGGGGCTGGCTTCCCTGCGTAATAGGGGTGTAGACTGGAAGCCTCGTCGCGCGGCAATCGCGGCAAAAGATGTAACCGTATCACGGAGAACGAGTTATGAAAAAGCTTATCCTTGCCATCGCGCTCGCCGGTTTCTTTGGCGCGCCCGCATTTGCCCAGGAAACTGAAGGCCCAGGCGGCGAAGGCGAAAAAGAAATGTCCCAGCAGGAAATGCTGGCTGAACTCCACCGCCTGATGGCCAAGGCGTCCAAGGAAATGGAATCGTCGGAAACCGAACTCGCCAAGGCGTCGCTGCCGGGCAGCAAGGCCGACGTGCTTGAGGCGCGCATCAAGGCGCTGCGCGAGCAGATGGAAAAGGGCGAGATCAAGGAAATCCCCGAAGGCCTGCGCGAGTACATCAAGGCCAACCCGGACAAGGCCGCCGAGCTGTCCGGCAAAACCGTCGAAGAAATGAAAAAGCTTGTGCAGGACGACAAGGAAGTCGACGGGCTGATCAAGAAGAGCCCAGAGATGCTCAAGAAGCTCGCCGAAAGCAAGGAAGCTTTCGAGGACATCCTTGACCGCCAGTACCAGGCCGAGCGCAAGATCGAGGAAGTGCTCAAGGCCCAGGAAAAGACCATCAAGGCCGCGTCCGAAAATCAGGATAGTGCCATCAACCTTGCCCACCAGCTTCGCGACCAGGGCGGCGGCAAGGGCCAGCCGGACAAGCCCGACAAGAACAAAAGTGAAACCAAGGACCCGCGCGAAAAGGACCAGCCCAAGAACGGCGATCCCACTAAAAACGCGCCCAAGGAATACCAGCCCGGCGAAGAGAAGCTGCGCCCGGACGAAAAGACCGAGGACTTCACCAACAACGAAAACAAAGAAGGCTTCCAGGCCGACAAGAAAACCAAGGACCTGGGCGGCGGCGCGGGCAATGCCGAAAACCAGGGCCCCGGCAAGTACAACGGCTTCTGGGACAAGTGGCGCGAGGCGATGCAGAAGCGCAACGCCGAGGCCGCCAAGACGCCCAAGTAAATCTCAGTCGCACCCGAAAAGACGCCCTTCACCGGGCGTCTTGTGTTTTTTCGCGAAATCCCCGAACCTTCCTCCCCTCTCGCGGCTCCTTCCACTGAAAGCCATGGATAGCGAACTCGCCGAACACCTGAAGTTGGCGCGGCAGGGCGACATCCAGGCCTTCGGCTACGTCGTCACGGCCCTGCAGCCCCTTGTCCTTGCTGTCTGCCGCCGCTACTTGCGGCCGCACGAGGCCGAGGACGCCGCACAGGAGACTTTCCTGCGGGCATGGTCGCGGCTGGGCGAGGTGCGCGACCTCCAGGCCTTTCCCGGCTGGCTGTCCGCGGTAGCGCGCACGCTGGCGTTGCGGTCGGTGCGGGGCAAACGCGCGGATTTGCTTGACGCCGATGCGCCGAGCAGGCCGGACTCGGCCGACGAAATCGAGCGCGGCGAAGCGGCCCACGCAATCCGCCGCGCGATTGCCGAGCTGAAGGACGGGCACAAGGGAGTGATCGAGCGGCATTATCTGGAAGGCAGCAAACTGGAGGAAATCGCGGCGCTGCTGGGCCTGCCGCTGGGCACCGTCAAGCGCCGCCTGTTTGAAGCGCGCGAACAACTTCGCGCGAGGCTCGCGGGTTTCAATCCCGCGGAAAAACCCGGGACCGGAAAAATCCGCTTCCCTTTGTGAGGAACGACCATGGCCAAGGCCACCAAACAACTGGACACCTTCGACGCGCTGCTGGCTGACGCCGTCGCGGCCAAGGCGACGGACCTGCTGCTCGTCGCGGGCCACCCGCCCCAGGCCCGCATCGACGGTGAATTCAAGCGCCAGGGCAAGCGCGTGCTCGCGGCGACGGACACCGAGGCATTTGCCCGCGCACTGTTTGACGACAAATGCCTCAAGGAGGAAGTCCCCGCCTACGGCTTCAGCATCACCACGCGCCAGGCGGGCAGCGAAGGTTATGCGCGCGTTGCCGTTTCGCGCGCCGCGGGCGCATTCAGCCTCAATGCACGCCTGCACGGCCACGCGCCGATCCCGTCAGTCAAGGAGTGCCGCCTGCCCGCGGCCGCGATCAGCCTGCTGGAACAACCCAACGGGCTTGTCGTGGTTGCGGGGCCGCAGGGCTCGGGCAAAACGACGACGCTGTATTCGCTGGTTGACTGGATCAACCAGAATCGCGCGGTGCACATCTGCACCGTCGAAAAACCGCGGCACTACGGCCTGCGCCCCGCCAAGGCGATCATCCAGCAGCGCGAAGTCGGCGTCGACGTCAACAGCTACCCCGCCGGCATCGCCGCCGCCATGAACCAGGACCTTGATGTGCTGATGCCCGGCGAAATCGAAGACTTCGAGACCCTGGGCGCGACGCTCTACGCCGCCGAGACCGGCCACCTGGTGCTGACGCAACTGCACGGCAATTCCGTCGGCGATGCGCTGGAACGGCTGGTGGAGGCCGCAGGCGAAACCAGCGCGGGCACGGTGCGCCGCCAGCTCGCTGAAGCGCTGCGCGGCGTCGTCTTCCAGCGCCTGCTGCGCAGCGTTAGCGGCAAGGGCCGCGTCGCCGTCTACGAAGTCATGATCCCTGACGACGATTGGCGCACGCGCGTGCGCAACGGTGAAACCCTCTCGACGCTGCGCGGCGGCAGCGGGTCGTTGCTGATGCGCGAGCACCTGCAGGAACTCATGCACGAAAAGGCCGTGCTGCCTGAGGACGCCAAGCGCCTGGCCGCCGATCTGGGCGATTAAATTCTCAGGGACGCGCGGTTGCGCGTCCCTGAGGTTTACGGCGCAGGGGTGGGAGAACAGCGGAAACTCCGGGAGGAGAATTGTTGCTTCCGCTGCAGCCCCAGGGGCACCATGCCCCCGGTCAGGCTTCCCTGCGCCGAATTCGTGTGCAAATCCAGAAAACCGGCGCCGCCAGCAGCCACCAGGGCGCGCCGCTTGCCGTCGCACTGCACGCTGCGCCGTTGTCGCGGCCCGCAAGCCCATCGTTGGGCAAGGCGCGCGGCGGGTAAGGCGGCAGCACGTGGATGTCGAACTCGCGCATGGTTTCGTTGCCGAGCACGTCGCGCACGCGGATGCCCACGCGGTAATCGCCCGCGTTGCCGGTGGTGAAGCCGTACACCGCGCCGGCTTCAGTCACGCGGATGCCCTCGGGCAATCCGCCCTGGGCCAGCACCCAGGTATAGGGCTGCATGCCGCCCTGCGCTTGCAGGTTGATCTGGCCGTATTGCGCGTTGGTGCGCGCCACGGGCAGCTCGGCGGCGCTGGTGATGACCACGGGCGGCAGATTCACCGCGTCGCCTTCAACGGGCAGCACAAACGGGTTCGGGTGGTTCATGCCGCCGTGGTAAATCTCGAGAATGGCGGCGCGATGGCCGACGTCGATGGGGTCGAAGGTTACAAAGATGTTCATCCACTCGCCGGGCATAAGCAGGCCCATGTGGCCGCCGGTGTTGACATGGAAATCCTGGTCGTGCAGCCCCTGCATTTCCGGGATGCCGACCGAAACCGGCACCGCGCAGACATTCTTGATGGCGAACTCGGCGGCGTTGGACGGCCCGGCCTTGATGTCGCGCAGCGCAAAACTGCGGATGGTGCCAACCGGCGAGGCGCTGCTGAGAAGCGGCGTGCCGTTGGGCCCGCCCTCGAGGATTTCAACCAGCGTCGCCGCGGGTTCGCCTGCGATGATGAAGGTGAAGAACACCGTGGTCAGGCTGTCGGACGCCATCAGCGTCACGAGGTGCGCGCTGCCCTGGTTGATGGTCATTGCGCCCGTGGTCGGGTTGATGTTGTAGGGCGCGGGGATCGCGGCATTGCAGAACTCGCTGTTGACGATGCCGACGGCAACGTTGCCCGACACTGTTCCAAGCAGGCTGACGGCCTGGCCGCTATCGGTGTCGTCTACGGTGATAACGATGCCCATGCTTTCAACCGACGTGCCAAACGGAAACGACAGCGTCTGGTTGGCCGCGACGGGCTGGCCGCGGCTGGTGACGGTAATGGTCGGGTCCGTGTCGACGACCAGGGTCCAGTTGAAGGGATCGGCGCCGGGATCGTTGGTGGCGATGCTGATGCCCATGCCAAAAGCGCCTGTGGGCGAGGTGACCGTCACGATGAACTGCGCCGAGGCCAGCGGCGCAATCATCATCGGCGGCGCCGACGTCACATAGGCGTTGAAGGCGGGCGTCGTGGTCAGCTCAACGCGAGGCGCTCCCGTGAGCACCAGCGGGCCCTGCCCCTGGTTGTAGATGGTGTAAATGAAGTCGGTCAGCGTGTTGGGCGAAATGCCGCTGCCGTAGTAGTCCGTCCCGCCGTCGGCCACAACTACCGAGCCGCGCTTGACGACCATCGCCGGATCCGGCGGAACTTCGTCAGCGCCGATATCCATGCTGCCGCGCTGCGGGCGGGCCTCGCCGTCGACGTCAATGCCGCTGCCGATCATCTGGTAAGCGTCCATCATCGGCGAAGTTGTCTTCAGGTGCAGGTCGATGGGTGCGGTGATGCGCCGGAACTTCACGTCCGTCGTGCTGACGCCGCCCGCGTCGCGGGCTGTGCCCTGCCACGAGGAGAAATCGGTGTAGGTGGTGCGCGGCTGGTCGACGATGCAGAAGGCCGAATTCGCCGCCTGCTGGTAGCCGTTGTGGTCGCACAGGGTCGGCAGCTCGGATGTCGCATAAACGTACATCAGCGGCTGGCCGTCGGTCGTGTTGACCATGAGGTTGCCCGACACATCGGACGAACCGGCGCGCACAAAGCTCAGGCAGCAACTGAAGCTGCCCTGCGGCGCGGGCGCGTTGGCCAGTATCGTGTTGTGGCGCACGGCAACGCCCAGCCAGGTGTTGCACACGCTGATGGCGCCGTTGAGCTGGTTGTTGCTGGCGTTGACGATGACCTGGTTGTTGATGATCGTCACCGGGTTTCGGATGAACGCCGAGCCCACGTGGCAGTCCCAGACGAAGTTCTGCTCGATGCGGATGTCCTGCTCGTTGAAGTTGCAGATCACGCCGATGCCGGGACCGCCCGCGCAATCGTGGACCATGCACTGACGCACGCGCACGAAATCAGGCTTGGCGTAATACAGCCCGGCATCATCCATCCAGGGCGCCACAGCCGCGACGGCGATGCAGAAATCCTGCCCGCCGCTGACCTCGAGGCCCTCGATGGTCACCATCGGCGCGCAGATACCGAGCGTGGTTGAGAACACCGTGTCGCCGAAACGAAAGCTTGCGCCGCTGCCGACAACCCGGGGCCGCTGGCCCGCCTTGTTGCGGAACAACACCGTGTGCTGGTAACTCTCCATGCCCCAGATGGGGCACGCGCGATCGTTTTCAAGGCCGTTGACGATGCCCAGCCCGTAGGATTCGTCCGAGACGTAGGCCGTGCCGGTATCCTCGATCTCGAAAGTGCAATCGCCAAGCACGCCGCAGAGTTCGAGTTCGTCAAAGGCCTCGCCGATGTCGGCGAAGTCCGGCGCGGGCGTGCCGTTGCCGTTGCTGATGGTGTAGTTGCCCTCCATTCCGCGACCGCAGGTGAAGTGCAGGATGAACGGCGCTTCGGCGCCCGTTGTGTCGTTGTTGGCAATGGCGAGATCGAAGCTTCCGCGCTTTGCATTGAGGATGATTTCGACGGTCACCGGCGCGTAGCTGTTGCTCGGCGCGCCCGTGAGCGAAAACGGCATCACCGAACTGACCGAGACTGAGCAATCCACCGCGTTGCTGATGACAGCGTCGGTCACCTGCAGGGTTGCGGTGTTGGTGGTGTTGATCACGGCCAGGCGATATGTGCGCATCAGCCCGATCGGGCACTGGGTGACGAATATGTCGTCGCCGCTGTTCAGGTATTGCCCGAACTCGCCGTACATGAAAATTTCCGGCGAGCCGTCGTAGGCGATCTCGTGATCCTCGCATTCGCCGCCGATGCACGGCTCCGTCGGGCTGCCGCCGCCGCCAAGGCCAAACTCGCCGGTGTTGAGTGTCTGCGGCCAGATGCGCAGGCGCGTCTTTACCGTTGCGCCGATGGCCGTGGCGGGAATGGCGATGTTGAAGCCGCCGCCCCCCATCGAGCTGAAACCGCCGTTGCCGCCGATTTCCCAGATGCCGGCGACCGCAAGCGCCACGCGTTCGCCGCTGTCGTCCCAGTCGCCGTCATCGTTGAAGTCCATCCACACGCCAAGCGCCGTTTCGTCGTCGACGCCGGACCAGCACGAGACGTTCAGCGAGCAAGTCCCGCCCTTGCGGCACTTGTAGACCATGATCCCGTCATCAAACGTGTCGCCGGAAATTCCGCCCGCGACCGGGTTGGGCCCCGGGACGTCATTGCTTACGCTGCGCCCCAGGCAGGTGAAGCGGTGCTCGGGCACGGTGGTGAACTCATGGACGGCCGTCGGATAGGGTGCGGGCGCGTCGCCGAAATCCGAATTCAGGGCAGCCTGCGCCGCAACGTGGCCTGCGGCGAGCATGGCCAGCAAGGCGAGTAAGAGCGTTGTGCTCAGCGTGCGCATGGGTCTTCTCCCGGTTCCCACGGAGAAAATACCCGATACGCAACAACTTGAGACCTAAAATGAATATCTGGCATCGCGTATACGCAACGATCCTCCGATGACGTGCGGACGCGCGACAATCTTCATTGCTGCGTCAAACCCCGCCTGCGTCGGACACTTACAACTACAATCAGTAGTAAGAAAACGGTCTTAATATTCATGGTCACTCTCCCCAGTTCCCACGGGAAAAGTAACCGATACGCGATATATTGAGACTTCAATTGATAATCTGCTATCGCATATTCGCTATCGCAAAGGTGTGACATGCAAACCGGCAACGAGGCCGACCTCGACAACGGCATCCGCGAGCGTTTGCGCACGCTGCTCGAACGCTACCCCCAGGCCGAGATCGCCCGCCGATGCGGCACCACGCCCAGCAACATCAGCCGCTACCTGCGCGACACCAAGATCCCCGCGGAGCTCTGCGCCGCGGCGGTCAACGGCCTGGGCATCAACCCGGTATGGCTGCTTAGCGGAGAAGGCGCGCCGCTGCTAAGCGACGTAAGCGCGGGCACAGCGCAGATGGGCGCGGGCGTGCTGCAACTTGTCGAGGCCATGAACGCCGTTGCGCGCATTCGCCTTGGCGCGCTGGCGGGCAAGCAACACGCCCAGACGCTGCGTGAACTCAACGACGCGCTGGTGATCTACGAAAAACTCAAGCAGCAGTTGAGCAGCCACAGCCGCCCGACCTTCAAGGAACTCATCAACGGGCTTTCCAGCGCCGCCGAGGCCAGCGACTGGAAGCGTTACGACCAGCACGTCGCGGCGCTCGACCAGATTTCGCGGCTGAGCGAAGACAACGACCTGAAGATGGAATTCATGTCGATGAAGGCCTACAGCGAACTGATCCGCGGCAACGCGATCAAGGCCTCGGAAGTCCAGCGCCAGGTATTTGCGGCGATGCTTGCCAACAACACGCGATTCAACATCGCGACCTTTGACCACGCAAAGCGGCTGGGCATGACGCTGGAGTGGCTTGGCCGCTCGGAGGACGCCATCGGAATCTGGAAGGCCGCCATTGCGCTTGCGGGCCGCGACGGCAGGCGCTGGCTGACCTACGCGATGACGCGTTTCATGATGGGCGCATCGACGGTGCGCCTTGGCAAACTGCGCAAGGGCCTGGCGATCATGCAGCGCATCTGGCCCAAAATTCCGCCTGAGCGCCAGAACCAGTTGTGCCACGTGCTGGCCTACGACATGCTGCTGGCAGGCACACTCGGCATGGACGCGGCGATCCAGATGTCGCGGCCGTCGCACCTGGCGCGCGAAACCCTGGGCGTGTTTGCCCTGTGGCTCGAGGACCCGCGGGCCATGCGCAACGTCGCGACCATGGAAACCGACGTCAAGTCCATCGCGCCCGAAGAGGAACGCCTGTGGAAGGAATACCTGTCGTCGCTGGCTGACGGCATCAACGGCGGGTCGTTCACCAAGGCGCGCACCACGATGCAGGAGTGGCCGCTGTCGGAATCCGGGCCCGACCAGCGCAAGAGCCACCAGTTCGCCAAGCAGGTGTACCTCGCGCAGCTTGAACGCCTGGCCGGTGAACACGACGCCGCGTGGAAACTCGTGCTCGAAAACGAGCAGACGATTCGCAACCTGCCCAGGGCCCTGCGCCTGGAGAACCTGGTGCGTGGCATCCATTACCGCACCGCGCTCAAGCTTGCCGACGGCAAGGAACTCGCGGGCGTGCAGGGCGCTGTGTGCGCCGCCGCACGCAAATATTTCGCGCGCGGGTTCAAGAAGGGATTTGGCTGCTATCGAGAATTTGTCGACGGCGCGATTGCCGCGCGTGCGGGCCTCGACGCGGCCTACAAGTAGAGGTGGTGTATCAGTTTGGCCAAACAGGGTCGACGTACCGTGGGGTCGCCCCCAGCCACGGGCCAAACTGCCAAGCAGATGATCGTTGGAGCTTTTTCAAGGTTACCGTGCCGGTTTCTGCTTGCGGCGAGGCGACGTTCCAAGCGTGCCGGAAAAGCGCCAGTGGCGCTTTTCCGGTGGGCATCTCTGCGTCGCGCTCGCTCAGCGTGGCCTCCAGCCACGCCATCGCTCGCGCTTCTTGATCTGCTCGCTCGGCGCAGCGCATAAAC
>JADLAK010000073.1 GCA_020848275.1 Planctomycetota bacterium
CGCGCCACTGGCGCGTTTTGAGGTGCGCGGCCTCTATAGCAGCGAGCGGAATTTCGGTTCCGCTCGCTTTGCATTTGCCGACACGTGTTCCTGAAATCACGACTTTCAAGCGGATAGCAGTTAGCGGATAGCAACGGCCAAGACGCTTTTTGCTAACTGCTATCTGCTAACTGCTATCCGCTTGTTCTATGATGGCTCGCTCGCACCCGTAGAAGGACATCGCCTTGGCCTTCAAAGTCAAACGTCGCAAGACCCGCACCTGTACTGTCGGCAAGCTGCCCATTGGCGGCGATCACCTCGTTTCCGTGCAAACAATGACGAAAACGAAGACCTGGGACGTCCCTGCGACGCTCAAGCAGATTCACGCCGCACAGGACGTCGGCGTCGATGTCGTGCGCGTGGCCGTGCCTGATGAAGAAAGCGCCGCGGCGCTGCCGGCGATCTTGAGCCAATGCCGCGTCCCGATCATCGCCGACATCCATTACGCCCACGGGCTGGCGCTCAAGGCGCTGGAGGGCGGCGTGCATTGCGTGCGCATGAACCCCGGCAATGTGAAGCTCGACCTGATGAAGAAGATCGTCGATATGGCGCGCGACAAGGGCCGCGCCATGCGCATCGGCATCAACGCGGGCAGCATTGAGCCGCGCAAAGGCCTCGAGCCGCAAAAAGGCGACGAAGCGCCTGACATGGAAAGCGAAATGGCGGACCTGATGGTCGAAACCGCCATCCAGTGGTGCGAGAAGTTCGACGGCTGGGGCTTCCACAACTTCAAGGTCTCGCTGAAGTCGAGCGACCCGCTGACCACGATCTACACCAACCGCCGCTTTGCCAGGCTCACGGACGTGCCGCTGCACCTCGGCGTCACCGAAGCCGGAACGCTCGAGGCCAGCACGATTAAGTCGTCAGTCGGCCTTGGCACGCTGCTGAGTGAAGGCATCGGCGACACCATCCGCATTTCGATCACCGGCAATCCCGTCGACGAAGTGCGAGTCGGCCTCGATATGCTTGCGGCCCTGCGCCTGCGCAAGAAAAACGTCGATATCGTCGCCTGCCCGAGTTGCGGCCGCGACGAAGTGGACGGCGGCGTCGAGGTGCTGGCGCGCGAAGTTGAAAACGCGCTCAAGGACTACAAGGGGAACATCACCGTCAGCGTGCTGGGCTGCATCGTCAACGGCCCGGGCGAAGCGGGCGAGGCGGACCTCGGCATAGTCGGCGCCAAGGACGCGGGCTATTTGTTCAAGGGTTCGACGTTGCTGCGCCGCGTGCCGAACAACCAGCTCGTGACCGAAATGATGAAAGAGTTGCGCATCCTCGAAGCCGAACGCGCGGCAGTAGGGACACGCGGCAGCGTGTCCGTGAAATAGGTTGAGGGGAACAACAGCGGCAACTGCCTGCGCGAAGAAGGCAAAGATCGCGAAGCAAATTTAGCCGCGAATGAACACGAATTCCCACGAATTGGATTCGTATCTAATCGTGGCTCAAAGGCAGTTGCCTTCCCCGCGTCTCTGCGTCTCCGCGGCAGGATGCCGACCACTGGCAATCAAGTGACCATTCAGCATGTGCATTTTGGGGTGGCTGCGGCTATGCTTTAGGCCGCGGTTTGACCCCCTAGCGTAACCGAATTCCCTGAAAGCAGTTACACGTCGCGTGTTTGCCAGGCTGTTGTGGCGTTGAATTTGCTGACATTACGGCGCGTGACGATGGCAGGTCTTTTCCGGGGGCACATTAATGATGCGCAAGTTCTCGACGTATATCTACGCCTCGCTCTCAGTGGCGGTGTTCCTATTGGCCGTTGGTTGCCCCCTCGGCGCCAAGAGTTCCCTGCCCCCCGGCGGCAATGCGCCGGTAGCAGGCGTGCGCGTGGATGTCACGCCGCTCACCACCAGCGTGCAGCTCAGCGACACGCGTGACTTCAACGCCGTTGTCGTCAACAGCGTCGACCAAAATGTGACCTGGAGCGTCATTGGCGGCGTCAACAACGGCAGCATCGACATCAGCGGCCTTTACCAGGCGCCCGGCACCATGCCCGCCAGCACCGCGGTCAAAGTTCGCGCGACATCGAATGCGTTTCCCACGGAATACGGCGAAGCGACGGTGACGCTCGTTCCTGGCCAGAGTTTCGGCGGCTTCCCAATCGAACTTCAAGTCGGCAACGCCGGCAACTGGCAGGCGCCCAACGTGCCTGTGACTTCCGGCGTGCCGCTGCCCAAGGGCCTGGTGCCGAGCATCAACGCGCTGCGCGTGACGACTTCCGGGGGCGCCTATGTGCCCGCGCAATTCACGGTGTTGTCAACGTGGGACGACAACTCCGTGCGCTGGCTGCTGGTTGACTTCCTTGCGAACCTTTCGGGCGGCGTGATCTCCTATTACCTGAACAACGGCGGCACCGGCAACGCCACGGGCACACAACTTACGGTCATCACCGGCGGCGGCGTCATTACTGTCTCAACGGGCCCCCTTGAATTCACCGTGGGCAGTTCGGCGTTCCGGCTGTTCCAGAGCGTCAAGGTCGACCGTGACGGCGATGCGCAGGTCGACGACGAATGCCTCGAACCCGCGGCGCTCACGGGCGTAGTCGTCACCGAGGGCGTAACCGACTACACCATGGACAAAGACCCCGCCGACAGCGTGGTGGTCGAGGAATCAGGGCCCATGCGCTGCTGTATCCGCGCCGAGGGCCGCTACCGTTCGATTTCCGCCGGGCCCGACAAGCTGCGCTGGATCGCACGCATCCACGCCTACACCGGGCAGCCCTACGTCAAGGTTGTCTACAGCATCGTCAACCGGGAACACGACGGCGAGGATAATAACGACATCCCTGCCAACGAAGCTGCACAGCTTGCCGACCACCAGGACGCTGACCAGATACGCTACACGCTGCCGGTTCGCAAAATCGCGCCAACCGACGACGTGCAGGCGCTGATCTCCGGCGACTCGGGCAACCACACAGGCACTTTGATCAACCCCGGCGAATACGGCGAGCTTCGCCAGACCTACGTCGGCAGCCATGACACAACGGCCGACAGTGGCAACCCGCAGCCCGCGGGCTACACAGGCCCCGATGGCAGCAGCGACCCGATGACGCGCATTTATCCTTCGGGCCCTGACGCCGACATCACCTACGTGTTGCAGGGCAACCTGACCGCGGTCAGCGGCGACCGCTGTCCGGGCTACATGCAGGTTGCGCTCGCCAATGGCATTGACCAGTTGCGCGTGACCGCCGCGGTGCGCGACTTCTGGCAGAACTTTCCCAAGCAGTTCAACATCGAGTACGCCGGCAACATGCATATCGACCTGTGGCCCAACATCGGCGGCTGGCCCTGCCAGATGTTCGAGGGCGTGATGAAGACGCACGATATGCTGTTTGCGTTTGAGCCCATTGCGCAGGTTGACGCGGGGACCGGCATCGTGCTCACCAACCTGATCAATGACCCGCCCTGTGCAACGGTGCACCCGCGGCACTTCAAGACCACGCAGGTGTGGGGCAACATCGCCACCACCGATAGCGCCATGGACGACGTGTCGCGCTTCGCCGCACCTTATCGCACCAAGGTCCAGGCGTACCTGACGCAGTTGAAGCTGTGGTTCAGCGACATCGTCGCCGACCGCGACAACGGCAACGGCCTGGCGGGCGGCCACGCCTACAGCTTCTTTAACTGGGGCGATTGCAAGTCGGAGGATGTCAGCCACTCATGGGACAACCACGACTGGAGCATTGCTCAGGCTTGTTTCAACTGGTACGCCGCTTCGCGAAGGCGCGACATGATGTTGTTCGGCGATGTTGCCCTGCGCCATTACCGCGACATCTGCGTCATCCACAGCGACGTCGGCCGGCGTTACAACTACACCGAGCCCTCCAACCCCGGCGTCGGGCCCTACGGCGCCACCCAAAAGGGCAAGAGCCGCGCGGCGGACAACAACCGCCAGCACAACATGGGCAACTTCGATTCCGGCTTGCCCAACCTTGAGGGCATCCAGGGCGAGGCGCTGGCTCACCATTATCTGTTGACGGGCGATCGGCTCTCGCTGGACGTGCTTACCGAGTGCTACAACTTCACACGGGGCACCTGGAAGCGCTTCTTCGATAGCGCCAACGGCGGCACCGACACCATCCTGACCGCGCCCCTGCGCCAGGTCAGCGCCGCGTTGATGCTTGCGGCGGCCTACCACATGGCAACCAACGACGTGAACGCCAAGAACTTTGCGATCTACGTGTTGTTCAAAGCGCGGGCGCGCCAAACGTCGACGGCGCCGCACGACCCGACGGGCCGCGGCTTTGACGACAGTTCGGGTTATTTCCAGAGTTACATCGTGGGGCACATGGTCGAGGCGCTGGAGTATTACCGCTGGGCGATCCAGGACAGCACGCTGGATAACAACATCCTCGAAGCCATGAGCTGGATTATAAGCTCGGACGCCGCCGTCTGGAGCAACGGCAACTTCGGCGAAAGTTACGGATCAACAGTCAATGCGGGGGGCCAGAACCTGCTGCTGGGCGCCGGATTTGCGGGCGCCAAACGCGCGGCCAGCGGAGGCAACTGGGTGCTGGACGCCGAGGATTTCCTCGATGCACAGTTGACGTCATTGGGGACCAGTTCGGACGTAAACACGCGCCACACGACCTTTGCACAGCGCTTCCGCAACGGCCCGCAATTCCTGGCGGTGTTTGAACCGTAAGGCCGCAGCGGATAGCGGATAGCGGATAGCGGTTAGCGGAAAGTGGATAGCACGAAAACAAGCCGCTATCTGCTATCTGCTTTCCGCTCGCCAGTGTCGTCCCACTCAGGATCGTTCTCGGATGCCTTCGGCGTTGACCGTTCTTTCTCCTTGGTCGCCCGCTCCGCTTTTTTTTTCAACTCGGCCATTTCGTCGGCGTTGAACACCGCGCCAAGGATCTGTTCCTTGGCGGGCGGCGCGTCCTGCGGGCGGGGCTCAAAACGCGAGAGAGCTTTCTTTTCAAGCTCCGCCATCTCGCCCTGGCTAAACGCGTTTTCGCGTGTGGCGGCGCCCGGCGCCGGCGCCGATGACGCGGGTGCGACGCCCTGCTTGCGACGTTCCTGCGCCTTGCGTTTGAGCTCGGCGATTTTCTCAGGCGAGAAGTCCTTCAACTTGCCGAGTGGGTCGTCCGGGTCGGTTTCGCGTCCGCCGGCCTGACGCCACTTCTCGTACTCGGCCTTGCGCTGCGCCGCCAGCGCCTTGAATTTGGCCACCTCCTCCTCTGAAAGCGCCGATCTTGGCGAACCGGAGCCCGTTGCGTCAGCGACGGGTGTTTTTTGTTCAGTTTGCGTAACCGGCGCCAATACTGGTTCCGACGCGGCCCGTTCCGCGAGCTCTGCGACAGGAACCACTGGAGGCGTAATTTCAGCCGCTTCGTCGGCGGGTGTTGGGGACATGCCGTCCGACTTGGCCGGAGTTTCGTCGGTGGACACGCTGCCGGGTGTCCCTGCTTTCCGTGCAGTTTTCTCGGCTTCCGCCTTGCGCACGGCGACCATTGGCGAGCCGCCCATGCTCTCCAGCAATGCCTCCGCCAGCCACAGCAGGTACTCGACGTCGTGGTCGTCGAAGTCCAGCGGCTTGAGCCATCCCTTGATGCTGCTGTCGCTGCCGCCCGCCCCGACCGCCGCAACAAGCTGGTCGAACTTCTTTGCGCCGAGCTTGGCCAGCAGGTAGCGGCGGTATTCCTCTTCGCCGATTTCTTCGTGCACGCTCCTGGCGGCCGTCCGCACCTGCCGCCACACGGACAGGCCGTTGTAGACAAGGATCACGCCGCCCACGCCGGGCAGAATCCAGAACGGAAACAGCATCGGCACGGCGACAAACGCCAGCACCGCGATGCCGAAGCAGAAGAACGCCAGGATGAACTTCGGCCCGGGCTGGTTGGCCTCGACCTGCTTTTGCAGCGATTCCGTCTCCGCCGCGCGACGCACGAGAAGGCGGTCCAGCAACTTGTGATACTCAATGGCCATGGCCAGAGAATAACAGGGGTTGGGGGTCCGGGGTCAGGGGTTTGGGAAATCGGGAACAGGGAATTGTCCTGATCCGGCCGTTCCCAATTCCCGCTCGCCGTTGTTCACGACTGACCCGTTATCAGCATCGCAGGAATTTGTAGCCCCGCTCGCGCCGCGCCCTTCCTAGACTGTCGCGACTATGGGCAAGGGGCTTCAAGACAAGTTGCTGCTGAGACCGGCGGCCCTGGACCGTATCGAGGCCGCGGTTGCGGCAGCCGAGAAGTCCACCTGCTGCGAAATCATCGTCGTGATCGCGCCTGCGTCCTCGCGCTACGAGGGCCGCGGGCTGCGCGCGGCCGCGGCGGTTTCGCTGCTGGTTTTCCTGGCGCTCTACAACGTCAACGTGCTGGCTTTTGGCTATTACCCCGACGCCCTGATGTTGCTGGTCGAAGCGGTCGTGCTGGGCGCCGTTGCTGCGATTGCCTTTTCACGCTGGGCGCCGCTGCGCCGCCTGCTGACGACGCGCGCGCAGCGCAACGCCGCAGTGCAACGCGCCTCGGGCGCGACCTTCTTTGAAGAGCGCGTGGGGTCCACCAAAGACCGCAATGCCGTGCTGCTTTACCTCAGCGTGCTCGAGGGCGGCTGCCGCGTGCTTGCCGATGTCGGGCTTGTCGCGCGCGCCCACGATGCGCCCTTTGGCGAGGTGCAGGGCGCCTTGGACAACGCCGCCGGAGGCGACGCGGTGCAACTGGTTTGCGACGCCATAGCGAAAATCGGTGCGATCTGCGCCGTGCACTTCCCCATGCAACCCGGGGACATCAACGAGCTTCCCGACCGGCCGCAAGTCCGCCTTCCCTGACCCATGCGCAGACGCTTCTACATCTGGCTGCTGGTGCTGACGCCGCTGCTTGTGCTGCTGGCCGGTGAACTCATGGCCCGCGCCGGCGGCGGCGGTGGTTATAGCGGCGGGGGCGGCGGGGGCGGCGGCGGAAGCGGTGGCGGAGGCGGAGGCGGAGGAGGCGGTGGCGACCTGGCCGCGCTGATCTGGATCGTGTTCAAACTGTTCGAGCTGTTGTTCTGGCTGTGGCAGAGCGGCCCCGTCGGCAAGGTCATCGCCATCCTGATAGTCGTCGGCATCATTGCCGGCATTGTCTACTGGTGGCGCAAACCCGCGCTGAATGCCCGCGAATTGCGCGGCCGCGGCCAGATACTCGAGTCCGCCGCGGGCAGCCAATCGCGCCGCGATGCCATGGCCGCCATCAAGCGCGCCGACCCCAACTTCTCGCGTGTGATGTTCCTCGACTTCGCTCACCTGGTGTACGTGAAGCTGCACGAATCTCGCGGCGGCGTCGCCAAGAGCGCCGTCATGCCCTATTTGGCCGAGGGCTTGCGCGAGCGCATCAAGCAGGATCCTGCTCAGGTGCGCGAGGTCATCGTCGGTGCGCTCAAGATCGTGCGCAGCGGGGCAACCCAGGATGCCTCGCGCATCGTTGTCGAGTACAAGTCCAACGTCGTGACGGAGGAAGGCGGCCAGCGCGTCCGGCTTTACCTCGAGCAGCGGCTGAGCTTCGTTCGGCCCGTCGGTGTGATCACCCAGCCGCCGGAAAAGACGCTGGCGCTCGGCTGCCCCAATTGCGGCAGCGCCGAGGAGCCCGGCGTCGACGGCAAATGCCCCAGTTGCGGCAGCGTGACAGGCCGCGGCGAGATGAGCTGGCAGGTCAAGGCGCTCGAAACCATGGTGACGCGGCGCGTGCCCGAGGCGCTGCCGGACAGCGGCGGAGTCGAGGCCGGCACACTGGCGCCGACAGTGTTTTCGGGCGACCTCAACGCGCAATTGCGCGAACTGCGCATGCGCGATGGCGGGTTCACGCTTGAGGCGTTCACGGGCCGTGTGCGCCACATATTCACGGAAATCCAGGCGGGCTGGAGCGCCGTCGACGAGTCGCGGTTGCGGCCCTACGAGACCAACACGCTCTTTGACAGCCATCGCTTCTGGCTTGAACGCTACCGGCAGGAGGGCAAGCGCAACGTCATCGACGACCTTGTCGTCGACCGCATCCAGCTTGCGAAGTTTGAGCACGACGCGTTCTTTGACGCGGCCACCGTGCGCATTTTCGCAAGCTGCAAGGACTACACGGTCGACAGCAAAGGCAGCGTGCTCTCGGGCAACAAATCGCAGGCGCGCAAGTTCTCGGAGTACTGGACGCTGGTCCGGCGCTCCGATGAATCCGTCAAGCCGTCGGGCGATCCGTCGAAGTGTCCCAAGTGCGGGGCTCCGCTGGACAAGGTCAACCGCGCAGGCGTGTGCGAGTATTGCAACAGCCTGATCGTGAACGGAAAGTTCGATTGGGTTGCCGCGATCATCGAGCAGGATGAAGAATACGTAGGCTAAGCAGTCGATTTAACTCTTGGCCGCGTGGCAAGTTATGGATTGCTAACTTGCGCTTAACATCCGGCGCTGCGGGAGTCGCCGCCCCTGCTGGCATCTTCAATGGCAACGTATAGGTCAGAGTTACCAGTAAATGTATATTTTGTGCACATGGCGCAAATGTCAGGAAGTCAATGTTACCGTGGATATCCCTCGGAAGCCCTTGAAATAGAGCCTTTCAGGCTGTTTGGCGTGATTGGCACGCGGGTTGCAATACTAGTCTATTGGAAGACCGGCCCCCAAGCCGTTTTCTACGCCGAGCAAGCCCAGGGTGACCTGGGCTTGTATCGTTAACGACGCCCGCCGCCGGAAGCGTGATCGCCAAGGCCTCCCAATCATGGTGGGGCGTCCAACCAACTACTTTGGCCGTGATCGCAACCGGACACCCTTTACGCGGGTTTCGGGGTGAACCAGGCGCACACGCGGTCAATGGCCGTGGTCACGTTGCGCATATGATTGCGCAGGAACTCTTCGCCCAGCGGCTGTTCGCGAGGCGTTTCGTCGGCCGCAGACAACGCCTGGGCTCCGTCGAAATCGACATAAGCCAGCCGGGCTGACAGCTCTTCCGGGCCGCGCCCGAATTCGCTGCCCGGCAGCGTCGCTACGCCCGTGTCCTTCAACAGTTGCTCGCACATCGCCGCCGAATTGCGGATCTTGCGCGCGCGTAACGCCTCGCGCAGGCCGCTGAAATCCGGGAACAGGTAAAACGCCCCTTGCGGCTCCGGCACGGTTGCGCCCGCCGCACGCAGCTTGGCCGCCGACCACGTTCCTAACGCTTTGAGCACGCGCCGCGCACTCGCGAGATAATGTTCGATCTCCGTGCCGCCGCGAAAGGCGCGCACGGCGGCAAACTGGATCGGCGCGCTGGTGCTGGTGTAGGTCTCGCTGCCGACGGCGGCCATGGCCTGCAGCAGCCAGTTCAGGCTGCGCGGGAAAGTGAAGGCGCCAAGCCGCCAGCCGCCGGCCCCGCACCACTTCGACAGGCCGGTGCTGACAATCGTGCCCTCGGGATAAAAACGTGCGATGGACGTGTGCGCGCCCTCGAAGTTCAGTTCGCCGTAGATTTCATCGGACAAGACAATCACGCGGAATTCCGAGGCGACCGCGGCCAGCGCCTCGAGTTCCGGCTGGGCGTAGGTCACGCCCGTGGGATTGCCGGGATAATTCAAGATCAAGATGCGCGGGCGCGCCGGGTCGGCCTCGCAATGGCCGCGCAACTGGTCGGCGGTAAGGCGGAAGTTGTCCTCGGCGCGGGTGGGCAGCCAGACGATGTGCCGGCCGATGATGTGCGCTTGCGGCGCGTACGAAACCCACGCCGGCGTCGGGATCAGGATGTCGCCGTAATAAACCAGTTGCAGCAAGAACATCAGCTCTTTGGAGCCCGGGCCGATCAGCACGTCCTCGGCGGTCGACTGCACGCCCTGTGTGCGCCGGTGGTAATCGCTGACGGCCTCGCGCAGGGCAAGCAAACCCTTCACCGGCAGATAGTCCTTCTGGAAGGCGTTGACGCGCAGTTCTTCGATCACCGGTTGCGGCACGGGAAACGGCGACTGGCCCAGGCCAAGCTTAAAGACCTCGCGGCCTTCGCGCCGCATTGCGTCGCTGCGTTCGTTGATGGCGACCGTGGCGGAGGGCTTCATGCCGCGGACGTTGAGGTTGAGATGGACGTCGGGTTTGCGTCGTTCCGTCGGCATCGCGCGAAAGTTTGCCATCGCGCGTGCGGCGCCGCGAGCGAAAGTTTTTTCTTCATTGTCGGCGGTTGTGCTTCGGGAAGTTGCGTGCGTCTGCTAAACTTCGGCGTCGCGCGGGTTTTCGGTGATTAGCCCGGAAGCCGCGCGGCAGGCCGGTTGCGGGTCAGCGTCTTGAACCGGCTCTTAAGTAACATCGGCGGCAATTCACGCGTGGGTCGCATTCGCTTCGCCGCGTGAGCAACCGCCAACACGACAACCAGGTTGTTTGCGCCGCGCACGCCGCCGTTGGCAAGGCTGTGTTCCCGGCGCCCGAAGGAGGCTCGCAATGCCCACCGAGACCACGCCGCGTCAGTTGAAGATCATTTCGCAATTGCGCGTTGACCAGGTTCCACAATTATCGCGGTTGACGCCGGATCAACTGCTCGACATGCAGGCCGTTGCGTCGGTGCTGCCCTTTCGCGTCAACAATTACGTGCTTGAGGATTTGATCGACTGGGACAACATCCCCGCCGACCCGATTTACCAGCTCGTGTTCCCGCAACCGGGTATGCTTGCGCCCGCCGATTTCGCGCGCATGCGCGCGCTGATCGCGTCGGGTGCGGCGCGGCCCGAGGTCACCGCCGCAGCCCGGGAAATCCAGCACCAAATGAATCCTCATCCCGCGGGTCAGAAACAGCTCAATGTGCCCGCGCAGGACGGCAAGCCCGTGCCGGGCATGCAGCATAAATATCGCGAGACCGTGCTGTTTTTCCCGCTGGCGGGCCAGACTTGCCACGCGTATTGCACCTATTGCTTCCGCTGGGCACAGTTCGTCGGCATCGAAGACCTCAAGTTTGCCAGCGGTGAACCCGAGGTGCTCGTGCGTTACCTGCGCGCGCACCCCGAAGTGACCAGCGTGTTGTTTACGGGCGGCGACCCGATGGTCATGAACGCCAGCGTGCTGCGGCGCTACATCGAGCCGCTCCTCGATCCTTCGCTGAACCTGCTCAGCATCCGTATCGGCACCAAGTCGCTCGCGTATTGGCCCTACCGCTTCGTTACTGACCCGGACGCCGACGACGTGTTGCGGCTGTTTGAGCAGGTACGCCAGAGCGGCCGCAACATGGCAATCATGTCGCACTACACACATCCGCGCGAACTTCAGCGCGATATCGCGCGCATTGCAGTTGCACGCGTGCGTAGCGCCGGAGCGCTGGTGCGATGTCAGGCGCCGATTATCCGCCACGTCAACGACAGCGCCGAGATCTGGGCCGAGCTGTGGCGCGAACAGATCCGCAACAACACCGTGCCGTATTACGCCTTTGTCGAGCGCGACACCGGTCCCAAGGAATATTTCCGCGTGCCGTTGGCGCGCTGCCTCGACATCTACAACGGCGCGCTGCGCAAGGTCTCGGGCCTGGGCCGCACGGTGCGCGGCCCGTCGATGAGTTGCACGCCGGGCAAAGTGGTGGTGGACGGCGTGGCGGAAATCGGCGGCGAAAAAGTGTTCGTGCTGAAATTCCTCCAGGGCCGCAATCCCGCGTGGACGGGACAAGTTTTCTTCGCGGCTTATGACGAACAGGCTGCGTGGCTGGACGAACTGAAGCCGGCGTTTGGCGAAAGCGAGTTTTTCTATGAGGCGGAACTGCGCGAGATGCAAGCGCGCGGCAACGCACAGGTGTGGGTCGATGCGCCGGAGGCCGCCGCCGTCGCCGCCGCGCTGATCGAAGAAAACTAGCTACTTGAACAGCGTCCCTTTGCCGGCCTTGATCGCTGCTTGGGCCGCCGCCAGACGCGCCACGGGCACGCGGTAGGGCGAACAACTGACATAATCGAAGCCGAGTTCGAGACACAGGCTGATGCTGTCCGGGTCGCCGCCGTGCTCGCCGCAGATGCCGACTTTGAGCTTGGGTTTAACCTGCCGCCCCAACTCGACGCCCATTTTCATCAGGCGGCCGACGCCGTCCTTATCGATGGTCGCAAAGGGGTCGATCGGGTAAATCCCCCGCACGACGTATTCGGTCAAGAAGCCGCCTTCCGCGTCGTCGCGAGACACGCCCAGCGTCATCTGCGTTAAATCGTTCGTGCCGAAGCTGAAGAAGTCCGCCTGCTCCGCCACACGATCTGCCGTCAAAGCGGCGCGCGGGACTTCGATCATGGTCCCGATCGTGATCTCGAGCTTCTTGCCCCGGGCGATGTTCACCTGGTCGACCACACCCTGCACGATGTTGCGCATTTGCTTCAGCTCTTCGACGTGGCCGATCAGCGGGATCATGATTTCCGGCAGCGCCACCACGCCGCGCTCCATCGCGTCATGGGCGGCGTCCACGATCGCGCGTGTTTGCATCTCGTAGGCTTCGGGGAACATCAGCCCAAGGCGCACGCCGCGCAAGCCCAGCATCGGGTTGGCTTCGTGCAGGCGCGCCACCGCGGCCTGGATTTCCTCCACTTGTACTCCGATTTCCTCGGCGACGATTTCCTGTGTGCGCGGGTCGAGTGGCAAAAACTCGTGCAGCGGCGGATCAAGCAGGCGGATCGTGACGGGCAGGCCGTTCATCTCCGTGAACAGCCCGAGGAAATCCTCGCGCTGCATCGGTTCAAGCTTCGCCAGCGCCTTTTTGCGCCCGATCACATCCTTGGCCAGGATCATCTCGCGCATCTTGTTGATGCGCCGTTCGTCGAAAAACATGTGCTCGGTGCGGCACAGGCCGATGCCCTGCGCGCCGAACTCACGCGCCTTGTGCGCGTCGGCGGGCGTGTCGGCGTTGGCGCGAACCTTCAGGGTGCGCACGTCTTCGGCCCAGCGCATGATCGTCGCAAAATCCTGCCCCAGCGTCGGTTTTACGCGCGGTACCTCGCCCAGCATCACCTTGCCCGTGCTGCCGTCGAGCGAAATCACGTCGCCTGCGCGCACAATGACGCCGCGTAATGCGAAGAACTGGTGCACTTCGTCGATTTCAAGCGCGCCGCAACCCGATACGCAGACTTTGCCAAGCTGGCGTGCCACGACGGCGGCGTGCGACGTGCGACCGCCGCGCGCGGTGAGGAATCCCTCCGAAAGTGCCATGCCGCGGATGTCGTCGGCGCTGGTTTCACGGCGCACGAGGATCACCTTTTCACCCTGCATGGCGTGTTCTTCGGCCTGCTTGCTCGAGAACACCACGCGGCCGACGGCCGCGCCCGGCGACGCGGGAACGCCCTCGGCCAGCACTTTGGGCTTAGCGGCAGGATCAAAGGTCGGGTGGAGTAGTTGGTTTAAGCTGGATGCATCTATTTTGAGCAGCGCCTCTTCGCGCGATATTAAACCTTCCTTGACGAGGTCGAGCGCGATGTGCAGCGCCGCGCGCGCCGTGCGCTTGCCGTTGCGGCACTGAAGAATGAACAGCCGCCCGGATTGGATGGTGAACTCGATGTCCTGCATGTCGCGATAATGCTTCTCCAGCGTGGCGCGCACGCCCAGCAACTCGGCGTGTACCTTGGGTTGCCGCTGCTTGAGTGCATCGAGGTGCAGCGGCGTGCGAATGCCGGCGACCACGTCTTCGCCCTGCGCCTTGAACAGTACGTCGCAATAGAAAGTGTTTTCGCCGGTGCTGGGGTCGCGCGTGAAACCTACGCCCGTGCCCGAATCGTCGTCGAGGTTGCCGAACACCATTGCCTGCACGTTGACGGCGGTGCCGCGCAGGCCGACGACGCGGTTGATGCGGCGGTATTCGTTGGCGCGCGGGTTGTTCCAGGAACGGAAAACCGCTTCGATCGCGGCGCGCAACTGCACGCGCGGGTCCTGCGGGAAATCTTGGCCCGTCTGCGCGCGATACACGCTCGCAAGTTTGATGCACAGGCCTCTTAAATCGTCCGCGGTAGCGTCCGTGTCCTGTTTCAGGCCTCGGGCTTTCTTGAGGTGCTCGAATTCTTCCTCGAAGGCTTTGCGCGGCGCGTGCATCACGACGTCGCCGTACATGGTGATGAAACGGCGATAGCTGTCGTAAACAAAGCGCGCGTTGCCGGTTTCGGCGATCAGCGCTTTGACGGTTTCTTCGTTTAGGCCCAGGTTGAGGACGGTGTCCATCATGCCGGGCATCGACGCCGCAGCGCCCGAGCGAATGCTGACGAGCAGCGGTTTGCCGCCGTGGCCGAACGTGCGGCCGAGGGATTGTTCGATGAAGGTAATCCCGTGCGCGACATCGTCGATCAGACCGGCGGGGAACTGGTTGCCGCCGGTGAAGTACGCGGCGCATTGATCGGTGGTAATGGTAAAGCCGGGGGGAACGGGCAGGCCGATAGCGGCCATCTCAGCCAGATTCGCGCCCTTGCCGCCCAACGTGTCTTTCATCTTGGCATTGCCGTCGGCTTTGCCGCCGCCGAAGAGGTACACGCGCTGGGGAATGTCCCCGGGCGGCGCCTCTGCCGCCCGAGCGGACTGTCCCCCGTCCCGGTTCGTCAAAGCTGCGGGGACAGTCCGCACGCTTGCCCTCGCTCCGCTCGGGCTCGCTGGGACAGTCCCCTTGCTTTCAACTTTCGCGGCGCGCACAGACTTTGCGGCGACCGTTTTTTTCGGTGCGGCGGACATGAAAACTCCGTTGCTGTGGATGCGCCCTTATCGCACGCCGCCGCATCCACGCAAATATGTGGATAAGTAGTTAGTCACGCCAGCTTTTGTCGCGGCCCGACGACGGAACCGGTTCGTTCTTGCCGATTTTCACGGCCCCGGGCAAAGCTTTGAACCACTCGGGGTTATTGGGTCGCCTGTCACTGTCCAGCAGGGCTTGAAACTCGGTGTCCGTGAGCGGCGTGGCGTGAACAAACTCGCGGTAGGGCATAATCGCGCCACGGCAGAGCACGTCACCATCGGGCGATGGATAGAGGACATAAATCGCGCGCGGCCGGTCGACGCCAACGTGCAGATAACCGCTCGCGGCGCCCAATTCGTGATTGGCGAACACGCCGCACGCTCTCGGCGCATCGTCAAAGGGAAACAACCAGCTATTGCCGATGTACATCATGCACTCGCCGAGGGCGCCTCCAAAGTCGAGGATGTACTTCTCCTCGTCCTCGTTGAACTTGATCTTTCGCAGTTGTTTGTGGGCCAGCGTTTCCAGTCGGCGACAAATCTGCTCGAGCTTCGGCCACAGCGACTCGCAATCCTGTCCGTGATTCCAGAGAAGCTGCTTGTACTGCTGCCTCAGGTCAAACTTCCCCGCGGCGACGTCGTCAGCCAGGCCTCCAAGCTTTTCCGCGAGTACTTTCGCGCCCGCTTTTTCATACCAATACGTGTCTTTCAACCCGAGCAGGACTCTTGCGAATGACTCACCCATATCCAGCATGCGGCTGTCTTCCCCAGTCATCCCGTCGATGTCCACCTCAAGGGCACTTCTTTCCGTAAGTTTGAACTTTGCGATGGCTTCCTTGGCCCGGCGCAGCATTTCTGCCAGTCCTTCGGTATCGGGTTCAAAGGCCGGGGTGTCTTTGAGCAATGACGCGGTTGAGTGAACGAGGCCGGCTAGCCGGCAATAAAACTCGGGTTCTGGTTCGACGAAACCGGCGGGCATCTTCGTCGCCAGCCGCCAGTACGCGTTGTCTTTCGCCTGCAATGCCCACGTGTGCCGCATCTGCGCCCAACTCGCGAGCAACGTGTTGCAGTTCTTGGCCTGCCACAGTTCCTTTGACATAAATTCCGGCGCGTCGGGCTCCGGTTTGTCTACAAGGGTCCGTAGCGTGTTCATGTATTGCGCGTAAATGCTTGTGCCTTTGAACAGCGGCTTGGATGCCTCAACGATTGGCAATACTTTCTCGCGGTCGCTTTGCGGCAATTGTTTAGCGGCAAACTCGGAGCCTAGCGCAGCTGCGACTTCGAGCCCACTTGGCCAATCGCGCTTGATCGTTCGCAGGTCCGTCGAGCGGCCAAACATCACCGCATCGGGCAGTCTGTACGCCGAAATGACGCGATAGTGCGGTTCGGCGACTTGTGTTGGATCGTCGGGCAGGTAGCGGAGTTGGTCGTTGACCGCCGGAAAGCATTCATTGACAAACCGTTCGCGAAATTCCTTGAGTTCGTCCTTCCCGAAAACCTGAAACTCATATGGTGCCTTGGTGATGTCCAGGTCGTCACCCGTACCAAGAAAAGCGCTGTAGCCTTGGACAAGGCGTTTGCCCCGGTTTTCGTTGGCGCGACTTTCTTTGTAGTTGGTGTGTAGCGCGTCGCGCAGCCAGGCAATCGCCGCCAACTCTTCATCGTTCACGAGCCGGAACGGAATCGACTGAAACCACGAAAGCGCGCGGAAGTGGCGCTGGAGATTCTCACGCTTGGTGTAGAAGCCGCGCGGTTTGAAACGCTGCCAGTCGAGCGAAAGAAAGCCCGGGTCGGGTTTGCCCAGCCATGCGGGTTTGCCTTCACCTGTTGCGGCGAGGACGAGTTTCACCGTGTCGTCGGCGGATTTCCTGATCGTTTCGTCCTCGATCTTGATTTCGAGTTCGAGCAGCTTGATCGCAACGGCAACGACAATCTTCGCGCGCTGCAAACCCTTGATGCCGAACTCGGGTACTTCGGCGTCGGGCTTGGTTTCGAGAAGACGTGTCCACAAATAGCCGACCAGCCACTTCAGTTCACGCGCGTTGGCGATTTCCAGCCGCATGACGGATTCTTCGAGCAGCACGTGATATGCGTTGAGCACGGCGTCGCTTGTGATGAAGACGGGCAGCGGCGCGGCGACGTAGGCCGAGAAAATCTGCTTGAAGGTTTCGTTGGTGACCCTGACGCGATCGGCGGCAAAGGCTTTGATTTCGGCTTCGGTCCAACCGTTCTTCGCCGCACGTTCCTGCCATGCCTTCGGTTTCTTGGGTTCTTCGGGGGGCGGTGCATCCTGCGCAGTCGTCGATGAGACAGCCGCCAGCGCGGCAAGCAGACACAACGCGAGCATGATCCGGCGCATGGCAGCCTCCAATGGTCGAGTGATTGTATTAACGGGCGAACACGTCGCAGGTGCGATTAAGAGCCACGCGCGCAAGCAAGTGGCCTCGTTAGTTCAACGGGACTGCTTGCTGGCGCGCGGCTCTGATTACCCCACCAGCGCGGCGATTTCGGCGTCGTGGGTCGGGTCTTTTTCGCCGAGCAGGAAATCAATCAGCGCGTTGCCCTCGTTAAACACGTCGCCCGCAAGCAGGCTCGTGATGCTGCTTTGCAGCAGCGGGCGGCGGCGGCTGGTCACCATCTTCTGCAAAAACTCGCGGTTATAGAACGCGTCGATGAACGACCAGAACACTTTGGTGCCGTGCTGCACCTTCTTCTCATAGTCCACAAACATCTTGCGCGAAAAGTTCTTCTTCTTGAACGCATTGTCGATGGCGGCCGCCGCGAGTTCCGCGGCTTTGGTCGATAGAAACACGCCGCTGCTGAAGATCGGGTCGACAAACGCGCCTGCGTCGCCGACTTTAATCAGGCGGTCGTCGGCGTGTTTAACGCTCGTGTAGCTGAAATCGGCTTCGTGGCGTACCTCGCAGCAGGCCTTTGCGCCTTGCATGCGCGGCGCCATCGCGCGGCTCTCGCCGATGCTCTTGTTGAGGAACTGCTCCGGCGTCAGGCCGCTCTGGCGGTAATAATCGGCGTCGGCCACCACGCCCACGCTGGTCGTGCCGTCGGCGAACGGGATCAGCCAGAACCAACCCTTTTTTGTGTCGCCATAACGGATGATGATGATGTTACTCGGGTCCTGCTCGCAGCGTTTGACGCCCGTGTAATGCGCAAAGGCCGTGACTTTGCGGTGCGACGGGTGAACCCTGCGCTGGTGTGTGCGGCTGGACATAAAGGTCCAGCGGCCGGAAACGTCGGCGACAATCGCGCATTCAATCTCGCCCGCCGTCGTCGAGAGAATAGCGCGGTCTTTCTCGGCGCGAAAGTCGGTCGCGCTCGCGGGCTGGAAGACTTTCGCGCCCATTTCGCGCGCGTGATCGAGCAGCAGCTTGTCGAAGGGCGCGCGTTGCACCTGGAAGGCGTAGGGGTGGTCTTTGTCCAACCCGTTCTTGAACCAGAAGCACTCGTCCTCGAGCGTTTCATCGATCACAAAGCGCGCGCCGCGTTTGACGAGGTAGCCGGCGGCGTGAATCTTCTCGAGCACGCCGGTTTTCTTCCAGATATCGATCGAAAACGGCAAAAGTGATTCGCCAATCCTAAAACGCGGGAACTCCTGGCGCTCGACGATGCACACGCTGCGGCCCTGTTGAATCAGCAGTGCGGCGAGCGTGCTGCCGCCGGGGCCGCCGCCAACGATGGCGACGTCGAATTTCTGGGGATTGCGTGGCACGGGCCTTTGGCCCGTGGGTGTTGGTGTTTTCTTTTGCGCCTTTTTGGGACTCTGTTTCGCGGGCTCGCCGCGGCGAGCCCCTATGGGTTTTTTCGCGGTGGTTTTACGCGCGGTCTGCGTCTTCGCGGACACGCTTGCGCGTGCCCGTACAGCGGCCCTCTTCTTCATTGATTTGCCTTAGTTTGCCCGCGGCAAGTATGGAATTGCGGCGCGACGGCGCAAGGCTTCTAGGGAAACGGCTGAGCCGCGTCCGCCGTGAACGGGCCGCAGACCGTGGACGCGGCTAAGGCGACCGAAGGAAGCGATTCAAATGGACGCATTGCGTCCATTTGAAAGGTCCCTACAGTGCAATCCGTGCTAGGCCTTCTCCAACATCCCAATCTCGACCCGGTGATATTGAACGTCGCGGGCCCGCTCGCGCTGCGCTGGTACGGCCTGATGTACGTGCTGGCGTTTGTGTACGGCTTCTTCGTGTTTCGCTGGTTGCAACGAATCGGCTACCTGCGCATGAAGCCCGAAGACGTGACCAATTACATCGTGGTCGGTGTGCTCGGCACGTTCCTTGGCGGCCGCATCGGCTATCTGCTGTTCTACCAGTTCGATTACCTCTTCATGGGAATCGGCGCGGCGGGGCAGGACACATCGCTCGGCGCCCGGCTTGGCAGCGCACTGAAGGTCTGGGAAGGCGGCATGAGCTTCCACGGCGGTGTGATCGGTGTGGCGCTGGCGGTGTTCATTTACGCGAAGCTGCACAAGCACAACTTCCTCAACATCATGGACGGCTCAGTGCACATTGTGCCTGCGGGCGTGGCGCTGGTGCGCGTGGGCAATTTTATCAACGGCGAGCTTTATGGCCGGGCGATCACCGACGAAGCCGGCAAGGCCATTACCGAATCCGACAAGCTGCCGTGGTACGCGATGAAGTTCCCGACCGACGACCAGAGCCCGGGCTACCGCATGCTGGTTGATGCGGCGCAAAGCGACTACCTCGCGACCAGGAACGTCAAGGCACTGCCGGCTGACTGGCACATCCTGCCCGTAAAACCGGAACTCTGGGAGCGCTATCAGGATTACTTCTACGGTCGCTACCCGAGCCAGATTATCCAATTTTTGTTCGAGGGCGTACTGCTGCTGCTGATCGTCTGGGTTGCGCGGCGCTGGGTCAAACGACCGGGTGTGATGTGTTCGCTGTTCCTGGCGGGCTATGCGATTTTCCGCATCCCCGCCGAGATGATCCGCCAGCCGGACAAGCAGATCGACCCCACCAAAGCCGGCGAACTCACGGGCACAGCCGCATTTTTGCACAGCATGGGCCTGACCATGGGCCAACTGTTGTCGGTGTTGATCTTCGTCTGGGGCGCGGGAATGATCGTCGCATTCAGCGGCTTCAAGAAGCCTTACACCGGCGAATTCTATGACCCCGGCGTGCGTCGCTGGCCGTTTATGAAGGCGAAGTCCGGAGTCTCGAGTCCGGAGTCCGGAGTCAAGATTGAGGAAGGCGACAGCCGTCAGGCTTCAGGCGAGAGTTAAAGGCCTTAACTGCCGCCTGCCGCCTGTTGCCTGACGCCCGCTAACATGTTTAAGTCGCGCGCCTTGCGGAATAAGCGCCAAAGTGCGCCTGTTAAGCACAGAAGTGCGCCCGGAGACAGCCATGAACAAAGACTACGAAATCAGCTACGAAAACCCCTTCCTTGCTGAAGAAGACGAGGACGAAGACGAGGAGAAGGGCGAAAAGAAGGGCAAGGAGCAGGGTCCCAAGGACCTTACCTCCAAACTCCTCAAGACCCGCACGATCATCGTCAGCAAGTCCGTCGACGACAAACTGGCCGCGAGCATCATCAGCCAGCTCACGCTGCTTGAAGCCGATGACGCGGACAAACCGATCACCTTCATCATCAACAGCCCCGGCGGCAGCGCCGACAGCGGTTTTGCGATTCTCGATTACATGCGCTTCGTCAACCCGCCGATCCGCAGCTTCGTGATCGGCATTTGCGCCAGCGCCGCGGTGATGATCCACCTCGGCAGCGACAAGGGCATGCGTTATTGCACGCCCAACAGCCGCTTTTTGCTGCATCAGCCGTCGATGCGCGCCCAGGGCCAGGCGAGCGACCTTGAAATCCTGTCCCGTGAAATCGACCGCATGAAGGAGCAGTACAACAAGATCGTCGCCGAGGAAACCGGCCAGAGCGAAAAGCAGGTCGCCAAGGATGTGCACCGCGATTTCTGGCTCGACGCCGGCGCCTCGCAGAAATACGGCCTGGTCAACAAGGTCGTAGTCAGCCGCAAAGAAGTGGAATAACGATTTGAACTGCAACAGCTTCCCACAGATGTCGCAGATGTGCGCAGATAACTGCCATCCATTCGCCGCTTATCTGCGCTAATCTGCGTCATCTGTGGGTTGCCGTTTTGGGAGTTAGATGAAGCGTCTGTCGCCCCTGTTGCTGTTGCTTTTGATCGCCGGTTGCACCGGCGACTTCGACCAGCGCGTCGACATCGCACGCAAAATCGGCGCGGGCGGGGCCTCCATCGGATCCACGACCAATCCCGCGGCGGGCACCTTCATCACGGGGCAGATCAGCACCGGCGGCGTCGTGCGCGATGCGCTTGTCACGTTGCGCCGCGTGCGCGATGACGGCCAGATCGACCTGGATGACAACAATGCGTTGGGCGTCAGCGTCAGCCTCAGCAACGGCGCCTACCAGGTGAACCTGCGCGACAATTCTTACCGCGGCGCGATCGTGGTCGAGGTCCGCGGCCGCAACATCAACGGCATCCAGAGCACCGGCGCCAACCCGGCGACGGCGGTATCGAATCTCACGCACATCATGCGCGACGACCACGTGTTATGGACGGTCGCGCCAAACTACGAGGGGCGCTCGATCTTTGGCGTGCAGGTCACGCCGCTGACGACGTTTGCAGTCAGGCGCGGCGAGTTTCTCGGCGGCGTCTCGGCGGGCATGTTCGGCCTTTGTTCGCAGCAGACGGCGGAGTTTTTCGGGCTGCCGCGCATCCGCGAGGGCGTGCCGACGGATTTCTGCGGAACGGTATCGTTTGGCAACGATTTTTCATACGGTTGCGTGATGGCGGCATTGAGCCAGGTTGCGGCCAACGCGGGCATCGCCAACGTGTGGGATTTTTACCTTGGCATGGCGCAAGACGGCCGCGACGACGGCATCTTGAACGGCAGCATCGGCTTTGTGCCCAATACCGGCGTAGTGATGCCCAATCTGTCTGCGGCAAATTTGATCGGGCAGGCTTTTGAAGACGACTTTCTCGCGCCGATCAATCCTGAGCGCAGCGGCGTGGCCTTTGACAACACATTTGCGACGCCCGGCACCGAGTTGCGCATCCTGATCGACCACCTCAATACCTCGCGCAACATCAACAACTATTCGCGCACTTACGAGCACATCGTGCGCGTACCCGAGTTCATTGAACTTGTGCGCGGCCAGGTTTATCCCACGCACTTCCTGGCCATTGACCAGATCGACGTGCCGATTTTCGAGGCCTACGGCGACTCCGGCGGCCCGTGCTTCGTCGATTTCGATTTCACCTCAAGCGCGCCCGGCAGCGTCGACGTGCTGCCCTTTGGCCGCATTGCCGTCGATGCCGGCGCCGCGCCGGGATTCTATACGCTGACGCTGACGGTCAGTCCCGCCTCGGCGCAGGTGTTCGTCGACGGCCCGACGCAGACCTTCACTATCGGCGTGCAAGTAAGGTAGCGAAAACCAGCGCCCGAGCGTAAGCGGCGGGACAAAGCCATTGTCGTTCGTCCGTGACAATATCCCATCGCTGACGCGATGGGCTCAAGTTTAATGGGGGACGCCTTAATTACACGCGCTTGCGTTTAGACCTCGGAAGGCACGGCGGTCCACTGCGGGTCGATCAGCAGCGGCAGTTTCAATTCGACGCTCTTTTCCACCAGGCCGCGCAGCGCAATCAATCCGAATTTCGCCCAGAAGCGCCGGCCAACGCCTTCCTTGCGCTCAAAGGCTTCCATCTGTGTCTTGCTGGCGTCGACGAAATCCGGGAAGTGCTCGATGCCCAGTGTCTTTTCGACGGCGACGTATTCGTTCAGGGCCTCGAGTTCTTTTTTCATCTTGAGGCTGCTGACTATCACGTACTTGTGGATGCGACCGGGCACCTCGACGTCGTAGGGCACGGTAAAGTCAAAGGGCACGGCGATCGCGTCGTTCTGGCCGATCAGCACGGTGTGCAGGCTGGCGGTCCAGGCGTTTTCGCGCGCGACTTCCTCGGGCGTAGTGCCATCGAGGAAGCAGGCGTAATCCTGCAACGGTTTCAAGAGCTGGAAGCGGTCGCAGCGAAAATGGGCGGCAATGGCGCCTGCGCGGTCGAAGAAGCTGACAACGTCTTTGGACTGCGGCGCGAGCTTGGCCATGAGCTTGGCGCGGGCGGCCTCGAACTTGGCCTGTTCCTGGGCGTAGTCCTTTTTCGACAGGCCTTTCTGTGCCTGCGTGAGGTGATCAGGCAGACCAATGACTCGAGCGTCAAATCGCATGCAGGGCCCGCTCCCACGGGGCGCAGAGAGACTACAGATTCCAATTGGTCGAGGGCAAGAGATTGCTTTGGAAATGCTGGCGTACTTGACATATCCCCCTTGTCTGTTACCTTTTCCGCCCCTCGGAGAGCTGCTCCGGGACGCTAAAGGACGCAACAATGATCGCGAAGTCGCAGAAGACATGGGTCGCCAAGCCGGGTGAAGTCGCCCGCGCGTGGCACGTGGTTGACGCCCAGGGACAGACTCTCGGCCGCATGGCCAACAAGATTGCCGTGCTGCTGATGGGCAAACACAAGCCCAACTATACGCCGCACACCGATACCGGCGACTTCGTGGTGGTCACCAACGTCGAGAAGCTCACGGTGACGGGCCGCAAGTTCAAGGAAAAGATCTACGATACCTTCACGGGCTATCCGGGCGGCCACAAGTTCGAGACCTTTGAGCAGTTACAGGACCGCAAGCCCGAGGAAATCCTCATGCTTGCCGTGCGCCGCATGCTGCCCAAGACCAAGATGGGCCACCAGATACTGAACAAGCTGAAGCTGTACAAGGGCGCTGAGCATCCGCACAAGGCCCAGAACCCGGTCGAATACAAGATCACTTACGGCCGCAACGCCGGTCTCGCCGCCACCAGCGGCAAAAAGTAAACATCAAGCGCCGGCAAGACCGGTTGGGAGAACACAGTGGAAGCTACCAAGACTTACACGTGGGGACTGGGACGCCGCAAGACTTCAACCGCGCGCGTTCGCGTGCGTGGCGGCAGCGGCAAGTTCGAAGTGAACGATAAGCCGCTTGAACAGTACTTCGTGAACAAGCGTGAGCAGAACGCGTTCACCCTGCCGCTAAAGACCGCGGGCCTCGAGGGCAAGTTTGACATATTCGTCAACGTCAGCGGCGGCGGCATCGCCAGCCAGGCGGAAGCCGCGAGTCTCGGGATTGCGCGCGCGCTGTGCAAGATCAACCTCGAGCTCGAGCCCAAGCTCAAGGAACAGAACCTTCTGACGCGCGACGGCCGCCGCAAGGAGCGCAAGAAGTACGGCCGCAAGGGCGCTCGCCGCGGCTTCCAGTTCAGCAAGCGCTAGTCAAAGCGGCATTGCGAAATACTACCGGCGCCCTTCATCGGGCGCCGGTTCGTTGGAGGGCATATGGCGCGCGTGTTTGTTACCGGCGGCGTTCATGGCGACGAGCCCAGCGGCGCGCTGGCGCTTCAGTCGCTGCGCAAAGCGGGCCTCGCATGCTTTGGCCCGTGTAATCCCTGGGGACTCGTCCACGGCACGCGCGCGCTCGAAAACGGGCGCGATCTCAACCGAAGTTTCGCGCGCCTCGATTGCCCGGAGGCGGCGACTGTGCGCGACGCGGTTTGCGCAGCGCAGCCGCGACTGCTGGTTGACCTGCATGAAGACTGCCGCGCCGCGCTGCCCTACTTCATCCAGTTTGGCGAAGGAGACATCGGCCTGCGCCTGGTGGCGGTGCTGCGGCAATACGAATTCGAGCCGCGGCCCGGCTATTTCGTGCTGCGCGGGAACCAGGGCGTGTTGCAACCGGGCCGCATCGCACGAGGGCTGGTCGGCTTGTCCCGGCGCTGGCCGCTGGCGTACTGGTTCTGGCGCAGCTTTGCGCGCGCCGGGCTGGTCGTGGAGGCGCCTGCGGCGTGGCCGCTGGAGCGACGCGTGGCCTTCCATCGCGAAGTGGTCGAGATGGCTACTTCACTGGAGTGAACATCACCAACAACTCGGGAATGCGCGGCGCCGGCTCGCCCGCGCGGTGGTCGAAGAGTTCACCGGGTTTGTTGCCGGCGAGATCCTCAAGCTGCTGGCGTGCGTAAAAGAAGTAGGCTCGGTCGGACCAGGGCTCGGCGGGAACAAAGCTCCAGGTTTTCTCGGCGCCGCCCAGCGTCATCTCGCCGAGCACGACCTTGCGGTTGGCGTCCTGGACCTCGATGCACGACAGCGCCAGCACGTAGTCGAGGGATTCGCCGAACTTCAGCACCAGCGGCTCGCGCGTTCCGGCCTTGGGGATGTCCTTCTTCCAGTGTTCCGGCACCGGAAATTCACGGTCTTCCGCTGCCACCGTGTACTCGCGCCTGAATTCGTGCTCCATCGCCGCACCCAGGGCGCTCTTCAGCCCCGCGGCGATCACGAGGGTGTATTTCCGTCCCTCGACCAGGACAGGGCCGTGAGGGTCCGCATCGCGCAAGTCACGCTTGATGCGGCCGGGGTGGATGACCAGCTTCAGGCGCGCGCGGTCGACGCTCCAGATTTCCTTCTCCTGCCACGGTTGCCAGACCTCCGCGCCCTTGTCGTCGAGGATGCGGCATTGCTTCAGCACCTCGCCCTGCATGGGCTCGCTGAAACAGACGTAAAACTTCAGATTGTTGGCCGGGATTTCCGTCGACGACGGATAGACATTGGCGATCACCGGCTTGCGATCGTTCGGGCGCGGCGGCGTGATGTAGGGCTGTACAAACGTGCGGCCATCCTCAAGCGTGAGCGAGCCCGTGTATTGGGTATCCCATTGCAAAGGTTCGTTGGGGCGGAACAGCAGGCGCGCCCCGTCAGGCCGCAAAGTTCCCTCCACGAACTTCTTGTCACCTGCTGAATATCGCAGGCCAAGCCGGGCTCCTTTCGTTTGCGTGATGACGGGCGCAAGGAACTTCGACGGCACTTCCGCACTCACGGTGACGACCAGCGGGTCCAGCGGGCTCAACACGTCAACGTTCACTTTGATGGGAACGATGTCAGCATCAGTTATCGGCGCCTCCGGCGCGGTGTATTCGGCCGAATAGACGCTGCCGTCAGGCAGCCGCAACGTCGCGCGATAAGTCTTTTCGTGATCGAGCGCCATCGCGGGCGTGAAGGTGACCTGGTCGCCGTTGAGGGCGTACTCGCCGCGCACGATCGCTTCGTCCGGCCCCTGCAGGGTCAACCAATAGTCGAGCCCCTTGCCCTCAACGACGGTGGCGCGCGGCGGGAATGTCGCCGTGACCACGACAAACGTGCCGTTGTGGGGCAACGGCGTTATCGCGACGCGGGCGGCATCGGCGGGCTTGTTGCAGGCGGCAACGATTGCAACCAACAATGCCGCGAGGCAGATCTGGGCTAACGGTGTGAAGCGGGTGGTGCTGAATCGCATCGGGCGGGCTCCGTGCCTGACAGATTAAGGGCGGGCCCGCCGCGACGCAACCGGGGTTTACTTGGTTTCGAGCGTAACGGCCTCAAGCTCCATGTCGCCGTTTGCCACACGCATGACCAGCACCTGCTTGTCGCCAAGCGGCATCAGGCCTTCAGCCTTGGCAAGCTTCGGGACGACCTGCGCCATGCTCGCGACGGATTTCACGAGTTCGTTGCGGCCGTCCTTTTCCTGCGTGATGGTGGGGGCCTTTTCATCGATGCCCTTGCCACCCGCAATCAGATCTTTGCTGATGCGCACGACGTACGGTTCTTCCCAGCCGTCGACGTTGCAATAAAGCGCTCCGCCCGCGACAAACATGTCGATGGGCTGCTGGCCGCCGCCGAAGTCGAAGGGGGTCTTGCCCTTGAGTTGCGCGCCCTGCTTGATGTCCTTGAGCGCATACTTCACGACCGGGGTGCACGTCAGGCCTGCGACGATGTAACTTTCGCCGCCCTCCTCCCACAGCGCCATCTTCTCCAGCGGCGCGTTGGTTTCCCAGCCGCCGTGCGTGACGTGGAAGCTGCTGGCGCTGACCACGGTGCATTCGTTCTTGAACGGCACCGGCACCGTCATCACGTGTGCTGCAAAAGATGCGTCGGCCGTCGCCGAGGCGACAATCTGTGTGGGCGTGTAGAGCAGGGCGTTGAAGATCGCGTTGCCCGCGGCCTTGGGCATGTTGATCTTGACCGCGCTGTAGGTGACGTCATTGAGCTTGATTTCCTCGATGCTGCCGTCGGGCTTGACCTGCGCCAGCATGTGGCCGCGGCCGTCCTGGCGATTGATCGCGAAGTAGGCGCAGCCCGACTCGCGGTTGGCGGCATAGGCCGTGACCATGATGTCCGAGGCGCGCAGTTTGAACTTCGCGGCCAGCTTGGCGTGCAGGCCCGTGAGTTTCTTGAATTCGCCCAGCGGCTTGATGTCGGCGGTCTGGATCGCGACCAGTTGTGCGCCCTTTCCGTCGCCGATGAGCAGCAAACCCTTGGGGCCGAAGCTCATGCATTGGATGCTCTGGATGCCCGGGTCGCCTTTGACCGCGTCCTTAAGCAGTTCGGCAGTTGGTTCTTCGCGGGATTCGCGGTCCCGTGGTTTGTCTCCGTTGGCGTTGGCAGGAATGCCCAGCAGTCCAATCAGCATCAATGATGCTGCGGCGATCAGCAGTCGACTCATGGTTTGTCCTCGGTCAGGTTTGCACAGGGTAATACGCGGCGTCGGGGGCGCGCCCGTAACCATTAACCGAATGAAGACGAGGGGAGGGGTTCAAGAAAACGCGAGATTGTAGCTGCAACGACCTGTTGCTCGCGCGGCGGCAGGGCGTGGGAGACTTCGGCCAGCTCAGCCCATCGAACCGCCGGGAAATCGCGTTTGAATGCGGCAACATCATCGTCCACAGACAAAGACTTTTGCAGTGTCCGCACGACAAGGATGTTTGTCGCTTGCAGATGCGGCCAGACAGCCGCCGGGTATGTGGGCCAGGCATACTGCAGATATTGAGTAAGCTGTGCGGGATTGAATCGAAGCAGAAAAGATCCGTCGTCCTGCACCTCCCACCAATCCCACCGCACATCGTTGCCAGATCGTGCATAAAGGGCGATCATCTCGGCTTTGCCGGCCACCCTGGTCGGGGCGTCGAAGGTCGCGTGTGGTGTCGTACGGGAGCGAAGCCGGGGATCGATTTCAATCAGCGTCGGCGTGCCGTATTTGCGGGCAAATGCTCGTGCAAGGTGACACCCCCAGGAATGGCCAATCAGGACTGAAAGTGAATCCTGGCGGTGCGTCGCTGCGTCCTGGATAAGGCTGTCGGCATCGCCACCCCACGTATCTTCGCGGCGTTGGGCGACACCCGGAGGACAATAAACTTCAACGAGCAGCCCCGTCTGCGCAAGAGATTCGACCAGCGACGCATAGTAATCCGGCGGACTCGCAAAGCCGGGAAACAACAGAACCGAGCGCCTGCCTTGAGCGCGGTGGGGCAAGTTACACCGGCACTTCCTGGTACTTGCCCATTTTGCGCAGCTTCTCGTAGCGCTGGTCGAGCAGTGTGTTGATGTCGAGTGCCGTGAGGTCAGCAAGGTGCCGCAGCAAGGTGGTCTTAACGATTTCAATGGCCTTGCGGGGGTCGCGGTGCGCGCCGCCGTAAGGCTCAGGCACGATTTCGTCCATCACGCCAAGTTCAATCAGGTCGTTTGGCGTCAGGCGCAGGACCTTCGCGGCGTCGCTGGCCTTCTTGGCGTCGTGCCACAAAATCGCCGCGCAACCCTCGGGCGAAATCACGCTGTAATAGGCGTTCTCCATGATCAGGTAGCGGTCGCCAATGCCGATTCCGAGAGCGCCGCCGCTGCCGCCTTCGCCGATGGTCAGGCAGATCACGGGCACTTTCAGGCCGGCCATCTCGCGGATGTTTTCGGCAATGGCCATGCTCTGGCCGCGTTCTTCGGCTTCCAGCCCGGGGTAAGCGCCGGGTGTATTGATGAAGGAGATGATCGGCAGGCCGTACTTCTCGGCGAGTTTCATCTTGCGAAGGGCCTTGCGGTAGCCTTCCGGGTGCGCGCAGCCAAAATTGCAGGCCAGGCGTTCCTTAAGCGTCTTGCCCTTGCGATGGCCCAGCACGAACACCTTGTTGCCGGCCAGCGTAGCAAAGCCGCAAACGATGGCGGGATCGTCGCCATAGGCGCGGTCGCCGAAGAGCTCCTGCCAGTCGTCGAACAGGGCTTTGATGTAATCGGTCGCCAACGGGCGATTGGGGTGGCGAGCGAGCTGTACGCGGTTCCACGGGTCGAGATTGGCAAACACGCTCTCCGTCAACTTCTTGAGGTCTTTCTCGAGCGACTTGATCTCGGATTCTTTGTCTTTGAGGGCGTCGCCGTCCTTGGCGTCGGCGAGTTCGCGGCGGGCTTCTTCAAGGCGCATCTCGAGCTCGACGATGGGGCGCTCGAAATCAGGCACGTTCAGGCGGTCAACTCCGGACATGGGCATCCTCCGTTGTGCGGCTGGCGTATGAGACTAGTTAGCGGCGTGAGGCGGTGCAATGCGTGATCGAACGAGGGGAACAGGGAATGGCGATTAGGGATCGGAACTTTCTTGAAGGGGTTATTGAGACCTATTCCCCAATCCCTATTCCCTAGTCCCGACATGTATAGCCACCGTGCCGAAGTTCAGTTTGCGGAAGTGGACGTTGTTCAGGCCCGCGGCTTCCATACGCGCGGCGAGCGCGCTCGCGTCGGGGAAAACGCCGATGCTTTCGGGCAGGTACTTGTAGGCCTGGTGACGCGAGCGGCTGACGAGCTGGCCGATGCGCGGCACGATCTTGTTAACGTAAAAGTTCGTCAGCGCGCGCCACAGGCCGCGTTTGACGGGCGTGAACTCCAGAATCACGAGACGGCCGCCCGGCCGCAACGTGCGCACGAGTTCTCTCAAACCGGCGTTGACGTCCTGCACGTTGCGCAGGCCAAAGGCGACACTGACGACGTCGAATTCCGCGTTGCGAAATGGCAGATGTAACGCGTCGGCGGCGGTGTAGGGCGGCATGTCGGGCCCGCCGACGCTGAGGGTTTTGCGCCGCGCGATGTGAAGCATCTCGGGCGTGAAGTCGCCACCGACGACGAAACTTGGCTGGGGCTTGGCCGCCCAGAACGCGAGGGTCAGGTCGCCCGTGCCGCAACAGCAGTCCAAGATGCGCTCGCCGCCTTTGAGCTTGGCCATCTTCACGGCTTTGCGGCGCCAGCTCTGGTCGCGCCCGACGCTGAGCACCCTGTTGAGCGCGTCGTAACGGTCGGCGATGCCCGCGAACATCTCACGAACCTGCGCGCCCTTGTGCGGATCGCTGGGATCTATGTGAACCGGCGGCTCTTGCGTGCTTGCTTCAGGCATCGAAAGGATTTTGGGTTTATTGGCGTTGAATGAAAGGGCGCGCTTCGATCTTGCCGTCGGCGCCGATCAAAAACGTGATCGCGCCCTGGTCGTATGTTCGCCAGAGTTTGCCCGGCGCCGCGGCGTAGGTCTCCAGCGCGCCTTCGTCAGGGAAGGTCTCGCGCGCGCTGATCACGATGTGCTGCGGCGACAGTCGTTCCAGCAGCCCTTTTAAACCTTCGACCGCGCTGCCCTGGTGCGGCGCCAGCAGGATATCCGGCTGCACGAGTTGATTGAGGATCGGCGCGAGACCCGAGTTCTCAACATCCGCGGGCAGGAGTACGCGGCGCGGGCCCGCCGCGAGTTCCAGCACCATGCCCGCGTTGTTGCGGCGCTCACCCTCGGGAATCATCGCGCCGACGTAAGCCCTGTCGGGCCACAGGCAGCGCAGGCTTACGCCCGGTGAAATCTCGAAACTGTCGCCGCGCTTGAACACCATCACGCGCGTGCGAGCCGCGAGCCACGCCTGCAAAGCGCGGCCGGTGTCGTCGTCGGCCAGCGACTCGCCGACCAGCACGGTGCCCACGGCAAAACGCTCAAACAGTTGCGGCAGGCCGTTGACGTGGTCAGCGTCGGCGTGGCTGACCGCCAGCACATCGATGCGCTTGCGGCCGCGCGACCACAGGTAGGGCGCCAGCACGCGTTCGCCGGGGCTGCCGAGACTCGTGCTGCCGCAATCAATCACGACCGTCGGCCCTCCGGGGACTTCAGCGACGGCGCAGATGCCCTGGCCGACGTCGAGCGCCGTCAGCCGCAACGGCCCCGGTGGCTCGTTCGAAACCAGCGCGGTTGCGGGGAGCAGGCACAGCCACAGCGACCAAGCCGCCGCACCGGCGACACGCGGCAGGCGCAATCGCGGCGCGACCAGCGCGGCGATCAGCAGCGCGTAATCGCCAACGAGCCACCACACCGGCGGCGCAGCGACGTAGATGTGCCCAAAGGGGATGCTCGCAAACAGGCGCGAGAGCCACTCGAGCAAACCCGCGAGCAGGCCCATGACCCACGCGAGCACGCCGCCGACGCCGGGAATCAGCGCCAAGGGCAATGCGAGGCCGAGGATGAGAATCACGCTGACCAGCGGGCCGGCCACTAAATTCGAAACCAGCATCACGGGGCTGAGCATGTGCATGAACAAAGCCAGCAGCGGCCACGTGCAGAGCCCCACGCCGAGGGAAATCCGCAACGACGCGCCGAGCCAGCGCAGCAGCGCGCGGCTCGCGGTACGCGGCGGTCGCGGCTCGAACACGCGCAGCGCCGGCGCGACCGCAACGATGCCGAGCACGGCCAGATAACTCAGCGCAAAGCCGATTTCGGCAACCTGCATCGGGTCAAACGCGAGCGACAGCAGCGCGCTCGCGCCAAGCACGTTCAGCGTGTCCGGCTTGCGCTCAACCATATGTCCAAGCGCGTAAATCAGCACCATCAGCGTCGCACGCAGCGTGCTGGGCTGAATGCCCGTCACAAAGAAGTACGCCAGCGCCGCAAGGCCCGCGACCGCCCAGCACCAGCGCAGGTCGACGCCGAAGATTCGCAGCGCGAGCACGATCGCCGCCGCAAGCAACGCAACGTGCATGCCGCTGACCACCAGCAGGTGAACCGTCCCGCTTTGCACGAAGTGCGTGCGCTGGCTCGCGCTCAGCGTCCCGCGTTCGCCCAGCAGCGCCGCGCCGAGCACCGCCGCGTTGGCGCGTTCGATGCGCGAGCCCACCGCGCCGTGGAAGAATTCGTGCACACGCGCGGGCCAGGCCCAGCCGCCGGCGTCGCCGATAATCGTCACGGCGCGGGCGTCGTCGACGGTCATGGTGTGCGTGACACCGCGCAGGGCGTAGCGGCGCGCGCTGTCGACTTCGCCTTCGTTGCCCGCACGGCGCGGCGTGCGCAGGCGGCCAAGCAGCTCGACCTCGCTCAGCAACGGCAGCCGCGTTTCCGGCGGCAGGTACAACTTCACCGCGCCGCTCGCGGACACACCGAGGTCCGGCAGCGAGTGGACCTCAAGCAGATAGCTCACGCCGCGGCGGGGATCGGCGCCGACGGGGAAGCCGTGAATGGGTGCGGGCTGTTCGGGATATTCAAACGCTGCGGGATCGCGCTTGAGGTAGTCGCCGCCCTCGACGATCACGCCGCGCAGTCGCACGAGTTCGGCGCCGTCGGGATAACGTGCAGCGAGGCTGTCGGCGGCGGGGGTTGCGCGAAACACTCCATAGCCAACGAAAGCCAGCGCGACAGCCAGTACCCCTAATAAGGACGCAACCCGACCCCAGCGTGATGCTGCGAACGCGCCAGCCATCAGCACAGCGCCGCCAATGACCGCGACCAGCGGCCAGGGGCCTTCGACGGGGTTGATGGCCGCTACAGCGCTTCCGACGACGGCTGCTATGCCGGCCGCGAGCGCGGGACGGCGCGGCAGTCCGTCGTAGGGTTTAAGGTCGGAGGTCACGCCGTGAGCCAACAAAGATCACGGCAAAGGTCAACGCTTGCCGCGCTCGTGCGTTACAAGTGCCGGTGGTGGCTTGTATGCACGGGCGGCACCCCTATTATGCCGACGACACGCTGAGGCGAGGCGGACGTGAGCGAGATTGCAGTGGCCAATATTGGACACGGGGATCACACCGGCAAAGTGCTCAAGATGAGCAAGGCCGCGGTCGTGCCGCTTGAGAGCCTCGACGATTACGAACTTGTCAAGCGCTTCACGCGCGGCAGCGAAGCGGCTTTTGAAACGCTGGTCCACCGGCACAAACGCCAGGTCTATAACTTCATCTACAAGATGGTGGGCAAGCCCGAACCGGCGGATGATCTCTTTCAGGAGACGTTCCTGCGCGTGCTTAAAAACGCGCACACCTACCGCCCGCGCGCTAAGTTCACGACCTGGGCGCTGCAGATCGCTCGCAACATCACGCTCGATTACTTCAAGCGCGAAAACCTGCGCCAGCACGTGAGCCTCGACGCGAACATCCCCGGCGACGAAAAGCCGCTGTCGCACGTGATTCCCGGCCAGGGCCCCGTCGCGCAGGAAGTGCTGCTTTCGAAGGAAATGCTCGAGGAAGTCCAGACCGCGATCAAGCGCCTGCCCATCAACCAGCAGGAGGCGCTGGTGTTGCGCGTGAACCAGGAAATGCCGTATTCCGAGATCAGCGAAATCCTCGGTAGCCCCGAAGGCACAATCAAATACTGGGTACACGAGGCCGTGCAGATGTTGACGAAGTACCTGGAAAAGCGCGGCCTCGCGTAAAGTAGGGCTGGTAACGGCAGCGATGGGGCTGGAAAAAACAAAGGCAGGCGTGTCGGGGCGTAGTTCTAACCCTAGCCCTAACCCCGGCCCTGAAAACAAAACTGCCAACGAAGTTGCAACGCAGGCGTTTCACAGTTGGGGGAAGTGGAAGCAAGATAGGACACACTCATGGACACTCGCGAAGCATTGGTTCAGTTGCCCAGCTACCTTGTCGGCGATCTTTCGCCCAAGGAAGCCGCGATCCTTGAGGGCCACCTCGATGTCAATCCCGAGGCCAAGGAAGCCAAGGAGAAGATGGCGCGCCAGTTGACGCCGCTGATCAATCTCCAGGCGCCGGAAGTCGGCGAAGTCGCCCTCAACCAGTTGTTTGCCAAAGCCAAAGTTGAAATTCCCAAGCTCGAGCCCCAACCGGTTCGCGACTTCTTCTATATGGTCGCGCAACCCAGCGTCGCGCGCTTCATCGCGCGCGCCGCGGCGGTCGTCATCGCCGCTGTCGCGATCACGATGATCGCCGGCAAAGTGCTCAGCCCCGATAGCAGCATCGTCGGACAGATGATGGCCCTTGACGGCCGCGTCATGCAGATCCGCGAAGGCGAAACAGTTGAGGCGCGCCAGGGCACGCCGCTGACCCTGCGCCTGCCTGAAGGCACCGTTCAGCTTGACGGTTCTTCGAGCGTTCGTGTGCGCCGCAGCGCCGGCGCCTCGGCGGTCGAGATCCAGCGTGGCCGCGTGATTGTCGACGCCGCCACTCGCGGCATGACGGTCAGCCTGCAGACGCACACCTTCAATGTCGAGGCGCGTTCGGTCGGCGCGTTTGAACTCGACACGGCCTACGAGAAGATCCAGGGCGGCGGCACGGTGATCGAACTTCAGCGCCAGCCGCTGTCACGCGTTGCCCGCATCGGCGAAGACCTCTACGGCGTCAACCTCAACACCAGCCGCCTGCCAGCGGAAGTCGCCAACCGGCGCATCAGCATCTACGGCGCGGGTTTGGGGCAGAAGGAATTCATTTCCAGCTTCAAGAACGCCGCCCAGCGTTACGGCGTGGTCTTCAACGCCGCCGACAAGGGCTTTGACCTGGCCTACCAGGCTGGCGCCGCGGCGGACGAAATGGACCAGCAGGAAAGCGTGCTGAGTGTTGCGAGCGTGCAGGGCGTGGTGAGCTATTCGCGCGGCACGCTGGCGAATGTGACGCTGAAGCTTGAAAGCGAAAAGGGAAACTTCGCCCGCATTATCGACGGCGAGGCCCTGCCCGCGCACCGCGACGACATGGTGCAGCACATGGTGGTGTGGGCCACGCGCAACGATCTCGGCGGCAACTTCAAGGCCAACGACTCGGTCAAGAACTTCGGCAAGGTCTACACCGTGGGCGGCGCGCTGCCCGTGGGCTCGGTGATTTCGAGCGATCACCTGCAGGTTCCGGTTACCGGCGGCGAGCCGCGCATCTACAAGCTTGGCGGCTCGGAGTACAACTATCCCGTAGGCGGCGGGAAGTTCGGCAAAGTCGTGAGCCTGACCAGTGGTGGCGTCGAACTTGAGGTCAAAGGCGAAACTGGCCGCGTTTACATGCCCCTGAAGTAAACCGCATCATCACGTAATGCAAAGAGCCCGCACTCGCGGGCCTTTTTGTTTCGCCTGTCCTTGATTCATTCAGGCATAAAGCAATCCCAAGTGTGCGAAGTGTGCTTTTTATGTTTACGCCCCGGTCGGTTCACGCGACAATGCCAGCGTCTTTCAGATCCAAACCATGCGCGCCACGGCAATAATCTTGAGCCTTGCGACGGCCCTGCTCGTATTTGCGGCGGGCCGCGGGCATTCCACCGACGCGCAGCCTTACTCTCCGCAGCCGGTAAAAGCGCAGCAGCAATCGGTGCAAGCCGTCAAGCTTCATAACCGGACAGTCATTGCCGACGATGGGGCGACGCAGACGAGCACGTTTTATCTAAAGCTCAAGAAGCCGATGACGGCGGCTTTGCGTGCGCAGATCGAAGCCGCGGGCTTTTGCGTGTTTGGTTACCTGGGCGAGCAAACCTATGTCGTGGGATCGCTGACCGGGCAATCGGATGCGCGTTCGCTGCGCGCGGTGCTGCAACGCCAAGCCAATGTGGTCAGCACGGCGGGCCGCGTAGACGACGATGCCATATCGCCTGCACTGGCCGACGCGCTTAAGGGCGGCGGGGTACTCGCACTGCGCGTGATGTTCTGGCCCGGGGTGCCCGCCAAGCACATGGACCAGGCCCTGCGCGCCGCCAATGGGCGTGACGCGCAGGTTTCGCGCGATGTCGCCAATCTGCCGCGCACCGACGTGCCGTATTACGACATCGAAAGCGACGCTGCGGGCGCGCGGACACTGTTGCGCAATCCCCTGGTTCAATTCGTCGACATTGTCGGCGCACCGCGCACCGCCAACCAGACGGCTGTGGCGGTGGCGCGCGCCAACCTGATCGCGCCTCCGAGTGCGCCGTATAACCTGGACGGCGCCGGCATTGTGGTGGGTGTGTGGGACGGCCGAGGTGCCCAGGCCCATGTGGACTTCGCCGGGCGAGTCACGGTCGCCGATCCTTACATCAGTAACAACGGCGGCAGTCAGCATGCGACGGAAGTAATCGGCACGTTGCTGGGCAGCGGGTTGGGGAATTCAACGGCGCGAGGATTCGCCCCGGCCGCCACGGCGTTCAGCTACGACTTCTTTGGCAGCATTACCATGGAGCGCAGGGCGCTTCGCCACGCGAGCCAGCATGTAATCGAGAATCACAGTTGGAACTACGGCCTTAGCGTCGGCGGCTATGACGCCGCCGCCAACGAGTTCGACTTCGACGCCCAGGACCTGCAAATTGTGATGTGCCGTGCGGCGGGCAACGAGGGCCCCGGCGACACGACGATCTACAGCGACCTCGGCTCGAAGAACAGCATCGTTGTAGGCGCAGTCGATGACAACGGGTTGCACACCGCCAACACCGCCTTCTCTTCGCGCGGGCCGATGAATGACGGGCGCATGCTGCCGCACATATGCGCCAACGGTGTCAGCGTTACCACCACCTTTCCCGAAGACATCTATTCGACTACCGGCGGCACAAGCTTCGCCGCGCCCGGTGTTGCCGGAACCTGTGCGCTGCTGGGAGAGCTCTGGAAGCGCGGGCGCAACAATATGCAATTCTGGCCCGACTGCGCGATGGCGGTGCTCTACCAGACCGCCGCCGATCGCGGCAATCCCGGCCCAGACTATCAGTACGGTTTTGGCGTGGTTGACGCCAAGGCAGCGGCCGACCTCATTCTTGCCGACGAAGCCGGCGGTGGAAGCTACATCGTGCGCGGCGTCGCGCGCCAGGACGACTCGGTCGAGTACGACCTGAATGTGTCGTCTTCGGCTACGCCCTTGAAGATCACGCTTTGCTGGCTGGATACGCCGGCCTCGCCCGGCGCCGCTGTGGCGTTGGTCAACGATCTGGACCTTGAACTGACTGATCCCTCGGGGGGCATCCATTATCCTTACAGCGGCCTTACGGGGCCGGGTAGTCAGGCGACCCAGTTCACGCAGACTGTTCCCAACCGCCGCGACAACGCTGAACAGGCGGTGATCGCATCGCCCGCCGTGGGGCTGTGGCGCGTCCGCGTGCGCGGCTATTCAGTTGCCGATCCTTCGCGGCCTGTGGGCTTCGTGCTCGCCTGCGACCGCGCGCTGACGCACAACCATGCCTTCTACGAGGACGCCCTGGCGGCGCCCAACAACGGCACGCCAGTCAATATCCCCGACAACGACGTCAACGGGCTTGTTTACACCTTCAATGTTTCCGAGACCGACGAGATCGAACATGTGCGGCTGTACGTCGGCCTGGTTCATGCTTTGCGCGGGCAGATCGACATTCGCCTGACGCATCCCGACGGCACGGAAGTGCGTTTGGAACAAGACGAAAACGGCGTGCCCGACGGCAATCGTGAGGACATCTTTGCGATCTACCCGGAGACCCGCCCCGGCTTTGAAGATGTCACGCCGTTCTACGGCAAACCCGCCAACGGCCTGTGGGCGGTTCGCATTTCGGATCGCCAGCCGGGACAGCCCATTGGCACGCTGCGATATGTCGCGCTCGAACTTGAATTCGATTCATCGCCCTCCAATGACGCACCGATCGCAGACGCGGGGGCCGACCAGGCCGCTGATGAACTCGAAGTCGTCAACCTTGACGGCAGCGGCAGCAGCGACCCCGACCTGCAGGCGTTGACCTACAACTGGACTCAACTTTCAGGCCCCGCGGTGACTCTGACCGGCGCAGACACCGCAACGCCGTCGTTCACCGCGCCGCTGGTTGCGACAACGACGCCGCTGGTGTTCAAGTTGATCGTGACCGACACGTTGTTCAGCACCGACAGCGACACGGTGGCGGTCAACGTGCAAAAGGCTCCCAATGTGGCGCCGGTGGCCGATGCCGGCCCGGACCAGAACGCCGACGAAGGCACGTCGGTGGCGCTCGACGCCACGGCAAGCAGCGATGCGGACTTGCATCCGCTTACCTATAGCTGGACGCAGCAGTCTGGCCCTGCCGTAACGTTGTCCGATGCGACTGCTGCAAGCCCGACGTTTTTCTCGCCGTTTGTGGCGGCGGACACGCCCTTGGTATTCCGCGTGCAGGTCTACGACATCTATATGGCCGGTGATTTCGACACGGTGACGGTGACCATTGCCGACACCGGCGCCAATAATCAGCCGCCGATTGCATCTGCGGGGCCTGACCAAGCTGTCGACGCGGCGCAAGTTGTCGTTCTAGATGCATCGGCCAGCAGCGACCCGGAGGGCGGCCCGCTGACTTATTCGTGGCAGCAAATCAGCGGCGCAGCACCGGTGTCGATCTCGGGTGCGGGCAGTGCGGTCGCCAGTTTTGTCGCGCCGAACATTAATGGCGATCTGGTGTTTCGCATCACCGTTAACGACGCCAATATGGGCTTGAGCACCGACACCGTGACGATCACCGTGGCTGGCGGCATTACACCCACAAAACAGGGAAAAGGCGACAACGCTGGAGGGGGCTGTACGACGGATGAGAATGCGTCGTGGTCGATGATGCTTTTCTTACTTGTTTTGACGATTGGTCTGATGCGATTGAGGCATCATTGGCGAAGCAACGCTTGAAAAGCTTTGTGCCGATGGGGTTACGCGAAATTGTTGTTTATTGTTGTGATCTTTCAAAGTGCACAATTTCGTATAGTCAAAATGGTAATTTTGGTGTTGTGACGGTATAGTTACATTACATCGACGACCTGACGCATTACCGGGGAGGGCTCGCCCAATGCGCAACTTTGCAAACACCAGTCGTAACCGCCGCAGGGGCGCGGCGGTCGGCTACGCTATGCTGTTTTTTGTGGCGGTGACTATTTCCGGCTCGACGTTTTTGGCCATCACGGCGCAGCATCAGCTTCAATTGATGCACTACGGCCTGACCGCGCGGTTGCGCGCGGCGACGGAAAACGCACTCGAGACCACTCGCGGGCGTTTCACGCTCGTTGCGGGAACCCAGGAGAACTGGGACACCCTGTTGCCCAATTCAGGTTGGAACACGATCCAGACCGTTGTCATCGACAGCGTAAGCGTTGTCGTCTCGGGTCAGAGCGTGGGTACTGCAAGTTCACCCCAGTGCCAGCTTCGCGCCATTGGTACGCTTTCCGGTCGCCAGTGGGCTTGCCTGTATGAATTCAAGATGACGTCATTGGGCGATTTCTCGATGTACTCCGGCGGCAATAATACCCAGACACTGCCGAGCCATCTCCATGTCAACGGCGGCTACTACAGCAAGACCACCATTAACATGAATAACGCATCCGATATCCACTTCTACAAAGGGGTGGCCACGGCGGGATCCGTTGTCAGCCCCAGCAGCGCCACGTTCGCCGAGGGTTACACCGAGAACGCCACCGTCATTGATTTTCAGCCCGCGCTCACGACCTTCCCCGATGCGAAGGCGGCGGCTGCCAGCGCCAACATCCACTATTCAAACACGTGGAAGATTGAACTTCGTGGAACCAGCTATCGTCGCTATTACGAACACAAAACAGGCAACAACAGCTACACCCAACTGACACAGGACATCGCCATTCCGAACAACGGCATAATCTATATCGAGAATGACGGTTGTCCTGCATCAGGCATCGACGCGAACATCGGCTATACCAACTCCAGAGCCAGTCGCGGAAACGGCGCCAGCGCCGCTCTGAAACTTTTTGGGTGGCTTGGCAACGGTACCGACCAATGCAGGGTGTCAATCTATTGCGAAGACGGAGTGGACCTTGTCAACAACATCACCTACCAGTCCCTGATGAGCACGCCTGACCTTCGCCGTGTCGGCCAGAAAAAATCGCCCGCAGCCAAGGCCATCCCGGAAATGCTGGCGGTGATCAGCGAGGACAATATTGCGCTGTGCCACAGTGATTGGACTCCATTGCCGACCGCCTACGAGGTCACTAACGATCCGGCATTTGTCGCATGGGACGGCACGGTCTATGACGACGACGAGCACAAGGACAATCAGTATGCTTTCGATGGCGTGTTCGTGGGCTACTCCGTGATTGATCGCGGTACCGGAAACCTTGCTGGTTCGGGAACCACGGAGTTCTGGCTCTGCGGCAGCATTATTTCGGGCAATGCGCCGTTCAACAACACGCTGGATATCTGCGATCGCACCAACATCGACTGGGACTGGCGCCTTGAGGACGAAGAGCCCCCGTTCTTGATCAAGACTTACGGCTCGGCTCCCCCGGTCATTGCCGGTTCGTTCCGGTCCTACAACCCCGCTAATTAGGCGCATGGCCAGCATATGATCCAAGGCCGCCTTCGGGCGGTCTTGTTCGTTTGCAGCCGCGCAAAAAACTCACGAAACCCGTATTTTGTTCTTTTTATGTTTTTTGGATATTATATAGTATTGGTAAGAATGGCAGTCGAACCGGGCAGACAACCGAACAGCAAGGAAAACCTCGCCATGCTTCAACAGACCCCGCAAAAAGAAACCGCACTTCCGGCCTTGATTGAAAACTCCGCTGATCCTGTCTTCGCGCTCGACGGGCTCGGCCGCTTCACCTTTGCCAACGCCCGCATGCGCTCGCTGGTCGGCACCGAAAACGTCGCCGGTTTGCCTCTCAGCCGCTTCGTGACGCCCCAGGACCACATCGTGCTCGATGAAGCACTGGCTACCGTCGCTTGCGGCGAGCGCGGCGAAATCGACCGCGTCAATATCCAGGGCGCGCGCCGCGCCTCGCTGTCGATCAGTTATTCACCCGCGCCGACGGGCATGTTCTGCATCGCCCACGAAATCACCGGCGTCGCCGAGGTTGAATCCGACCTGTGGCTCAAGGGCAAGGCGCTGATGTCGGTCAGCGACGCCGTGATTATTTGCGACGCGCTGCTTCCCAACCTGCCTATCCGCTTTGTGAACCCGGCGTTCACCGAGCTCACGGGCTATGCCGCCGCACAGGTATTAGGCCGCGATGCCCGTTTGTTGGAGGGGCCCGCGACGGATCTTTCGACGGTTGAGAGGATGTGCGAGGCCTTTGCCGACGGCCGCCGCTTCCAGGGCGAAGTGATGATCCACCGTGGCGACGGAAGCTCTGTGCGCACGAAACTCACCATCGCACCGGTCTACCGCGAGGGCAACCTGACGCACTTCGTGATCTCGGTGTGCGACATCTCGAAGGTAGCAGCGTAGGCGTCCTTGACCTGTCCCCTGCGCGCTCGCAAACTGACGCGCTCATGTCCAGGACCACCGCCAAGACAGGCCGCAAGAAGCCGACCAAACCGGTCACCGGCAAGCCCACGCACAAATCCGCGCCGCGGGGCGCCGTCGAGCGTATTTTCGGCACCGACGGCGTGCGCGCCGTCGCCGGTGAAGGACCGCTCAATCCTGAAAACGTCCTGCGGCTGGGCCGCGCCCTGGGCCGTTACCTGCAAAGCCACAGCAAGAGCAAAGATCGCCCCGTTGTGCTGCTCGGCGTCGACCCGCGGCCCAGCGCCGACATGGTCGGCACCTCGATGGCCGCGGGGCTGATCGCCGAGTGCTGCGACGTCCATTGGCCCGGCATGATGAGCACTCCGGAAGTCGCGTTCTTGACAAACCACGGTCCGTTTGCGGCGGGCGTGATGATTACCGCCAGCCACAACCCGGCCACGGACAACGGCATCAAGATTTTCGGCAAGGACGGCGGCAAGCTGCCCGACGCCGTCGAGCGCGAGTTCGAGAAGTTGATATTGACCTCGGGCGGAGACGCCGAGCCCGACAAAAGCCGCTTTGGCTGGCTCAAGCTTGCGCGCGAAAAACATTACGAGGAGTTCATCGTCAAGACGTTCCGCGCAAGCTTCGCGTCGCTGGGCAAGAAGCCGCTGCGCGTCGTCTTCGACTGCGCCTTTGGCGCACGCAGCATCGACCTGCAGGTCGTCAGCCGCCTTGCGCGCAGCGTCGCGCTTGGCCGCACCAACCCGGAATTCCGTGTCGGCGCGTCGATGAAAACCGGCGGCGACCACGCTGACAACAAGCTGGAGATTGTGTTTCTCAACGCGGCGTCGCCGAACCAGCCCGACAATCACCACCTCATCAATGACAATGTGGGCTCGCTTTACCCCGAGGCCTGCGCCGAAGCCGTCAAGAAGATGAAAGCCGACCTGGGCGTGTGCTTTGACGGTGACGGAGACCGCTGCATCCTGATCGATGAAAACGGCGGCATCCGCGACGGCGACTACATGCTGGCTTTGCTTGCGGCGGACCTGCATGCGCGCAACAAGCTGGCGAAAAATACCGTGATCTCGACGGTGATGGCGAATTACGGCCTGCAGGAAGCGATGGAGGCGCTGGGCGCAAAGCTCGTGCGCACCGACGTCGGCGACCGCTACGTGGTGGAGGCGATGAAACAGGCCGGCGCGGTGCTGGGCGGCGAGCCCAGCGGCCACGTGATCATCAACGATGAAGGCCATCCCTTTGGCGACGGCCTGTACACGGCGCTACGCATCATTGAAGTAATGCTGGAGAGCGGCAAGCCGCTTTCGGCGATGTGCGAAAGCCTGACGAAATACCCGCAGTTGCTGACCAATGTGAAGGTGTCGAGCAAGCCGCCGCTGGGAACGTTGTCAAAGTTCCAGAAGGTGCTGGCGCGGGCGCAGGAAAAACTTGAGGGCGTCGGGCGCGCGGTGGTGCGCTACTCGGGCACGGAGCCGGTGCTGCGAGTGATGGTCGAGGGCAAGGATTCGAAGCTGGTGGAGTCTGTCGCCCGCAACCTTGCCGATGAAGCCGCAAAGGCCCTGGGCGTGAAGTAGAGGCGAAGTGAGCCACGAATGCGCACGAATAAACACGAATGATAAAGAGAGTCAGGTTTGTAAATTCGTGCTGACTCGTGTCCGTTCGTGGCTAACACCCTTTCTGACCACTGACCACTGATAATCGACCTATGGAAGGCGTGATCCTTGCAATCGAAACATCGGGCGAAACCGGCGGCGCGGCTGTGCTGCGCGCCGGCCAGGTGCTCGCCGATTTTTCCGTCAGCGCCGCCAAAAAACACGGCGGCGAGATCACGCATTGCGTCGACCGCGCGATGGCTGTAGCCAAGCTCGAGCGCGGCGCCATCGACGTGGTGGTCGCCAACTGCGGGCCCGGCAGCTACACCGGCCTGCGCATCGGGCTCACTACCGCGATCACGCTCAGTTATGCGCTGGACCGGCCCGCCGTCGGCGTGCCGTGCTTCGACGTGATGGCCACGCACTACAGCCTTAGCGGCGACCTGGACATGCGTTACAAGGGCGAGCTGTGGCCCGTGCTCGATGCGCGGCGCGACGAGGTCATGACCGCGAAGTTCATGTACGACAAGGGCGTGCTGGAGCGCGTGGGCGGCGACGAACTGATTAACCCTGCCGAGTTTGGCAAGAAGGCCGCGCCGGGCAGCATTGTGTTTGGCAGCGGCATTGCGCCCTACATTGACGTCTTCAAAACCCAGCCGGTGAAACTGGGGCCGGACGTGTTCAACTTGTCTGCCTCGAGCCTTGCGTTGCAGGCCTATCGCCAGCTTTTGAACGTGGCCGGCCACGACAAGATCGAGCGCCGCCTGATCGAGCCGAGATACTTCCGGCGCGTGCTCGCCAAGACCACTGCGCAACGCGCCGCCGAAAATGCCCCTTAGGGATCAGGGAATAGGGATCGGGGATTAGATGCACCCAAATCCCTGATCCCAAATCCCTAACCCCTTGCATTCGAACACTGTCATTTGGACTAATCTGTGGCATCTAATCAACACAGGAACCCGACATGCCTCTTATCGCCCGTCCCGCCGCATTCCCGACCAAACTCTTCATCAATAACGAATTCGTCGACGCAAAGGACAAGCGCACTTACGACAGCATCAACCCCGCTACCGAAGACGTCGTCGCGCCCATTGCGTGTGCCGGCAAAGCCGACCTCGACGCCGCAATCGCCGCCGGCAAGGCCGCGCTTGCGGGCAAGTGGGGGACAATGTCGCCCGCGCAACGCAGCGGTTTAATCTTCAAGGTCAGCGCGGAAATCATGAAACGCAAAGAGCAGTTTGCGGCGCTGGAGGCGATGGACGCGGGCAAGCCCTACAGTGAATCGCTGATGATCGACGTGCCGATGACCGCCGATCACTTCGCGTACTACGCGGGCGTTCTGCGCTCGCTGCAGGGCGAGACCATCCCGGTCAATGACGCGCTCTTTGTCTACACGCTGCGCGAGCCCCTGGGCATCGTCGCGGGCATCACGCCCTGGAACTTCCCGATGATCATGGCCGCGCGCAAAATCGCGCCCGCGATCGCCGCCGGCAACTGCGTGATCCTGAAGCCGGCCAACCCGACCCCGCTGACGGCGCTGCTGATCGCCGAGTGCTGCGCCGCCGCAGGCATCCCGCCGGGCGTGGTCAGCGTACTGCCGGGCAAGGGCAGCGAAATCGGCCAGCAGATCGTCGAGCACCCGGACATCGCCGCGATCAGCTTCACCGGCAGCACGGAAATCGGCGTCAAGATGGTGCGCGATGCGGCGCCGACGCTGAAAAAGCTGACGATGGAGTTGGGTGGAAAATCCCCGAACGTTGTGTTCGCTGACGCCGATATTGAGAACGCTGTTAAAGGAGCAACCGCGGCGATCTTTTACAACAAGGGCGAGGTCTGCACCGCGGGCTCGCGCTTGTTTGTCGAGGCGAAGGTCCACGACGAAGTCGTCGAGAAGCTCGGCCAGCGAGCAGCCAAGATGGTAGGCGGCGACCCGATGGACGACGCGACGCGCCTGGGCCCGCAGAACAACAAGCAGCAGTTCGAGACCACGCTGAAGTTTATCGAAGAAGGCAAGAAGGCCGGCGCCAAGCTTGTGGCCGGCGGCGAGCGTCAGGGCAGCAAGGGCTATTTCGTGAAACCCACGGTGTTCGCCGACACCAAACCGGAAATGAGCATCGTGAAGGAGGAAATCTTCGGCCCCGTGCTCGCTGTGCAAAAGTTCGAGACCTTCGACGAACTCGTGGCCAAGGCTAACGACTCGCGTTACGGGCTTGCGGCGGGCGTCTGGACGAAGGACGTCAGCAAGGCCCACAAGTACGCCAAGGCCGTCAAGGCCGGCAGCATCTGGGTCAACTGCTACAACTGGTACGACAGCGCCGTGCCCTACGGCGGCTACAAGCAAAGCGGCTACGGCCGCGAAATGGGGTTGACCGGCCTGACGCAGCTCACGCAATCCAAGAGCGTCTGGGTGCAGTTGTAAGGAATTCTTGTGCCGAAATGGCCGGACTGGTGGGAGTGGGAGCTGGATGTCTCCAACCCGCATTTGCGGGACAACATGGTTATTCGACGCTTTAGCGAAGTCGATTTGCGCGATATGATGGAAAACGCGCGCAAATTAGCGCGTGACGTTGTGCCGGGCCGCTGGATCGTGGAGACACGGTTCGACAGCGCAGACTGGGAAGTCATCGTTGAACCTGATGCGGTCAAACAACGTCTGATCGTGGTTACCGCCTACGAAGTGTACTGATGAGTGACTATCCGTATCTCCACGTGACCTTTAGAAACGGCAAGTTCTTTGCCGCGTACCTTTATTTGGCTGAACCGCGCGGCAAAGGACGCCCGAAGACCAAGCGCCTGTCTGGCTCAGTGTTGCTCGATGTTGATGAAAACGGCACTCCCATCGGCGTGGAGATTCTGTCGCGCGAGGGCCTGGATGCAGCAACACTAAACAGGCTTTTGAAACCTCATGGTGTCCGCACGATCGAACCGCGCGAGCTTGAAACGGCCGCCTGACCTTCGTTTCTCAGCGCAATCGGGTTTGACCGACGCAGCTCACGCAGACCAAGAGCGTCTGGGTGCAGCTGTAACGGAACATTCGCACTTGCCGTTACACGACTGAAACAAAACGTTCACGACGCCCCGGGTTCTCCCGGGCGTCGCTTTGTTTGGCACGGCGGTTGCAATATCGCGCCGCGCTATGCGTGACGACCTTGACCGAGTCATTATTAACAAGCCCCGCTGGAATCCTCGCGATGACAGCTCGCGCCTACGTTGGTGCGATCTCGAGGACGCTCCCGCGCGCGAGCCGATCAATCCCTACAACAACCGCAAGGGATTCACGGACCGGCTTGGACCGCTGCGCCGCTGGCTTGACGCGCAGGTCGGCCGCCATTGGGACAAGGTCTACGGCGACCTCTGCGGCAGTCTGGATCGCCGCAAGGTTTCCGCGGACCACGTCTTTCTGCACGCCATGCGCTGGATTGCGCTGAACACGCGTAAGGTCGACGGCGAGATTGTTGATTCGGCGGGCAACCCGCTCGTGGGGCGCTATCGCCCGTATGACTTTTACGTTTGTCCGCTGAGCGGAATGTTCCGGCGTGTGCCGGTTCGGCGCGAGAGTCGCCCGAAGAAGCTGACGATTGGCAATGCGCTTCTCTATCGGCCGGTGAGGTTCCGCAACACCATTGCCGTCCGACTGGAGGACCCGCAGGAGCGCTGGTACCGGATCAACGGGGCGTGGTACTTCGCTGAACTGGTCAGCCGCTGGAAGCACGAGTATCGCGACCGTCGGAAGTTCGACGAACCGTGGAATCTCGTCGAGGACGGTGTGCTTCGCCTGGTCCTTGGCCGTGCGACGGTCACCCGCTTACCGCAAGCGCTGGGCGAGGACTTCCTCGAAGACCTTCACGGCCGTGAGGGCAACTGGGTTTGGTTGGCGAACGAAGTCCGTCAACTCAAGCATGAGGAGATTCGTGACCTCGGCCTGCACAAGCGGGCGGCATAAAATCTCCGATATCGGGGTCCGAAAGCGGCCAGAAGTGTGGCCGCTTTCGTGTTATTAAAGAGATATGCAGCTCGACGCCGACATCTGTTATGCCGCACTGCTCAAACGCGACCGCCGCTTCGACGGCCAGTTCTTCGTTGCGGTGAAGACCACGCGTATCTACTGCCGGCCGATCTGTCCTGCGCGCACCGCCAAACGCGAGAACGTGACGTTCTACGCGACCGCCGCCGAGGCCCAGCGCGGGGGTTTTGTCCCCTGCCTGCGCTGCCGCCCCGACCTCGCGCCGGGTTCTTCCAGCGTCGACGCCAAGGCGACGCTCGCCAAACGCGCAACTGCGGTGATCAACAAGAACTGGCGGCTGGGCGTCGAAACTCTTGCGGCGACGCTGGGCGTCACGGCGCGGCACCTGCGCCGTGCGCTGCACGACGAGCTCGGCATCGCGCCGCTGGCATTTTTGCGCACTCAGCGTCTGGCTGTGGCAAAGCGGCTGCTGCGCGAAACCAACCTGACCGTCGCGCGCGTCGCGTTCGCCAGCGGATTTAACAGCGTGCGCCGCTTCAACGCCGCATTTCGCCAACACGTCGGCCATGCGCCCAATACCTTGAGGAGACCATGAACTATTTCCTCGAAGTCGAAAGCCCGATCGGCCCTCTGTTGCTGACCTGCAACGACGAGGGTTTGACTAGCCTGCACATGGGCGGCGGCAACCCGCCCACCGGCGCGACCCGCGGTCACGCGATCCTCGATAAGGCGCGCAGACAGCTCGACGAATATTTTGCGGGCAAACGGCGCGACTTCGACCTGCCGCTCGCTGCCGAGGGCACGCCCTTCCAGCGCAAAGTCTGGAAGGCGCTGTGTACCATTCCCTTTGCCGCGACCGCAAGTTACGGCGAGGTCGCCCGCAAGGTCGGACAGCCGCAGGCGTCGCGCGCGGTGGGGGGCGCGAACAACCGCAACCCCATCGGGATTATCGTGCCGTGCCATCGGGTGATCGGCGCCGACGGCTCGCTGACGGGTTACGGCGGCGGCATAAAGCGCAAGCAGTGGCTGCTCGAGCACGAACGCGGCGCGAGTTAAATGAACACAGCGGGGCCGCAAAGCGGCTCCCGCCGTTTCAACATCGATCAGGGACTGCTAAGCGTCACCGAGCCCGCCGTGATGTTGCTGATCGTAAGCGTTACTTGCGGCGACTGGTTATTGGTGTTGGCCGAGGCGCGCAAGGTGGCTGTCGTGGCAGCCAGGGACACTAGGCTGTAGTCGCCGGACCCATAATACTTGCCCGCGAGTTCCGTCGTGTTGACGATGTCCGCCAACGTCCACGACGTGTTGATTGTCATGTTGTTTTGGACGTACTTCGCGCGCAGGCGGTCCTTGATGGTGCCTAGGGCGGCCCGGGCCTCCGATGACTTGGCCTCCTCGGTGTTGGCGCTGATCAGCGGGATTGCGGCCATGGCCAGAATTCCGATGATCACCACGACGATCAACAACTCGATGAGGGTGAAGCCTCTTTCTTTCCGCATGTTTGCCCCAATCTGCTGGTTGAACGAATGGTTCACTCAAGGCAATAGGTGCACTTGCCCGGCATCCTTTGATCTAACTCGCAGTCGCCTGTGAGTGAAACGACCATAACACTGAAGTGTCATCAAATTATCACACGGTTTCGTACTCGACAAATCTTTTTGTACAGAATCTTGCAATACAAATCGAGCCCCAAGAGGGCGTTTCTGACATCGCGCATCAGGATTGAATGAATTGCCTTATCGAGACTTGAACGCGCATTCAAGTTTGCGGACCCCGTCTGCTTTGGCGTTTCAACCCCGGCGCGCTAACCTGACTGCCATGCTTGAGATTCACCCGGACATTTGCGAGGCCAGGACACCGCCAACGGAGTTCTATACCGACTCTGCGATCTTCGCGGCCCTGAAGGAACGAGTGCTGGCGCGATGCTGGCATTTAATAGGCGACCTGATTCCAGACCCAGAGCCCACTGCGGCGACCGCAGGGAGCGATTTGCTGAAACGCGCCAGCGGGGTGTTTCAACAAAATGCGGGTGTTTTTGCCGGAGGAGCGGCTACGAAAGAAAAGACGACACACCTTCGTCCGTTCACCCTGCTGCCGGGTTGTCTCGATGAGCCGTTGCTGATTGTACAGGACGAAGAAATGCGCTGCATGTCGAACGTTTGCACTCATCGCGGGACGATCCTTGTTGAGGAAGCGGCGCCGGCCGGGACGAACCTGCGCTGCCGCTATCACGGGCGGCAATTCGGCCTCGACGGCGGGTTTAAACACATGCCGGAGTTCGAGGGGTGCAGGCACTTCCCATCTGAAACAGACAATCTTTCAAAAGTTCCGCTGCGAAACTGGCGCGGACTGACCTTCGTGTCGCTGAAACCAGCCCACGACCTTGCACAATTGACGGCGGCGATGGACGCCCGCGTGGGTTTTCTGCCGATCGAGAAGTTCAAACTCGACCGTGCACGTTCGCGCGAGTACGTCGTGAAGGCGCACTTTGCGCTGTACTGCGACAACTACCTTGAAGGTTTCCACGTGCCGTTCGTACACGCGTCGCTGGCCCAGACGCTCGAATACGGCGCGTACACGACCGAACTGTTCGAACTCTCGAACCTGCAACTCGGCATTGCGCGGCCGGGCGAACCCTGTTTTGACCTGCCGGTGGGCCACCCTGACCACGGCAAGCGCGTGGCGGGCTACTATTTCTGGCTGTTCCCGTGCACGATGTTGAATTTTTATCCGTGGGGCCTAAGCGTGAACGCCGTGCGGCCGGTCACGCCCGAACTCACGCGTGTGCAGTTCCTGAGTTACGTCTGGGACGAAAGCAAGCTCGACAAGGGCGCGGGCGCCGACCTGCATCGCGTGGAGATGGAAGACGAGGCGGTGGTCGAGGCCGTGCAACGCGGCCTCAAGGGCCGGTTTTATACCCGCGGGCGCTACTCGCCGACGCGCGAAACCGGCACGCATCACTTTCATCGCCTGCTTTCTTCAATGCTTCATTAGAAAGGCGCCCCACAGATGACGCAGATTGGCGCAGATGACATTCGCGATCCCCAGACCTATGCCATCATTGGCGCGTCGCGGCGAAAAATTGGATGTGATCTTCAGGGCGGACTTTATGTGTTTTGACGATGTTGTCGTAGAGTTCAAGGCCATCCCAAGGCTTGGCGATGCCGAGATGTCCCAAATGATCAACGAGCTTTCTGCGAGCAAGATCCGCCGGGGCCTCCTTATCAACTTTGGCTCCAAGCGCCTTGAATACAAACGAGTCGTCTGGGGCAGCGAGCCCGAGCCAAGCCCATCTGCGTAATCTGCGCCATCTGTGGGCAGCAGTTCGCGTCTTCCCGTTGCCAAAGGCTGCCCCTGACGGCACAATCGCGCCCCTTACTTCAGAGAGTCCAGAGGAAGAATCATGGCGATCAGACAGCCCAGCGTAGACAAAGAACGCGAAAAGATGACGGTCATTAAAACCAGCCGCCCGGTCCCGGGCGTGCTCATGATCGAACTTTCCGACCCGCCCGCCAACACCTACACGCACCAGATGTTCCGGCAGATGGACGCCGCGATTCTGGAAGCCCGCTTCGATGACGAAATCAGCGTCATCTTCATCACCGGCGAAGGCGAAAAGTTCTTCTGCGCCGGCGCGAACATCAAGATGCTCGAGGAATCCAACCCGCACTGGAAGTACTTCTTCTGCCTGCACGCCAACGAAACCCTGAGCCGTCTCGAACAATCACCCAAGCTCGTCGTCGCCGGTTTAAATGGCCACAGCGTGGGCGGCGGTTTGGAGATTGCGATGGCCGCTGATATTCGCATCGCTCGCCGCGACGCGGGCCGTTGCGGCCTGCCGGAAGTGAACCTGGGCGTGCTGCCCGGCACCGGCGGCACCCAGCGCCTGCTGCGCATGGTCGGCAAGAGCAAAGCCATCGAACTGATGGTGACGGGCCGCCTGTTCAGCTTCGAGGAAGCGAACGAGATGGGCATCGTCAACGAAGTGTACGAAGGCGACGCGAAGTCCTTCCGCCAGCAGTGCCTCGACTATTGCAAGCAGTTCACGCTGCCGAACAAGGCCACCAAAGTTGTGGGCAACATCAAGCGCAGCGTGCAGAGCGGCGGCGAGATGGCATTCGAAAGCGGCCTTACACTGGAACGCGAGTTGCAGAAGGCACTGTTCGACAGCCAGGACGCGAAGGAAGGTTTAAACGCGTTCAACAGCAAACGCACGCCCCAGTTCAAGGGCGTCTAGGAACGCGGCTCGGCCTTGTGGTGCGGCGCGAAGAAGACTCAATGGGTTACTGTGACGGGGCGCCGAGCCCCGCCGCAAAAGCCAGGGACGACACAAGTCGTCCCTGTTTTTATCCTTCGGCTGGTGCGGGTGGCCCAATCCACTTCTCGAACAAGCGACAGCCCCCGGCAATAGCGCGCTTGAAAAATCGGCGCGCACGGGCCTGCTGCCTCGCGGTCGCGAGTTCAGACCGCAGCCGCAAGCGGTGGTAGAGCGCGAGCAGCGGCCACGGCAGGCGCTGAGCCTTATCCAGGGTTGCCGCCATGTCATCGTAATGGTCAAGTTCGAGCCGCGCGGCCTTGATCTCGTCGTGAAATGCAAGCACGTCGGCACGTCGCAAGACGACACCGGCGTTCAGCAACGGCGCCGGAGGCGCGAGCGGATCCTTGTTTGCGGCAGCGTCGTCAAAGACCTGCATCGCGGCCATCGGGTTTGCGGCGAGCATAGCGCGTGCGTGGACGACCCAGTAAACACGCGCTTGCGTCTGGCCGGCGGCATCGCCGACGCGCTCGGCCAGCAGCCTGGTCATTACCTCGCGGTTCTGCTCAAGGCACGCGATCATGAAGAGCACCATGCCCCCCGCGGACGACCTTCTGGGCATCGTGGCCAGCGCGCCGTGGAGGTCGGTGATGCCCGCGAGATACTCCACTTGAACACGTGTTGGCCATAGGCTGCCATCGCGGAAGGACTGCTCAACACGCGAGAACGCGTCGGCCACAAGCGGCACACCCTTGCGTGGGTGAAAGAATTCGGCGTGCAACAGCCCCTCGAGCGCCTGGATTTTCGCGACGTGTTTGTCCTCAAGCTCCGAGCCCTCCAGCAGGATGCGCGCCGCCCGTGCGACCTTCAGCGCCTCGGCGCCGCGCCCGGTGATATGCAGCAGCATCACCAGGTTGTGCACACCCGAGCCAAAAAAGGTGCCCAGTTGCTGCGCGGAAGTCGGGAAACTCAGGAAAGCGCGGCGGTGCAGGTCAACGGCCAGCGGCATGTTGCCTTGCATTTGTGCAAGGTTGCCTCGCAGCGAAAGCAGCGACTGGCGGGTTTGCTCGTCCTCGACCAGCCGCGACAGCTCAACCAGCGGCCCCTCCAGCGCGGCGGCCGTCTTTGCGTCCCGCTTGGCCAGGGCGTCGTAGAATTTTTTGAGCAGGTCCGCCATCACCGGCTTGGATTGTGCGCTGAGCTGGGTGCGCGCCTTGTCCAGCGCGTTGAGCGCGTCGCTGAGGTCGGCGAGCACCATCTTGTCGCGGTCTCCAAGCAGCGCGCCAAGCCTTTGGCGCATCACCGCACGCAGTGACTGCACCAGCGTCAGCATTTTTTCTGCGGTGGCGGTGGTGTCAGCCGACACGGCATCGAGGCGCGAGTGGCCCTCGCCCGCCAAGGTCCATGCCGGGTTGAGCGCAAACGCCTCGGTCACGGAGGCCACGAAATCCGCTGGCAATTTCGCGCCGCGCAGGTACCGGTTCACGCTCGATACGTTGATGCCGACGCGGCGGGCGATCTCGGTGTGCGAGATGCCTGCAAGGGCGCTGTTGAGGCGGTCGCGGATGCCGGCCTCGCGGTCGGGTTTGCGGGTCGGCGTTTGGCTCATGTGCAAAGATTACGGCGCGATTGCAGAGTTGCAAAACGATATCCGGCAACTTTTTGCTTCGCATTGCAGATCGGATAATCTTTCTGCGTTGGCTTCTCTAACCCACAGGAGGAATGACATGCATTCAATTTCGAGCCTGCGCCGCCAGGCCTGCTGGACGCTCATCGCGCTTGTCGCGCTGAGCCTCCTGCCGGCCTGCCTCAGCGCGCAGTCCTACGAGTATCGGCCGGTACTCACCGATGCCGATGCCGCAAAGGTCAGCGAACGTTGCGAGGGCGTGATCGTCTATCCCGCCGTGACGGTCGCCGGCGCACAACTGCTCGCCAAGCTGAAACTCAAAGCCGTCTGCGTCTATCCCGACGACAGCAAGTTCGAGGTCTCGGGCGGCGTGGTGCGCGAACTGCTGAAATGCCCCACGCTTGAAAACGTCTCGGTGCGCAACTTCGCCGGGCTTTTTGACCATGACTTTGCGGGGCTGGCCGACCTTCAGCACCTCAACGTGCTTGAGTTGCGCGCTCTGCCCGGTATCACCGCCGAAACCATCACGTACGCCGCCAGGCCGAGGACGCTGGCGTACCTCACCCTGGTGGAGTGCCAGAAGGTAGGCCCCGCGGCGCTCGATTGCATCGCGAATATGCCGCTGGCGGGCCTTACCCTCGAGGGCAAGCAATTCAGCCTTTGCGGGATGTTGTTCACGGGCTCGGCGAATCTGTCCTACCTCGATTTACAGGCGATTGCCGCCGTGGACGACGCGTTCCTCTGCGGCCTGGCCCGCTTTCCGCTGGCGAATGTTTCGATCACTTCGACCCCGGGTTCGCTGCCGGGCGTTAGCGATGCCGGGCTGTTCGCGCTTGCCGGCATCGGAACGCTTGAGGGGCTGAGCATCGACGGCGTGGGCAACATCAGCGACCGCGCACTGCAGCGGCTGGGCGCGATGACCCGCCTGTCGCACCTTTCTTTGACCGCGGGCAAGGCGCCCTCGGTGCTGTTGACGTCGGGCGGCGTCAACGCCCTGCTGCGTTCGAACTCGCTCGTGTCACTGTCGCTTGGCGGCCAGAACAAAATCAGTTGGGCGATTGGCAAAAATTTCGGCGCGGGCGGCAGCATCCAGAACATCGATCTTTCCGCAACCAGCATCGACGACGCAAACCTGAAGCTGGTCGCCGAGCGCCTCGTGAAGGCCAACGTGAAATCAGTCGACACGACGGGTTGCGGCAATGTCAGCGAAGCGGGCCGCCTTATCGCCAACCGGATCAACAATTGCATCGACGCCAACGGGCTGGATTGCGGCGTCCGGCAGTAACCCCGACATCAATCAAGCGGGCGGCGAGCATGCCGCCCTCGGTCGCAGTGAACACTGTTGCTTTAGACGTACCTCAAACACAGGAGAGAAAGCATGACGCACAATCGCAGCCTGCCCTCGCGGGCCCGCTGGACGCTCACCGCCCTGCTGGCGCTGAGCCTCTTGCCGGCCTGCCTCGGGGCCCAGAGCATGGGTACCGCCGCCGTCGAGTTCGTTTCGGTGAAGCAGGATTCCGATATCGACAAGCTGCCCGCGACCACCTCCGCCGTCTCGGTCTTGGGAACCAGCTATACCGCTGTAGCGGGCCGCAAGCTGGCGCAGCTTACACAGCTGACCAACCTCGAGTTTCAGTGGACGGGGGTGAAAGCCGTCAGCGCCGACTTCTTGCGAGAAGCGGTAAAGTGCAAGTCATTGAAGGAACTTTTTGTGGCGGGTGGCGAAAATCTGCGCGATGCTGATTTCGGCGGTCTGGCAGGCCTGCAAAATCTGTTTTCGCTCCAGCTGGCGGGACTGTCGGGCATTACGGTCGAGACACTGAAGAGCGCCGCCAAGGGCGGCAAATTGTCGTGCCTGGTGCTGACAGGCTGCACGGCGATAGCGGGTGCTGCCGCCTTAAAAACAATCGGCACCCTGCCCCTGAAAACGATGATGCTCAAGAAGTCGCCGATTAACCTGGCATCGCTGGAATTTTCTCCTTCATCCAGCCTGACCTACCTTTCCCTGATCGATGTTGAAGGCATCAATGACGCGCTTCTCGAAAATATCGCAAAAAAGATGACAGTCGAACAACTGGTGCTGCGTGGCACCGGCGGGTCGACACCCGGCATTACCGACAAGGGCGTTGCGGCCCTCGGCGCGTTGCCCGGCCTTCGCCGACTTTACATCGGTGGCGCTTCCAAACTGACTGATGCGGCCGCGGCCACGCTGGCGGCCATGCCCGGATTGTGCGACCTCACGCTTGCGGGCGGCAAGTCCCCCGCCGCCAAGCTGACTTCCAAGGGTGCGCTGATGCTGCTTGCGTCAGACAACCTGACCTTCGTGTCGCTGGCCGAGCAGACGAAGCTGACGCTGGAAGTACCCGCGGATTTCAAGGCCGGCGCAAAACTAATGCGCTTTAACCTTTCGAAGACAGCATTCGACGACAAGGCCCTTTTGGCAATGGCGGGCAAGCTTGACCAGCTTGACTGCGTTTTCATCCATGGTTGCGCCAAGGTGACACAAAAGGGAATAGACAAATTGAAGGCTGCCCATCCAAAGCTGTATGTGGACTTGGCCGACAGAAACCAGGAGCCCTTCTAGGCACAGATGCGCGTGACACAATGCAAGCCTGCTGAAGTTCCTTGCCGTGGAAAGTCCCGAGGTACCAAGGCGGGCCTGGACGCCGCAAAGAAGGCCAACCCCAAGCTGCAGGTGGACTGGAGAGAAGAAGAAGGCGCCTGCATGGGGCTGCCGGGGTAATCTAGCGAAGCAATCGGCGCGTCCGCCGCTAAATCCAACCGTATCGAGTAAAGAGGCGGCCGGCAGGCCGCCTCTTTTTTGCAAGAAACGGCCGTGGGCACTCGTTAGGTTGATATTGGTTTGCCGGGAGTCGCCATGTGCCGCAACATCAAGACGTTGTTTAATTTTGAGCCGCCCGCGACGGAGGAAGAAATCCGTGCTGCGTCGCTGCAGTTCGTGCGCAAGTTGTCCGGATTCACCGAGCCGTCGCAGGCTAACGAGGTCGCGTTTGCGCAGGCCATCGACCACGTATCGGCTGCGGCGCGGCAGCTTATTCGCTCGTTGAAAACTAACGCGCCGCCCAAGGACCGCGAAATCGAAGCGGCCAAAGCCCGCGAACGCGCCAAGCTACGCTTCGGCTAGGCTCCGTCTGTGCGGCTTGCCGGCGGCGCTCTCGGTCCGTGCGGTCCTCAACGGGGCTACGGCCCCGCCGCCGGTCCGCCCCAACTTCGTCCTTGCTGGTCAGGCCTGCTCGCACGGGCTCGCGACGAAGTACTCACGAGACAGAACCTAACGTGGCGCGCGCTTTTGGCGCATGGGCGTGGAGTCTTGGTAGGAGCGACGCGTGCGTCACCCTCGACGAAGCAACGCTTAGCGAGGGGCGAGGCACGCCTCGCCCCTACAACAAGCAGATACTACGCCTCGACGATGGCTTTGAAACCGCCGTAAGCCATGCGCTTCATGTCAAAGGGCATTTCCTTGGGCGGTTGGGTCATGCGCGGATCGGACATGACCTTTTTGTTCACGGCGTCGCGGTGCGCCTTGGACTTGTAGACGATATACGAGAAAACCGGCACCTCGCCTGGCTTGAGTTTCATCTGTTTCGGAAAAGGCAGGCCAAAGGGCGGATTAAGGTCGTCGCCCACGCACTCTTTGTAGTCCAACGCTCCGTGATCGAGCCAAACCTTCGCGCCCACTTTCGCCATCTTGGCGTAGGCTTTGAGGTTTTTCTTGGGTACCGGCAGCAAAAATCCATCGACATAAGCCATGATCGTCTCCTGTTTTCGCCCCGTTGAACATCAAGCCCGATAAGACTTTTACCGGCCGATGGATTACACGTCCACGAAGACCTTGAAGCCGCCGGTGCACATGCTGTTCATGTCAAAGGGCATGGTCTTAGGCGGGTTGGCAAGGCGCTTGTCGGACATCACGTTTTTGTTGACGGCGTCGCGATGTTTGCGCGATTTGTAGACGATGAACGAGAACACCGCCACGTGGCCGGGCTTCAGCTTCATAAGGTCAGGAAATGCCAGGCCGCAACCGGGCATCACGTTCATGTCGTCGCCGACGCATTCCCGGTACGCGAGTGCGCCGTGTTCGCGCCAGATTTTGCCCATCTTCTTTGATAACGCCGCATAGGCCTTGAGTTTTTTCTTTGGCACCGGCAGCAGAAATCCGTCTACGTAAGCCATGTTGTCTCCTGACGTGGCTTGGGTTTCCTAACCCAAGCCGAAGATCCCTGAGCCGGGGAGCCCGGATTGGAAATCCAAGCCACATTTCATTTCGCCGCCTTTTTCTGGCGCATGCGGGCGAACACCTTCGGCCAGTTCACTAAGCCGTCCAGTGAAAGTTTTCCCGCGCCGGTGAAGATCAGCGCGAGGAATGGAAACAGGAACATCAATGCCGGCTGTTTGCTCATGGGCATTTTGGTTTTGCCCGTCATGAACAGCTCAAACGCCTCGCCCATCGTCAGCGGGTCGTTGGCGTGGCCGACGAACGCTGCAACCAACATGGTGAACGCGATGGGCGCCGCCGCAAAGCGCGTGCCCAGCCCGATAATCACGAGGATGGCGCAAACGAACTCGGCCAGCATCGGCAGGATCAGGCTGAACGGCGGCGGGATGCCGATGATCGTACCCATCATCTCGGCCTGGTTGTTCAGCAGCATTTGCAACTTCTGCCAGCCGTGGGTGACCATATAGCTGCCTATGCCCGCACGGAGAATGAGCAAGCCAATCGAGTTGGTGAGATCCTGTTTTTTCGCGTCCATGTGTGTCCCTTGGCTTTTGTAGGGCTCGTCGCGGCGAGCCCCTGCGGGTGTGGTTGCTCCTACAGGCTCTCGGCCAGTTTATCGAGCGACGAGTTCCAGCCAACAGTTGCCCCGGCGGCGATATCCGTGGGTAGCCCCGAGTGCGTGATCGTCATTTTCGTTTTGCTGCCCTCGTTCTCGAACTCGACGCGCACCAACATTTCCATCGGGATGGTGTCGGGCATGCCGTAGTGCGTGGCGGGCACGAGGTTACCCTTGGCGTCGGCAAATGAACTCGTGTAGACGAGGCGGTCCATGGGCGTAACCTCGCGATAAACGCCTGCGCTCCAGTGTTCGTTGCCGTCGGCTGCACGCATCGCCCAGTGGTATTTGCCGCCGACGCGCACATCCATTTTCGCCGTCGGGCAGGAAAATTCCTTTGGGCCCCACCACTTCTTGAAATGGGCGGGCTCCGTCCATGCGCGCCACACCAGTTTGCGCGGCGCGTCGAAAATCCGCACGATCACGAGGTCTTTTGATTTTTGTTTAGTCATGTGTGTCCCTTGCTTGGTAGGGGCGATGGATGCGTCGCCCCTACGATTATGGTTCGGCGCGAGACGGACGCGGCTGAGCCGCGTCCCTACAACGATGCTGCAAGTTTGTCGAAGGACTGGTTCCAGCCCGCGCCGGTCATCTCCGACATTTCGCCCGCCGGCAGGCCGGTGTGTTTCAGCGTCATCTTCGTGCGCTTGCCGTTGTCCTCGAGCGTAACTGTGACGAGCATTTTGCCCCACTTGCCCGTCATGCCGTATTTCTCGGGCGAGACGACGTTGCCTTTTTCGTCGGCGAAGTTGTCGGTGTAAACCAGCCGGCCCATCGGCGAGACTTCGAGGAACTCGCCCGTTGTCCAGTAGTCTTTGCCGTCGGGGCCGCGCATGCACCAGTGGTACTTGCCGCCCTTCTTGAGGTCCATCTTGGCGACGGGGCAGGTGAAATCCTTGGGTCCCCACCACTTCTTGAACGCCGCCGGGTCCGTCCACGCCTTCCAGACATCCTTGCGCGGTGCATCGAACAGCCGTGTGATGACGAGCGTGCCGGCCTGCTTTTCGCCCAGGTAGTCGGCCAGGCGCGCGAGCGTCTGCTTGCCGCCCTCGACAGCGTTGTATTCCTTGATGACCTTCTTGAGCTCGGCCTCGCTGGGGAACGTGGCGCGCATGGTGAGCCTGGTTTTGCCGCCGACATCTTCGAGCGTAAGCGTGGTATGGAAGTGCGCGGTTTCCTTCTCCACGGTGCCGTGGGCCCAGACCAGTTTTTCGGGCCGCTTTACCTCGATGTACGTCACGACGTTGGGATAATCGCGGCCGTCAGGCCCGTGCATGGTGAACTTCCACACGCCCTTGCGCGCAACTCCATGCTGTCGTTGGTGATGCTGAAGCCCGTCGGGCCCCACCAGTGCATCAGGTGTCTAACATCGGTGAAGGCGTCAAACACGAGTTCGCGCGGCGCGTCGATGATGCGCACATGGATGATCTCGCGTTCGGTTACTTTGGTTTCTTCAGCAGCGTCCGGCTTCTTGGGTTCTTTGGCTTTAGCGGCCATGGGTTTTCTCTGTAGGGACATGCGGCAGCATGTCCGGGGTAAATGTGTGTTCTTGGTGGACACGCTGCCGCGTGTCCCTACGTGATTGATTTCAAATACGCGTCAAGTCGGTCCAGGCGCTCACTCCAGAGACGCCAGTAAATTGCAATCCAGGTCATGAAAGCCTCGCGAGCTTGGGCAGGTACTGCTGAAGCTGGTCGAACGTGTCGTTGAGGCCTTGAGTGATATCGCCAAACGCCGCCTCAAAGGCTTTACGCTCTTCTTCGGTGCAGTTGATCGCGACGGCGCGCAGCGTCAGCGTGGTCTTGCCGCCGCTTTCTTCCAGCGTGACCGTGTCGATACTCTCAAGGGGCCACCCTGGAACGCAGGGAATAGCCGCGCCTTTTTCGTCGCAGAATGAACTGATCCAGACGATGCGGTCCTGCGGCGAGATTTCGCGGTAGGCAAGGCGGCCCCACGCCTTTACGGGCAGGGCGTCCATGGCGAAAAGGAACGAGCCGCCCGGCCTGAAATCAAACTTGAGCGTGCGCAAGTTGCCGGGGCCCCACCACTGCGCCATGTGTTCGGCTTCGGCCAGCGTGCGCCAGACCATCTTACGCGGGGCGTTGAATGTGCGGCTGACCGTCAATTCCTGTCCCTGCGCAATCACGGGCACGGTTTTGGCCGCTGTTTGTGCTTCTTTCAGGATCGACTCGAGACGGTCGAAGTTTTCTTCGTTGGCCTGGGGCACGAATTTCATCATCGCTTCGCGCTGCTCGGGCGTGTCGTGCAGTTGCACCCAGGTCATGGCCGTCTTGCCGGCTTTTTCTTCCAGCGTGATGGTCATGGTGAAGTGGTGCGCCGTGCCGAGGTGGTCGAACACAAGGCGGCCGGGCGAGATTTCGTTAAAACGCCACTCGTTGGGATACTTCTCGCCCTTGGGGCCGATCATGGTGATCTTCATCGTGCCGCCGGCGCGGAAATCGAAGTGGTGGAACTCGTTGCTGAAACCTTTGGGTCCCAGCCAGCGTGCGAACAGTTGCGGGTCGCGGTAGGCGTCGAGGATCTGTTCGCGCGTCGCGTTAAAAACTCGCGTGCTGACGATCTCGCGGTCTTTAGTCTTTGCGGTCATCTTTGTTGTCCTTGTTTTCTTTGGCTTGAAGTTCTTTCAGGTACGCGTCGAGGCGGTCGAAGCGTTCTTCCCAGAGCTTGCGGTAGTGCTCCACCCAGTCGGAAACTTCCTTCATCGGCAGCGCCTTGAGCGCGCAGAAATGGCGGCGGCCCTCTTTGCGTTTTTCGATCAGCCGGGCGCGTTCGAGGTACGACAGGTGCTTGCTGATCGCCTGCTGCGAAATCTTGAACGGCTTGGCGAGTTCGTTGACGTAGGCCGGGCCCTGCGCAAGGCGGTCGATGATCGCGCGGCGGGTGGGGTCGGAGAGCGCCGCAAGCGTCGCATCGAGGGTCGCTGTGAGTGTCATTGTTGCCTCCGTCCAGGTCTGCAAGCCCACTGCGTGAGCGGTGGGATAAAGCCATTGTCGTGCTACCGTGATGCCATCCCACCGCTTACGCAGTGGGCTTTCCAATCCACAACCATATGGTTGTATATTATCCGGCACACGCCGGCAGTCAAAAGGGATTTGCGAAAAAAGTTAAATGAACGAGGGCGGCCGCACGGGCCGCCCTCGGGTTGATTGCTTCTACTTATTAGTTGCTGCCGCTGGCGCCGGCGACGGCGGTTTCCTTCTTGGACTCCGCCGGCTTTTCGGATTGCTCAAACGCGAGGCTGGTCTTGTCGTCCTTCTTGACGACCTTGACCGTCACCAGCACGTTATGCTTGAGCTGGCCCTTGAGCAGTTCCTCGGACAGCGGGTTCTCGACGTACTTCTCGATCGCACGGCGCAACGGACGGGCGCCGAACTCGAGGTTCTCGCAGTCCTTGCTGTCGAGCACCCAGTTTTTGACCTCAAGCGGGATATTGATCTCGATGCCGTGCTGGGCCAGGCGTTTGCGCACGCCGGTAATCTCGATGTCGAAGATCTTGTACAGGTCTTCGCGCGTCAACGGCTTGAACACGATGATGTCGTCCAGGCGGTTGAGGAATTCCGGCTTGAAGTGGCGCTCGATCTCGTGCATCAGAGCTTCCTTCATCTGGTCAAACTGGCGCTCCTTGGTGCGCTGCACAAAGGTGAGGCCCGTCTGGTTCTTGATGATGTTGGCGCCGATGTTCGAGGTCAAAATCAGGATCACGTTCTTGAAATCGACCACGCGGCCGAAGCTGTCCGTCAACTTGCCTTCTTCCATCACTTGCAAAAGCATGTTGTAGACGTCCGGGTGCGCTTTTTCGATTTCGTCCATGAGCACGACGGCGTAGGGGCGGCGGCGGATTTTCTCGGTCAGTTGACCGCCTTCCTCATAACCGACGTAGCCCGGGGGCGCGCCGACCAGTCGCGAGACGTTGAACTTCTCCATGTACTCGGACATGTCGATGCCGATCAGCGCATCGTCGGTGCCGAACATGAACTGGGCCAGCGCCTTGCACAGCAGCGTTTTGCCGACGCCGGTCGGGCCGACGAACAGGAAGCAGCCGATCGGGCGGCGCGGGTCTTTGAGGCCCGCCCTCGAGCGGCGAACCGCACGCGCGATTTGCGCAATCGCTTCTTCCTGGCTGATGACGCGCTTGTGCAGCTCGGCTTCCATCTGCATCAAGCGTTCCGATTCCTTCTGGTCGATGCGCGTGAGCGGGATGCCGGTCATCTTGCTGACGGTTTCGCAGATCACATCCTCATCAACTGTCCCGGAGATCACGTTGGCCTGCTCGCGCCACTCGCGCTGCTGGCGTTCCTTCTCCTTGCGCAACTGCATAGCCTTGTCGCGCAACTGCGCGGCCTTTTCGTATTCCTGGTTGCTGATGGCCTCGTCCTTCTCGGCCTCCAGGCGATCGATCTCTTTCGAGATGTCGGTCAAATCCGGCGGCTTGGCCATGCTGCGCAGGCGGATGCGTGCACCCGCTTCGTCGAGCACGTCAATGGCTTTGTCCGGCAGGAAGCGGCTGGGAATGTAGCGCGACGAAAGCTCGACGCACTGCTTGAGTGCTTCTTCGGTGTAACGCACGCGGTGGTGCGCTTCGTAGCGGCTCTTGAGACCCTTGAGGATCGCCAGCGCGTCTTCGGGCGACGGCGGCTCCACCATCACCTGCTGGAACCTGCGTTCGAGCGCGCCGTCCTTTTCGATGTAGCGGCGATACTCATCAAGCGTGGTCGCGCCGATGACCTGGACCTCGCCGCGCGATAGCGCGGGTTTAAGCACGTTGCTGGCGTCAATGGCGCCTTCCGCGCCGCCGGCGCCGACCAGCGTGTGCAGTTCGTCGATGAACAAGATGACGTTGCGCGCGCGGCGCACTTCGGTCATCACGGCCTTGATGCGTTCCTCGAACTGGCCGCGGTACTTGGTGCCCGCGACCATCATCGCGAGGTCGAGCACCACGATGCGGCGGTCACGCAGCAGCTCCGGGACAATCCCATTGACGACTTCCTGCGCGAGGCCTTCGACAATCGCGGTCTTGCCCACGCCCGCTTCGCCGATCAGCACCGGGTTGTTCTTGGTGCGGCGGCACAGAACCTGGACCACGCGTTCGATTTCGTTCTTGCGACCGATCACCGGGTCGAGCTGGCCTTCGCGTGCGAGCTCGGTGAGGTCGCGGCCAAAGGCATCGAGCGCCGGGGTCTTGGATTTTTCGTTGCCCGCGGCTCCGCCCTGGCCGGCTTGGCCCAGGTTGCTGGTGTCGCGTTGCGTGCGCGGACGACGTTCACTTTCGTTGCTGGGGCCGCTCGCCGGGCCGCCTTGGCCCGGGGGCTGCGCGCCGCCCTTGCCGCCTTGCTCGGGGCTGAGCAGTTCAAGCACTTCTTCGCGTACTTCATCAAGGCGCACGCCGAGGTTCATCAGGACCTGCGCGGCGATGCCTTCGTTTTCACGCAGCAGTCCGAGCAACAGGTGCTCGGTGCCGACGTGTTCGTGATTGAGGGATGCGGCTTCTTCCTTGGCGAGGTCGATCACGCGCTTGGCGCGTGGCGTGAACGGCAGCTTGCTGGGCGCGGTCATAACCTGCGGCCCCTGCTGCACGAGCTTTTCGATCTCGAGGCGGATCTTGCGCAGGTCGACGTCCATGTTGCGAAGGACTGTCGCGGCGACGCCGGAACCCTCGAGGATCAGGCCAAGCAGGATGTGCTCGGTGCCGATGTACTCGTGGTTGAACTTCTGCGCCTCTTGACGAGCCAGGCCCAGGACTTTACGAGCGCGCTCAGTGAATTGTTCGAACATGGTGACCTCGCTGCGAGTGTTGGGAATGCCCCGTCAACCCGCTTCTTACCACTAGTTTACGCCTGTGCGCACGCTACCGCGATGGCATTCAGGCGTCAATGAGAACGCAAATCAACGGGCTTTCATTGCACAAATTCCTTCCGCAATCTTTCCGCAAGCTGCGTCTTAACCAAGCGGAGATGGTGCAAAGTCCGTGCCGAGAGGGCCCGGAAGCGAGCTCGCTCGGAGTTGCGTTGAGAGCGCAAGCCATGAAGGCAGGGTCGCTGCGGCGCGGCTGCTGCTTTGGCATGGGCGCCGCGTAACGCGGGCCTCCGGGTCCGTCTGTGTCGCCGAGAAATACTCACGGTCGGGACGACCGTGTTACTCCGCGCTCAACGCCTTGACTTCCCGGCGCGGGCGTTGCATCACACCAGCATGTCTACGAACCCCAAAGTTAAAGCCTTCTTGATCTGCGACCAGGTCATTCGTTCGACTGACGGCAAGTATTCGATTATTGGCATTTTTCGCCGAATCCATGCACCGAGTTTCCCGGTGTTCCATGCCCGATTTGGCCTGTACATGATGCTGGGCGAACTGTCCGGCAAGTACGACTTCATCCTCCAGTTTGTAGACCCGCAAGACGGCTCGGTGCTCGGGCGCGCCGAGCTCAAGGGCGTCGACCACCGCAACGCGCTGGAGGATTTCGAGTCCGGGATCAACCTGCCCGGGCTACAATTCATGCGGCCGGGCACATTCGAGGTGCACCTGATCAGCAATGGTGACCTGTTGCACGTTGACACGCTGCAGGCCGTAGCGATGGACGTCAACCAGGGGCCCGCGACGCCGCCCGCTGAATCCTGACGCGTTGTTGCCAACACCCACCGTTGAAACTGAACTTCGCCGGCGTATTATCCACCCCTCCGCGGGCTGGGGCAGGCCTGCATGCACTCCTAGGGAGCAACTGAAGATGAGCACGGCAACAGAGTCACCCCCGGCCGCAAATTCCAAGACCGAGGTCGTCAACGATTTCAGCTTCCACGTGGCCACGGCTAACGGTTCGGGCTCGCAAACCGCGAACATGGTGTTGCTGCGCGGCTTGTTCAAGATGGGAATTCCCGTCAGCGGCAAAAACCTGTTTCCCAGCAACATCCAGGGCTTGCCGACGTGGTTTACCATCCGCGTCAACAAGGACGGCTGGATCGGCCGCGCCACCACGCCGGACATCATCATCTGCATGAACCCGGAAAGCGCCGTCGAGGACGTTGAAACCGCGCGTCCCGGCGCCGTGCTGATTTATGAAGAGACGCTTGGCGTAAGCAAGATGCGCCCTGACTGCATCCACTACAGCGTTCCGTTCAAGAAGCTGATCACGGAGTGCTGCCCGGACCTCAAGCTGCGCAAGCTGGTCATCAACATGCTGTATGTCGGCGTGTGCAGCCACCTGTTCAGCATCCAGAAGGAAAAACTCGAAGACGCGCTCAAAGCCCAGCTCAAGACCAAGCCCAAGGCGGTTCTGGCCAACCTGCCGGCCATCGAGTACGGCCGCAAATGGGCCAGCGAAAATCTCAAGAAGGCTGACCCCTTCAAATGCGCGCCGCTGGATAAGACCAAGAACAAGATCATCATCGAGGGCAACGCAGCGACGGCGCTGGGCCTGATGTTCAACGGCGTCACGGTCGCGACCTGGTACCCGATCACGCCGTCCTCAAGCCTGTGCGAATCGCTCGAGGATTACATGCGTGATTACCGCATCAACAAGGATGGTAAACGCACGTTCGCTATCGTGCAGGCCGAAGACGAAATCTCGGCCTGCGGCATGATCGTGGGTGCGGGCTGGGCGGGAGCCCGGTCGTTTACCAGCACCTCGGGCCCCGGTATCTCGCTGATGAACGAAATGATCGGCCTGGCGTACTTCGCGGAAGTGCCGCTGGTTATCTGTAACGTCGCGCGCACGGGCCCGTCCACAGGCTTGCCGACCCGCACCATGCAGGGCGACATCATTTCGCTCGCCTATTGTTCGCACGGCGACACCAAGCACATCCTCATCATCCCCAGCGACCCGAAGGAAGCTTTTGAGATGGCGGGCGACGCCATGAACCTGGCCGAAGAGTTCCAGACGCCCGTATTCATCATGAGCGACCTCGACCTCGGCATGAACTACTGGATGGCCGACCGCTTCGATTACCCCACGGGCGAAATCAAGCGCGGCAAGGTGCTCACCAAGGAAGATCTCGACCGGCTCAAAGGCCAGTGGGCGCGCTACAAAGATGTTGACGGCGACGCCATCGGCTACCGCACGCTGCCGGGCAACGGCCACCCCAACGCCGCGTACTTCACGCGCGGCACCGGCCATACGCCGCAAGCGACCTACAGCGAAAAGGCGACGGACTGGAAGTCGAACATGGATCGCCTGACCAAGAAATTCAACGGCGCCAAGAACCGCGTGCCCAAGCCTGTGATCGAAGGCAAGGGCCAGCCGATCGGCATGTTGTTCTTTGGCACCACCAACTCGGCGGTTCGCGAAGCCGAGTCGATCCTGCGCGCCAAGCACGGCATCGACGTCGACCTCTGCCGCCTGCGCGCTTTCCCCTTCACCCATGAGGTGGAAGACTTCCTGGCCAAGCACGAGAACACCTACGTGGTCGAGATGAACCGCGACGGACAGATGTCGATGCTGATTCGCGCCGAATTGCCGCACTTTGCCATGAAGATCAAGAGCATCCTGCACTACGACGGCCTGCCGATCACCGCGGGCGTGATTGTCGAGCAGTTCCTGGCGCTCTACGGCGCAAGCATGAACCCCAGCGCCGTCGCCCAGAAAGCGTCGCACGCAACCGCCAGCTTCGGCGTGAAAGGAAGGGAATAACCATGGCAGGCACCACAGAAGCGGCTCCCGCACAACCGGCAGCCCCGCAAGTCAACCGTATCGGCCTTGCCAAGAAGGACTACGGCGGTCTGAAGTCGACGCTCTGCATCGGCTGCGGCCACGACCTGATCACCGCGCGCATCATTGACGCGTGCTACGAACTCGGCATCCAGCCCGAGAGCGTCGCCAAGCTTTCAGGCATCGGCTGCAGCTCCAAGACGCCGGCATATTTCCTCAACCGCGCGCATGGCTTCAATGCCGTGCACGGACGCATGCCGTCGATTGCGACCGGCGCGCAGTTGGCCAACCACAAGCTGAAAATGATCGGCATCTCCGGTGACGGCGACAGCGCAAATATCGGCATGGGCCAGTTCGTGCACCTGATGCGCCGCAACCTGAACCTCGTCTACATCGTCGAGAACAACGGCGTATACGGCCTGACCAAGGGCCAGTTCTCGGCTACGGCCGACAAGGGCAGCACGGCCAAGTCAGGCAACGTGAACAGCAACGACCCGATCGACCTGTGCGAGATGGCGTTCATGCTTGGTTGCGGCTTCGTCGCCCGCCTGTTCTCGGGCAACACCAAGCAGATGACCGAGGTGATCAAGGCCGCTGTCGCCTACCAGGGCCTGGCGATGCTCGACATCATCAGCCCCTGCGTGACCTTCAATAACCACGAGGGCTCGACCAAGAGCTTCCCCTACGCCAAGGCCAACGAGGAAATGCTGCACGAGATCGGTTTTGTGCCGGCCTACGACCCGACGTACATGGAAATGAAGCACGGCGAAGAGCGCGAAATCACGCTTTCTGACGGCTCGCACATCACGCTCAAGGCGCTGGCCAAGAACTTCGATCCTTCCTCGCGCGATGCGGCGGCGAAGGAAATCCACGAAGCCAAGTCGACCAAGAAGATTCTCACGGGCTTGATTTACGTGGACCCGAAGAAGGCGCTGTTCACTGACGAGTTGAAGCTTGTGGACGCTCCGCTTTCGATGCTGAAGGCCGAGGAAGTCCGCCCGGAGAAGAAGGTCCTCGACGAAATCATGAACGACCTGTCGTAAGCGAAGGGGACTGTCCCAGCTAATCCGAGCAAAGCGAGGCTTAGCGTGCGGACTGTCCCCGGTATCAAAGAATTTCAGCGGGCCGTCCTTCGGGGCGGCCCGTGCTATTGGGAAATCAATGCGGTGTTAGGTGTTGGGTATTAGAGCATTTCCAAGATTACCGTGCCGGTTTCTGCTTGCGGCGAGCATCGCATCTCTGCGTCGCGCTCGCTCAGCGTGGCTTCCAGCCACGCCGTCGCTCGCGCTTCTTGATCTGCTCGCTCGGCGCAGCGCATAAAC
>JADLAK010000074.1 GCA_020848275.1 Planctomycetota bacterium
ACAAGGGCGCCAACTGGCTTGAGCGCGAAGTGTTTGACATGTTCGGCATCCGCTTTGGCGGCCACAACGATATGCGCCGCGTGCTGACGCCGGAATATTTTACCGACCACGTGCTGCGCAAGGACTACCCGCTCGCGGGCAAGGGCGAGCGCGACAACTTCGCCCGCTACGAAGAACTCGAATAGCGAAAAGGGGTCTGGCTCACGCTGCGTGCCTGACCCCTTTTTCTGTTATGAACAGGCGAGCACTTGGCCTCGCCGGTTCTGTTTAACGTTCGACCCGCGCCTGCTTCCTGCGCCGGCGCAGGGCCGCAAGCCCAAGCAAGCCAAGTATCGCCCAACAGGGGCCTGCAGTCGTCGCAATACACCCACCACCATCACTTTCTGAACCTTGCTGTGGAGGAGCCGCGTAGGTGATGTTTCTAGTGCCGCTATCGCATACTCCTGAGGCAAGCGTGTCTGGGTCTACTCCAAGCTGCGTTGAGGCATCAAACTGCACTCGCAGGGTATGACCGGGCGCGGCGCTTAGGATAGTTCCACGCACAACCATGAGCATGGGCGTTCCTACTGTCAGCGTAATGGTGTCACCCGAAAAAGTGAGGTCCCCAGTCCCCGTGGGATTGGAAGGAAAGGCAAACTGTTTAAGAGATGTTGCACCTAATTCTGTGAAGGAAATTTGCACGGCGCGCAAATCACTGGCCACATCCGTACCATTGAGGGTAAGCGTAACGCTGTTGATGACGCTTTCAGGCAATAAGCTGGTAGTATCGATTTGTACGACGAGAAGCACTTGACCGTAACCTGGCGCTAGGTCGATCGTGGGCGACGACACATAATTTTGCGCACTGAGTGTTGTCGCGAAGTCCGCCGGGCCCCAACTGACGTCCGTAATTACGCTGGAGCCATCTGTATCGCCGCCAATGAATCCAACAACACCGCCGGTTTCGGCTTCGAGCGCGTTTATGGGAAAGCCCAGGCCGTAGTCATCGATCGCATTGACAATCTTGGCCGAACCGTAGAGTCCCGTTCGTACGATATTTCCCGTATCACCTATCGAATTGTCAAAGCGGATTTCAGTGAAGCGGGCTTGTCCATCTGCTACGCCACCGCGGGCGGCAACAAGGTCGCACTCAATAAAAAGATGGGTTCCGCCCGGTACTCCGTCCGTAAAATCAACATGAGCCAAGTGCAGGGGCATGCCCGCAGCCCCAAATGTGCTGGCAAGCAGAACACCCAGCGAGGTGTACCCGCCTAGGACCAGATAGTCGGCGTCGATCGAACCAGCCAACTGAAAGTAATAGGGATCCGCGATTGCCTTGATTTGAGCCGGTTGCAAGGCTGTGCCGGTGACACGCAGCAGGCTGCGTTTTTGGACAGTGAAGGCAGATGTGCCGACGTAATTAATCAACAGACTTGCGCCCGCTTGTAGTTCAAGAAATGACCCGTCAGCATTATCGATTGGACCCAAGGCGTTCGAACTTCCTATGGCGGCACCAACACAAGTTACAGTTGTTTCCTGGGTTATCGTGACGCTGCTGCCGTCTCCAAGCGCACCATCGGGGTCCGAGTAAACAAAGAGGTTTCCTGAAAATGAAATCGATCCCGCTCCCGACTGCGTGAGCGTCAGTCTGTTTGCCCGGCCCGGGATGTCCGCCACAATTACCAGGCAATTCCCTGCGGTAAACGTGCCGCTTCCACTCACTTCGATCAGGAAATCACGTCCTGCCCAGTTACCTAATGTCAGTTCCTGAAGCGCCAGCACTCCATCAACCAGAGAGATTGTGATGTCGTCAGCAGCGGTCGACGTGCTGGTGTCTGATCCCCCAGTCGCAGTCCAGCTCGCGTCGCCAAATAGCGTAAGATCTCCACCGAGAAGCGCGTCGCCGCTTTGGGTTACGCTGGCCCCTGCCGCAACATCGGTTGCAATTAGCTCTAGGCCGCCATCGGTTTGTATGGTCGAAACGGCCGCAGTCAGTACTAGCTTGCCGGCACCGCTGGTTTTGCCGCTGCCAATTTCAGTCAGGCCCGGTCCGTCGAGGTAGACGGTGCCATCGCAGTCCAACGTGCAATAGCTCAGGGTCAGCAGCCCGCCCACGGTCATATCGCCGTCCATGATTGTCAGATCGGTGAGCGTGAGGTTTGCGCCAAACACGGCGCTTCCTCCCGTGCCTACTTCAAGAGTACCGTAGATCGTGGCATTCGCGGGGCCGACCACCAGTGATGCGCCTGGAGAAACTGAAAACTGGCCTCCGCTGTCGAGCGAAAATGCTGTGAGTTGACTGGAACCCTGCAATGTTACGCTCGCGACAGCCGACAAAGGGCCGGTTATTGAAAAATTTGCGGACACAGTGAGGACCGTTGCACCGCCAAAGGTCACGGCGAAAACGTTTGTCGGCGCGGTGGCGTCGACTGTAACAGCATGCGGCGCCCCAAGTGCAGGAAACGTTGCAGTCTCTCCCGGCCCAGGAACAGTTGCTGGATCAGAGCCGGAGTCGTCCCAATTTTGTGGATTGCTCCAAAGGTTGTCGCCACCACCGTTGTCCCAGGACGCGCTTGTGGCGTGTAGCTCACTTGGTCGGAGAATGCAAAAAGCGGCGAGCAGACCTATTAATGCCCATTTGCTCATGCGCAGGCCCGAAGAAAGACCCTTGCATTCAATCAAGTTGAACGAGTAAGTTGCAAGGTTTCTGATGAAAAGTGCGCGCGAACGTCGAAACAGACTCGCATGGGTTGGTCACGGCGGTAACGGCGCTCGCGGTGACATCCGTTGACGCGTCAAGTATGCGAACGCGGATGGTGTCGACGACCGCGCCAAAGTGCTGACGGTGCTGCGCGACGCGCCCGAACTCGCCTTCAACATGCTCACGGACATTACTGCGGTCGACAACCTGCGCCGCGAAGATTTCGAGCCCGCGCGCCGTTTTACCGTCA
>JADLAK010000075.1 GCA_020848275.1 Planctomycetota bacterium
ATCACAGTCGGACATCCATGGCATTGCCCGGCCTTGCGGCCGGGGCTGATTACGAACCACACGCGTCGCAACCGGGCGGAACTAGGCGTGAACCCCGGCCAACCCGCGAAAACCGAACGGCAAGCCCACTGCATAAGCGGTGGGATCGAAGCCGGTGCACACGAGTTAATCCCACCGCTGACGCAGTGGGCTTGAACGTCTCTTCGCCCGTCGCACACTAACGCCGGCGATGAAACGCATTTAATCGGCGCATCAGGGAAACGCGGTCGAAGACTCATGGTCATACCCGGACACGCTGCCGCGTGTCCCTACAAGCTTTGCCAAAATTAAACAAAAAGGGCGAGGCCGAAGCCTCGCCCTTTGATTTGCACTTGATGCCGACTATTTCGCCCAGCCGTTGTGGACTTCTTCGTCGTTCAGGTCCACCACACGGGCGTGCAGCACGATCACAAGGTTCATCTGTTCCTTGCTGCGGCCCTGGTGACGGAAGAGAACGCCCAGCAGCGGGATGTCCGACAGGATCGGCACGCCGCTTTCACGCCACACGTCGCGCACGGTCTTGAGGCCGGCGATAACCACCGCGCCGCCGTCAGGCACGCGAACCGTCGTCTGCACCGCCTGGATCTTCACTTCCGGGATCTGGATCGTCACGGCGCTGGTGGGACCGAGCGTCGTAGTGAAGGTCGGGATGGGCAGCAGCAGGTCAGCCACCGTCGGCTGGACTTCGATGGTGATGAAGCGGCGGTCGTTGCTGACCGTCGGGCGGACGTCAAGCACCATGCCGTCGAGGATCGTGTCGATCACGGGGTTGGCAATGGCGGCAGTGGTGGCCGTCTGGAGCTGGAAGTCCTGGATGTACGGGATCTGGTTGACGATGGTGATGTTGGCGCGCTGCGTGTTGAAGCTCGACAGGCGCGGGGCCGTCAGCACGCGGGCTTTCTTCTGCTTCTGGACCGCGGTGATGACGGTGTTGATCTGGGTCAGGTTGAAGAAGTAGGCGAACTGCATCGACAGGCCGCCGTTGCTGGTCAACATGTTGCCCAGTGCGTTGTCGTAGATGTGCTCAAAGCGGCCGCGGATGTCCTGGTTGAAGTTCACCGGCGGGTTGTTCGGGTTCTGGTTGTTGAAGAAGATGCCCGAGCTCGGGTTGGCCGGGGCGATGCCGCCCGAGCCGTTGTCGAACATGCCGCCCGCGTTGTCCTCGGGGCCCGTGGTGATGTCTTCCATCGTGGTCGTCGCCTGGTTGGGCACCGCGGCGGGACCGCCGTTGCCGCGGAAGTCGATGCCGAAGTCCGTCAGGAAGTCGTCCTCGACGCTGATGAAGCGCACTTCCATGTGCACCATCAGCCCCGCGATGCGGCGCAGGTCGTTGAGGAAGTCGCGCAGTTCAGCCTGCACGCCGGGCGTATGGGTGGCGACCAACTGGCCGCCGAAGAACTGCAGCGAGTGCGGCGCTTCGTCCCAGCTGCCGGGCAGGATCGACTCGCGGACGAGTTCGTCGATGCGGTCAGCCGTCAGCGTGCGCTCGAGGTCATCGGGCGGAAGGTCCAGCGCCGGGCCGCCGCTGCCGGCGTCGCCCTGGCTCTTCAGGTTGATGCGCGGGCCCTGGAACTCCATGATGTTGAAGGTCAGGTCGCGCACGTCGTGCACGCGGGTCACAAGCTGCGTGGCGTCGGCTTCGCCGCCCGCCGCAATCACGAACATCACGCCGTCGCGGAAGGTGGTGGTGAGCGCCTCGTCGGCGAGGATGATGTTCAGCGCGTTGCCCAGCGGCAGGTTGTTGAGCGAAATCTTCGGCTTGACTTCCTTCTTGTCCTGAAGCACCGCGCGGTCGACCAGCAGGTTGATATTGGCGCGGCGGCGGATGTCCTGGATGACTTCCTGGAAGGTCATGTTGCCGTCGTAGTTCAGCGTGTCGGTCTTGCTTGCCAGGATGTTCTGGATGTTCTGGATGCGCGGGTCGAGACGCACTGCGTCGGGCGCCTCGTACTTGCGGTTGCGGATGCGCTCGGCCAGCAGGCCCGTGGGATAGCTGACGATCTGCGTCTTGGGATCGACGGCGAGGCGAAGCTGGTGCAGCGCCGTGTAGTAGCCGCGGATGCGTTTGTCGAAGGTCTCGCGGTTGAGCTGCGTGATGCGCTTGTTGGCGATATCGCGCTTGAGCTCCTCGGCTTTGCGGAACTGCGGGTCGATGCGGATGATCGTGTCGACGATTTCCTCGGCGCTCTTGAAGCGGCGCAGCTCGACCAGGTAAATCGCCTGGCGCCACAGCTCGATCACTTCCTCGCGCTGGCGTTCTTCCTCGGCCTGTGCGGCGAGGTCGGCCATGCGGCGCTCATACTCAAGCGCCTGGTCCTCGAGGCGCTTGCGGTCCTTCTGCAGCTCGACGCGCGCCTTGTGCAGGCCGGCGCGAGCCTTGGTGTCGTAGTCGTTCTTGAGCTCAGCGCCGTAAGGCGCGAACTTGATCAAGCGCTTGAGCTTTTCCCAGTCGTTGATCGCGTCATTCCAGCGCGAGTCGGCTTCGGCCTTTTTGGCGTTTTCGTAGGTGCGCTTGGCCTCGATCTCGAATTCTTCCTGCGCCGAGCGCGGGATGGCGTCCCACTTCGGCACGCCGCTGGAGTCCTTGGCAAGCAGGACGTTGATTTCGTCCAGCATGCTTTTGGCCTCGGCGTCGGGGTTGGTCGGGTTGAGGGCGGTGGCGCGGTTGAGGTAATCGCGCGCGTCCTCGAGCCGGCCGTCCTGGCGCGCGATCATCGCGCGTTCCTTCAGCCAGCGCAGCTCGACGTCGCGCAGGCGCGCGTCGTCCATTTTTTCGGTGCCGGGCGTCTGGCCCGTGGCGGCGTCTCGCACGGTGTCGGCCGCGACCATGTCGCGTGCGCCGGTTTCCGTGATGGTCGCGCCGTTTTCGGGCTTGGCGGCGGCTTCGCGGGTGTCCTCGCGGCCGGCGGTTTCAGTCGACGTGGTGGGCTTTGACGCTACGTCCCCCGAGCCACGGCCCTGGAAGGGCATGACGCTGCAGGCGGAAGTGACGACGAAAGCCGATGCCAGCGCGATCAGCGCCAGCAGATTCCTGAAAGAGAACCTCATGAGAGCGCAGTCCTAACCATGGTGGCGCAACACGCGACAAATAGGGATTGCCCGTAGTTGCCGACCAGGGGTACAGGGGTACATCGGTAATCAAGGGAGGTCTTTAAGTTATCGCGGGCGGGGGTCGCGTCAAGGATGATTTAAGGCAGGTACGTCATAGGGTTGTAACGATGGTCAGGGGGCAGGGTTTAGGGATCAGGGGTTGGAAAGGAAGTTACGAAAGTCCTGATCGCTGATCCCCAATCCCTAACCCCCATGCATTTTCCTGCCGCCGATGCTAAATCATTCCTTTCGCAATCCGGGCGCGCACCTATGGCTAAATCGTCTTCTCCCATCATCGTTGTCGGCGGCGGCCTGGCCGGGTTAATGGCCACAATCAAGATCGCGGAGCACGGGGGGAAAGTACGTCTCTTCAGCCTTGTGCCGGTCAAACGCTCGCACAGCGTCTGCGCCCAGGGCGGCATCAACGGCGCCGTCAACACCATGGGCGAAAACGATCACCCGGACCTCCACGTCTACGACACTTTAAAAGGCGGCGAGTTTCTTAATGATCAAATACCCGTGCGCGAGATGTGCTACCACGCGCCCGGCATCATCTACCTGCTTGACCGCATGGGCGTGCCGTTCACGCGCACCAACGAAGGTTTAATAGCGTTCCGTAGATTTGGTGGAACACTCCATCACCGTACGGCGCACGCGGGCGCGACCACCGGCCAGCAACTTCTCTATGCCATGGACGAACAGGTCCGGCGCTATGAAGTCGAAGGCCTGGTCGAGAAGTTCGAGTTCTGGGACATGATCGGCTTGATCAAAGATGAGGGCGGCGTCTGCCGCGGCATCATCGCCCAGGACTTGCAGACCATGGAAATCCGCAAGTTCCTTGCCGACGCCGTGATCATGGCCACCGGCGGCTGCGGCCTCGTGTTTGGCAAGAGCACCAACTCGCAGGTCGTTACCGGCAGCGCCAACGCCGTGTGCTACCAGGCGGGCGCAATTTACGGCAACGGCGAGTTCATCCAGGTTCACCCCACGTCCATTCCCGCGGAAGACAAGCTGCGCCTGATGTCTGAATCGGCGCGCGGTGAGGGCGCGCGCGTGTGGGTCAGCAAGAAGAAGAATGACGCGCGCGGCTGGAAGGAAATCCCCGAGAACGACAAGTGGTTTTTCCTCGAAGAAAAATACCCGAAGTACGGCAACCTCGTGCCGCGCGACGTCGCCACGCGCGAAATCTTCGACGTCTGTTTAAAGGGCCACGGGGTAGACGGCCCTGGAAGTATGGCTGCTTACCTGGATCTCACTTACCTGGTGAAGGAAAAGGGCAAGGAGTTCGTCACCAAGAAGCTCGGCGGCATCCTCGACATCTACAGCAAGTTTGGCGGCGGCGACCCGCTCGAAAACCCGATGCGCATCTTCCCCGGCATGCATTACAGCATGGGAGGCCTGTGGTGCGGCTTTGAAGGCACCAGCGAGAAGCGCCTCAAGTGGGACAGCCCGGTCAACCACATGACCAACATCCCCGGCCTGTATGCGGCGGGCGAGTGCGAGTTCCAGTACCACGGGGCGAACCGGCTTGGCGCCAACGCGCTTCTGTCGTGCATCTTTGCCGGCATGGTCAGCGGCACGAGCGCGCCGATTTACGTCAAGGGCCTTGCCAAGGGCGCCGACGAAATCGGCGGCAACCTCGGCGAGCGCGAACTGGCGGCCTGCAAGGCATTCCAGGAAACGATCACCAAGCAGGATGGCGGCGAAAACGCCTACCGACTTCACAAGGAACTCGGCGAACTGATGACCAAAAATGTCACGGTCATCCGCAACAACGCCGACCTGAACGTGACGCTCAAGACGCTCGACGATTATTCGGCGCGCTTCAAGAAGATCCGCCTGACTGACAAGGGCACTCACGCCAACCACGAAATCACCTTTACGCGCTGGCTCTACAACATGCTCGCGCTGGCCAAGGCCATTACCAAGGGCGCGGTGCTACGCGACGAGTTCCGCGGCGCCCACTACAAGCCCGCCAACGAATACACCACCGAAACCGGCAAGAGCATGCCGAAGTTCAAGACCACCACGTGGGAAGACCCGGGCGACTACACGCCGTATTACGAAGGTTTAACGGGCGTGAAACTCAAGGGCGGCGCGCTGCTGACGCAGGCCGAGAGGCAAACCGCGCAGGACAAGACGATCAAGCTTTCGCCCGACACCCTTGATTACTTCAAGTGGTTCGACGAGACCAACGCCAAGTGGAACAAGCCCACGCTGGCCAAGTGCAACCCTGACGGCTCGCCCGATATCACCTACGGCGAAGTCAAGATGGGCATCATGGCCCCCGTCCCGCGCAAATACGATTGAGCAGGGGACTGTCCGCACGCTCGCCCTCGCTTCGCTCCGGCTCGCTGGGACAGTCCCCGACGCCCCTTCCAAGCCCCGGCTGAATCCCTATGCTTTTTTGCGGCGGGGCATCCGGGCACGTTTTGCCGATTCGTTCGAATTGCGGGAGAACCACCATGCGCCATTTCCTGGCGATGTTCGCTCTTGTCGCCGTCGCCGCCGCTTCCCTTACCGCCGATCCAACGCTGACGGACCCGATCGATTCATTGAACGTCGGGGCAATAAGCGCAGCGCCAGTTGCAATTGATGGCGATACGGCCGTAATTGGGGACTCCGGTTCGGCAAGGGCGACAGTTTTTGTTCGCACCACCGCCGGGTGGCAGGAACAAGCGCGCATAAGTGATGTTACCGCAGATCCGGGCAGCTTCGGGTGCAGCGTCGCCATTGCTGGCGACTCGTTAATCATCGGGGCCAAAAACAAAAATTCCTCGGTTGGAAGTGCATTTGTGTACACGCGGACGGGAACAACGTGGACACAAACACAGGTACTTCTACCGCCCGGAGGGCAGAACGAAGAGTTTGGAACGTCGATGGCCGCAACCGCCGATACGTTGGTTATTGGTTCGCCCAAGTACGATAATGGCGGTGCCAGCGAAGCCGGCCGTGTGTTTGTTTACATCAAAATTGGCGCGACATGGGCGGAACAACAACAGTTGTTCCAATCCGACCCTGTCACGGGACACGGTCTGGGTTTATCGGTAGCGGTAAACGCGGACACAGTAATTGCCGGGACTCCATTTACCTTTGGTGCGACGCCCGGAGCTGCTTATGCCTTTACCCGTTCGGGAGTTATTTGGACACAGCAACAAAAGCTTCTGCCAAGCGACGGCAGTAATTCGGATAAATTTGGATGCGGCGTTGCGGTGAGTGGGGACTTCGCAATCGTTGGTGCTCGCGGAAAGAATGCGGCCTATGCCTTTGCACGGGTAGCCGGAGTTTGGACACAAGAACAAAAGCTGACTCACTTTGGGGCAGTAGCCGGCGATAATTTCGGCGATGCCGTGGCAATGGCTGGAACCATTGCCGTTGTGAGCGCTCCGAACTTCAGCACTCCAACCTCCACCGTCGGCAAAGCCTGCGTTTTTGTTCGATATGGTACGTGGATTGAACAACTGCAAGGGTTGGGCTCCAGGCACCAGGTTGCTCTTTACGACGACATTGTCGTCGCTGGTCCGGCCATCTACTTGCTGCCCCAAGCCGCCACCGACAACTACATCACCGACGAGGATACCGCACTGTACGTGCCCGGTGCGGCGGGAGTGCTGGCCAACGACTTCAACTATCCCTACGCGCCGTATCCGATTTCAGTCGGGCTTTATCAGGTCACAAGCTTGCAGGGCGGCGCAGTCACCGTGTTTACCAACGGCGCGGTCAGCTATCAGCCGCCCGCCGACTTCAGCGGCGTGGACCAGTTCACCTATTATCCGTCCATCGACGGCACCACGCCCCTGCTTGGAGCCGCAGTCGTCATCAACGTAAACGCGGGCAATGATACGCCGCAGCTTACCCTGCCGCCCACGGCGACAACGACCTTCGAAACAGCCATCGTGCTCAGTGGCGGCAACGCGCCGAGCGTGAGCGACAGCGACGCGGGTGCGAGCGATATCGAACTCGCCCTGAGCGCCAGCGATGGCACTGTCACCCTTGCCACCCTCACCGGCCTCACCGTCACCGCCGGGGCCGACGGCACGGCGGCAATCACTGTCGAGGGCACCATCGCCGAAATCAACACCGCGCTCGATGGTATGACCTTCACCCCCGCCGCCGTCTTCAGCGGCCTTGCGACGATTCAGTTCACGCTCGATGATCTTGGCAACACCGGCGCGGGCGGCGCTAAAACCGACAGCGGCCAGCTCGTCATTCTCGTCGATGGCGGCGACAACGAAGCGCCGTTTGTTTCGGTCCCTCCGCCGCAAAGCACGCCCTTCGAGATGGACCTCGTGCTCGACGGCGGCCTTGAACCCAGCGTGGCTGACGCCGACGCCAGCGGTGCCGACATCGAACTCGCCATCACCGCAACCAACGGCACGGTCACACTCGCGACCACGACCGGACTCACGATCACAGCGGGCAATGACGGCACCGCTACCGTTACCGTCGAAGGCACGCTTGCGCAAATCAATGCCGCGCTCGACGGCCTGACGTTTACGCCCGACGCAGGCTACAGCGGGTTGGCCAGCATCGCTTTTGTCGCGGACGACCTCGGCAACACCGGCACCGGCGGCGCCAAGACCCACGCTTCCAGCCTGTTTATCGACGTGCAGGAAGACACGCCGAATCAAGCGCCGGTGCTCGACCTGCCGCCGTCGCAGAGCGTCGCCTTCGATCACGGATTGACGCTGGGCGGTGCGCTGGCAGTCGTCGTATCGGATGCCGATGCGGGCACAAGCGATATTGAACTGGCGATTACCTGTTCCGGCGGCACGGTTGCCCTCTCAACGACCGCGGGGCTGACCATCACCGCGGGCGCAAACAGCAGCGCGGCGATCACCGTGCAGGGCCCGATTGCGGCCATCAACACCGCGCTCAATGGATTGGTCTTTTCGCCCAATGCCGGTTTCAGCGGCGTGGCGGAGATCGAATTCCACGCGGACGATCTTGGCAACACCGGCGCGAGCGGCCCGCAAACAACCACGGACTCGCTATCCATCTTTGTTCAGCCACAACTTGACACCGATGAGATCGGCCGTTGCGCCGCCACAACTGCCGCAGCACCGTTCTGGCTGTTGTTTATCGGGGTTGTCGCAGTACTGCGGCTGCGAAGAAAACGGGCGCGCCTTTAGGCTTTTCATTACCGGCTGATCGGCGCAAAATAGAGGCATCAACCCGGGCTTGGGGCATGGGAGTATCGCCATGACTCTTACCCTGGATCGTTACAGCGCCTGCAAGGCCGCCTGCGACGAATGCGCCGACGAGTGCGAACGCTGCGCCAACGCCTGTCTCGATGAGCGCGACGTGCACATGTTCGCCACCTGCATTCGCCTGGACCGCGACTGCGCCGACCTCTGCCGCCTGGCTTCCACGTTGATGGTGCGCCACAGCCGCTTCACGCTCGAGACTTGCCGGCTGGTCGCCAAGGCTTGCGAGGCCTGCGCCATCGAGTGCGAGCACCACGCCGAGGCCCACTGCCGCGAGTGCGCGGGCGCCTGCCGCCGCTGCGCCATGGAATGCATGAAGATGGTCGCCTGACCGTGGCCTAAGTCTGAAACCGAGCCCTCTGTGCGAGGGGCGCAATGCTCTATAGTGCCGCCATGGCGGGCAGCGGCGGCACAACCGTAAAACCCAGGATTTCCGAGCGCATGGTGGTGCTGCTGATCGCGGCGGTTCACTTCATCAATGTCCTCGACTTCATCATGGTCATCCCGCTGGGGCCCGATTTCTCGCGGGCGCTCAAGATCCCCGTCTCGGACGTTGGCTATATCGCCGGCAGCTACACCTTTGCCGCGGCTATCTCCGGGTTGATTGCTTCGACGTTTCTCGACCGCTTCGACCGGCGCCGCGCGCTTGCCGTCGCGATGCTTGGCCTGATGTCGGCGACGCTGGCCTGCGGCTTTGCCTGGAACTTCGAATCGCTGATGGCCGCGCGCATCCTCGCGGGTTGCTTCGGCGGCCCCGCGGCTTCCCTGAGCATGGCCATTATCGCCGACGTGATACCGCCGCAACGCCGCGGACGCGCCATGGGCGTGGTGATGGGCGCGTTCTCGATCGCCAGCGTGCTGGGCATCCCCATCGGCCTGGAGCTGGCGAGCCGCTTTGCCTGGAATACCCCGTTTTTCTGCGTCGCGGCGCTGGGCGCGGTGGTTGCGGCGGCGGGCTTGTTCTTCCTGCCGCCGATGCGCATCCATTTCACGCACACGATGTTCGTCAAGAAGCTGCGCTTCTGGGAGGTGTTCACGCACAGACTGCCGCTGCTGGCTTACGCAGGCATGGTGTGCATGGTGATGAGCATGTTCTTGATCATCCCTAACCTGCCGGTCTACATGCTCAACAACCTTGGTTACAAGGGTGAGGGCTGGCTTGATGGCGCGCTGGCGAGTGTCGGCGCACACCTGACGCCGCTGGGCGCGCTCTATTTGTTCGGGGGCATCGTCAACCTGACTTTTCTGCTTGTGTTCGGGCGTCTCACGGATCGGCTTGGCTCGACGCTGGTGGGCGCGCTCGGCAACGGGCTGTTGGTTGCCGCCCTGTTTGCGGGCTTCGTGTCGCACCAGCCGTGGATGACCGCGCCGGCGCTCTTCATCGTGTTCATGGCGTCGGGGTCGTTGCGGGGCGTCGCGATGCAGACGCTTAACAGCAAGGTCCCGCGGCTTGAGGAGCGCGCCGGGTTCATGTCCGCGCTGTCGTCGGTCCAGCATTTTTTCGCGGGTGTGGGACAGTTTGTTGCAGCGAAGCTGACCACGCAGGTCGCCGACGGCCCGCGTAAGGACGACCTGGTGGGCATGTCGACCACGGCCGCTGTCGCCATTGGTTTTGCCGTGCTGGCCACGGTGATGATATGGGTGGTCGACCGCGGCGTGCGCAAACGCGCGGCGGCCATGCGTGTGGCGCCGGGCGAATTCCCGGTGGAGCCAGCGTCGTAGGGGCGACGCGTGCCTCGCCCCTACAATGCACGGAGCGCCCATCTGAGTTTTGCTGAACGCGCGCGCGGGTTGTCGTGGATTTCGCCGGGCGACGGCGCGATGGGCCCGCCGATTTCGCTGAACAATCCTTCGGCTTTGTACTTCGCAAACGCCGCCTCGACGCGCGAATCCTCGCCGCTGTGAAACGTGATGATCGCCGCGCGACCGCCCGCGTTCAGCACGTGCGGCAACAGGCGCAACAGTTGATCGAGAGTCTCCAGCTCGTGATTCACGGCAATGCGCAGCGCCTGGAACACGCGCGCCGCCGGGTGCGCGTCAAACGCCGACTTGCGGCGATGATTGGGCATGTCCAGCCCCTTGGCCTTGAGCACGAGATACGCAAGTTCGTGCGTGCGCGTGGGCGGCGCGAGTTTGATCGCCGCGGCGATTTTGTCGGCGTGGGGTTCGTCGCCGAAATCGCGCAGCGCTTGCGCGAGGTCTTTTTCGCTCACGCCGCGCAGATAATCGGCGGCGGTTTTGCCGCGCGTCGGGTCAAGGCGCATGTCGAGCGGCGCGTCGTGTTTGAAGGCAAAGCCGCGCTCGGGCCGGTCGAGCTGCATCGACGACACGCCGAGGTCGGCCATCAACATGTCGACGCCGGTGAGTTGCTCGGCGGCCAGCACGTTACCGATGCCGGCGAAATTCGTGTGGCGGGTGGTCACGGGCAAGCCGAGATTTTTCAGGCGCGAGGTCGTGCGCTGCAACTCGGGCTTGTCGAGGTCGATGCCGATCAGCCGGCCGCCGGGCGAAAGCTGCGCCGCGATCATGCTGGCATGGCCGCCGTAACCCAGTGTGCAATCAAGCGCGATCTGCCCCGGTTGCGGCGAGAGCGCTTCCATCACCTGCGAAAGCATGATTGAAACGTGGGTGCCCGCCGGCGTACGGCCCTGCGCGCGTACTTTGGTTTGCTCGGCGGGAAAGCGCGCGGGATCGAGCTCTTTGTACTTTTCGTGGAAGCCCCGCGGATGCGTGCCCGCATATCTTTTTCGCCGCCGGGGTTTTTCGGATTCAGGCATGGGCGCCGTTGAAACAGAGCCCCGCGCGTGAGCGCGGGGGTTTGGAAACCCCGGCGCTAACGCACCGGGCTCAGTTGATGGCGGAGGAGGAGGGAGTCGAACCCCCGTGTACCGTTAGGCACAATCGGTTTTCGAAACCGACGCAATCAGCCACTCTGCCACTCCTCCGAGTGTTGTTGCTACGAGCCGCGAGCGCAAGCGAGCGGTCTGAATGTTTATCCGTGGATCAGACCCCTCGCTGGCGCTCGGGGCTCGTCGATGCAATTAGCGGGGGCTCGAGCGGCCGCGAAGCTTCTTGTTGCGCTTCCAGCGGTTGGTGACCTTGCCGCCCTTTTTTCCCTTGTTGATACGGACGCGCGTGTACATCTTCTGCGTATTCATCTTATTCTCCAGCGTATCTGCGCCGCGCCCGGAAGAACTCCTTCAGCAACGCGCCGCAATCTTCTGCCATCACCCCGGAGACAAGCTCCACACGATGATTTAAGCGCGAATCCTGTACCAGATTAAACAGGCTTCCACAAGCCCCGGCCTTGGGATCGGCCGCCCCGTACACCACACGCGCAACGCGGCTGTTCACTATCGCGCCTGCGCACATCGGGCACGGCTCTAGGGTTACGTAGAGCGTGCAATCCTCGAGCCGCCAGTCGCCGACGGCCTCCGACGCGGCGGTAATCGCGATCATTTCCGCGTGCGCCGTCGGGTCCTTTAACTTCTCGCGCAGGTTGTAGCCGCGGCCGACGACACGCCCGTCGCGCACGATCACCGCGCCGATGGGAACTTCTTCCAGCTCAAATGCCTTCATTGCCTCGTTTAAAGCGAGGCGCATGAAATCCGCGTCGGTGAGGGAATCCATGTGAAACTACGAGTCGGTCGACGGGTTGATTGGCTGCGCCGGGCCTTGATTTGCCGCTGCGGCGGCCTGGGCCGCGCGTTGCTCGGCAAGTTTATTGATCAGATCTTTCATCTTCTTGCCGGGTTTGATCGACACCACGCGCTTTTCGGGCACGCGAACTTCCTGGCCGGTCTTCGGATTGCGGGCCTTGCGGGCGCGGCGCGTCTTAACTTCAAAGACGCCGAAGTCGCGCAACTCCAAACGGTTGCCCGATGCAAGCTCGTGAATCACTTCGTCGATAAAGAGCTGTATGATGTCACGAGTGATCGTTTGCTTTTGCTGAGTGCGCTCAGCGATTCGCAAAACGAGCTCCTTTTTGGTAATCGTGCGGGCGGGAGCCATGGCAGTTTCTCGAAACGTCCTAAAGCGAATACTGAACGCTAGTTAGTGTATCCGATGCCCCTGTGTTTGCAAGCCCGAACCCCCATTGATGTTACGGGGAAATCTGTGCAAGTCATTGAAGGATCGTAAGATAGGCGTCATGGAATCATCTGCGATTTCCATCTCAAGTGACGAAGCCTGGAAGCAGCGTCAGGCCGAATTCCCCATCGGCTTGATCGAAGCATGCCTTTGGCTCGCCGCAGTTTACGCCATCCCTGCGGCTGTACTTGAGCTGATGCGCCTGACTAATTCGAAGGTGCCCGCAGGCTTGCCGGAGTTCACGCCGCAACTTGCCGTCATGGGCGGGCTGGCGATTCTCTTCCTTATTTATTGGAAGTTCGTTCGTAAAGCGAACTTGCGTGCGCTGGGATTGACCGGCGAACGCCTGTTGGGTGATCTTGGTTTTGCGGCCGTCGCGGCAATCGCTTTGGGTGTAATATATGCCGCCGTTATCGGAGTGATATATCTCGTCTGTCACTGGTTGCTGCCTGAGGGAGATGGGGCATTTCGACAGTTTGTACGCGGCACGGGGTTTCGCGACAGCAGCATTCCTTACATCGTGGGCGTGGTTGTCTTCTTTCCTTTATTAGAGGAATTCTGGTACCGCGGCCTGATGTACACGCCGCTGAGACGCGAGTTCGGCAAATGGCGCGCGATCATTTTTCTGGCCTTCATATTTGGAGCGGCGCACTTCACGGGTAGCAACCTGCCGCTCAACCAGCTTTTTGGCGGCCTGGTGTTTGCATGGGCATTTGAAAAGCGGCGCACGCTGGTCGCGCCAGTGCTGTTGCACATGGCGGGCAACGGAAGCCTGGCGCTGACCACGCACCTCGCGGCGCTGTGGGGTTTTAAATAGTGCGTGTAGCTGCGCCTTCCAACTTCGCCAAGGCTTCGTCGGACCAGGAAAGCCGCAGTTTCGGTTGCCCGGCAACCGCAGCGTGTCATTGACAGAGTTTGGGCTTCGACTACCTTACACCGCTCGCAGTTCGGCCGGTCAACCTTGATTATCGCGGAGAGGTGGCAGAGTGGCCGATCGCGCTTCCTTGCTAAGGAAGTGTAGCCGAAAGGTTACCGTGGGTTCGAATCCCACCCTCTCCGCCAGTATTCTTGTGGTTGTTCGTAAATGTAGTAGCGGACGGACCGCTCGCGCATATGGCGCTCGCTTTCCAACCCATGCACTGCATGGTTTGGACCTCTCCGCCAGTTTTCTGTAGGGACACGCGGCAGCGTGTCCGGCATCTGTGCGCCGAAAGGGTCAGCACAATTTCGGCAAACAGCGCCGAAATTGAGCCAGACCCCACCGACATGGCGACTCCTGACGACGTGAAAGAAGAAACTCTGCTCAACATCGGGCAGGGCAGCTCTTCGTCGGCCAGGCCTGACCACGGCGAGACGCTGCTCAATCTCGACGGTTCGCCCAGCAACGAAAGCGTCTTGCAGCGCGTGGCTCGTCTGGCCGGCGAGGTGCCCGCCACCATCAGCGAGAGCGCCACGCCGCTGCCGCCGCAAACCATCCAGGAAATCGGCAGCGACGCCCGCACGGCGCCCGGCAGCGCCGACAAGGCCGGCCGCGACAGCGCCAAGGTCAGCGACAAGATCGCGCAGCTTTCGGCGGGGGCGTCGAAGTCGCGCTACGCGACGGAATCCGAACTGGGCGCGGGCGGCATGGGCATTGTGCTGCGCACGCGCGACAACGACCTGCGCCGCCACGTGGCCATGAAGGTCATCAGGCGCGAGCGCTTAAAACCCGGCACGCCCGAGGGCATCAACGCCCTGCGCCGCTTCATCGAGGAAGCGCAGATCACCGGCCAGCTCGAGCACCCGAATATCGTTCCCGTGCACGAGCTTGGCGCTGACACTGTCGGCCGGCCGTACTTCACGATGAAGCTGGTCAAGGGCCGCGCGCTTTCAGACATCCTCAAGGGCTTGCGCCAGTGCGACCAAGCCATGCTGCGCGAATACCCGCTCGACCGCCTGCTGCAGATCCTGCTGAAGGTTTGCGACGCGCTTTCCTTTGCCCACGCCCACGGCGTGCTGCACCGCGACCTTAAACCCGACAACATCATGGTCGGCGACTTCGGAGAGGTCGTGGTGATGGACTGGGGCCTGGCGCGCATCCTTGACAAAGCCGAATACGACACGGCCACGGTTGAAACCGACGACGCATCGCGCCGCGCGGCGCCCGATTACGAGCCCAGCACCCACAGCATGGAGGGCATGATCGCCGGCACGCCCGCCTACATGGCGCCGGAGCAGGCGCGCGGCGAGATTTCGCGCCTCGAACAGCGCACGGATATCTTCGCGCTCGGGGCGCTGCTGTACGACATGCTGGTGCTGCGGCCGCCCTATGCGGGCAAGGGCAGCGAGTTGATCGAGCTGGCGCAGCGTTGCGAAATCCCGCCGCCCGCCATTCGCATTACGCAGGACCACGAACTTTACCGCGCCGCCGGGGTGCGCTTTCCCGGGCGCCGCTTCCCGCCTGAACTTGCGGCCATTGCGCTGCACGCCATGAACGAGCGCATCGAGCGCCGCTATGCCTCGGCCAAGGCCATGGCCGCGGACATCGAAAATTACCTGGCGGGCCGGCCGGTCAGCGTGCGCCGCGACCCGTTGCGCATCCGCGTGGCGAAATGGGTGCGCCGCCACCCGACGCTGGCGATGACGACCTCGGTGGGTTTGATCGCGCTGTTTGTCGGCACGGCGGCGATTCTCGCCATCGTGGCCGACGCGCAGCGCAAAGAAGCGAGGCAGCAGCAACAGTTGGCCGCAACCAGCGCCGACCGGGAACAACAGGCCAACCTGCGCGCCGAGGCCGAGAGCGACCTGAAGGACAAGCAGGCCGCGTTGCTGCGCGCCGAAAAAGAGCGCAGCGAGGCGCTTGAACGGCGCACGCGCGCCGAGCAGCTTTTCCGCCAGGGCGCGCTGCACGCTGAACGCGCGCGCGAAATCAGCAACGACCAGTTGCAGGCCAAGGAGCGCACCGCCGCCGAGAGCACGCTGGGCGAGGCGATCGACGCCGACCCGACGTACATCGAGCCCGTATTCGCGTTGGCGCGGCTGTTGGCATTTTTCGACGACGAGCGTGCGCTGGACCGTTTTTTGCAGGTCGACCGCATGTCGCGCGAACATGGCGGCAAGGGCGACGCGCGCGCGCTGGTTTACGCCGGTGATTTCCAGCGCGTCAACCGCGGCGACAATGACGCCGCGCGCAAGTTTTACGAGGCGGCGTCGAAGGTCGCACCCAACGACCCGTTGGCGCTCGTTGGCCGGGGCTACCTTGAGTTGATCGCCGAAAACTACAAAGGCGCCAGGGAGCTCGCCCAGGCGGCGCACAAAGTGGACGACTCATTGTGGGAGCCCGTCGCGCTGGAAGGCCAGGTGCGGCTGAACCGTTTCAAGCGCGGCGACCGCGTGCTCAACGCCGATTACGACGTCGCCGAGGCCGCGCGGCTGTTCAGCGAGGCGCAGCAGCGCACCAACCGCGAAGGAAGCATCTACAAGGGCCGCGGCAGCGCGCTGCTCGCCCTGTGGAAGGTTGAGGAGGCGGAGCAGGATTTCCGGCGCGCGTGTGAACTTCTTCCCGCCGATGTCAGCGCCGGCGCCGGCCTCGCGGCGTGTCTGCGCGCGCAGTACCGCTTTGACGCCGCGCGCGAGGTGATCGAGCCGCTGGTGGACCAGCAATCCGTCGAAGACGTCTCGGCGTCCATCGAATACGGCGGCGTGCTGCTTGCGTTACGCGAGCCCCACGAGGCCACCGAAGTTTTCCTCGAGGCGCTTGATCGCGACCCGGGCCGGCCTTCGCTGCTATGCGGGCTTGCCGAGGCCGCGATGCAGGTCAAGAATTACAGTGACGCCTCGAACTGGCTGCGCCAGGCGCTGAAGTCGGAACCGGCATTTTTCCGTGCCCATTGCCTGCAGGCCAGGTTTCACGAAGTGCTCAAACGTGTTGACGAAGCGCTGGTTTCCGCCGACGCGGGCCTGGGCATCCAGCCGGGAGACCCCGTGCTCACGGCGCTGAAAGCCCGCCTGCTTGCGCGCGCGGGCAAAACCGAAGTAGCGCTTACGCTGGCGACACGCGTCGTGGACGATTATCCCAGGCTCGATTGCGGCTTTGTGGCCCTTGGTTTCATCCACCAGCGCCGCCGGACGTTCGAGACCGCGGCAGGCCACTATCGTTCGGCCATTGCGCTTAACGGGGGAAACGCCGAGGCGCGCGCCGGGCTTGCCGTGGTGTTGCGCCTGTCAGGACGCATCGAAGAAGCCCTGCGGTGCGGCCGCGTGAGCGCCGATCTTTCGCCGGAAGACCCGGAGCCCTGGCTTGAGATGGCGCAGTGCCACCTTGAACTGAAGCAGTGGCGCGAGGCGCTTGAGAGTTACCGCGAGGCCGTCGAGCTTGGCGACAGCGGCTCGGACACCTTCACGACCATGTCGCAATGCGCCACGGACCTTGGCCTGCGCGCCGACGCGCTGAAATACGCCCAGCGCGCGACCGAAGTTCGCCCGCAAAACGTGCTGGCGTGGGTGCGCCTTGGCGATGCCCTGGTGGCCGAAGGCCGCCGCAGCGACGCCGCCAATGCGCTTGAGCGCGCCCGGGGCCTGCCCTGGACCGAGCCGAACGAACGCGCCGAGGTCGGCGCGGCGCTTTTGCGCCTGGCCGATGCGGCGGCGGCGCGGGATGTCGCTGAAAACCTCACCGCCACGCGGCCTGATTTTGTTCGCGGATGGATGCTGCAGGCCGAGTGTTACGATCGTCTCGGCCGCCCCGACGACGCTATTGCGTCCTACCAGCGCGCGTCGGTGGTTGATTCCCTCTCGGCCGCGCCGCAGGAATCCCTGTCCGAGATGTATTTCTTCGAGCAGCGTTATGCCGATGCCGTCGTCGCCGCGCGCGAGGGTCTGCGGCGCGACCCCTCCAACGTGCGCTGCCTGTATTTCCTTGGGGCGGCGCGGCTGTCGCTGGGCGAATACGCGCTGGCCGCCGAAAACCTCGAGATCGCCGCGCGGTTGCGGCCCTACGAACCACAGATCTGGATCAAGCTCGCGACCGCGTGCATCAACCTCAACCGCTACGCCGACGCCGCCCAACACTTGCAGGAGTGCGTGCGCCTTGAGCCCGCGGCGGATGAGGCCTGGAAGCTGCTGGCGATTTGTCGCAAGGAACTCGGCAATGTTGCCGCCGCGTGCGCCGCGATCACGAAATCGCTCGAGCTCTACGAGACCTCGGCGGAATCCCACATCGTCGCCGCGGAGATTTACAACGATTCAGGCGATGCGGCGACAGCAGCCAAACACGCCAGGCGCGCGACGGTGCTTGATCCCAACGCGCCGGGCGGCTGGTACCAGCTTGGAGTGGCGAGGTACGCGCTCAAGGAATTCGAGGAGGCGCTGACGGCGTTTGGCAATGCGGCGAAGTTTGCGCCTGACACCGGCACGCCGCTCTACGGCCGCGCAAGCGCGCTGCTGGAGCTCAAGCGGTATGCGGAAGCCGAAGAGGCGGGCCTCAAGGCCGCAGCGGCGGAGAGTTTGCCGATTATCGGCGGCAAAGTGATCGCAGCGGCTGCGCTCCACAAGCAGGGCAAGACGGATGCGGCGCTGGCGATGTTGCGCCAGGCGCTGCCGGATCTTGTGGATCGCAAGTGGGCCTATGGGCTGGAACACTTCGCGGACCTGAAGGACAACGCGGAATTCAAGAAGTTGCAGCAGGAGTTCCCGCCGCGGTAACCGTTAACTTTTCGAGGTCGGGCTGGTCGCCGAGCAGCTTCGACCGATAAGCGCGCACCACCTTGCCCTGATTAATGAGGAACGTACCGCCCAACTGGCGCGTGTCGCCGCTTGGCGCGCCAAAACCCGCCTTGAGCGTGGCGCGAACGGCGCTCAGCACCGAGACCGGGCCCGCCAGTTGCATCAAATTGGCGCGGTTGAGCTCAAAGCCGCGGTAAAGCTCGAGCCTGGGGTCGTCAAAGCGCGGCACGTCGCCCAGCCCGAAACTCTCGACCAGCTCTTTGCTGCGCGCGGGCTGGGCCAGGCTGACGATCGCGATCTTCGTGCCGGCGGCTTCGATTGTTGCCCGGCGCCCGGCCAGGTCGCGCAATGCTTCGCGGCAGAACATTCAGCCGGGATGCCGCAGGAACATCACCAGCGTCGGCGCAGCCATCGACAGCGCCGACAACGTGTTTCCGTTTTGGTCCTTCAGTGTCGAGGCGGCCGGCGGCAGCGGCACGCCGGGGTCGGACGAAGCGGCGGCGATGCGAGCCTTGCGGTGCTCGACCCAGGCAAAGCGCAGCGCCAGCGTAAAGGGAATCCACCAGATCGCGTCGTTGAAAACGTTAATGACGCCCCAGCGCACCGGCAGTTGACCCGTCAAGACCGCCCAAGCCAGGCCAATCGGCCCCAGAACTTTTCCCAGGAGCCCGACAAAGATGACCGGCCAGTGGCGGACGGGGTCGCGCGCCGCGATTGCGTAGCCGAGCCCGTAGACGCCCACGATCATCCCGATGCACTGCCACAGCGCCATGTAGCGCGGCGGCGCCATGCCCAGGATCTGCCAGTGCGAGGCGGGAAACAGCACGACCCACGCGCCCCAGGCGATGTTGTAAACCCCCGCCGCATATAGCGCGTAAGTCATCCAGCGCGGCGGCTTGTGCGCGGCTTCGGCCATGGGGTCACGCTACAGCAACGCTGCCGGATTGTCGCGGTGCAAGCTGTGCGTGTTCAAGTCTTGGCAATCCACGAGTTTTGTTTCACAGGCCCGCGCGCCAAGGCATCCTGTGACCCTCACACGGGGAGGTTCTCATGCGCGCGCCGCTCATCCGCTCGTTTCTTCCGTTCACGTCCACGCTGCTGATCGCGGTACTTGCCGTTGTGGCCCTCAGCCGCCCCGGCGATGCACCCGTGCGCGGCGACGACACCGCTCCGCGCCCCGCCGGCCGTTCTGCGCTGGACCTTGCTTACGACGCGCTTGAGCAGGCGCGCCAACGCCTTGCAAACGCAAAGACGGCGCTTGAGGGCGCGCAGCGCGAACTTGAACGAGCCGGCAATGCCCTGGTAGAGGCCGTAAACCGCGCCGACCGCGAGGTGTTCTCGCTGTTGTCGGGCGATGAAGGTCTCGATGTCCTGCGCTCCCGCGTCGAAGGCCTCTATGTAGAGAAATTCCGGATTTCCACCCAGTGCGGCCTGCTCACGATGGACGGCCAGTCTCTGGAGCAAACACGCGCCCAGTGGGAGGCGCTGGCGCGCTACCGTGAGCACTTCGCCGACGGCACTTTCACCCGCATTGATCGCCGCTTGCGCGAAATGAACGCCGAGATCGCGGCCATGCGCGAGCGCGAACGCGCCGTTGAGGCCGAGATCACCCGGGAAATGGGAACTTACCGCGAGCGCCAGGGCCGCTTCGAGACCGCCCTGCGCCGCGGCATCCGTGCCGAGGATCTGGAAGCCGCCTACATGGCCGCCGAAGTCAGCCGCGCCAACGCCGAGACGGAATTCCTCGCGGCCACGCAGGCCTTGATCGCGGCGCAAAACGAATATGTGGCGCACGTCCGCGACGGCATGCCGCCCTATCTGCAACGACTGCGCATCAAGTCCGGTGACCGCGTGGTCTACGAAGCGCAGTGGGTGCGCAAAGTCGGCGATGCCGCGCTCGAGAACCTGGGCTTGTCCGACGAACGCATGGCCGACCAGGTGGACGCCAAGATCGTCGAGGAACTCGTCGCGTTCCAGTCCGAGTACAACGCCTGCGTCGCCGAATTCGACGCCGATCGCGTGTGGTATCGCGACTACGAACCCCGCATGGTCGAGCGCACGCGCCGTATCGTCGAACTCGCCGACAGCATCGGTAGTTGGGCTATGGCCAAGGTTGCGGCCCCCCTCGCCATTGAAATCCTTGCTGTCGTCGTGGAGGTCTTCTCTTCCGGCGGCGCTGCAACCGCCGCACGCCACGCCGCTGAAGCCGCCGCCGCCGCGGGGGTGGCCGCGCTTGAGCGCGCGGCGGCGCGCCGGGCCGCGGGGGAGGCTGCCGGTGACGCGATGGCGGAAGTCGGCGAAAACCTTGTGGAACGCGCGGCCCGCGAAATGCTGGAACAATACGCACGTTCAGCGGGCGAGGCGCGCCGCCGATTTGTCAATCGCGCCATGACCGAGGCCTGGTCCGAGCTTGGCGAAGTTGTGCAGCGCAGCCACCGCCTCAGTCCTGAAATGCACCAACGTTGGCTGCGAGGGGTTGCCGAGACAGCCGGTCGGCAATTTGACGCCGACGTGAAATTGATGCAGGGCGTAGTAACGGAAGCCGCCCGGCGTGAGTTTATCGACAACGCCCGGACGCAGGCGCTTGAGACCATGAAGGCGCAGTGGAAGCGCGAGGTCGCGGGCTTCACAGACGACGCCGATAAACTGGTGGCGGCCGGCATCGGCAAACCTTCGGGTTGGGCGCTGGCGAAGCTGTTTGAGCGCACCGTCATCACCGGTTCGGCTTCCGCGGGACAGGAAGGCGCGATGAGCCTCATCAGCGATGGCGTGGAACTGGGCACGGGGGCGTTGATAACGCTCGCGCGGCGTCGCGCAAGCGAGGCTGTTGCGCGCGTCGCCACCGGCGCCGCGACGACCTCGGTGCGCTCATGGCTGGCAAGCAAGATCGCCTATCCGGCCGGGACAAACCTCAGCGACAAGAAACTGTTTGAGGCCAAGGGCATCAGCATTGCGGTGGCCAAGGCGGCGATCGCGGCTTTTTGCGCTCACAAGCAGCAGGAGGCCGAGCGCGAGATGGGCGAACTCATGGGCGAGGCGCAGGTCGAACACGAAATCTATTACAAGAAATCGCTGCGCCGCCTGCAGCTTGGGTTGGAGATGGCGGAGCTCGGCAGGCACATCGCCGAATTGAACGCCGCACGGCAGGTCATCCGCGCGCCCAACCACCTGCGCGTGGTCACCGACAACTTGCTCGACATTTACCCCGCCAACCTGGTGTTTGAGATGACGTTCTCGAGTTACGTGAAGAGCGCGATCTTGCGAGTCGGCGGCATCCAGACCGATACGATCAGCGCACCCACTCCCAGCGGTACGCTCGAACTGAGCACGGCGGTGTCGCTGACACAGCGGCCCTCGGGCTCGCGCCTGCCGATTCAAGTCAGCGCGCTGGACATGAACAACCACCTGTTTGACGGCGACCCGACCACGACCTGCATGTTCAACATGCGAAAACAAATCGAGGGCCATGAAGACCGTCCCGACGTGCATCATTCGATCAAACTCGGCGGCAGCCAGCAGACCCGCATGACGGGCAAGTGGCAGGGCAAGGTCTACAAATTCGACAATGCGCTCACGTCAATGCCCGATCTCGCCAACAAGCAGCCGATTTATACCTACGAAACCGAGGCGCTGAACTGGCCGCTGCGCGAGGCGACCGCGGGTTTCCCCTGCATTCCCGGCAACCTCAACCTGGTCGAAAACTACGCCATCGAGTTCGAGGGCGGCATCGAGGCTCCGCGTGATTTGCGTTATCGCTTCCACCTCGTCTCCGACGACGGCAGCAAACTCTGGGTCGATGATGCGCTGGTCGTCGACCACGACCACACCGGCCACAGCCCGCGCTACGGCGACTCGACGCTGACGGCGGGCACGCACAAGCTCAAGGTGCACTACTTCCAGGGCGGCCGGCCCAGCATCGCTCTGCAATTCTTCGTGCAGGAAAACGGTGCGCCGATTCCGCCCGCGGTGTTAAGCGCCACGGCGTATGCGGCGCAGGAGCCTGAGGCTTTCGAAGCCGATTCCAGGGACATCGGCGAGGGCAAGGGCCGCCTGTTCACGCGTTGCTTCGCCGTCGATGGCACAACGCCGCGCGCCTGCAGCGCGACGATTTATCGTCAGGGCGCGGCCAAGCACATCACCTGGGATGACGACGCGACCTCGCGCTTTGATCTCGACCCCGGCCAGTACACGGTGAAGTTCAAGATCGACGACATCGAAGTCGAACGCACCGCCACCGTCACAGAGGGCGCGGTCACCACATGTTCGGCCGATTTCGCGTCGGCAGCGGCGGTTTTCGACTTCAACCTGCGCACGCAGGCGGGTGAATTGCCCGGCCGCAACACAAACTTCTACCGCGCGGGCACGACCGAACGCGTCAGATACCTTCTTTACGACAGCGGCCGCGCGCACATGTTGCCGGGCACATACGACATTTCAGTCAGCCTCCAGGACGGCGGCGGCCCCGCCGGTGAGGCCTGGCTGCGCAACGTCACAGTTGCGGCGGGGCAATGCCTGCGCGTCGAATATGGCCCCATTGGCCGCGTGCAGTGGACAGTCACCGGCGCGCAGACGGATTCCGGCTGCTGGCTTTATTTCTATCCCAGCGGCGCCAACACACACCTCTGGGGACACTGGAGCGGCGAGCGCGGCTGGCGCGACCTGCCGCCGGGGTCCTACGACGTGAAAGTGCAGTACCTTGATCCCACGGAATTCTGGATTCGCGACTTTGAAATCCGCGCGGGCGATGCGGTGCCCCTCAACCTGAGCCGGAGGAGATAGCCATGCGATATATTCTCATGATCCTGTTCGCGCTTCTCGCCGCGCCTCTCGCAGCGCAGGACAAGGAGTGGAAGCACAGGGAAGAGATCGACCTCGGGAGAGTTTTCACGCGCAAGATCAAGCTGGAACAGGAGTCCTATGTGCGCGTCAAAGCCGTCAAGGAGGCGAAGTTCAAATGCGACTTCGTCGAGGGCGAAGAAACCTACGAGTTCTCCGGCTGGCGCAAACTTCCCAAGGGTGATTACACCGTCCGCGTCACGTCGAGCATCAATGAGCAGGGCAAAGTGCGGCTGACGGTGCTGAAGGCCTCTGACGTCGACCCGAACGAACCGGTGTTCGAAGACTGGCGTTACGGCGTGGCACAAAAAATCGGCGCGCCGTTCGAGGTCTCGCTGCTGCCCGAAAGTGACGTGGATTATTTTGTCGTCGACATCGATGAACGCACGTATGTGCGCGTCGAAGCTTACGGTGCACTGGGCGCCACGCCGGAAGCCGCGATCCACTGGTTGGACCCGCAGGGAAAGCCGCTGGAGCCGTCAGCGACTGAAGGCCGCGAGCTCACACCTGGCCAGTGGATTTTGGCCGTGGCGTGCACGGCAAAGGACCTTGTCGAGCCCTACCGCGTCAAGACGTTCATCCAGAATACCGACGTTTTTGATGCCAACGAGCCCAACGACACACGCGACAACGCCACGGCGCTTGCTCTCGACAAACGCATAGTCGGCGCGCTGCAGACCAGCGTCGACGCCGACTGGTTCTGCTTCGACGCGCCCGACGATGGCGTGGTGG